>CAYSCM010000001.1:0-501704 GCA_964429815.1 uncultured Candidatus Saccharibacteria bacterium
CGTTGCTTCCCGCTTGGAGACAGCCGGGGCCGGTGGCGAGGTAGAGGGCGGAGGTCGAGGCGTTCCCGGAGACGTAGAGGTTAGTCGTCGTCGCGGAGGTACCGGTGGCATTCACGAAGGTGACGTTCTGGAGGGTGGTCGAGGCGGTGACGAGGAGGTTGGTCGTGGTGGCCTGACCGGCAATGGTGAGGCCGCTGCCCTGGGTTCCCCCGCCGATCGTCGAGGAGCCGGAGGAGAGGAGGGTACTGAAGGTGCCAAGCCCGGTTGAGGTGAGGTTCCCTGCGGAGAGGACGGTGGCAAAGAGGTTGGTGGAGGAGGCGGTCGTTGCGAAGAAGGAGGTGCTGGTTGCCTTGGTGGTGGTGGCGTTCCCCGAGGAGATGAGGTCGATGAGGCGGGTCACCCCAGCGTCGGTCACCGAGAGGAGCGTGGTCGACGCCTGGTTGACGAGCTCGAGGGCCTTGGTGGTTGAGGAGGTGCCGCTTCCCCACAGTGTGAGCTTTCCGTACCCGGGAGTCGAGGTGCCGATCGTCGTCGTGCCCGAGACGTTGAGGGCGCCGATGACCGTCGAGGAGGCCCCCGAGATGAAGCCGGTGCTCCTCCAGAGGGAGGAGGTGGCGTTGGTCCAGCTGACGTAGTCGGCGAGGGCCGTGGGGACGACGTAGTCGGTGCCGGCAAGGGCTGTGGTGACCAGGCCGCTGCTCGTCTTGAGCAAGCCGTCCCCGGTTCCCAGGTAGAGGTTGCTGGTCGAGGCGGTGGTGGCGAAGAGGGTCGTGGTGGTGGCGTTGGTGGCGGTGGCGTTGCCGGTCACCGTGAGGGAGCCCACCGTTGAGGAGGCGCGCACCGTGAGGTAGGTGAGGGCGACGGTGCCGGTGGCGTCGATGGAGAGTGCGGAGACGGAGCTGGTGGCGAAGGTGCCCGCCGAGCTCGTGGCGAGGTAGAGGTTCCCGCCGGCGTTCCTGAAGCTCCAGTGGGCGTTCCCGAGCGAGGAGGAGTCGGAGAGCGTGAGCTGGGGACCGGTCGAAGAAGCAATTTGGAGGGCCCACTGGGGAGAGGTGGTGCCGATGCCGACCTTGAGGGCCGTGTTGGGTGAGATGGCGAAGGCGTCCGTGGTGGAGGTGGCCCACTTGGAGTTGGCCTGGAGGGCGCAATTGAGGTTGGTCGAGGTGATGAGGCCGTTGCTTCCCGCTTGGAGACAGCCGGGGCCGGTGGCGAGGTAGAGGGCGGAGGTGGAGGCGGTGCCGGAGACGTAGAGGTTAGTCGTCGTCGCGGAGGTACCGGTGGCATTCACGAAGGTGACGTTCTGGAGGGTGGTCGAGGCGGTGACGAGGAGGTTGGTCGTGGTGGCCTGACCGGCAATGGTGAGGCCGCTGCCCTGGGTTCCCCCGCCGATCGTCGAGGAGCCGGAGGAGAGGAGAGTGGCGAAGGTGCCGAGTCCCGTTGAGGTGAGGTTCCCTGCGGAGAGGACGGTGGCAAAGAGGTTGGTGGAGGAGGCGGTCGTTGCGAAGAAGGAGGTGCTGGTTGCGGCGGTTGAGGTGGAGCGGGTGATGTTGGCGAAGATGGTGGCTCCCGTGAAGGTGTTGTTGTCGCTAAGGAGCGTTGAGGAGGCGGCGGTTATGCTGCTGCAGGTGACCAATCCAGAGGCGCTGGTGAGCAGGGCAGTTCCGGCGGCGCAGGGGCCGACTCCCAGGTAGAGGGCGGAGGTGGAGGCGGTGGTGGCGAAGAGGGTCGTGGTGGTGGCGTTGGTGGCGGTGGCGTTGCCGGTCACCGTGAGGGAGCCCACCGTTGAGGAGGCGCGCACCGTGAGGTAGGTGAGGGCGACGGTGCCGGTGGCGTCGATGGAGAGCGCGGTGCCCGTCGCATTGAGAGAATCCGAGCTCGTGCCGATGCGGAAGATGCCGCCGATGTTGGAGAGGAGCCAATGTTTGAGGTTAGTCCCGGCGTTGGTGTTCGTGACGGCGATGTAGGGCGTGGCGGAAGCTACCTGGAGGCTCCATGCGGGCGTCGAGGTGCCGATGCCGACCGATACCGTGTCCTTCCCTGAGGTGCCGCCAAGCACGATGGCACGACTGATGCCAACATTCGCACCTGCGCCGATCGCGGTCGAGGAGGCGATGTTGTCCACACCGGTCGAAACATCGGCGAGATTACCGACGAAGACACTCGAGCTCACGTTCGTCGGATTAAAAGCTGCGGCATAGCCGAGCGCGACGTTGTTGGAGCCCGTCTGATTGCCCAAGAGTGCTGAGTCGCCGAGAGCCACGTTGTACGAGCCGCTCGTGTTGTTCTGAAGCGCCACGTACCCTACCGCGGTGTTGTGAGAACCGCCGTTTCCGCTGATAAGGGCCGAAGCGCCGAGCGCCGTGTTGTAGGAGCCAGTCCCGTTAGTGAAGAGCGCTGAATCGCCGACTGCAGTGTTTTGCGTGCCCGAGGTGTTGTTGGTAAGAGCTACGTTACCGAACGCACTGTTGTTGCTGCCGCCGACGTCTTTGAGGAGCGCCTGGGAGCCAACCGCGGTGTTGGCTGTGCCTCCTGAAACAGCCTTCAGCGTGTTGTATCCAAGCGCAGTGTTGTCGGTATCACTCACGCCTGCGGCCGCACCTGAGAGAAGACCGATGTAGATGCTGTGTGAGCCCGTTGGCAATTCGACAAAACGCGTGCCGTTCCAGTAGAGACCGGTAGCAACGAAGTTCGTATCGTTGAGGGTCGAGGTGCCGGTTCCCTGAACAATGAGGTTCCCTGTTGTTGTTGCCCCACCGGAAATGGTAAGCCCTGACGCTTGGGTTCCCCCACCTATCGTCGATGAAGCTGTCGCAAGGAATCCCCCGAGTACCTCAAGTTTGGTGTTAAGCGAGGTGGTCGCGGTGCCGCCGATCACCACCGCTAGTGCGGCATTTGGATAAATAGTTAAACCATTGGTCGAGGTTGCAAATTTGTCGGTATTGATGCCCCCACAGGAAGCGCCCGAGACCACTCCCGACCCATTCACTTGGAGACACTGGGTCGACCCATTCCCCACCCCAGAGACTACGAGGGCGGAGGTGGAGGCGGTGCCCGTTACCGCCAGGGTCGTCGTGGTGGCGTTGGTGGTCGTCGCATTGAGAGCGGTGAAGTTTTGGAGCGTCGAGGAGCCGGTAGCAAGGAGGTTGCTGAAGGTGCCAAGCCCGGTTGAGGTGAGGTTCCCTGCGGAGAGGACGGTGGCAAAGAGGTTGGTGGAGCTGGCCGTGGTGGCAAAGAGGGTCGTGGTGGTGGCGTTGGTGCCGGTGGCGTTTTGGAAGTTCGTGCCCAGGCCGTCGACGTAGAAGAGCGAGGTGCTGGCGGCGTTCACGACCGAGAGGATGCGTCCCCCGGCATCGATGCTCGTCGGCGCTCCCCCGCCCCACAGCGTGAGCTTCGCGTAGCCCGTCGAGGTGCCGACCGTGGAGGAGGCGAGGCTCGTGAAGCCGCCGGTGAGGGTCGAGAGGCCGGTGACCGAAAGAGTGCTGCCGAAGGCGCCGCTCCCGCTGCTCGTGAGGTTCCCTGTCGAGAGGATGGTCGAGAAGAGGTTCGTCGAGCTCGCGGTGGTGGTGAAGAGGGTGGTTCCCGTCGCGTTGGTGAAGGTGAAGGAGCCGAGGGTGCCCACCGTGAGGGAGCCGATGGTCGCGCTGTTGGCGAAGAGGTTGGTGGTCGAGGCGTTCCCGGAGACGTAGAGGTTAGTCGTCGTCGCGGAGGTACCGGTGGCATTCACGAAGGTGACGTTCTGGAGGGTGGTCGAGGCGGTGACGAGGAGGTTGGTCGTGGTGGCCTGACCGGCAATGGTGAGGCCGCTGCCCTGGGTTCCCCCGCCGATCGTCGAGGAGCCGGAGGAGAGGAGGGTACTGAAGGTGCCAAGCCCGGTTGAGGTGAGGTTCCCTGCGGAGAGGACGGTGGCAAAGAGGTTGGTGGAGGAGGCGGTCGTTGCGAAGAAAGAGGTGCTGGTTGCGGCGGTTGAGGTGGAGCGGGTGATGTTGGCGAAGATGGTGGCTCCCGTGAAGGTGTTGTTGTCGCTAAGGAGCGTTGAGGAGGCGGCGGTTATGCTGCTGCAGGTGACCAATCCAGAGGCGCTGGTGAGCAGGGCAGTTCCGGCGGCGCAGGGGCCGACTCCCAGGTAGAGGGCGGAGGTGGAGGCGGTGGTGGCGAAGAGGGTCGTGGTGGTGGCGTTGGTGGCGGTGGCGTTCACGAAGGTGACGTTCTGGAGGGTAGTGGAGCCGGTAGCAAGGAGGTTGCTGAAGATGCCAATCCCGGCTGAGGTGAGGTTGCCCGCGTTGATGGAGGTGGCGTAGAGATTCGAGGTGCTTGCGACCGATGCGAAGAGGTTCGTGGTCGTCGCCGAGGAGCCTGTAGCGTTTTGGAAGGTAAGGTTCTGGAGCGTTGAGCTTCCGGTCGCCAGGAGGTTGCTGAAGGTGCCGATACCCGAGCTTGTGATATTTCCTGCGGAAAGAACCGTTGCAAAGAAGTTCGTGGAACTTGCCGTCGTCGCAAATAAGGTGGTGGTCGTCGCATTGGTGCCGGTGGCGTTGCTGAACGTGATGTTTTGGAAAGTAGAGGAAGCCGTCACGAGGAGGTTGGTGGTGGTAGCCTGGCCGAAAACCGTGAGACCGCCCCCTTGCGTACCGTTGCCGATGGTCGAAGAAGCGTAGGCGGTGAGGCCGCCGTTGAATTGCGTGAGGGTCGAGGTTGCGTTGCCCGCAAGCTGAAATGGATACGCTCCGCCACCGCCTGAGCCGCACGCCGCGCCGGTAGCTGAAACGACGCCAGTGCCGGAAATCTGGAGACACTGCGTCGAGCCGTTCCCAAGACTCGAAATGATAAGCGCAGAGGTCGAGGCGGTGCCGGAGATGGCGAGGTTTGTGGTAGTGGCATTCGTGGTCGTCGCATTGAGAGCGGTGAAGTTTTGGAGGGTCGTGGAGCCAGTGGCCAGAAGTGTGCTGAAGGTGCCAAGCCCGGTCGAGGTGATGTTACCGGCAGAGAGGACCTGGGCAAAGAGGTTGGTGGAGCTTGCGGTCGTCGTAAAGAAGTTGGTGGTCGTCGCCGAAGTACCCGTCGCATTCCCAAAGGTGAAGTTCTGGAGGGTGGTCGAGGAGGTCGCGAGGAGGTTTTGGAGCGTAAAGAGTTTCGTCGTTTTGTTGAACGTAAGCGTTGCGTCGCCGTTGAAGATTCCGCCGTCATTGAACTGCACTTGCGTGTTGCTTCCGCCCGGGTTACCCGCGCCGCCGTTGGCCGAGAGGCAGGTGCCGTTGATCGAGAAGCATCCGCCGGTGAGATTGACCCCGCTTGCGAGGGTCGAGGTGGCCGTGGTCGTCGAGACATTGAGGACCCCGACCGAAAGGCCGTTCGCGACCGTCGAGGTACCGGCCGAGGCGGAAATGGAGAGGGCGCCGGTGAGCGTTCCTCCTGAAAGCGGCAAAAAATTAAGTCCGGTGATCGAGCCAGTGAACGTGGCGTCTTTGATGGTTACACCCGAAAGATTGTCGATGCGGTTGGTGAGGGCGACGCTCTGGAAATTGGCGGGGGTGGTCGGCGCAGGGCCGCTGAACTGAGGCGTGAACGCGCCGATCGAATAGATTTGGGCGGAAAGTTTATTGTCGAGCTGGTTCAAACGCACATTGAGCTCATCCTCGGTCACACTTGCAGCGACCGGCGCGCCGGAGACGACGCGCTCGATGGTTCGTTCAACCACTTTCGTCTGAATGGGCTGAACGATGACCGTCGTACTCGCCGGATTGTACGTGTTGTTGATATTTTGAACGATCGACTGCAGGGAAGGTGCGTTTGAACGGTGCCAGAACGCGAATATGGCCCGCACCGCGTCATATACGCTCGTCGGAGAAAGCGCGAAAGCGACCTGATGCGAAGCGCTCACGAGTCCCGAGCGGATCTGCGCAACACTTACCGAAAATGCTTGCCCAAGACTTTCATGAGCCAACGTATCACGGAGGTTTCGAGAAGAGGAAGACGCTACGGAAGAGGAAACGGCTGCAAGGGATGCGGACACTTTAGAGCGACCAGCGTCTGTGAGTTTGAGGCCAGACACTAAAGACGTGCCGGCAGCGCGTCCGAGCTCAGCGCTACCAACGGAAGCGTGGAAGGAGAGAGTCCCGATAGTTTCCCCAAGCTGATGGATAACCGCCACGTACCTATCACCAAACTCTAAAACAGCGGATAGAGCCGCTCTGTGAACGTTTCCACCAAAGGCGCTCACGGCGTCGGAGAACGTCAGAGGCTCTAAGTGAAGTTCAGAGATGGTCCGGGCAAGTTCACGGCCGCTTCGATACACACCAAAAGCTGGCTCATTCGCATGAATCGCGCCGTAGGAAAGAACAACCGCAACATCACGGAGCACGTTCAACTCTCCTGGAGAAGGAGCAATGCGCTGCGCCAAGGCGTGGAATCTCTCTGCTCCGGCAAACACTCCCCCGAAGACGCTGAAAAATATAAGCGCTGCCGTCGCCACCCGAAACGCTGAAAATGCAAATATGGCCGGCTTTCGTGGGGATGTCAACGTTCTGACAGGAAAAGAAATCGGCGCAAGAGGTTCAACCACGACCTTCATCGAAGGGACGAGTCTCGTTGCCGGTTTGGAAAGAGGTCTCGCGATTGAGTGCGTGGCAGCACGATGGTACTCAGCCTTACGAGATCGACTTATTTCCGCATGGCGACGGGTAGTGCCCTCCTTTGCCTTTGCGATAAACGCGAAGAAAGATTCCTCTTCAACGTACCAGATGCGCCCGATGCGCTGCGCAGTTACCTTGCCCTGACGACATAGGCGAGCGACATAATCGTTGGTATAACCAACAGCATCCCCGGCTGCTTTTGCGGAAAGATATTTTTTATCGAGGATGAGTAGGTGACTCATTGGTCGCCCACCCGAAGTGCTTATAGTTTACGCCATCATTTCGAAAATTACCTAGAAAAAATGTGGAAAACTGGCCAGGTAATTCCTAGATATGTCGCCACACTTTTTAGCCCTTTGAATAAAGGTTTCTTAGCTAGTCCAGCGCGAGACCTGCCGAGGCTCATTTATTATTCCGCCCAGTTCAGGCCTAGATTTCTGATGCTCCTCCTGTAGTGCTTTGGCCGAGAAATAATATGCCTTAAAACCTATATTTATATATCGTTAGAGCTGTAAAAGATGCCCTAGGGCCAGGTATACATTTATAGCCACATGGGCTATGAATCCAAAAGCCGCGGGAGCTGGCGGAGTCGCGATTTGTGCGATAGGCCTTGTGACGGCGTACGTGCCGCTCAAAAAGCCACTAAGAACAGCAAACAAGAAAGCCGAAAGCGCAAAGGCGGCTGCTAGGAGCTTTCCAAGGGAGCGAAGGTATCCATAGCGATCGATCGTAAGGGTCTGGGCGGTAACAACCCCAGCAGGGACCAGAAGTGCCTTTGCACCCTGCTTAGAAGGAGGCGCTGCTACTATGTCGGTCTTCATTGGTTTTGTGAGCGCAGGGATGAGTGGGTGCGCATCTGGATGATAGGTAATGGGAACACGACGCTCACCGGAAACTATTCTTTCCTTTATTTGATCCTCATGAGGGGAAATAGGCGCAGTGGTGGCATTGAGAGCGGGAGAATTAAGCATATTTTGTGGGCTGTTTTTTGAAACCTCCTCACGAGATTCTCCCAAACTGACCGACAATGGCGTAGTCCCCAGATCGGCAACCGGGTGAAGCTCAGTTGATTGAGGAGCCTCGGTGTTTGTATCCGCCTTTGCGCTCTGAGGTATGCTCTCCGGTAATAGACTCTTTTGAACCTCGGTTTCGAAAAACGTAGGCCACCATGACAGGAGCTGGTCGGGAACATTCCCTGCCCCCGGAAGTTTGCTAGGGTTGAAAATGGATTGTTGAGGGAGTCTCTCATAGGTATGTACTCTAGCTACTAATGGCTTTACTTGTGCCCGGGACCCTCGTTTTCGACCACGAGCTTCACGGCTGCGGTTTTTCATATACTGTTCAAGCTCCTCTGGGTCCAAAAACCATGAGCGCCCCACCAGCTTTCCCGCTACCCTTCCAGCACGGATGAGCTGACCGACGTAGTCAGACTCGTACCCGAAAAGCGCGGAGGCCTCCCGTGCAGTTATGTATTTTTTGCCGTTGACGAAAAGAGTGTGCTCCACCCTTTCAGTATAGGGCTTTTTTTCTCGGTTACCTGAGAAATGAAGTGGATATGCTGTCAGCAAAACTTTTCCGCGGCGTCGTTTTCTGCATTTAGGTAAGCATCCGTGCAAGGAGGTCCCGCAGAAGAACGGGATTAGCTGAGCCCTTACTTGCACGCATTCCCTGCCCAACCAGGTACTGAAGAGCCGTTTCCTTCCCCGCCTTGTACTCGGAGACGACCCCTGGGTTCGCTCGAATTATATCTGCGGCAATTTGAGAGAGGGCGCTTGGGTCGCTTGTCTGCAAAAGATTCTTTTCCGCAGCAATACGTGCCGGATCTCCGCCACCTTCTATCATGACCTCAAGAATTTCTTTTGCGCCGCGCGAAGAAATTTTGCTTTCGTCCAGCAATACTATCAAACCGGCGAATGCTTCCGCTGTCATCGGCAGCATCGTGAGCTCAATCCCCCGCTGTGCAAGATGGCCGCGTACGTCGGAAAGAAGATAGTTGCTTGCTCGTTGAACCGATTCCTTTTGCACAAGGTGCGATGCCGTACGCTCAAAAAATTCCGCCATCAGCATATCCGACGTCAAAAGCTGTGCATCACTTTCCTTAATGCCAAAATCGCGCTGATAGCGCGCTTGCTTCTCCCACGGAAGTTCAGCCATGTCTTGCTTGAGAGCTTCCGGTAAAAATTCCGGTATCTCCGAGCGATACAACTTTGGGAGATCGGGGTCAGGAAAATAGCGATAGTCGTGAGACTCTTCCTTGAGGCGCTGCGAAAATGTCTGCTGCTTCCCCTCGTCCCATCCGCGTGTTTCTTGCAAAACTTTTTCACCACGTTCAAGGAGTACGCGTTGCCGATTGATTTCGAATTCGATCGCGCGCTCAACGGAGCGAAACGAGTTGAGATTTTTTACTTCGACTTTCGTCCCACGTTCATCC
This sequence comes from uncultured Candidatus Saccharibacteria bacterium, assembly GCA_964429815.1. Taxonomy (GTDB): domain Bacteria; phylum Patescibacteriota; class Minisyncoccia; order Phycocordibacterales; family CAYSCM01; genus CAYSCM01. The sequence goes on from CAYSCM010000001.1 coordinate 9,061, forward strand.
CCCTTCCCTACTGAGACGTTTGCTTCGATACGCATCTGGCCCTTCTCCATATTTGCCTCACCGGCTCCGAGCGTACGCAGCAGGAGCTGCAACTTGCGTGCGAAATCTCCTGCCTCCGCTGCAGTGTGAATTACCGGCTCCGTAACAAGTTCCATGAGCGGCACACCAGCCCGATTGAAATCGATGAGGCTGTAGTCATCCTTATGTTGAGAACGCGCCGTATCCTCCTCGAGGTGGACGCGTGTGAGGGATACGTTGTGAAGGTTCCCTCCCTGCACCAGAGGGTACTGATACTGGCTTATTTGATAGCCTTTGGGAATGTCCGGATAGAAGTAATTTTTGCGATCAAACTCCGTGAAATCAGCAAGCGTACCTCCGACCGCAATGCCGATTTTAAGTACGTGCTTGACTGCCTCTTTATTCACCACGGGAAGAGTGCCCGGGTGAGCCATACAGACGGGGCAAATGTTCGTATTCGCCTCCTTTTCGTCGGGGTCGTTCTTGCAACGGCAAAACATTTTCGTCGCCGTCTTAAGCTCCGCGTGAACTTCGAGGCCTATGGTTGGTCGGTATGCGCCCTCCGTTTTCATGGAGGGAATACTAGCAGATTAGGAAAGCGCACTCAAAAAGGCGACGAGCTCATCGCGCGCTGTTTTGATGCTCCCGTCATCAAGGACCGATACCGGCATGACAAGGGCCTTGTGCACTGCAAGAAGAGCCCTTATCTCGGCTATCCGAGTAGAAGATACTGTGTCTGCTTTCGTGAGCACTATCATCTCGGCCTTCTCGGGGAGGGCACTGTCGAACGCGCGAAGTTCTTGTCGTACGGTCTCATACTGGGAAAGCGGGTCGACGGCATCCGCATTGACGCAGTGGATAAGTGCTTTGGTGCGACGGATATGCCGCAGGAATTTATACCCGAGCCCCTTCCCCTGATGTGCTCCCTCGATGAGGCCGGGAATATCGGCGAGGACGAACCCGTACATAACGCCGAGGTTCGGCTCGAGCGTCGTGAATGCGTAGCTGCCGACCTTGGCTTTGGCGTTGGTGAGCGCGTTGAGAAGGCTCGATTTCCCCGCATTAGGAACACCGACAAGTCCGGCGTCAGCGATAAGCTGAAGTTCGACGCGAAACATTCCTTCTTCGCCGGGCTTTCCTTCGGTCGATTCTGTCGGTGAGCGATTGACGGAACTCTTGAAGTACTCGTTCCCCAGACCTCCACGCCCGCCGGAAAGGACCGTTTCGACCTGCCCCTCGGTGAGAAGCTCGAAAGCTCCCCCCGTTTCCCTATTGGTGACTATCGAACCGATGGGAAGATCAATGGTGAGAGCATCTCCGTCGCGACCGTGCTTACTGCCCGAGCGTCCGTTCCCGCCGTTCTCGGCGATGAATTCTTTTTTTCCCGTGTAGCGCGAAAGGGCAGCGAGGTCGCGAATGCCGTGGATGCGCACATCTCCTCCCCTACCGCCATCGCCTCCGGCAGGACCTGCGAGATCTTTTGTTTTGATATGGAGCCAACGGACGACACCGCTCCCGCCATGGCCGGCACGGGCGTAAAAACGTAGCTCGTCGACAAATGCCATAGAGGTCAGCCTACGACACAGGAGCCTTTTAGCAAAACGCTAGAAGAGACGGTGCGAGAGCCACACAGCAAGCGAGAGGAGCGCCGAACCGACGAGCGCGGCGATGAAACCCGAGACGTAGAACCCTGGTACGAGACTGGCAATAAGCCAGAAAAGGACCGCGTTGAGGATGAAGGAGAACAGTCCGAACGAGATGATGGTGATGGGGAACGTCAGAAGCTCGAGCATGGGCTTTAGAGTGACGCTTATGATGGCCCACACGACGGCGACAATGACGGCCGTTTGCCAATCGGAAATGGAAATTCCCAAATTCGCATGCGTGATGGCAAGGAGCGCGGCGGTAATGACAGCGATACGTAGAAGAATTTTTATCATATGACCTTATGCGACGCGCGCCCGGGCCCACTCGTGGGACATACCTAGACGCCTCTCCTCCGCCATAACAAGCTCATCGTAGATACCGTCAATAAGATTGTATCCTTTGGCTTCACTGAGAGTGACCCACGCATGCTCGTCCATTTCATCCCTCTGGAGCGTGACGTCCCCTCCAGCATAATCCGCGAGACAGGAAATCACCAGCGAGGCTTTGGAGTCTGCGTGCACCGTAGCAAGCGACGTGAGGTATTCGATATGCTCGATATCGATGCCCACCTCCTCTTTCACCTCACGTCGCAAGGTTCGCTCAAGAACGTTGTACCAGTAATGTTCAGTGTCCTTCGGGAGGGCGAGATAGTCATTCGCCTCGAGCTTACCGCCGGGCACCGTCCACATACCGGGAAATCGTTTTTTATTCGCCGAACGCCGCGCGATGAGGTACTTCCCCTCCCGGACGACGATAGCGGTAATGGCGACCTCATGGAGCGTGTTCGCGCTCATGGGTCCAGTATACTTCACTATTGCTTGAGCCCTAGTCCTTTTTTGAGAAGGTACCAGGAGAACCCCGTGAGGATGAGGGTCAAGGTAAGAAGTACCGCAAGCGAGAGGGTGAGCGACACGTCCGCGAACCCGAGAAAGCCGTACCGGAACCCATTGATGAGATAGAAAATCGGGTTGACGTGGGAGATCGTCTGCCAAAACGCCGGCAGGGAACTCACGGAGTAGAAGATGCCGCCGAGGTAGATGAGCGGGGTGAGAAAAAACGTCGGTACGATATTGATGCCGTCGATCGACTTCGCATAGACGCCGTTGACGAGGCCACCGAGGGAAAAGATGAGGCTCGAGAGTATGAAGAAGAGCGCGACGATCCATACGTTCGCGACGACGAGGTGCGTGAAGCCAAGCGAAACGAGGAGCACCAGGAATCCCACCAGTATGCCGCGCGCGACGCCGCCGGCGATGTAGCCCGCTATCATAATGGAGGGGGGCGTCGGGGATACGAGCACTTCATCGATATTGCGGGCGAAGAATTTCGAAGCGAAAAACGTGAACGCAACGTTGTTGTACGCGTTCATGATTATCTGCATCATCACGAGTCCCGGCACTACGAAAAGCGTGTAGGAGGTGCCGCCGATGGAGCCAATGCGCGAGCCTAGGAACGCTCCAAAGATGAGAAAATAGAGAATCGAGGTAATGAGCGCCGGTAGAAAGGTCTGCGGCCAAATACGGAACATTCGCACGACATCCTTGCGCACGATGGTATAAAACGATATCCAAAGACCTTTCGCGTCCATATCAGGCGCCGTTACCCTTTCCCGTTAAGCGCACGAACACCTCCTCGAGACGCCCCGACTTGCTGCGTATCGCCTGTATCGGAAAACCGTTCTTGTTGAGGGAGAGTATCGCATCGTTGAGACCGAGCCCCTCCCCTATTTCTATTTCGAGGGTAGTATCATCGACTTTTTTCGCCCGGTACGCAGAAAGGTCCGCGAGCGCATGTGCGTTCACCGGTTTGACGAGATCGACGAGCACGGACTCTGTCTTGAGCTGACCGAGAATGTCTTTCATGGTGCCGGAGGCGATTATCTCTCCCTTGTTTATGATAGCGACGTGCTTGCAGAGCTGCTCTGCTTCCTCGAGATAGTGGGTGGTGAGGAGAATAGTAATGCCGGCGCCAGTGAGGGTTTTGAGGTAATCCCACATGCCACGGCGCAGCTCCACGTCGACACCGGCCGTCGGCTCATCGAGGATGAGGAACGTCGGCTGATGAATGAGAGCGCGGGCGATCATGAGACGCCTCTTCATGCCGCCCGAGAGCGCCATAGACTTCTGGTCCTTTTTGTTGTAGATGCCAAGGTCGCGAAGTATCTGCTCCGCGCGCGGGATGGCGATGGAACGGGGGATGCCGTAGTAGCCTGCCTGGTTCACGACGACATCGATGACTTTTTCGAAGATATTGAAGTTGAGCTCCTGCGGTACGACACCGATGTAAGTGCGCGCCTTTTCGTGATTGACGTCGATATCGGTGTCGAAGACCTTGATACTGCCTCCAGATTTCGTGACGAGCCCCGTAACAATGCCGATGACCGTGGTCTTTCCCGCGCCGTTGGGGCCCAGAAGCGCGAAAAAATCCCCCTGTGGGACGATGAGATCGACGCCCTTAAGCGCGACGGTGCCGCTCGTGTAGACCTTTTTAAGACCCTTTATTTCAAGCGCATTTTCTTTCGACATGGGAAAAGTCCAGCCATGATACCACATCGCTCTTTGGGGCGCCGTTTTATCTCTTTCCGGAGCGCTCCGTGTACGCTGCAAGAAGCCACGAGCTTGATTGGATCTTATCCCCGAGGCCGAACGCCATCCGTATCCCGAGTCGCTCACAGAGCTCCATTTCCGGAGTTGTTTTATCCGTGCGGTCACCGCCATTGCCAAAAATGTCAGGACGAAGTTTCTCGAGCGCCGCGCAGACGGTCATGTCGGCGGGGTCTGCTGGGTGCTCTGTGATAATGACCTCGTCGACGACACGGAGCGCCTCAAGGATTTTTTTGCGCTCATCTTGCGACATGAAGGGTTTCCCCTTCTTTTTGCGCAACCAATTGTCGTTATTGAGTATCACGACCAGGCGATCTCCCAACTTTTTTGCCGCCTCAAAGAGCTCCACGTGGCCGATATGCACAGGGTCAAAACCTCCAGAGACCGCGACGATACTTTTCTTTTTTCTTGCACTCATGGTTACCGTTTAAACTCTTGTACCCTCCCGCACCAGGGGCAATGCCACTTCTTTTTCCTCAGAGGTGCATCCGCAATTGACCACCATTTGTGACAAAAAGCGCAACGAAAATGCGAGAGTCTTTCCACGCTTCTTTTTCCTTTTTTCTTCACCTTACTACGACCCTGCGATTGGCCAGGTTACTAATTTACATTCACGGTCGCGTTGCAACTCGCGGCTCCGTTCGGACCTGTAAACGTCGCGCTGTAGAGGGTGGTCGTCGTCGGGGCGATACCGATAATGCCGCTTGTCGCGACGGCACCGATGCTAGGGAAGATGCTGCCGCTCGTCGTATTCTTCGAGCTCCAGATGAGTTCGAGCGAGGAGGATGTCGCGCCAGCCTGCGAGGTTTGCGCGAAGCCGATGGCAAGTGAGCAGGTCGGAGAGGAGCTCGTGGCAGAACCGGTCGACGTCACCGTGACGGTTCCCGAAGAGGTGACCGGCCCTTGCGCGCGCTCTACGAACGTGCCACCGGAGCTACCCGATGAGCTTACCGAGACGGAGGTACTGGTACCGCCGGAGCCGGCGCTTGCGCACAAGAAGCCTATTTTCGCACGGGTCAGCGCTCCGAAGTAGCCGGTCCCCGAGAGCCCGTGGGCGCTTTGGTATTTCGCGAGCGCGGCCTTGGTCGCGACGCCAAAGTAGGTGCTCTCATGCCCAACCGAGCCGACTCCCGTAGTAGCTATCGTCGCCCCGTTTCCATTGAGAAACTGCTGGAGAGCTTTGACATCGAGGCCGGCCGAGCCGACCTCTAGATCCCTCGCCCATGCATAGGCGCACTGTGCCGTGGCAGATGCGCTGCTCCCCGGAGGGGTTGCTGGGGAAGTACCGTGAAGCGAGGCATTGACGTTTTGAACCACGGACGCATCGGCTCCGAACGACTGGAGAAGGCCAACAATGGCCTGAATTTGGGATTCGGTGAGTCCCGCGGCGAAGGTCGGCGTTGCTACTAAATAAGCTCCAATCGCAAGCCAAACAAGAGCTCGTTTATAGTTTCGTCTCATACCTCTATACTAGCACTGACTCTTCTGGGCAGGTTATGGCCGGAATGTTATTAAGGTCACCTTCGAGAAGCACCGGTTTCATACTGTAAATTTCTTGCTTGTAGGAAAGATTTGAAGAAATTGGATTAAGGATGAATATTCGTTTTTTTAGGAAAAATGCCGCACCTATTTCAATGAGCGTGTTGCCTCCAATGTATCCTGCGACGCCGCGCTTTTCGTAATTGGCAACGATAATTGCGTCGCTCCAAGCGATTTTTTTGTAATGATCCCAGATCGCATCCTCCTTAATGTTCCAGATGGAGTGTGCCGGGGGAAAAGCGTCGATGCCTCCGTTTTCTTCTATAAACTTACCGACATAAAATTTTCTGTCATTGCCAAGTTCTGGGACTTCTTTACTAAGAAGTGGAACGAGCACTTCATGCCGGCGTGCTTCCAGATCGCGCTTCAGCGCCTCCATTTCACCGTAGAATGCGATGCTGCCACAAACTGTAATTTTCATAGACGTATGATACACCTCGTGTACTTCAGAAAGAAAAAGCCGCTCGATTGTTCGAGCGGCAGCTGCAGCCGATCCTATACTACATTCCGGCCGGCACACCTCGAGGGGTGTGCGCGGTTTTTGGTCGGTCCAACACTGATCAGGTGTTAGGTTCGGGGGATTCCCGAAGCTTGATCGCCTGGGCGCACCGGTTAGATCGCGGGTGATCAAATCCCGAAATCGCCGGCTAATTGTCCGCTTCCCGCCACTGCAGCCGAGACTATTTAAGACCGACCTGTTTGTTTTTGCAAATTTCTCTGGTGCTCTTCAGAGTTTATGAGCCCGCAATTCTTGTACTTTTTGCCGGAACCACAGGGACAGGGGTCGTTGCGGCCTATTTTTTCCTCACTGCGACGCACCGACGCTGAGCTCCCTTTTGAACCATCTCCCGCGCCGATAAGCTGTGCCTGCTCGTGCACTTCCTGAAGCTTCACGTTCTCGTGCTTGAATGCGCCGGCACCAATGCCGGGGAGTAGTTCAACGACAGTATTCTCGACGGCCTGCTGCATTTCCTTGAAAAGCTGCGAGCCTTCTTTACGGTATTCGATGAGGGGGTCGCGCTGGCCGTAGGCACGCAAATTCACGCTGCCGCGCAGGTAATCCATCACTTCGAGGTGCTCGACCCAGAGCATGTCGATAGTCTGGAGCATGAGGCGTCGCACCGTCGCGAGAAAATCCTTTTCGCCAAGCGCGGCCCTCTTCTCATCGATCACCTTATTTTTCTCTTCGTCGCCAAGGATGAACGCGCGAAGCTCCTCTTCGACTTCCGCTTCAGAACCGAGGAGTATTTTCCTGCGGCGCCCATACACGGCGGTGCGCTGGATATTGAGAACATTGTCATACTCGAGAACGTGTTTGCGCGCGTCGAAATTGAATCCTTCGATTTTTTTTTGGGCGCTTTCGAGCGAGCGCGTTATGAGACCATTTTGAATAGGCTCATCCTCCGGGATACCAAGCCGACCCATCATTTTTTTTACCGTCTCGGAGGCGAAAACACGCATCAAGGTGTCTTCCATGGAAACGAAAAACTGCGTCTCGCCGGGATCCCCTTGGCGCCCAGAGCGTCCGCGAAGCTGGTTGTCGATGCGGCGCGCCTCGTGCCGCTCCGTGCCGAGGACGTAGAGACCGCCGAGGCCCTTCACTTCCTCATACTCTTGTGTGGTCGCCGGGTTACCGCCGAGCTTAATGTCGACACCGCGTCCGGCGAGGTTCGTCGCGATGGTCACCCGCCCCCTTTTCCCCGCCTGCGCGATTATTTCCCCTTCTTTCTCGTGGTTCTTGGCATTGAGGGCCTCGTGCGGGATGCCCTCACGGGTTAGATATGCGCTAAGCACTTCGTTTTTTTCAATGGACGCGGTGCCCACAAGGACCGGCTGACCCTTTTTGTGAAGCTCCTTTACCTTGCGGGCGGCAGAGGTGAATTTTCCGTGCTCGCTCTGGTAAATGAAGTCGTCGCGATCGATACGCTGACTATCGACGTTGGTCGGCACCTCGACCGTCTCAAGCTTGTAGACGGTGTAAAACTCCTCCGCAGAGGTGAGCGCAGTACCTGTCATACCCGAGAGCTTCTCGTAGAGTTTGAAGTAGTTCTGAAACGTTATGGAGGCGAAGGTTCGTGACTCTTTTTGCACCTTGACCCCCTCCTTGGCCTCGATGGCCTGATGAAGACCCTCGCTCCAGCGCCGCCCCGGCTGGAGACGCCCCGTGAACTCGTCGACGATGACGACTTCGCCCTCGCGCACGACGTACTCCTTGTCCTTGTGGTAGAGCGCCTGTGCGCGCACTGCGGTCTCGAGATGGTGCACGTACTTGATGCCCCCTTCCGTGTATATATTCTCGATGCCGAGAAGCTTCTGCGCCTTTTCGATGCCGGAATCCGTGAGCGTCGCGGCCTTCATCTTCTCGTCCACCGTGTAGTCCTCCTCTGCGGAGAGACGTTTCGCTATCGTCGCGAAGGTCTGATAGAGACTTTCTGATTCCGTCGTCGGCGCGGAGATGATCAAGGGGGTTCGCGCCTCGTCGATGAGAATGGAGTCGACCTCGTCTATGATAGCGAAGTGGTGCGGACGTTGACGGAGATCTTTCTCTTCGTACTCAAGGTTGTCGCGCAAGTAGTCGAAGCCGAACTCGTTGTTCGTGCCGTAGGTTATGTCGGCCGCATAGGCTTCTCGTCGCGTCGAAGGTCGCAAAAAATCGTAGAAAACTTTAAAGCTCCCGAGCTCATCGCGCTTTTGGTCCACTTCCTTGTGCCCTGGGTCGTACAAGTATGACGCTTCGTGGTTGATGACACCGACGGAGAGCCCGAGGAGGGCGTAAATCTGCCCCATCCATACGCTGTCACGGCGCGCAAGGTAGTCATTCACCGTGACGATATGGACGCCTTTGCCGGTAAGCGCATTGAGGTACGCGGGGAGCGTTGCGACCAGGGTCTTCCCCTCGCCAGTGCGCATCTCGGCGATGGCGTGCGAATGGAGGACCATGCCGCCGAGAAGCTGTACATCAAAATGGCGAAGTCCCAAAGCGCGCTTTCCCGCCTCGCGGACCGCGGCGAACGCCTCGGGGAGAATGTCATCGAGCGTCTCGCCCTTGCGAAGACGCTCCCGAAAAAGCCCGCTCTTTCCGCTCAACTCTTCGTCGGTGAGCTTTTGGAGCGTAGGCTCAAGGGCGTTTATGCGCGCAACGGCCGGCTCGAAGCGCCCGAGCGTGCGCGCACTCTTGCCCTTGCCGAAAACGGAACCGAGAGAAAACATAGGAGGATACTAGCCTAAAACCGCCGCGCCTGCTAGACGCGGCGGTTCGGCCGACCCAGGGTTTAGGCGTAAATCAAACCCCGACACCAGAAACACAAAACGCCCTCCGGGCGTTTTGTGTAGAGACATGGAGCTATCGTCTCCTGCGGCGCGATGACGTGCGGCGCTTGGTTGTGCGACGGCGCTTCGCAGTCTTCTTGGCGGCCTTTCGCCTTCGTTTTGCCATGTGTGATGAGCATTACTGGTAAAACGTTGCACTCTCATCGACACAAGCGGATCGCCTGAATGAGAATGCTCTGGGCTCATACTCAGTATCGCAACTTACGCGCCGCTCACAATGTACGCGCGAGAAATTGTGTGGATAACTTGCAAGCGCAAAAAGCATCGCGAAATCTCCGCACTATGCGCAGTATTTCTGACACCGATCTCAAAAAAATTGCGCCGACGTATGGGGAGCGGGTGCGTGCTCCATCGAAAGTCTAATGTGAGTGCCGCCGCTCCCCGTACCTAAGCACAATCTTTCCCGTAAGTATGCCATAAACGAAAAGGCCGCCCGAGGGCGGCCGCTTTCGCAGACTTTTGATGGGCCGACACTGATAGTCGGTCACTCACGTCGATAACCCTAACATAGTCTCTAGGCTGTGGCAATCACTGCGGATTCTTTCCTGCCCTGATGTCTCGAACGTAAGACTCTCCCTGGTCCTTGAAAGATGGATCGGCAGCTATCGCTTGCTCAAGGGCCACAATACTTTGCGCCCGGTCACCGGTCTTAAGGTAGAGCGCCGCGAGCGAAAGATAGAGCTGGACGTTTTTGGGTTCCTTCTCGATGCGGAGCCGGAGAATCTTTGCAGCGCGGTCATACATGCCGCGATCGTAATAGACCTTAAGGAGAAGATCGTTGTCGACTATAAGGCTCCCGAACCGCTCCGAGATGAGCCCATCTGCCTCGGCGGTCTGCCCCGCGTAGTAGAGCGCGGTCACATAATACATGCGCGCGGAGTCGAACATCGTGTCGAGTTCGAACGCCCTCTTGAGAATATCGACGGACTCAGAAATCTTTCCCGCGTTAAGGCGGTTGAGGCCCATTTCAAAGAGTATTTGCTGCTTGTTGGGAGAAAGTTTCGAGGCTTGCTCGAGATACGGGAAGCTCTGGTCGAATTGGCCGAACGCGTCGAAGAGCGTCCCCATAAAAAGCGGGAAGCGGGCGTCCTGCGGCGTGAGCGTGATCTGTTTTTGCATCTCGGTCGCCGCCAGCGTCGCGAATTGTGCGACGACGTCCTGTTTGCCGCTTTGCGCCCCGTTGGCCGCGGCCTGGATGAGCTGCTCGCGGATCTCCTGAGTGCCGAAACCGCCCCGGTCGAGAGCCTTCTTATAGTAGGTGAGGCTCAGCGCCGCATTGCCTTGTCCGGGCGCAAGCGCGTGCAAAAGGTCGTTCCCCGCGAGAAGGCTCGGGACGTTGGCAAAGTAGACGACGAACACTGCCACGATAAGAATGAGTGGCGAGAGGACATTGCTGGGCGAGCCGGTGAGCGGCTCGACGCGGGCTATTTTCCCCGGCACGCCTTCCCTGCTGTGCACGTACGCGAGGAAAAGGACAAACAGAATATAGCTCGTGATGTTGTCGAACACGAAGATGTTGTGGATCAGGTAGCCAACCCACGCGCCCGTAAAAAGCACTCTCTGGATGGAGTCGAACGAAGAGCCGCGTCGCCACACGTAGTAGAGCGGCGAGAAAAAGAGCGCGAAGTAGGCGAGGAGGCCGAGCGCACCGCCGGCGATAAGCCAGTCAAAGACGATGTCGTGCACGCGATCGAACCATTGCTCCTGGCTGTAGAGGTGCGGATTGTAGTATTTATTGAATACGTAGTTGAAGCTCTCCTGTCCCCACCCGATGAGGACCGTTTTTGGAGACTCGCTGAACCCCTCCCATCCCATGGTCCAGATGCGGAAACGGGTCTGGCCGCTCTGGAGCGTTATAGAAGCGAGGCGCGAGAGCACCGGGCTCTCTTTTACGAACGACGTGTTCTTAACGAGCATGAAGCCTCCGACGAGGATAGCGATGACCGCGAGCCCGACGTAGGCGCTCTTACGCAATCTCGGCCGCTGCCGCTCAAAGAGAGCGAATAGGAGAAGCGCGAACCCCGCCCCGCCGAGGAGACCGAGGATGGCCCCGCGTGTCGCCGTGTGGTAGAGGATAACCGTGAAAAATGCGGCGAGGATGCCGTACACTCCCTTGAGGGTCTTGTTGTCGGTACGAAAAAAAAGCAGAAGCGCGATGAACACATGGAAGAGCATGTAAATGGCCAGGTAGGAAGCGTTCCCCAGCGTCGCATCGAGGCGTGTTCCGCTCTGCTGGATGGCGAGTACGCCGAAGAGCTGCAGCGCCCCGTAGAGGGCTACAACGGTCGCCACCCCGAGCGACGTGTTCCACAAAGCGTTCCAGAGCTTCTTTCCATTCAGGACGCTTCCCACGACGAGGAAGAGTGCGCCGAGATGAAGGAGCGTGATGTACCCCTCCATGCGCTCGTAGTTGCTCCAGAAACTCTTGAACGCATTGGCGCTCAAGGCATCCGCGAAACCCATGACGAGGAGAAACGCCCCGAAGAGGACGGCTATCCAGGAGAACTTTGGCCGGTACTGCGGGTCCCTGAGCGCCAGAATAAGCCAAAGAGCGAAGATGATCTCCACGACGAAGCGTAGGAGAAAATTCTTTCCCGTTATGTACGGAAAGAAGAGCGAGGTCGTTACAACAAGCGGGATAAACGGAACGATAAAAAGACCGACAAGTATAGCTGCCCGCAAGAGGCGATTAAAATCCATTGGCAGCACTATAGCACGTAGGGCAAACGACTCCTATGCGAGGTTATGCTCGGAAAGGTAGGACAAAATGAGGTCGGCAGCTTCGATCGGTGAGAGGCCGCTCGTGTCAATGGTGAGCTCCGCGGCCTCGGGCGCTTCGTACGGGTCGTCAACGCCGGTAAGTCCCTTGAGGAGCCCCGCTTCGGCCTTCTTATAGAGGCCCTTAACGTCGCGCTCTCTGCATACTGCAAGGGGCGTCGCGACGTGTACTTCAATGTACGTGCCGTTTTTGCGGATAAGCTCGCGGTTCTCATCGCGCGACTCGCGGTACGGCGCGACCGCGGAACATATCGCGATGCCGCCGTGCTTCACGACTTCGTTTGCGACGAAACCAATGCGGCGGATGTTGGTGTTGCGGTCTTCTTTGGAAAAGCCGAGCCCTTTTGAAAGATGAAGGCGCACGACGTCGCCATCGAGGAGCGTTACCTTGCGGTCCTGGACCTCGAGGAGCTTGGTGTAGAGAATGGTGGCTATGGTCGACTTTCCCGCTCCTGAGAGTCCCGTAAAAAAGATCGCGATACCGCGACTCTTAAGCGCCTGCCGATGTCCCCGTTTGAGCTCCTCGATAACCTCCGGGAATGAAAACCATTCGGGCACGGCCCCCTCTCCGCCGAGCATGCCGCGGAACTGCGTGCCGGAGATTTTGCCGATCTCTTCGCCTTCCCGTACTTCATTCATTGGCTTGTATCGTTTTTCAGCCACGGCATATACCATTTCCTGTGAGGTAATGATAGAGATACCGATATCTTTCTCAAACTTTTTCACGAGCTCCTGTGCGGCATACGGTGCATAAAACGGTTTCCCTTCCGAATCATTGCCGGGTCCAGCGTGATCGCGCCCGACGATAAAGTGCGTGCAGCCGTAGTTGCGGCGAATGATGGCGTGCCAGAGCGCCTCGCGCGGCCCCCCCATGCGCATCGCGAGCTGAAGGAGCGAAAGGGTCGCGAACTCTTTCATGCGCGCCTCGTGGAGCTTTTTGTAGGCGCGCACGCGTGTGATGTAGTCGATGTCGCCTTCTTTCGTGAGACCGACCGTCGGGTGAAGGAGGATGTGGCCGCCGACGTTTTCAGCGGCACGCTTCATGAGCTCGAAGTGCGCGCGATGCACGGGGTTACGCGTCTGGAAGCCTATGACCTTCTCTACACCGTTGGCGCTGAAGTGCGCGCGAAGTTCTCGGGGTGTCTTGCGAAGCTCGGCGAAGTCGTGGCGCGTGGGAAGCTGGATGCCGACGACGGGCCCGCCAATGATGACCGGCTCAACCTCCCGCGTGAGGCGATAGACGCCGGGATGCTTCTCGTCGAGCGTACCGAACACCATCTGTGCCTCATGCGCCCGATCGGGCCGGAAGATGGATTCTACTTTCAAGATGGCGAGCGGCAGTCCGTACTTGTCCGCAAGCATTACCTCGTCGCCGAGCGCGAAGTGCGCATCCGCGATGTCGAGCGTGATCGGCATCGGGAATATCTCCCCGCTGGGAAGTCGCATGGCGTTCACGACGCTCTTGTACTCCTCTTCGGTCATGAAACCGGAGAGCGGCGAGAACCCGCCAATAAGGATTTGCTCAAGATCGCACACCTGGTAGTCGGTGAGGTTAATGCTCGGGAGCGTCGCGGCGCGATCGAGGAGCGAGCGTTTCTGCACTGCGGAAGCGGGAAGTAGCTCCTTCACGTCAAGCTTAGCCTTGTGCGTGGTAGTGTGCATTGAAATTCGATAGTAGCATGGTAGACGTTTTCTACAACCGGCCCACTGCGCCATGGTTACAGACTTTTTGAATATAAAAGCGCCCGCACGTTGAAGTGCGGGCGCAGAGTCCTTATCCATTAGGCGCTGAGGCCTCGTATCGCTGCGGCAGCGATCGTTCCCTCAAAGGGCCGGAGACGTTCCCGGACCATAGAAATGGGAGTCGGCACGAGTGCGAGGAAACGTTCGGCGATGAGCGGATCGTCCGCCTCCACGTCGGTACAAAGCCCGAGACGAACGAGCGGAGCCTGCGTCGCGCCCGCGAAATCCGCCTTGAGCATTTTTCGCGTCCGCTCGCCGACGACGGAAAGCGCCACCTTGCCGCTCACGACCGCTGCTGTGAGGGAGCTGGTAGCGCCGCCCGCAACGACCGCTTTCACCTGCGGCAGTGCGATGACCTCATCGGTCGTCGGCCCCACCGGAGAGGGTACAAGCCGTTCGCTGATCGGAGAAAAGCACTGACGCAAGTAGGTCCCGAAGGCCCTTCCTCCGTTTCCGGGCGCCGGTATTTTCTCCCACTTTGGGTGGAGCCGAACGCACAGACGCCAGGGTGCCGGAAGTTGTCGCATAAGCCGTATGGCTGCTGCAATCTGCTCCTCGGCCGCACCGTTCTCCGGCGAGCAAAACTCGCTGAAAACGATGACCGGCTTTTCCTTCCATTCCTTTTCCGCCCACGCAACGAGATCATCGCGTGGAATCGTGGGTTTGTCGGGAACGGCATGGCTGCCGACGATGACGGTCCGGAGGCTCCTGCCCCAGATCTTTTTCGCCTGCGATTCTCCGAGCAGGTCGGGCGTCAGAAGAAGGTCAGGGCGTTCGTAGCAACGACTCGAAACTCCTGCTTGGTCCTCGAAACCGACCCAGGGGATCTTGCGCCGTGACGCCTGTTGCGCCGCGATGCTCTCCAGCTGCATCGGGGAGCTGAAGCCGACGGCAAGCGCGACGTGATCGAGTGGGCCACCGAAAAGCGGCCCGACGCCCTCGTCTGGATGTATCGTCTTATAGGATAGTTCCTGGCTTATCGCTACATCTGCACTGCGTCCGTGTTCTTCGCACCACAGTTCGCAGGAAATCCCTGCTTTGCGTAGGTGCGGGATCGTAGCGACTATCATCTTTGCGGGAGAGATATCCCGCACCAAAAAGATCACTCTTCCCACCGGTCACCTCCATACTTTGAAAAGAACGTCCTTAAAACAGTACCCTAGATTTTTCTTTTGTCAACATTTCTCACTGTTTTGCGTCTTGAAACGCTGCATTGCATAAGCGTGTTTCTCTAGGTAGAGTGCATGTGGCTATAGGTTCTCAAACCGGAGGAGGTCATGCCGAAGGGTAAAGCGCCTCCGATCGGAGGCATAAGTCTAGATCTCGAAGGGACGCTTATCGATCTGGAGGAATTCCACTTCGAGGCGTTCGTGAACGCCGCGTCGGAACACGGCTATACGATCACTGTCGACGAAATAGTAGGCCAGCACCCCTACGTGGTTGGTGGCGGTGACGAGCGAGTCGCCGAAGCGGTGCGAGAGGTATGTAATCTCGGACTCACTATCCAGGAAATCCGGCGCTCCAAGAATGCGCACTTCACGAAACTTGTTAACGGGAGATCCATCCGCCTACGTGCCGATGCCGAACGCGTCCTTGCGCAGGCACAGCGCCTCGGTCTGAAGCTCGCTATCGGTTCGTTGACCGATCGCGCGCGGGCGATGCACCTCATTAACGAGACCGGACTTCTCCAGTACGTGAGGCCCGAGTACATTGTGCTCTTCGAAGATGTCGCCCACCACAAACCGGAGCCAGACGTGTACCTCGAGACGGCACGGCGAATGGGGATCGACCCGACCGAGCAGTTGGTGTTTGAAGATTCAAACACGGGCATCGAGGCGGCACGACGCGCGCGCTCTGCTCGAGTGGCAATCCCTATATTCCAGACAAAAGAATACCTTGAACGTCTCGTCGAGGCCGGTGCGTCGCGTATATTCGGTTCGTGGCGCGAAATTAATCTCGAGGGCCTTATCGAGAGCATTAACGAGGGCAACCGCTAACCACGGATGCCCTTTTTCTTACTCACGTGGGTTTTCAAAAACGTCGATGTGTTCTTCGGGGACGGAAATTTCTATGTCTCTTCCGTAGACGATTCCCTCGATCTTCGGCGCAAGAAGTTCAATGACGCCACGCTCCTTCGTCTGTATATCCGAGGGAAGCGGGTAATAGATGTAACCTGAATAGGAACGACTCTCAAAGCGGATATCTACTGGAACCAACTGAAATGTTTCGGTAACTCTCGGATGCCATGTGAACGTCATCGTATAGTGGGGATCCTTCAAGCGAAACTGCCGGGGCGCGATCGTCATGTTGATCGTACCTGTGAAGAGAGACTCTGCTCCCGGAAGTCCTTGTTCGATAAAATACGGCATCTGTTGCACGACGGTCGCATTGAGGCCATCCTTGCCGGTTGCGCTCATGCCTGAGGCTATTTGATGGCCTTTTCGTATTTTTCCTTTGAGAACCCTTTTTTTCATGTGCAGCGTGGATCCTACCGATTGCTTCTGCTGAGAATAAACTCGTAGTATTCCCAGTTCTTGGGAGTATCAAGACCGGTGTACGCTTCCTTCACGGGGTGCGCTAGTATCTTGTCGCCGCTCATGTGGTTTTTTTCAAGGAGCGTACGCGGCCATATCACATCGGCCGTACCAATGTGGCGATATGCTTTTGGCAGAGCCTGGGTAGGCATATTTATAAAACCCTTCTCCCCGGCGATGGCAAGAATTGGGCTCAGAAGTCCATCACTAGAAATTTTATACATCTTATAGGGACTCGGCTCAGCCTCGATCACCGTGCGCACGGAATCTACCTCCGGGTGAGCCAGTAAAAGTTCGATTGCAGCATCTACATCCTCAACGCTCCGTAGGGGCGAGGTCGGCCGTAGCTGCACCACCACGTCTGGCACGTATTCCTCATTTTCCTTAAGCCAGACAAGTGCATGTTGAAACACGGGAAGATCGGGCGTCATATCCTCGGCCAATTCGGACGGCCGCATAAAAGGAACCTCCGCCCCGTAGGACGTTGCGACGGCGGCTGTTTCTTGATCGTCGGTGGAGACCACGATGCGGTTAATGTGTTTGGATTTTTTTGCGTGTTCGATGGTCCACGCGATGAGGGGCTTGCCGCCAAGCACCTTTACGTTTTTCCGCGGAATACGCTTCGAACCGCCTCGAGCTGGGATGATGGCGATGATTTTCGAAGTTGCCATAGGGTGATACTTACCCTAGGTACAACCGAGCAAAAAGTCAACGCGTTTTGAATGTTGCCTGGAAAAAGATATAACGTAGTCATCTTAACCGGCTATGTCTCGTATTCTTGCGGCAACCAAAGACTCCCAATCGGCTCTTTTCGTGCAGGAAATCCTGCAGAGCCTTTCACCTAGTCACGAGATCTTTGTCTTTGCAGAAGGTATGTCAAAAACGTTTTGGAAAAATGCGGGAGTTCCGCTCTCGTACGAAGCCGACGTGGACGGATCATCAGACTCGAAGCTCGCGTCGGAGCTTGACCGCATCAACCCGCGACTGGTTCTCACCAGCACCTCCTCCCCCGCAGGAATCGAGGCAAAAATCGCCGACCTCGCCAAAGCCCGCCGCATTCCCCTTGTGATATTTGCCGACATATGGGGTGGCGTGTCCCGGATCGGAGCTAAAGCGGACCTCCTTCTTGCCTTTGACCAACAGGAAGAAGACATAGAAGCGATAGCGTATCCGGATATCCCTCGAGTGCTTGTCGGCGACCCTATGATCAAAAAAATTAAAGATTCCAAAAACTCAATGCGCAAAGAAATCCAAGATCACTTCGAACACCTCGACCAACGAGGCCTTCGCACCTTGCTTATCGTGGGACAAGGGGGTTCCTACACAGGGGCCATGCTCGAGGTGGCAAGGCAATCCCTTTTGCGCAGTTCCTCCTCGTGGCGCGTTATTCCGCGGGTGGTCCATCCGAAAAAACCCGACCCCACCCTTACCAATCTATGGAATAGCATCGCGCAAGAACTCGGAGATACCGTGCTTACCATCGATGGCGGTTGGAGTACCGACGATGTGGCGATCTGCTCTGATGCTACTATTTCCATTTTCTCTACCGTTCTCAGGTATGCGGCGGAGAGCGGCAAGCTTGCACTCTCGGTGTCGACGCCAGAAACCCTTGCCGGCATGCTCAAATCCACCTCGATCCCCTACTATCCGCCGACTCGAATTGGATATGTGCGCGAGATTACGGGACCGGTAAATCTCGATGAAGAGCTCAAAGTGTGGCAGGCCATGGATCGCAAGGGAAGAATTCCCTTCTCCTCGACAGTGGCAAGGGAGGCAATCGAGGGTTTTCTTTAGGATCGGCGATCAACCACGTTGGGTTTCGGAAAGTGCGTAAGCGGTATCGCTTCCTTGGCAGGAATTTTAATTATCCAAAGCCGTCCGGCTTGCCTCCCCGTCCAGTGCCGATGCGGTTGCCCTGCGGGGATAAACAGAATATCCCCGGCACCGACCGTATACGTCGTGCCGCCTTGTATTCCGTTTGCCCGAAGTTCCAGCTCGTTGGTGCTGCCGTCCTCCCTCCGGCGCACAAACACCTCCGTGGGAGTGCCACCCACTTCAAAGTGAACTTCCCCGTCTATGCCAATCCATAGGTCGCCTTCGTGACGATGGATTTCCACCGCATTATCTCCATCGGCGACGTTTTTTTCTACGAGAATAGAGACCGGGGCCCCAAGCGCATCGGCTTGGCTCTTGAGAGGGTCTGGCTGATACTTGCCCTCCTTAAGCGCTTCGAGCGAGGGAGAAAGGGTCTCACGAGATACCGAAGCTTTGATAAAGGCGCAGGGCTGGAGTTCCACGTTTATTTCCTGCGCAATTTTTTCTGAATGGGAATTTCCGCTTCGATGATGCGCTTAACGCCATCCCCAAAGGCCGCCTCCATCGAGCGCACATCCGCGACGAGCTGCTTAAACTCGGCTGGTTCCATGCTGGCCGACTGATCTGAACCAAACATTTTTTTATCTAGGGTGACGTGGCGTTCAATGAGATGCGCACCGAGCGTGGCGGCGGCGACCGAGGTTGCAGTTCCCCGCTCGTGTCCGCTGTAGCCGACCACTACATCGGGAAACAGCCTTCGAAGGGTGTAGATCACCTTCAGGTTTAAATCTTTATCCTCAGAGGGGTAGGTCGAAACGGTATGAAGGAGGATCAAGTTTTCAGTACCGAGGAGATTGACTGCGGCGTGCACTTCTTCCATGGAACTCATGCCTGTTGAAAGAATGACCGGCTTTTTGCAAACATCCTTAATTTTTATGAGAAGCCCGTGGTCAGTGATGCTTGCTGAAGCAACTTTCAAGCAAGGCACCCCCAGTCGCTCCAGCACGTCAACGCTTTCCTCATCCCACGGCGAAGCGAACGCGAGGATCCCCTTCGCGTTTGCGTAGGAGAACAGGTCCCGGTACTCATCTTCCGTAAATTCGAGTGCCCACTTCAAGTCACCGTTGGTGCTGTCTTTAAAATCGCTCTTGCGCAGTCGCGCAACTGCCTCCTTTCCAAGAACACCCCGCTTGACTGCATTTTCGAGTACCGCGCGGTCAACAGGGCGCGGCTTTGCGAGTTCTTCGGCAGAATAGACGACCGGTACCGTGCGCTTTTGAAATTTAACGGCCTGTGCACCAGCTTCTACGGCCGCATCGATGAGGCGCTTTGCAATCTCGACATCCCCGTTGTGGTTTATGCCGATTTCGGCAATGAAAAAAATGGGATGCTCCTTCCCAACCGGGATACCTCCTACGTGGACGGTTTTCGGAACTGGGGAGTGAAAACCGAGGAGTCGGCGCACGCTGCCTGAAATGCTCATGGGGGACACTATACTGCGCATATATATATGTTGTAAACGGTGGTTACTTAACAATAGACAACTCCGAGAGTCAACGCGAGGTTACACCTCCCTCCACAAATGGAAAGGCGCCGACGATTGCCCGTCGGCGCCCACGTGAAAGGCCCTAGCCGATCACGATCTTCTTCAATTCCTCCCAAGAACGGACAAACTCGGCCTTGCGCTGTTTGAACACGTCCTCGCTTTGCTCGAGAGTTTCGAGAATGAAGCTGTCGATCTCCACGAGGCACTTGCCAAGTCCTAGTTCGGACTCGTCGGAGGTGTCGATGAGAAGGGGCTGATAGAGCAGTGGGAACTCAAATTGCTCGAGCGCTCCGCGAATACCGGTGAGATCAAAAATAGAGGCATTCGACTTGCGCCGCTCTTCCATGGAGCGATTCGCGCGATCGACGATCACCTCGGTTGCGGCATAGAGGAGCACGACCTTTGGCTTGACGGAGCTTGGGGTCGCCGGTTCAGGCAACTCGTCACGCACGCGGGCCTCCGCTTCGATCGCCTTCACGTACGCGTCGGCGCGAGCGACCATGTCGAGAAAAGGCTTCTGATGTCCCTTTTCGGTGAGCATCACGGCTTCGGTCGCGACCATGGGAGCCCCGAGGACGAGAGCTTCGAGGATTGCATTGCGGACCTTTTCGTTTTTGTAGAGGTGCTCGCTCTTGGTTACGTGGGTGTCCCCGCGGTCTCCGTAGAGCTTCTTGCGGATGTCATCCATCCGGACAAGGGTTGCCCCTTTCGCGTACGGAGCCTCGAGCACCCTGTTGAGAATCGTGGACTTGCCGGCATAGGGCATGCCGGAAGCGACAAACACCGTACGGTCCATGGGACCTCCTTATTTTGATTTTCCTTTCTGGATAGCATTTTACACTAGCGTCTACGCCATGTCAAATTTTGCCATCTATATAATGCCGCGTCAAATTTGACAATAAAAAAATTAATGTAGAGTATTCGCGGCAAGAACCCACCAGCCCCAAGGAGCGCGAGATGAAGCACCTATACCTTCTTTCTGGGCTTGGCACCAGCGGCAAGGATTACTGGGCGCAGCGGATACTCGCCTGGTACAAGGAAGAGCGCCCCGAGCTCATCACGGCATTCGTCGGTATCTCGCAGGCCCGCCTCAAGTACTGGGGCAAAAGCGCCGGCATGACGGACGCAGACCACCTGCTCAAAAACGAGATCACGCTCACCGATGTTGCGGTCGAGTTTATGGCGAAGAATACCGACGTGGTCGTCCTCAACATGACCATGCTCACGGTGCTGCAACACCAGGTACCGTTCATGGCGATGCTGAACAAGACTCGCGCGCTCCTTGCCCTCAAGGAGCGCGAGCTCCGGCACCGCTTCCCCGGGCGGACTCCGGAGGAAGCGGGCATCGAGCTGCGCGCGATGGTCTTTACCTGCGATTTCGAGACGACCAAGCGCCGCATCGAGGCTCGCAATCGGGGGGAGAACAAATCTGGCGGGATTCTCGATATCGCCGAGTTCGAAAAGGGCCGCAAAGCCTTCGAACTCCCGGCTCTCTACGAGGCCATCACGGTCGATACCTCGGACGAGTCCCCCTCGTACGAGATGGCCAGGAACGTTACGATCCGTAACCACATTGGCTTCCCTACTTGATTCGGGGTTGCTCGAATCAGAAAGCCCCGACGTACGTCGGGGCTTTTTTATGTCACTTTTTGTGAAGGATCGAGAGCGCCCTTTTCAAGGGCCGCAATATTTTCAAAAATCTTCGCAAATGCTTCCTGCTTCCACTCGCGGGTGTTCGTAGCCACGTGCGGAGACACGATGACCTTTTTGTGAAGGACGATCTTTCGTAGTGTTTCATCTTCAAAGGGAGGTTCCTTAGAAAACACATCAAGAGCCGCCCCCGCTATCGTCCCTTTCTCAAGGGCCGCAAGGAGATCCTCCTCGTTTACGATGCCGCCGCGGGCGGTGTTAATGAGATACGCCGAAGGTTTCATGCGCGAAAGTGACTGCACGTTGATGAGATTCCGCGTTTCGGGAGTAAGCGGGACGTGAAGGGTCACAAAATCGCTCCTCGATATGATCTCCTGAAGTGAGGCCTTCTCCATGCCATGCTCCGCAGCAAATTCTTGATCGAAGTTAGTGTCGAATGCCATAACGTGCATGCCAAGAGCGCCCGCCATTTTTGCCACCTCCTTGCCGATACTCCCCAAACCCACTATGCCGAGCGTCTTCCCTGCGATCGTGTCACAAATTTCTTTCTGCCAAAGGCCTTCTCTCATGGCGTCTTGAAATTGAACTATTCGTTTTGCAAGCGCACCTATGAACGCAATGACCATTTCGGCCCCAAAACGTGCGTGGAGTTTTGGAACATTCATAACGGTAACACCGAGCTCTCGTGCGGCGGCGAGATCTATGTGATCGTACCCAACCCCAGCTGCCGAAACAAAGCGCAGCGAGGGAAATCGCCTCATCAGCGAAGCGTCAACTACTTGCGGAGCTCCGACGATGAGCCCGATCACCGAATCCGAATCAAATCCCTGCGGTGGCTTCATATCTTTGAGGAGCTTTAGCTCATAGCCCTCGGCTCGCATCGTCTCCGCGTGGACTGATTTCAAAAAAAAATCGTGGAGCCCACGACTGTTAGTAAGAATGGTCTTCATTTCTATTACGATAGATCAAACAAGAAAAAACACAACGGGGTTACCGCTGTGTTTGAAGGTTCTTTAGGCTACGCTTTCGCGAGAGGTTCCCGCGAAAGCGCGCCGATCACATTTCGTAGCGAAGCCATGGCGCGTCGGTCAGAGGCTTCCTTACTCTTGGATGCAATGTGCGGGGTAAGAATCACGTTATATCCCTGCTTCGCGCAGCGCGCGAGACGCATAAACGCACTCCTGTGGTAGGGCGGTTCTGCCGAGAAGACATCGAGGGCAACACCCCCCATCTTCCCTGCTTCGACCCTATCGGCGAGCGCGTCTTCATCAACAAGAGCTCCCCGGCAGATGTTGACGAGATAGGCTCCCTCGCGCAAAAGGGAGAGCTTTTCGCGCGAGAGCATGCCACGGGTCTCTGGGGTCAGTGCGAGCGCGACCAGAATGAAGTCGCTTTTGCGAAGAACCTCCTCGAATGAGCAGAGCTTCAACACCCCTTCACGTTCGAGAAGTCGGGCTCCCTCCCGCGATGTCCTGTTCCAGCCGAGGATTGCCCCCGCACCATTTTGTTGAAGTCGCTTCGCAATTGATACCCCGATAGCTCCGAGTCCGACGATGCCGCAGGTTGCTTCGGGAAGCCCCACACCAACAGGACGCGCATCCCACGGGCGGTTGGCATCGGCATCGCCTCCGGCGAGGAAATGGTGCCCGAGCACCACGCGCCGCCCCAAAGCAAGCACGAGGCTAAGCGCGTATTCGGACACCAATTCCGTACCGAGGTCCAAGGTGGTGACGGTGATTCCCCGCGCGCGAGCGTACGTGAGTGGGACGTTGTTGGAGCCCGAACCGTTGCGGGCAATGGTTTTGAGGTTGACCATCCGTGCAAGCGCATCGACAGTGAGAATCTCGTGCCCAAGAAGAAGGGCGACGACCCTCTCAGGCTCCGCAAGTGCGCCTGGATTTCTTTCGTGAAGAACTTCGAGACCCGCATCCTTGGCGAGAGTCTGGAAATCCTTTTTGCCCGCATAGGTTCCGGGCGTTACGACAAGAACATTTTCTTTCTGCATGCCCTTCTCCTTCTTTCGTGGCCAACTCATGGGGCCCCTCGCAGTTGTTCGGGTTTGAGACGTGCAAAATCCTGGGCCATACTACTTACCGCTTGTCAAATAGTCAACTCCCCGATCTATAAAAAGTTAAGAGCGGTCCGAAGACCGCTCTCGTAGGGCAGAAATCCGCAGGTTAGCCGTAGGGCAGCTCAAAGGGATCCTTCTTGTGGACGACTTCGACCAGGAAGTTCGCGAGGTCGCGAATCGCACCCTCGCCGCCTGGCCGGATGCTCACGAAGTGGCAAATCCTCTTGATGGCCTCCTCGCCGGAGATCGGCGCTGCCGAAAAGTGCACGGCCTTGAGCATCGCGACATCGACAAGGTCGTCGCCCATGGCCCCGCATTGATTAAGTGTTCCCCCGTGTTTGGCGAGCCATTCCTTGAGCGTCTCGAGCTTCTTGGGCCCGCCGCACCCTTCGAAAAGGTCGATGGGGGGCCAGGCACCGCTTTTGCAGGAAGGGAGATTGTTCAGCCGCTCTACGAGCGCGCGGACACCGGCTGCGTTATCATCCTTCTCGTTGGTGATGACGCACAGGCGGATGCCGAGCGCCCGCATAAGAGAGAGCCCCTGGCCGTCGTAGTACGTGCGGATTTTGGGTTTGAATTTCACGCCCCCGATCTCGACGCCTTCCCACACGGTGTTTGGAAAAAGGCATCCGTCGGAATCAAACGCGAAGAAAGAGACTTCGCGGGCACGTTCGAGTACTTCGGTGGACCACATGGTCCCTCCTGTTTGTTTGTTGGCTACTGTTTGGCCGGACGCATTCTGACACATCCATTTTATTTGTCAATATTCTTCCAGGCTGTCTGGCAATAGAAACCCGTGCTAAGCTTCGCGAGTAACAAACGCGCTATGGACCACCTTAGTCCAGAACTTAGGAAGAAATTCTCGCAGGTACAGTTTCTCGCGCTCGACTTCGACGGCATTTTCACCACGGGCCACGTGTACGTGCGCCAAGATGGAGAAGAAAGCGTTAAGTGCGACCGGCGCGACGGCTTTGGGATTGAGCTTCTGCGCCGAGCCGGAGCCGTTAAAGCTTGCATCATCTCGCGAGAGCCAAACCCCGTCGTGACGGCGCGCGCAAAAAAGCTCCAACTCCCGGTGTGGCAAGGGATCGAGCGCGGAGGAGGAAAGCTCGAGGTACTCAAAGCTCACGTGGCCGAGCTCGGCATTGCGCTTGAGAACGTCGCATACATGGGGGATGACCTCATCGACATTGCGGTGCTACGAAGCGTCGGACTCCCTATCAGCGTCCCGAACGCCCATCCGAAAGCGCAGAGAGAGGCCCTCTACGTCACCAGAGCAGGCGGCGGGGACGGAGCGATCCGTGAGGTCGCCGAGCTTCTCTTGCTAAGCAAAGGTTTCGACCTCGAGGAGCTCTCCCGTTAGCCCAGTGACCCTTTATATGCGTGGTATGGTTATCTCACCTATGAAAAACGATGTCGTGCTAGTGATCCCGGCTCGCGGTGGAAGCAAGGGAGTGCCGCGGAAAAATATCCGCCCGCTCTATGGAAAGCCCTTGGTTGCCTACACCATTGAAGCGGCGCTTTCCTCAGGAGCCATTAGCCGCGTTATTGTCTCGACCGATGATCAAGAGATTGGAGCAGTGGCAGAAAAATTTGGTGCGGAGTATCTTGACCGACCGAAAGAAATTTCCGGTGATAAGGTGACACTCGAGCCGGTGATTAAACACGCTCTTGCGGCGCTAAAAGAAAAGGAAAACTACGTACCCACCTACATTGCCTGCATTCAGCCGACTTCCCCACTCCTTAGTGGAGATGTTATACGACGTTGTGTGGAAAAACTTACAAAAGAAAATTTTGATTCATGCATTACTGCGTTTTTGCCTGACACCTACGAATGGAAGTGGAGTCCAATCGTCAAAGACGGTAAAGAAGTCGGCTTCGAACCTGAACGACCTGTTATGAAGCGCGTGGTGCGGCAAGATTTGCCCAAGGTTTACCACGAGAACGGCGCCTTTTACGTCACCAAGACCTCACTTTTTAACGAAATCGGCCATCGCTGGGGAGGCAAGATGGCGATCGTTGAGATGACGCAGTTGAATTCTATACAAGTCGATAGCGAAGACCAATTCTGGTTTATTGAACAGATCCTCCGCAAGCGCGAAAAAGACAACAAATCGTAGCCGCAGTCACTAGACAAATCATCGATTTTCTGGTCTATTGACACCAGTAACAGATCGCCCTCTAAAAATGTTTAGAGGGTAGGCTCTTTTACAGTTTACAGGAGGAACCAATGACTCTCGAGCTCAGGGACTTTGTCCCGAAGAAGGCCCTCGGGCTCCATCCCGCCGACGTTGTCGCTGGGATTCCCTGGGGAGGACTCTCCGGTATGCGGGTGTGTTTCATCAACATGCCACTGCGGGAGTCCGCGAAGCCAAATACCCCGCCGCAAGGTCCCGGCCTTATGGCGGCCCGTCTTATGCAGTATGGCGCTGACGTCTCGATTATCGACCTCAACGGCTACCGTATCGATGACGAAGAAGCGCACAAGCGCGGACTCGTCAATGGCCGACACGTCTCCCACAATGAGGCGCGTCAGCTCATCGAGGCGACTTTCCACAAGTTCGGCGAACCGCACGTGATTGGCCTTTCGGGGAAAATCACGACGTTGCGCTGGCAGGAGTGGACCGCCAAGACGTGTCGTTCGCTCGCTCCAGAGGCGTTTCTCATCTCCGGCGGTGGGCTCGCGACCGAGTTCAAAGAAGGACTCTTCAGCTGGGTGCCGCAGCTCGACGCGGTCGGCCACTCGGAAGGCGACGACATCATGGTCGCCTGCGTGAATGACGTTCGCAAGAGCGGAGGCAAGCGCGAGCGCATGACCGACTCGCCCTACTACGTGGGCGAAATCGGCGGACGCCACCGCTTCCTCTATGCGGGCGATCGACCAAGGGACCTCGATGCGCTACCGTTTGCTGCGCTCGAACTTCTCGAAGAAGACGTCTTTGGCAATCGCATACTCGACGAGTACATCGCGACCCCCGTATGGGGACTCGCGGCGAACAACTCGTCGGCGGCACCTTTCGAGATGAGGAAGTCTCTCACGACCGTCTCCTCTCGCGGCTGTCCGTATGCCTGCGCGTTCTGCTTCCGTGGAGCGCAAGGCGAGCAAAAGTGGGGGATCCGCTCCCCCGAGAACCTGCGAGCCGAAGCCGAGTGGATGATTCGGAAGTATGGCGTGGATTTCATCGGGTTTCCCGATGACAACTTTGCCGTAAGCGTCAAGCGCTGCCAATCGCTTCCGGAGGCCTTTGACGGGCTCTCGTTTCGTTGGGGCACGCATACGCGCCTTGACGAATGCACGCTCGATCGGATCGTGCCCATGGCGAAAGCTGGGTGCATCTATATCGGCGTCGGTGCCGAATCGGCCTCGAAACACACCCTCTACCGCATGAAAAAGGGCGGACACATCGTCCGCAAGGACGGCGTGGAGCGTCTCACGAAATGGAACGGGTTCGAATTTCCGACAACGATGATCGAGGGGATTCGAAATTGCCGAGACGTGGGTATCCACGTGAACGCGACCTGGATCATGGGATACCCAGGGGAAACCTTGGAGGACCTCAAGACCTCGGTTGCTTTCATTTCCTGGCAACAGGAGCACTACACCAAGGGATTGGTGCCCGGCACGCCGGAGTATCAAAATGCCTCGGCGTCGGTGAATCGACGCATGTTCACGGCGACGTGGTATCCGGGGACCACCATGGTGGAAGCCCCCGAAGCCACGAAACCGCGGGAGCTCCTCGGCGAGCACTTCGGGATTCGTTTCGTCGAGAAAGGAAGCGGGCATGCACACAAGTTCGTCCCCGTTCCCGACGACGCAATGAAAGCCTATGTGCTGGAACTCGATGACGCGACTAAGATCCTCCACGGATCCGACGGAGCGCCCATCAACTACTCGGACATGCCGGAGGAGGTCTTCCTCGAGGCCCGTAGTCACATCGATTCGGGTCAAACGGAAAAGATCCTGTCGATGTAATCCAGTTCTCTCACTCAGGGACCGCAGCAATGCGGTCCTTTTTTATTTTTATGGTCGTTCGCATCCTCATCCTGACCAATCATCGTGCTTTTTGATGTGAGCGTGCTTTAGGTATAGTGGAGCGATGAAGATAGTACGGTGGTCCATACCCAAGCACCTCGATCTGTCGATTGAGATTTCCGGTAGAGAACATATGGCACAGGGAGAAAAGATGGGGTCTACGAAAGCCTTGGATGTCCTGCGCGGAATAACCTTCAGCGGCTCAGCGCCGGCGATACAGTTTGCCGATGTCGAGTCTTTATTTTCCTTTGTAGAAAAAAAATTTTTACATAAGACATTTGCGGGAGTCGGCATCGAAGTCGGCGCGGGGCCGATGATATTTAGCTCGCTCCTTACGCGCTCACGACCAAACATTCAACAGATGTATGGAATCGAACTAAGTGGCGGTATCGTAGAATTCATTGCCCCGGGAGTGGTTGATGAATTGCTGGGACCCAAGAGTGAAAAGGTAGTCGGGGTCATCGGCAGTTTCGACGCGATGGAGCTTACAAGCGAGAGTGTCGATTTTGTTCTTGATTTTATGTCGCTTCACCATGCGACCGACCTCGGAGAGGCGTTCGCCGAATGCTACCGGGTGCTAAAACCAGGCGGCTTCGTTGTTCTTTTTGACAAGGCTCGCCCCGATTCCTTCACCTCTCAAGACCTGGAGGGATTGCTCAATACCGAGTACAGCGATGAAGAGAAAAAACGCTTTGGGGTGCCTTCCGGCGAACACTTTACACGCCGGATGAACGGGGAAAAAGAATACCGGCTTAAAGATTGGTCGGCGGGGGCCTTAGAGGCCGGTTTCCCGACCCTTATGCATTGGCGACTCGCGCGCACCAACGTGCCGGGTATCTCAGGATTGTACCGACGTTTGCTTTCTCATGTGCCGCTACGCACCCAGATGGCTACTACCGCTATTGCACAAAGCGTACTGGGCAGCGGCTCAAGAGTGAAGTTTTCACAAAAAAATTTGGTGTACTCGCGGTACGTGAACCCCTTCCCCCGCGAGATCTCGCTCATGATCGCGCACAAGGCTTACTAACTTCTCCACGCGCTCAGGTCGCGCCCGGTAAATGCCTCGAGTTTTTGCAGTTCGGGTTCATAGCGAGCGCGGAGGGCTTCTTTGAGCTTCGGGTCGAGCGTCCCGTAGCTAGCTTCCCCGGTCCCCGCCCTCGTGTCGATGGAGCGCACTACTTTTTGGTGGAGCGGCGTTTTGCGGAAGAGGGAGAGGAGGGGCTCTCCGAATGGCAGGGCTTTGAGTAGCTTCCGCGCCCTGAGCGCGTGTCTGCGCAAGAGTGTCGCTCCGGCGGAATTTATGGTCGTGGCGAGCGAGGGCGGCACGAACGAGGCATCGACGCCGATGAAAGAAAAGATATCTCTCATATATTTTTTTGGGTCGGCACGCATATCGTCATAGAACGTAATGAGTATCTGGTCGCGGGAAAATACCTTGAGATAATTTTCGAGGTGCTTCATATAGAAGCTCTCCTCGATAAACGACGGTTTAGTTTTAATAATTTCCTCAAGGGTTGGGAGCTCATGTGCGCCCTTTAGCTTCGTGTACATGTAGTGGGAAAAAAAGCGCTCCGTAGGGTTTCGCAATACCGCAATGATCTTCGCTTTAGGAAAATGTGTACGGAGGCGCTCCGGCACCTCGGGTGCGTGAATATAGATAGGAGTGACTTCTCCGTATACCCTCTTCCCTACACAGTGACCAAAATGTTCAAAATACCCTTCGAGAGCGCCGTTGTATTTTGTTTTCCCCACCAAATCAGTGCGCCAGAAACTTTGCGTCGTGTTAAAAAAGTTGAGCTCTTTGGGTTCGGAAACACAGACCTCGGGGTGCTCTTTGAGACATTGGTGGAGCCAGGTGGTGCCCGTCCGCTCCGGACCAATCACGAAGAAATCAATGGAAAAAGGCTTTGCTGTAGATGAAATGGTACTCATGAGGCCGTCGGGATGGATTCCTTGTCGCGGTTTGAGAAAAACAGGTAGTCGACGATGGCGTGGAAGAAAACCGCGTGAAGCGCCTCAACGGGACCGTAGGCACCTTTTCCTGTCTCAATGATTATCTTGTGGTGACAGAGGCTCTTCGCTTTGCCTCCGTCAAAACCAAGAACGCCTATCGCCGTGCCGCCCTTAGCGCATATGTACTCGATCGCGCGAAGCACATTGGGGGAATTGCCACTTGCGGAAATGACGATGAGCACATCGTCGGGACGAAAAATGTGCTTAAGCTGGTCCGCAAAAACGTTCTCGTAGCCGACATCGTTCCCGAGCGCCGTCACGGCGGCGATATTGTTGAGCGCGTGAATACGAAACGGCTTTTCTTCCGTACCACCCCCGTTCGTGGTGAGATCGGCCGCAAAGTGAGCCGCCATGGCAGCGCTCCCCCCGTTGCCGGCGATGTAGATCGTAGAGCCCCTCTCCCGGGCCTTTTGAAGCACGTCGATAATCTCCTCGACCGCTTTGGAATCTACGGCGGAAGCAAGCTCGAAGGCATGCGCAAGATACCCTTCCATAAATTCGGGTACCGATCCTTTTGTCTTTTGATAGATGGTATCGACGTGTCCTCTCATAGCGTTGTGAGCACCCCGCGGATGAGCTTCCCTTCCTCGAGGTCTTTGAGGGCGGCTCCTATCTCGTCGAAGGAATACTCTTTCGTAAGTAACTTATCCAAGCACATGACCTTCGGGTTTTCAACGTATTCACGCGCGTAGCGAGGAATGTCGCGGTCGAGCTCGCTCTCTCCGCCCCAGGTGCCGTAAAGCTTTTTGCCCTTGATGAGCCCGAAAGGGTTGATCGATATGGTTTCCCCGGGCGCAAGGTTTCCTGCAATAACGACGGTCCCGGCGTCCTTGACCGCGCGGTAGGCGCTCTCCATGGCGCCCTTGTTTCCCGAACACTCGACGGCCACATCGAAATCCTTTCCCTGAAACTCTTCGGCAGAGATCGCTTCATCGACGCCGAGCTCCTTTTTCGCATGCGCGAGCTTCCACGGAACGACGTCGATCGCGGTAACGTGAGCACCCTTCATGACGGCTCGAATGAGTGCACTCGCTCCGATCCCCCCGATGCCGAATATAACCACTCGTTTGCCGTTGAGGTCTCCTAGGCGGTCGATGATACCCATGCCGGTCGGCACCGCGCACCCAAGAAGTGCCGCAATCGCGGGCTCCACCCCTTTTGACACCTTGGTGACACGATTCTCTGAGACGACCGCAAGCTCGGTAAACGTCGCCACGGAGCCACCGTTTACCTTCCCTTCTTTGCTTTGATACGTCGGCACCGGAGCGGATATACCCTCTCCAAGGATCCAACTTGCAACCACATAATCTCCGCTCCTTACTTTCTGCACGCCTTCTCCGGCCGCGACCACCTCCGCTGCGGCTTCATGTCCCAATAAGTGGGGAATATATTCCGCTCCTTTCCTGCCGCGGATTTCATTGAGTTGGCTGTGGCAAAGTCCTGTCGCTAGCACTTTAATAAGTACCTGCCCCTTTTGAAGGGAGGGAACCTCAAGCTCCTCGATGGAGAGCGGTCCACCGACGACGCGGAGTACTGCAGCGCGCGTTTTCATGCTAGGGGATAAACCAGTAGTAGTCACCCGTGTAGCCGACCTCGGCGAAGAGTTTTTTCCAATCATCGACAGATAGGATGGTCTTTGCAGTAAGATTCCACTTCATCATGCGATCCTTCTCTTCTTCATGGTGGTAGGCGTCGACGGTAATGAACGAGTGTTTTCCTTTCACACGCTCAATCTCTCGAAGAGCCTCTTTACACTCAGGCAGTGGTAGGTTGTGAATGGTGTTAATCGAAATCACGAGATCGTAGGATTTATCCGCAAATTGACTAAGATTTCTTGCATCTCCAACCGATACTGCGCCCGCAATTGAGGGCATGGCATTTTCGATAGCGTAGGAGGAAACATCAATACCGCGAACCACCATGTGGGGAAGCCAATAGAGAAAATCATTAAGCATAAATCCCTTAGCACACCCGACATCAAGTACCGAAGAGTTGTTGTTGAGTCCGTAGTAATTTATGAAATCCCGAACCACCGGTACCCACCTCCCATCATAGCGGAAGCCGCCGTAGCCCTGATCCCTGGTGCCATCAAAAAACTCCCTGCCAAACTTTCGGGCAGTAGCAACATCCTCAGGAGACTTTTGTCCTCGAGCTTCAATGTTGCGTTTGGCTTTTGGATATTTCGAAAGAAGATCGATTTCTGCCATAGTGGTTGGTTATTTTTTTTCGGGAAGAAGCTTAACCATCATGTTGTCATTGAACTCTTTTCTTGCAAGTAGCGGCTCGGGATCCTCGAGCGGCCGACCGAACTTTACCTGCGGGATTACGCGGTGCTTCGGGTTAATCTCGATGTTACAAAACACAGGCCCCCTCATCGCGAGCACCTTCTTAACTCCCCCGCTCAACTCGCGGTTCTTCTTGATCGTAATGGTTTTGAAGCCAAAGGAGGAAGCAATTTTGGCAAAGTCTGGGAACGCAAGTCCTCCCCCTTCCGAAGACGCAAGATACGCCGAATTAAACCACTGATCTTGAGTCTGCTGTATCATACTGTAGCCGTGGTTATTCAATACAAAAATCTTGATCGGAAGTTTGTGCTTGAGAAGGGTACTTAACTCTTGCAAATTCATTTGGAGTGAACCATCTCCGGTTACACAAATAATTGATTTCTTGTTAAGCGCCAGGCTTACCCCAATGCTCGCCGGCAAAGCCCACCCCATCGCGGTGTTGTTCCAATCGTGGTAAAGACGCTGACCTTTCTTGAAGGAAAATCCCTGCATCATCCATGCGACCGTGCAGCCGGTATCAATGACCATTACTTCGTTCTGACGCGTGTAGCGAGAGAGCTCCTCAACAAATACATACGGATTGACCCCTTTCTCTTTGTAGTACGCGGGTGGGCACATGGGATATTTTTTCTTCCATGCGGCAATACGTCTAAGCCAGGGTGAGATGTCGTTTTTTGGCAAACGTGCGGCGTGCTTTTGAAATGCCTTCAGCAGCTCTTTTGCGTCACCGGAGATACGCACATCGACTTTCAGGCCAAATTTTTTAAACTTCTTAAGTTCGTAGGGGTCAATATCGATGACTATCTTTTTTGCCTCTCGCGCAAACGTGTTGGGAGGACTACCCGTCGATTTGGTATCAAGACGGCTTCCGATTGAGAGGATCATGTCAGCGTTCTGGACGGCAAAATTGGCAAACCGCGTGCCGTGAGTGCCAAAGGTGCCGATGCGAAGTGGATGACTCTCTGGCAGGAGATCCCCTGCCCCCCATGTGAGTGCCGCAGGAAAGCCGAGTGTTTCCAAAAGTGAGATGGCCTCTTTTTCGGCCCCCGCGAGGTGGATTCCCCACCCAAACACAACGACGGGGCGCTTCGCCTGCCGTAGATAGTTTATGCTTCGAGCTACATCAACCGGCGCTTTCTTCTTCTCGACGGAGGGTGTAAACGAGGGAAGCTCTCCTGGATTAATTTCTCTGCGCTGAATGTCGTCGGGAATATCGAGCACTACGGGTCCTGGCCTACCACTTCGCGCCAGAAAGATCGCTTTCTCAAGCTCGTAGCGTATGCGCCTCTCATCGGTGATGAGTATCGCGTACTTAGTGATAGGACGATACATTTCGACCGTTGCCGTTTCTTGAAAACCCACTTGCCGCACGTTGGTATGACCTTTCATCCTAAAGGTGGCTACTTGGCCGGTAATAAATATGACGGGTACCGAATCGTAGTAGGCGGAGCACACTCCCGTGATCATGTTCGTAGCACCTGGCCCTGAGGTGGACATCGCTACACCGAGGCCACCCGTGGCCCTCGCGTACCCGTCGGCAGCCATTGCCCCCGCTTGCTCGTGTCCTGGACAGATGACCTCCATTCCCCCCGTGCGCGCCACCGAATGAATAAGGTGAAGGGATGCTCCGCCGGAGATGGCAAAGACATGCTTCACCCCTTCTTTGCGGAGAACCTGTGCTACGTAGTCGGTGAGCTTCATGGCGCTACCAGGGCATCTGCTCCTTAACGCTTATAAAGAGTGTCCCGTCACGGTAGCTCTCGGGCATATCGCCGGCTTTTGTGACAAGTCCCCACCCTATCTTCTGCGAGAACAAATTGACGCCGGAGCCTGTAAAGTGCTTGAAAATGTGCTTGGCATTCTCCGCGGTCCCAACCTCGACCAGGCCGTCACAGCTCTCCCAATCGGAAGCTTCGGTCGAGAGGAGTACTTCCTTCTCGTGCCCTTCGACGTCCATTTTGATGAGATCAGCGCCGGCGAGAATCGGCCCGAACGCTTCGAGCTCCACGGAGAACATTTCCCGATCCCCGTAGACGTCGTGCTTTGCTCCCGAGAGGTGACTCCCCGTAGTGTTGCCGAGCACTCGGGTAAAATCTGCTGAACCCGAGCGACTTGAGACGGCGCTGTTGTGAAGGCTGGCAGAATTACATCCGTTACGCGCAAGATTTTTTTTGAGGATATCGAAATGAACCGGATCGGGCTCGTAGGAGGAAACCTTAAAACCACAACGACAAAGGATAATCGAGTGAAGTCCAATATTTGCTCCGAGGTCTACAACGCTCGTATAGCGATTGCGATTGCGCCAGTAAAAACTGAAAATAACGAGTTCATTGAGGTCAAAGAGATTCCGCGAATCGACATTACCCATGTTGTGGTATGGAAACGAGATATCTCCAAATGGCGGAAAGTGGACCGACTCTTTTGAATCAACGGGAAAGAGCCTCTCCACTTCCTTCCGAGCTTTGGCGGCACGTTCTTTGAATGGCGCGCTTGTCGGAGTATGAGAGGGTAATTCCTGCGGGAGCGTGGCAAAGATATTCTCCAAAAAAGCCGAGGATTCCATGACGGGAGATACCCTATCAGATTTTTCGTAATTTTAATAGCTCGGGGTCACGCGCGAGCGTTTTTGAAAAGCGCGCGCTCCCCCACGCGTCATAGACAACGTGTACATCTCTTCCCCCGACTACCTTTTTTGCTGACCCAATGACCCAGTCGAGACAGTCGAGAACTCGCTCCATGGGTATAAAGTCCCCGCGCGCTAGCTTTTTCCTTGTTCGAGCATACGTATCGCCCGCGCGCCTGCCGGCGGTGATAGTCTCCTGATGGATTTTGCTGCGCACCCAACCGGGGCCTATGGTGACGAAGCGAGCATCGTTCAGCTCCGCGTCGAGGATTTCAAACATTTTTATGGTCGCTATCTTTGAAACGGTATACGCCGAGAAATTGCGTGGTGCGTTGTTCGTCCCCCCACCAGAAAATGAAATTATGCAGGGTTTTTTGGATTTCGAACGTCTGGGCAGAAGTCCGTGGATGATGCCCATGTGAGAAAGAAAATTGAGGCGAATTGATTTTTCCCAGTCTCCGAAAGAAACGCGTTGAAAAGCTCCTATGGGCGTAAGGGTCGCCGGAGCCAGTACAAGAACGTCCCAGGCCACCGCGAGGCTCCGCAACGTACGTAGCGCCCTATGTACAGAGGCAGGTCGAGCGACGTCACAGTGTATAAGGTGTGCGCCAAGTTTTTGCAATCCTTCTGTGGTGTGGCTGCCGGTTCTATACGTGCCGAAAACCGCCCAGCCGCGGTTTAAGTATCTTCGAGCTATGGCGGTGCCGATATCGCTTGAAATGCCGACGATGATTATTGAGCCAGTTTTTTTCATGACGCGCTCTTTTGGTTGATGACGCTCGCGTTTTTCACGAATATGCCTATACTACACTACTGCGCCACCGCAGGTTTCCAACCTACAAAACGCAGTGGAAAAGAAAAATTAATGGGTACGGTGAATTACAACGGGTCGAAACTTGACCCGTCTCTGGTAGAGTTGTACAGAACATGCGCCAAAAATTGAGCACCCTTGTCGAAAAACTGACGGTCGCGACCGGCATAAACTTTTCCTACCTCCTGCGCGGAGGGTCCTGGGCGTTTTCCGAGCAGGTGGTTACCAACGCCATCTCCCTCCTCCAGGCCATCGCGTTTGCCAACCTTATCTCTCCGCAGACGTATGGAGTGTTTAGTGTCGTGCAATCGTGGATAGGCATTCTCGTTACGTTCGCGCTCGGGAGCCTTCCAAACGCGCTTATAAAAAGCGTTGCGGAAGGCAACGACGGGGAGCTCAAACGCGGATTTCTCCTCAAGCTTAAGTATGCTCCCCTTGCCTCTCTGCTCGGGCTCGGATTCTCCTTCTACTATCTATTTATAGGGAACAATACGACCCTCGCTTACTCGTTTCTCATTGCTTCGTTTTGCATGCCGCTTTACGTAGCGCTTCCGCAGGTCACGTTCTTCCTGTTCGCCAAGGGAGCATTTCTCGATAAGTTCATCGTGCAAGTGAGCGTTAGTCTTGCTTCGCTGGCAGGAATGACTATTTCAATGCTCTATTTCGGTTCTGTTCCATACCTGATGCTCGCCTACTTCATTCCACCGATCATCGTGAACGGCATCTTTTTTTGGCGCACGCTGCGCACCAAGGTTCATAATGCCAAGACCGGCGCGAACACGGAGCGGTTTGCGCTCCACCTTACGGGCATGAGTCTTCTTGGTTCGATAACCAAAAACATCGACCAACTCCTCATGTTCCACTTCAGCGGCGCAGTTCAGCTCGCGGTATATAAATTTGCCTTGATTCCCATACGAAAGCTGGAGACCTTTTTCCAGATCATCCTCGATCTGCTCCTCCCGCGATTTGCCAAGAGAGAGTACCGCGAGATTTACCAGGGGTTCGACAGAAAGCTCCTCCTTTCAGGCGCTTTTTCGTTGACGGTCGTGGCTGTTTATTTTTTCAGCATCCCCTACCTCTACAAGCTCTTTTTCCCGAAATACACCGACGCGGTGATATACTCGCGACTCCTTTCCCTGCTGTTTTTGTTTGGCCCTCTCTCATACGTTCAGCAGCTTTGGCTTGCGAAGGCGGAAACTAAACGTCTCTATTTTTTAAAAATTCTCGGTGATTCCACCCGGAT
Organism: uncultured Candidatus Saccharibacteria bacterium; assembly: GCA_964429815.1. GTDB lineage: Bacteria > Patescibacteriota > Minisyncoccia > Phycocordibacterales > CAYSCM01 > CAYSCM01. The sequence goes on from CAYSCM010000001.1 coordinate 45,343, forward strand.
CTCACTTCATGTCGCGCTTATTCCCGTATTTGGGATCGCCGGTGCAGTGGGAAGCCGGATGGTCGCATCCTCCTTTGTCAGCACCGCGGCATTCATTTTATTTTTGAAGGATAGGAGACGGTACGGTAAAGGCTCGAAGCGCCAATCGCAGTAAAAAACCTTACTATCACGCGCTCCCGCGGGGAGCGAGGGTGTGCGGCCAGGTAAGTACGCCAAGATCTGCCTCCTCGATGTTCTCTTTCCATTTTCGCATATCCGAAACCGAGATAAGATGTGCAAATTCCTTTTTCAGGGTTTCGAGTGTTTCCTGTTCCCAGGAAACTTTCTGAAATGCTTGTCGTTGCCACGGAAACGAGTCACCTTCCTTGAGCCAGCTGTAGTTGTTGGCGACGTCGGGCATCACGAAACTGGACGCAAAGTACGCTATATCATCCCGCAAAAAGGCCCACGAGAGAGGGCCACTCGAGACGCACAGGTAAAAGAGCGCGCGCTGTACTAGGGCTAGATCCTGCTCGCTGTTCGTCCCATAGTCTTTGGTAAAGATAACGTTTGGCCCGCGCAGCGCTTCATTGATCTCGGCTCCCCTGCCTAAAATAATGAAGGTGCACTCGGGATACTGCTTCGAACAGTACCTAAAAAATTCTCGCCAGACTTTCGGTTTAGCGTTTCGGTGCGAGGCAAAAAAGGGATTGCTGCGCAGGCTGACCGCTACGGCGTATCCAGGCGCATGTTTTTTGATAAATGCTCGTGCCCACGCATCAGTGAGGGCGGGTATCTTCAGCTTCGGTAGAGATCCGTACCGCTCGTAGAATTCCTTGAAAAACAAGTAGCCACGACGGTAGGGAGAATTGCTATTTACGTAGTCAAAAAGAGATGGGGTGAGGATATACTTTCCCCGGCGCTCAGCGAGAAAAGACTCGAATTCATCCCTGGAATCGAAAATGTGGACCGACCCCAACTTTGGATTGGTACGCAAAACAGGAAAAATCTCAATGAAGTGGAGCGGGACATTTTCTTTGGTGATCCAACCCGCATATTTAGAATGTCGACTAGGTCTTTCTCTGTCGTATACAAAAGCGTAGTCGATCTTTTCAACTTCATGGATGTGGGCCTCGCATAGCGTCCTGATCTGGTGCTCGATCAGTATCCCAAATGAGACATCGGTGGTGAGAAAATCATTAATGCCCAGAATCCTTCGATCATTTCGCTCGTGGCGACGCAGAACGTAGCGGGCATAGCGCATCGAACCAACAATGCCTCGACGATACCAACGTTCATACACGCGATACGTCAAAAAATTGACTGCGACATCAAAGGCGGGTACCAAAAAGGGGGGCAGCATTTTTCGAAAATGCACAACCGCAGGTTTCTTGTTGAGTGCGCGCAACATGTTAGCGTCGGTAGGTTGAATTTTTTTTGATTGCCGTAATGATATCGCGTGTGCTTAATTTTTTGTCTTTCGTAAAGGTAATCCTGCAACCCACCTTCTGAGCGCTTTGTATTTCCTCTGCGAAATCTTTATTCGGCGGGATACCGCGGTAATCGGGACCGCGCACATACAGGTCCGGCTTGAGAGCACGTATGAATCTTGATCCATTGTTAGCATCATTAATGAACACGAAATCAACCGGGCGAAGCTGCGAGAGCATGTAGGCCCGCATATGCTCGGTGAACACCGGGCGGCCGATACCTTTTTGTCTTCGTACCTGTTTATCACTTGCGATCGCAACCACGAGCACATCACAGAGGCGCTTTGCGGATTCAAAATGCATCGCATGCCCGGGGTGGAGCAGATCATAGTTGCCGTTACAAAAACCGATGATCTTCCCCTCCTTTTTACGTCGAGCAAGTATGGGACGAAGCTGCTGAAAGGAGATGATGCGTGCCATAGCTACGGCTGATGGATATACTCGCGTGGATACTTTTTAAGTACATCCCACGACTCAGTGAGCCAAGAGATAACTTCCTCAACCCCTCGCTCGAGCGGAATGCGCGGTTTCCACCCAAGAGCCTTCGCGGTCCCTCCAAACGAAAGCGCATAGACCTTATCCTGTCCAGGACGACCTTCACTCACTTTGGCGACTTCATTGAAACGAACCCCCATCTTGCGACACACGAGCTCAACGACGCCTCGAATGGAGCTCTGAGTGTGTGTCGAAAAATGATACACGCCACCAGACTTCCCTTTCTGGATCACGAGCTCAATACCGCGACATACATCCTCGATGTGTATGAAGCTACGCTTGATGGTGCCCCCTTGGTGAAGCGAGAGTTTAGTACCAACAAGGACCGAGAGGACCGTTTTTGGGATTACTTTGAAGAGCTGCTGATGCGCTCCATAGACATTCGCCGAGCGCACAAAGCACACCGGAAAACCCTTGGTCTTATGGAGCGCGATGAGGAAGAGATCCCCTGCTCCCTTTGAGGCGGCGTAGGGCGTCGTCGGATTAAAGTAGGTAAGCGTCTCGGGGCCGCTGTATGAACCGTAAATTTCCGGCGTCGATATTTGTATGTACTTTTTTAAATAGGCCGTGTCTTTGAGGTGATCCGCGAGAGCAACAATACCCAAGCAGTTGGTTCTAAACCAATCAAGCGGTTTTTTCCAACTAGCCTCAACGATGCCTTGGGCCGCGAAATTCACGACTATGTCAGGACGCTCGCTATCAAGGAGAGCGGCAAGTTTTTTTACATCTTTGTTTACGTCGAGCTTATGGAAACGATAGCGGCGCGCGGAGGGTTTTTTCCCTTTGTAGAGGTAGGGCAAAAATTCAGGCTCCTTCTCAGATGAGCGACTAATACCGATGACTATGTAATTTGTTTTCCGAAGCAGGTAATCGACGAGGTGTCCTCCCGAAAAAGAATTACTCCCGATGATAGCTATTTTTTTCAGAGCCATGTGAGCAAAGTTTAAAACGGACCGGTAAAACGCTTATCGGGCACATCGAGCGGCGTCGTGCGTTTCTTCTCTTCCGCTGCGACGAGCGACTCTAATTTTTTTGTATCCCCCTCAACCATAGAGACCACCATTCTGGCCATATCGATATAGCGCGGGTAGTACTCATTGGCAAGCGCAGGCGTTGATGGGCTTGGCAGATCCGGCGCGGTAAGCCGGCGAGGGTTGGTCCGTAGACTGATTGTCGAATCCTCCGCGACTTGTGTGATTATCTCTCCCGCGACCCCGAAGCTGCGATGCCCGAGATCGGCCACAAGCAGCCGTCCTGTTTTTTTGACTGAGCGTGCTATTGTCTCGGTATCAAGAGGTTTAAGACTTCGCACATCGACGACCTCGGCGCTCACGCCAACCTTTTGGAGTAACTCCTGCGCACGCAGAGCCTCGTAGGTGAAGTAGGACGTTGTTACAAGGGAAACATCGCTTCCCCGGCGCATTATACGAGCCTTGCCGATGGGCACCCTATAGTGACCCTCGGGAACATCTTCAGCAAGATCATGGAGCCATCGATGATCGATATATATGACCGGATTATCGTCCTCAATCGCGGCGAGCATCAGTCCCTTGGCATCGGAGGGGGTCGCGGGCATCACTACCTTGAGCCCGGGGATGTGCGCATAGAGGGCTTGGAGATTTTGTGAATGCTGCGGGCCCTGCCCCCATCCCATGCCGATGGTCATTTTCACCGTAAGGGGTACCGATTGCGCTCCGTTGTACATGTACGACCATTTCGCCGCATTGTTGATCACCTGCTCGATCGCAAGAAGGCTGAAGTCAACTCTCTGGTGCGTTAGGACTGGGCGCATCCCATTTACCGCCGCACCGATGCAGATCCCGGTTACCGCGAGCTCAGAAGTTGGCATATCAAGTACTCGTTTTGCGCCATGTTTTTTCTGAAGTCCCGTCGTCGTGCCAAAAATTCCCTTTGGATCAGGGACACCCAATCCTATAAGGAACACCGACTTGTCTTTAGCCAGAGCAAGATCAAATGCTTCTCGTATTGCTTGCGAATATGTTTTACGCATAGAGGTGTTCGGCAAGAGCTTCCCTCTTTGGAAACGGGCTCTTTTCGGCAAAACGGAATGCTCCATCAACCTGTCGAATCGCATCGTTTCGGATTTTTTCGATGAGGTCGCTAGAAAGCACCTCTTTCTTCAGGAGCTCACGCTCGAACATCGCGACAGGATCCTTCTTCTTCCACACGGCAACCTCCTTCGGATCACGGTACCCAAGCTCGTCATCAAAATTTGGGCCGCAGTGCTCACGGTAGCGGTAGGTCGAAAATTCCAAAAAAACTGGACCCGAACGGACGGCTTTTCTGGCTTTTGTTGCGGCAGCGAGAACGGTCGAAACATCGTTACCATCGTGGCGCGACGCAGGAATGCCGTGCCCTTTGGCAAGCGCGTAGATGGGGCGTTTAGGTTGGCGCTCAGAGAGATGTGTGTACACCGAGAAGCGGTTATCTTCGCACACAAATACAATGGGTAGTTTGTGGAGCGCCGCAAAATTGAGACTTTCATGGAAAGCCCCCTCCTCGACGGTACCATCCCCAAAAAACGAAACGATGACGCGGTTTTCCTTCCGGAGCTTCGCTGCAAACGCCGCTCCCGTTGCAATCGGAATGCTGTTGCCGACGATGGGTGTGGCCCCGCCAAAACCGGCCTTGAGATCAATGAGGTGCATGGAGCCGCCCTTGCCACCGCAGCAGCCCGTAGCTTTGCCATAGAGCTCAGCCATCATCGCATTGAGGTTGCCGCCTTTAGCGAGGTAATGAGCGTGACAGCGATGGGTACTATACACGAGATCCTCTGCCGTGAGCGCCGCGCACACCCCAACCGCAACGGCCTCTTGGCCGATCGAGAGGTGGACGGGACAGCGCATCTTTCCTTCGCTATAGCGACGAGCTATCGTCTCTTCCGTCGTGCGTATGAGAATGAGCTTGCGGTAGAGCGATAGGAGTGCTTCATTTTTCTTCATGCTACGTAAGCCCTAGCTTCTGCATCATCTTGACGTTGTGGTAGAGAGGATTGTTGAGACCGTCTGTTATGTCGCCCCGTTCGTATGCTGCCTTTATAGAGCGCACTGCCTCGGGGATATCAAACTGGGCCTTAAAGCCGAGTACACGCTCTATCTTGTCGGCATTGAGCTTGTAGGAGCGGTTATCGACGATCGAAGCCGATACCTTGATCGAAACTGCGGGGTCGTTGAGAACATCCTTGATGAGTTTCCCCGTATCGAGCACCGAAATATTCCAGAACCCGGTATTGAAGACTTCGCGATGAATTTTCTCCTGCGGAGCTGCGAGGAGCGTCTCGTAAATACGCACCATGTCGCGGATATTTATATGGGGTCGCAACTGGCTCCCGCCGAAGATGGTTATTTTCTTGTTTACGAGCGCATGCATGGTAAGTAAGTTCACGGTGAGGTCAAGTCGCAAACGCGTCGCGTAACCACACACCGTGCCCGGACGCACCGTCACGTAGTTGAGGTTGGTACCCTCAAGAACCTTTTCACACTCGAGCTTGTACTTGCCGTAATCCGTGATCGGCCTTCCCACCCTCTCCTCGGTCACTTCCCCCTCTTGGATACCATAGGTGCTCGCGGAGCTTGCGTAGATAAACCGACCGATGTCGTTTTCCTTCGCCGCATCGATGACGTTGAAGAACGCGTCGTAGTTGATCGATTTCCCGAGCGTTGGGTCGAGCTCGAAGCTCGGGTCGTTCGACACGCACGCAAGGTGAATGAGGGAATCGCAGCCTTTGGCCGACTCGATTAACTTTTTTCGGTCACGGATATCTCCCCGGATCTCAGTGAGGTTTTTCTGCTTGATGCCGGAAAAAACATCGCCGTAGAGATAGAGGTCGTACACAACGACGCTATGGCCCGCTTCGAGAAGTTTCGGAACGAGAGCGCTGCCGACGTATCCCGCTCCGCCTGTGATGAAGATCTTGGTCATAGTTATGCGAGAAGTTCGCTTATAAAATCTTTGAGTTCCGCTTTCTTGATAGGTCTCTTATTGCCCACTATGCCTATCGCAAGTGCTCCGACTGCATTGCCGATAAAGCCGACCACGTCGAGCGGCACCCGGTTATGTACCAACGGGGCCGTCAGGGCCAGGAAAGCATCTCCCGCCCCCATTCGGTCGGTAAACGAGCTCCTCATCGTGGGGGCGTTCGTGATCTTCCCCCGATTATATAGGTAACAACCCATGGGCCCTCCGGTCACAATGAAGTTTTTGTACCGGAGCTTGGTGGCGACGTTTCGCATGACGCTTATTAGGTCGTGATTGCGCTCGCGCGCCTCGAGCCGGAGCTCTCGCTCATCGGCGCAAACATAGTCGGCTTTTGGAAATACCGAAAGGGTATGAAACCCCATATTACCCGCGTTCGCCTGGGCCGTAAGGGCCAAAAAGGGTGAACGCTGCATAAGCTCCTTACGGCTCGCCCGGTCGAGCATGCCGTGCCCGAAATCACCGCAGATGACCAGATCGTGGGACTTGAAGAGCTTGCGAAGTGTCCGGACGACCTCCGCGCTCTCGCTTGCGCTCGGAGACTTGTCGCTCATAACGTAAAACTCGAGGAGTTTCTGAAGCGGTACCTCTTCCATAAACCGCTTCTTCATGATGGTGGGAGCGCTCTTTTTGTAGAAAAAGACTGGCTTGACGTTTTTCGGGAGCGAGCGGCGAACGAATGCTTCTTGGGAATTTTCCTCGCCGAGCATGGCAAAAAGCGTCACCTCCTTGCAAAAGCTCGCGAGATGGTTGGCGATGGCGATGGACCCTCCGGCGTAGAGCTCTTTTTTTATTTCTTTGAGCGCGACGATGGGTTCCTTAGCGGACTTTCCAATGGACCTTCCGAACGTATATTCGTCGAGAATAGCCTCGCCCACCACGAGGACTCGCGTGTCTTTCATCGCTTCGAGCACATCAAAAAGGTACTCTTTCGAATACCTCTTCTTGAAACGCATCAGGTACGAATTCCAGTCGGTGCTAAGATTCTCTTTCATGGATTCCGACATGGTACCTGATGGGTGGGAAAAGAAAAGCCGCGAAAAGCTTCCTCCTAGGAAATAAAACTGAGCACAGCGGAAGCGATGTGAGAGGCCGACATTCCGTCGAATTTCCAGCAGTAGCGATCTTTGAAAACTTTGCGCCGGTCGCTGTGAATCTCGGGGTGCGCAAGGTAGATGTTGATCCATTTCGCAAGTTCTCCCTTGGAGCCCACGAGAGCGGTCGAGCCGATGGAGAGCCAGGAAACTTGATTTTCCTCCAATCTCCAGCGCCTCACGAGGCTGCGCAGGAACGGTACCTTTGTTTCCCACCCGTCGAAATTGATGGTGATGAGCGGTTTATCGAAAATAGAAGAATCGATGATGATGGAAGAGATGGTATTGATGACCAGCGAGCTCCAGTAGAGTGAATCGTAAATGTGTTGAAAGAAGCTCATGTCGAGTTCCCCCTCTCGCTTGTCACGCTCAAGGTCATTGAGCTTGGCGGGGCCTGGAATATCAATAATAAAGTGCTCGTCTGGTGTGAATTTGGAGAGGTCGACGGGGAGGAACGGGTGGAGCCGAACCAAAATTTGCAAATCGTCGGGGATTTTCTTCTCCGCAAAGAGGTCTTTGAGGATCTGGCAGGTCTGCCAGTCGGTGTCGATGAAAAAATGTCCGGCGGGCGCGAAGAGGACGAGGCGTTTCTTCGGGTCAGCGCCGATTTTCTTAAAAAATTCTTCACGCGGGGTCGGCTGCATGGTGAGGTACTTTTCAAACTGCGGGACACCTGATAGCACGATCGTGGTCTCTTTGATGTGGTGGTAGCGCACCATATCCTCTTTCATGACCTCGTTATGGACGATGAGCCGATCCGGCACGAAGCGAGCATAGCTACGGGACGTCGTATTGTCCCACGAACGCACCATCGCGACCGTTCTCACCCCGCGTGCTTTGGCATTTTTGAGAAGGAAGAGGTCCGAGTGATTAAAAAGGTCGGTCGCGAACACGACGCTGGGCCGATATGTCTCAACATATCGATTGAACGTGTCCTGATTATTGAGCCTATAGTCGAGAAAACGCAGGAATTTCTTGACTGGCGTGATCGGAGCGAACAGGGCCGTGAAGAGAAGCGACGTATAGTACTTCGGCCAGTTACCCGTCTTCGTCCGCGCCTCGAGTTTATGGATCCACATGACGTTCGTGTCGAGGAGCCACTCGGCCAGTCTTTGGAACAGCCGGTTGCGGAAACTGGTTACGTTCTTTCCAAGTTCCACCCCCTCGACAATGACGCCCGGGTAGCGTATTTTAAAATATTCCTCCTGGGGTTTTGCAACAAAAAGGACGACCCGCGCCTCCTTGGTGAGAAGATCGAGCACTCCCGTGTTGAGGATATTTTTTGTTATAAACGGATGAAAATCCGTAATGAAAACCGTCGGCTTCATTGAAATAGAGACTTCACCGAGGCAATCACGTGGTCCGACTCAGTTTTCGTAAGTGACGGATAGAGCGGTAGTGCGATCATGCCGAAGCCACGCCGCTCGGCGTTGGGGAAGTCCCCTTTTTTGTACGCATATTTTTCCACGTAGTAAGGTTCGAGTGGGATGGGATCGTGATTGACTCCGGTCTCCACTCCTAAGGCAGAAAGTTTTTTGCGCAGCTCATCCCGATCGTTCGGATCGACATACATCGCAAAGACATCGTACGCGTGCCGAACATTCTTATTTCGTCTTGGAAAGGAGACGCCTTGGATGCCGACAAACGCCCTCTCATAGACCTCATACCACTTTTTGCGCTTTTTCCACTGGGCCTCAATACGCGCGAGTTGGGGAATAAGCATGGCGGCCTGGAATGAGGTCAGAGGGTAACGATAGCCCAGGTAGAGCATACGACGATTACCCTCTCTTTTTTCCATCCCACTGTCACAAAAAACCCGTACCTTGCGGCACAGCTCAGCGTCGTTGGAGACCATAGCCCCCCCTTGCCCGCTCGTGATGTTTTTTGCCGCATGGAAACTGAAGAAGGCCGCCGCGGTGAGCTGTCCAGGGCGGATCCCCTCAAAATCACTCTCGAGTGCATGCGCGGCGTCCTCGATGACAAGAAGATTGTGCTTTTTTGCGATCTGTGCGAGCCGCTTGATATCGACCATGTTGCCGTAGTAGTGGACCGGTACGATAGCCTTTGTTTTTACGGTTACAGCTGCCTCAATTTTGGCGAGGTCGATGAGCGATGTGTCTGGATCGACATCAACAAATACTGGTTTCGCACCGGTGTATTCGATGGCGTTTGCAGTCTGGACCGCAGAGAGGGCCGACGTGATAACTTCATCTCCTGATCCGACACCAAGGGATGCCAGGGTCGCATGGAGCGCCGCAGTGCCACTTCCCACGACCGCGGTGTCTTTCGCCCCAAGGTATGCCGCCAAGTCTCCTTCAAGCTCCTTGGAAACCGGCCCGTATGTAAGCCATCCCGATTTCATCGCTTCGGTGGCTCGTTGTATGTCAGCCTTCTTAATTTCGGGTTTTAGAAATTCTACCTTCATCTCGTGAAGACAAGCATTTTGTATTTCGACTTCGTGGCGCCGACCATGCGATACAGCGAATCCAAAAACAAGGTGAGCGTGTATACAAACCAGTTTTTACCTAAATGAAAGAAAAGAAAACTATCGATGAAGTTGACATGGCGCAGTTCTGAGAGCGTGGCACCCACAGCCTCAAACTTAGCCTTAATCTCCGGCAGGGTTTCGACCTCCTTGTAAGACAACCCTTTCTGGAACGAAGGTACGCTCTCAGGTATGTACTCAAGCAATAGAATTTTGCTCCCCTTTTTCATGCCAGCTATTCCTTCAAAAAAGGCCAGCCTGGCTTCCGCCGAGAGGTGGACATATACGGTCGTAGTGTATACCACGTCGGCCTTCTTGATAGCCTCGACAACTTCCGGTCGTGGTAATGGTTTTGGAACGAAGGATGTTTGCGGCAGGGTTCCGCGTATCCTCTGCACAATTTCGATATTGAACGGGAAATCAAAACCCGTGAAGTGCGCGTTTGGCGCCAGTCTGTGAATCGCCTCAAGGTACTCGCCTACGCCGCACCCGACATCTACAACTTCCCTTGCTCCGGCAAAGTCACGGCGAGAGAAGGCGCCCGTGCGAATGTGGTAGGCGTACCGGTCTTGCCAAACATTATGATAGTGGCAGGGATTGTGGCCTTTTTTTGTTTGTTCGAGCCAATAGTCTTCTGTGCCGTTCGTATCAAGCATGGGTGAGTATCGATTCGTATGCGCCTATGTACAGCTCCCCAATTCTATCCCAGCTGTGTTTTTTCGCTTCCTCTTTTCCATGCCGTGACATTTCCTCGCGAAGCGCGGGGTTCCCTACGATCTTTCGAATGGCGTCCGCGAGTTCTTTCACTGAATCCTGCGGCACCAAAAATCCATTGTAGCCGTTTTTTATCACATACTCAGAACCAAACCCGTTGGTACTCACGATAGGAGCCCCCAGTGAATGGGCTTCGTAGTAGACCATGGGGAATCCTTCGAATGATCCTTCGATCGTCTGTGCCGCCAGCACGAAAAGAGTACAAGTGCTGTAAAGCTCAAGGAGCTTCTCGTCACTCACGCGCCCGAGAATATGGACCTGGTCTTCAAGCTTGAGCTCTTTCACAAGGGCCTTCAGCTCTTGTGCAAAAACATCGGTATCATGATAACTTCCCGCGATCTTATATTCGAGCTCAGGAAATTCATCGCGAAGCAAATTGAGCGCGCGGACCACATAATTAGTACCCTTGCGCGGTTTGAGGCCTCCGACGGTCAGGAGAAATGGTTTCTTGGAAGCGGGGTAGCTTTTGATACCAATGAATTTGGATGGATCGACACCGAAGGGCACAAAGTGCCATCGATTGCCGAGCTTTACTGCTCGCTCGATGCGCTCAATATTTTGCTTTGACCCGGTCGCGATGTAAGCGGCGTGGTCGTACATAAAGCGCATTACGATGCGCTTAATTCGCTGCCGCATGGTGTTTCCCGTCGGAACCACGCAGTAGGTCCCAGCAAGGGTGATAATGAATGGCTTACCTAGCACCCATGCCGCAAACGCCGCGCCTGGGCCGAGCGGCTCTATAAGCGCATGGATCACATCGCAATCTCGTAAATAACGAAAACACATAAAGGCGGTGTGGATCTGGTTCTTGAGTCCGAAACTCAAGTGATTCTTGGACAGGACGTTTTTTATTTCGTAGTTGACCAGATCATTTTCTGCCTTCTTCGAGGAAAGTACCACCACATTGTGGTAGCGCGCGACCCCACCAACAATGCCCTTCGAAAGCGTGTCCCAGCCGCCGTGGTAGGAAATCGAGGAGGTCACGTAGCCGATTTTGAGCCGCTTCATTGCCATACGCTAGCAGATAAGCCAATAAATACGAACTGGATGATGGATAGTTGACTATTGCAGATAATCGTGCTACAATTTTGCCCGGTCTACAAAGCCGAGGAGGCACACATGCCGAAGTTCTTTCCTGCCCGCCCCGACCCGGAGCCGCCGGTCTTTTTCGAAGGCGGCGATGGCGTCCGCAAGGGATGGAGCCGGCCGTTCCTTGATGACGCTGAATACCTCACTGCCCTCAACAAGCTCCTGATCGTCTGTTCGGACGTCTTATGGGTGAGGCCGGAATCGCAAGAGCTCTGGCTCACCTGGCGCAAGGTGCACAGCACGAAAGGCCCGTGGATGTTCGGCGGGCGTCAGCTGCGCGGGGAAACGCCGCGCGAAGCGGCCGTGAGGAAACTCTCACGGGAGGTCGGTACCGACGTCGGGCCGGATGAACTCTCGTACCTGGCGACGCTCGTGTGGCTCTCCGAATTTCGTCAACAAGAACCCCAGGGCGCCGGCTGCCATTTCATCCTGTTCCACTACTGCTGGCAGCCACAGGACGAGCTGGTCGCTTCGAAGCAGGCAAAGCTCGACCCGGCCGAGTACGATCTCGAGCACGGCATCAAAGCCTACGGCTTGGCCGACATCGAAGCGCTCGACGGGAAACTCTGGCCGCAACGCCAGCTTCTCATCGATCACTGGCGTCGCTGCTTCGGCTAGTAGACGTCCGCTCTCGTTCTTAACACTTTCGGCCGCACCCACAGGGTGCGGCTGATTTTTCTTGACTATTTAAAATAGTGTGATATTATCTTCCTAGACTAGAAATTTCAGGAGAGGAACATGAGCGTGGATAGACTACTAATCTCCAAAGAAACAAAAACCCATGAATGGTATCTTCAAAAAAAAGCCCGCGCCGCAGGCGAAACGGGCTATGATCTCTTCTTCAGCAGACTGCAGCCGTCGGACTTCAGTTTTGTCCTAGAGAAAGAGGCGGGCCGAGTCCTAATTGTAGGGACGAATTCTCAAATTCGCAATTTTTTTGCGGACCAAGAAAAAATCCTTCGCGAGGTCTGCACAAGACGTGCCATAGCAAATCCGACGTTCATGGCCGCTGCCTCAACCAACTGGTTCTGGCAAAAATTCTTCAACTATGGAAATTTTTTGGACAACCATCCCGAGGGAGCGACCCTTCCCGCGTTGGTTATTGCCTCGGGCGACATCCGCCACTACGACGACTGGGGTCGCGGCACCACTATCGACAAGATCGATACGTGGCTCTCTGGCCATTGCGAGCGCTTCGGTGTACCGATTGAGTACATCAAAAGCGCCAATTAATTAAGACTTCGGCCGCACCCATAGGGTGCGGCCGATTTTTACTTTCCGGGATTTTTTTCGTACCAGGCGATTGTTTTTTTGAGGCCATCTCGTAGTGCCGTCACCGCTTCCCAGCCGGTATCGCGTTTTATTTTTGAGACGTCCGGAACACGTCGCTTCACGCTTCCCGTGGGACCTGGTTTGCGTTCAATAACGTTCGGCCTCCATCCGGCACGTTCGAACAAGACTTCGACGAGTTCCCCGATGTTAGTCTCGACGCTCGTACCGATATGATACGTCTCCCCGTCCGTTTTAGAACTTTCCATTACCGCCTGCATCGCCTCGACCGCATCATCAATGTAGCAAAATGAGCGCGTCTCATCGGCGCCGTAGAGGGCGAACGGATCTTCGCGTCGCTCGATGCGCCCCAACACATCGGGAATCACGTGGTGGCCGGAGCGGGGTCCGTAGAAATTATGGGGGCGTACAACGACCGTGCGAAGTCCATACTGTTTTGCATAACTGTTGAAGAGTAGTTCTCCTATCAACTTAGTACCGGCATACGACCACCGGGGATTACGAGGGTCAGCGATGACAAGCGGGACATTTTCAAGCGTAGGCAGCGGCAAGATGCCGAAGGCTTCAAGGGCACCGGCATATGCCTCGTTCGACGAGGTAAAAAGTATTTTTGACCCCTTCTTGTTCTTCTTAAACCACTCGAGCGCATGGACATTAAGAAGAAGGGCGGAGCGGAGAATTTCCGCAGGTATCTCATAAAAAAGCTTGGTCGAGTTAATGGCGGCTAGATGGTAGACGTCGTCAAAATCGAAGCCGAGCTTCTCCCAAGCTCTTGCTTGCGTGAGGTCGCACTGTAGGAACACAACTCCCCTCTCCTTAGTGAGAGCCCGGAACTCTTCGTCATGCTGCCCGAGCGCAAAGTTATCTACCAGGGTGAGCTCGTACCCAGCACCCTGTAATCGCTTAGCTAGGTGGTAGCCGACAAATCCTGCTGCCCCGGTTATCAAAACTCTTTTTGCCATGATAGTCTTCGCTTTATCGCGATCCGAAGAGCCTTGAGCGCTTCCCGACCGGAAACGATCGGCCTTGGCCACTCCGAGAACCATTCAGGAAGGATAGGGAACCGCTTCTCCGCTCTGAGTTGCACGTTATTTGCCTTGATGGCTCCGCCGAGAAGTTCCATGCTCTTCCCCGCTCGGCCGTGCGCATAGAAAAAGGCGCGCATATCTTTCGGCAGACAATGCCCGCCGAAGGCTTTGCCATAGCGGAGGTACGGCTTTCGTTCGAACAAAAAATTGACGACGTTCTCTATTTTGGAGAGCTCCTTTTGGCTGGTCGGGGTTCCCATCGCGTTACCGAATTCATTCACGAATGCGATACGCATGGCATTCCAGACATTCGACAAATATTTTATGTACGATGCTTCTTCGGGGGTGCCTGCGAAAGATTTCACCGAACGTTTACGCCACTCATCGAGAAAGCTCGGTTTCTTTTTCCCGGTGCGTGCGCCAACGACGAAGTAGTACGGATTGAGGCATTCCTCTACCGCCTTCTTTTCGTGCAAAAATTCAGGAACATAGAAATCAAATGCGAGTTTATCCAGTGATTGTGGTATGACGGTAGAGCGTAGTATGACCGTCCCCTTCGCTCCCTTCAGGGTCTCAAGGGCTTTTTCTATCGGGGAAACATCCTGAATGCCTTCTTCGGATACGCGATCGCCCACACAGACCACGTACACGGTGTTCGGGCCATCGTGTTCACGTGCGTGCGAGAGAGAAGCGATTTCCGAGCATTCTTTCTGATATTTTGGGACGTATTTGAGCGAAGTCTCTGCCACGTCATAGCAAAAAACCGGATATCTCATGATCCGCAGCGAGATGGCATTTGCTTGGCCGACCCAACCGTATCCAACGATGACAATCGTCTCCTTCATGGCGAAAAACTATAACATAAAAATGGCCTTTAGGTAACGGCCCGAAGGGACTCGAGAATGAGGCGCGCCCGCGCTTCCCAGCTGTAGCGTTTCGCGAGTTCGCGAGCGACCCGACCTCGATCCACAAATTTGCCCCGAAGTCCTTCGAGCACCGTTTTCAAAAGAATTTCCCCATCGCCAGCGGGAACGAATGCCGCCTCCCGGTCGGAGAGAATTTCCCGCACCGAGGGAAGATCCGTCGTGACAATAGGAATTCCGCTCGCCATGTAGCTGAACATTTTAAGCGGTGACATAAACTTGGCGTAGTGTTCCGTGTTTGGATAGTTCATGACGTGCACGTTGGCGGCTCGGAAATAACCGACCATGTCCTTTTGTGATGGAGTAGCATTAATATGAAATTGACTATCTCGAAGACCGGCAGAGTGTGCCATATCGATCGCACGAGCCCTATCGACCTGCGACATACCAGCAAGAAGTAAATACGCGTTTGGTTCCTCATGGAGTAGTTTCGGAAACAGACGTATAAGCTCCTCGACGCCCTTGCCCCTTCCCATGGTGTGGAGTGCCCCTACATACCCGACCACCTTCGCTTCGGAGGGGATGCCGTTGCCCCGACGCCACACTCCTACATCAAACGGCTCACGGTAGGGTCGCACATCGACTCCATCGTGAGCTACCACGATCTTCCCAGGATCCACCCCTTCGCTCTTCAGAAGCTCTGCGTGTGCTCCCGTGATGGCAACAATGAGCCGAGCACGTTGAAATAGAATTCGAGCGAATCGATTCAGTTTTTTGGTGTGAACTTCCCACACTACCCTCCCCGTTTTTGCGACAAGAGAAAGCGCCACCTCATCACGACCGTAGATGATATCCGCTCTCGAACTGCGAGCGTAGAGGTACGAAGCGAAAGCAAACGTTACCACCTGTACGAAAAAGCCAGCGCTCCCGAATCGCACGAGGTCGAGCGAGAAAAGCCTTACGATGCGAAACTGCGTGCGCACATCATAAAACTCAAACGGATCGACAGCAAGCCGACCGAAGCGCCACGGTACTGCGAGAATCACCTCATGGCCTTCACGGGCAAAGGCCTCGCACATCTTCACGACCTGGAGGCCATGCGCCTTCTCGGTCGGCAGTCGGATGTTGGCGACGTAGAGGATTTTCATAGACTCCTGCGACGCTTATAGAGAAAATTGAGCCAGCCGAACGCTAGGTTAAATGCGAGCTGCCGTGTCCACGAAAGATTCTCCTTCCAGGACTCATCGAGCTCTATTTTCTCACTCGCTTCCCCCTTCATACGGTTGCCACTTATTTGATGATGCGGAAAGGCCCGAAAAGAGAGCATGGCGGGTTCGTAGGAGAGGCCGACCGCTTCCAAGATGCGGGCGAGGGATTCCTGCGGATGCGCAACAAGCTCCTCATAGCGCAAGAACAGGTAGCGCGCTTTGACCCTCCTGCGCAGAAGCTCGACTTTGGCGTTCATGAAAAACCAGCGCGAGAGCGAGAACCACACATGGGCTCCATATTTACGCAGATAGGATGAAAATACCCCGCGCCCGTCTCGCACTACGTGCACGATTACGGGGTCGGGGAGCGCCCGGCACATGAGTTCGGTATAGTCAGCGTTCTTTGATGAGTCGACAACGACCGAGGCCCCCTTGGTAGCGGCAGCCTTGGTATAGATGGTACGGACACGTTCTCGGTACTGCGCGATGTCGACCGCCTTCCCTGTCTTGGCGTAACGATAATTTTTTGAGCCGAATAGAAAACCGCTTTTGCTTCGGGCTACGTCAAAGAGTTCCCCTTTCGGGAGAATGTCCCGCCAAAAAGGGTCACTGGTGGGGTCCGAATCCTCCGAGACGAGCTCGCCGATGCCGATGACTTTCGAATGTGAGTCGAGAAGAAGGTCCAGGAGTGTTGAGCCACTGTGCCCACTTCCGAGGATAAAGAGTACTTGGGGGATTCGCATGAGAGTGAGTGTTACACGTAAACTAAATCGACATCGGGAAAGTTGCAATGAGGAGCCTGCGTTTTACTTGTGGCGCTGAGGGGATATAATCCTTACCTATGGACGACCGGGAACGTAGGGTGTGCCGTATATCCGGCGAGCCTCTCACCGAACTTTTCACACTCGGCGAACTTTACATTTCCGATTTCATCCCGCGAGAGGGAAAGCCCCGTATGAAAAACAAGGTTGAACTTAAGCTTATGCTTGCACCAAAATCCGGTTTGGTACAGCTCGCGCACACCGCCCCTTTCGATGAGATGTACGGCGAGTATTGGTACCGCTCGGGCACCAATGAGACCATGCGTCGGGAGCTTAAGGACATCGCAGATTCCGCTTCAAGACTTATGCGACTTGCGAAGGGAGACGTGGTAATTGACATCGGCTGTAATGACGGGACGCTTTTGAGTTTCCTGGGCACCGAGGTCGTCCGCATAGGCTTTGACCCCGCACGCGGAGACTATCCCGAGCTTGCAAAAAAACATGCAGACCTTGTCGTGACCGACTACTTCACCTGCGCTGCGTTCAAAAAATCGAGCTTTGGCAAGCAAAGGGCTAAGGTTATCACATCGATCGCGATGTTTTATGACCTCGAGAAGCCCGATGAGTTCGTTGCGGATATTGCCGAGGCTCTCGACGATGAAGGACTTTGGATAATACAGATGAGCTACACTCCGCTCATGCTCAAGCAGTTGGCCTTTGACAACATCTGCCACGAGCACCTTGAGTACTATACGCTCCATTCGCTCCAGTACCTCCTCGCGAAGCATGGGCTCAAGGTCGTTGACTGTCAGCTCAATGACGTCAATGGAGGGAGTTTCAGGATCTATATCCGCAAGGAGAAAGCTACTCCCGCCACATTTGCGACCGCGCCATACCGTTATGTAGCGCAATTCCGGGTCGATTCCATACTCGCGTATGAGAAAACCCTCAACCTAACCGACCCGAAGACCTACCTCGACTTTTTCGAACACGCGAAACGATTGAAAAAAGAAACCGTCGACTTTATCGTATCCGAAAAGAAAAAGGGTAAGAAGATCTGGGCGTATGGGGCCTCCACCAAGGGCAATACACTCCTGCAGTGGTTCGGTCTCAATGAGACCCACATCGACGGCATAGCGGAGCGCTCTCCGGCAAAGTTCGGGCTCAAGACAGTGGGCAGTAATATCCCAATTTATTCAGAAGAGGAGATGCGGGCCGCAAAGCCCGATTACCTTTTGGTCCTGCCGTGGCACTTTATCGAAGAGTTCGTGCGGCGAGAACAGGCGTTCCTCAACGGCGGCGGGAAATTCATAGTTCCCTGCCCGAAGTTCGAAATAGTTGGCGCCTAGTCGTTATTCCCTCCTCTGAGCCGCCTCTACCATTTCTTCGACTAGTTCCTTGAAGGAAATCTTTGGCTCCCATTCGAGCTCCTCAGCAATTTTTGCGTTGTCTCCACGGCGCGGATACATTTCCGCAGGGCGATAGAACTCGCTCGCCACGCGCACACGCACAGTACCGGACGGGTCCACTCCGACCTCATATTGCCCTTCCGCTTTCCACGCGATATCCATACCAAGACGTTTCGCAGCTATTTCGATAAACTCCCGTACGGTATGGGCCCTGCCAGAGGCTATGACGTAGGACTCCGCCCTATCGTGCTGCAGGGTCTTCCAAACGGCTTGGACGACGTCTCTGGCGTGTGACCAATCGCGCCTCACATCGAGATTCCCTATCCGCAACTCCTGCTCTTTCCCCAGAGAAATGCGCGCGAGCGTCGTCGCTATTTTTTGGGTCACGAATTCCCTTCCACGACGAGGACTCTCGTGATTAAAAAGAATTCCAGACACGGAAAAAATATGGTGGTCACGCCGATATGCCTCGATAAGGTTATGCGCAGCTGTTTTTCCGACGCCGTAGGGGTTGCAGGGCCGAAAGGGCGTATTCTCATTTTGCGGGCTTTCTGACGCTTCGCCGTACATTTCTGCCGATGATGCTTGGAACAGTCTCGATCCAGGCAAAAATTCTCGCATCGCCTCGAGGATAGTGAGGGGAACGAACGCAGTGCTCTCAAGGGTTTTGCGCGGGTTCTCCCAGGGGTTTGCCACCGTGCTCACCGAGGCAAGATTATATATTTCATCGGGACAGACGACTTTGAGCTGTTCGCGTAAAAAGTGAGAGTCGGTCACATCCCCTGCGGAGAGCGCGACCCCGGTAACGTCTTTAAGATTTTCCTTCGTCGAACCTGCGCGTTCAATGCCGAACACCCGATATCCCTTTTGAAGCAAAAGTTCGGCCAAGTAGGAACCGTCTTGGCCGCCGATCCCCGTGATAAGGGCTGTTGTTGCCTTCTCTCTCATCTATTCATCTCCCCCCTTCTTATGGCCCGCGATAAGTCGTAGGTCCGATTCAACCATCATCTCTACGAGATCTTGAAACGATACCTTCGGCTTCCACCCCAATTCCCGCAGGGCTTTGGTGGAATCGCCCTCAAGAGCCTCAACCTCCTGTGGTCGGAAGAAGCGCGAATTGACTTCGATGATACATTTTCCGTGCTGATCGTATCCCTTTTCTTCGAGTCCCTTCCCCCTCCACGTAATGTCGATCCCAAGCGCATGACACACCGCTGCGACAAGATCTCTCACGGTGTGGGACTTTCCTGTGGCGATAACATAATTCGAGGGTCGCGCAGGCTGGAGCATCATCCACATCGCCTCGACGTAATCTCCCGCAAAGCCCCAATCGCGTTTGGCCCCAAGGTTCCCTAGCCTTACTTTTTCCTGAAGTCCAAGTTTGATTTTCACCAATGAGTGGGTAAGTTTGCGTGTCACGAAGTGCTTGCCGCGGCGAGGACTTTCATGGTTGAACAATATTCCGGAGACAGCGTACTTACCTTCTTTTTGCCAGGCACTCACAAGCTCATGTGAATGCAGTTTCGAGACCGCATACGGGCTTACTGGCTGAAATGGGCTCGCCTCGCTCTGCGGTGGCGGGGTGCTGCCGAACATTTCGCTAGTCGAAGCCTGATACACTTTCACTTTCGGGTTGCGACGGAATGCTTCAGTGCCAAGGCGTTCGAGGCCTTTGAAGTTTATATCGTCGGTCTCATCGGGACAGAGAAACGAAACACCGACATGCGATTGTGCCGCAAGATTGTAGATCTCATCAGGTTTGGCTTCCTCAAGCGCTCGCACGATGGTCGGCATGTCGCGCATATTCCCATACATGAGATCGATCTCACCCTTGATATAGAGATCCTCTATCCGCACGAAAGGGTCCGTGCTGGTGCGGCGCATAAATCCGAATACTCGGTACCCTTTTCGTATCAGAAGCTCAGCCAGGTAGGAACCGTCCTGCCCCGTGATGCCTGTTATAAGAGCCCGTTTTTGCATAGGGAAAACTATACACTAGCGAGCGCCTCCCTGATAACTTCCTCCACCCGTTCACGGGAAAACAAGCTCTGCGAACACGCAACCGCCGCACGGGACATGGCCGCACGGACGGCGACATTGCGTAGCGTTGAAAGCGCGGAGAGATACTCCTTAGCCGTCTCGGCATAGAACACTTCCTTCCCGTTTTCGAAGGGATAACCGACCGTACTGTACTTGGACGTTATGAGCGGGACGCCACGCACCAGGGGTTCGAACACTTTTCCCTGCATGCCGACGCGCTTCGGGGATGGGACTAGGGCGATATCCATCGAACGCACGTAGGTCGGAAATTCTTCGGAGGGGATGAAGCCGTCGTGGATGATCGTTTTTCCGTCGATATATTTCCGAAAATAATCGGGGAGTCGTGTGCCGGAGATATGGAGCTCGTAGGCACCTGGAGAAGATCTTGCAAGTTCTGGCATGATGCGCCCCAGAATGAACTGAAGTGCCTTGCGGTTGTGGGATATGGCGTAGGAAGATCCCAAAAAGAGCACCCGCAGCGGTTTCATCTCGCGAATAGGGTGAGATTCCCCTATGAGAGCGGGAAGCCATCGAAGCGGCAGCACTTCGACTTTCCGTGCTCCTAGACGCGCGTAGGCGGCTGCGTCGTTGGGATTGAGCGCTAGGATAAGTGTACTTTTTTTAGAGACCAGCCACTCGCTCATGAGTTTTATGAGATAGCGTGGAATAGTTAGAAGCGAACGTTCGTGTTCCTCGAGGAAATGACGTGCTTCGAAATTTATCGATCGCGTTATTATCGGGATTCCGCGCGAACGAACTTCTCCATAGAGTGGCCACAGATAGGTGTAGTCGAACCAAACAACGTCCGGCTGAAATGTGTTGAGTTCTTCCGCCAGTACCCTCCTCGTCAGCGGGTCACTATACTCAAACGCCGCCCCGTCCCAAAGCCGCGGATCGATGAGACGCCGCAGGAAGCGCCCGAGACGCTCCTGGGTCGACCTCTCTCGGGCGAACGAGTAGGTGACTGGCCGTATTGGAATTCCCCACGTCCTCTGCGCTTCCTCCACCGCGCTCCTATCCGAAGGGACGACCATGACGATGACCCGCACCCTGCAGCCAAGCTTTTGGAGAAGCTTGATGCCCATGCCCCGATCAAGTTCATCGGCTCCCTGCATGGAAAAGGGGGTGCGAGGCGTTACCACCAGCACTTTCTTGCCGCGGATCCCTTCCATGTTAGGTTTTTATGGAAAATGCTTTCGCCCACAGCTGGAACACCAGGAGACTCCACAGGCTTTGGAGATGATATCCGCCTTGCTGGTGGTCCTTGCGAAGCCGTTCTATCTCATGCCAGTTAAAAAGGCTTTTTGTTTCGACGTAAAATGATGGAGAAAGTACCTCCCTGGCAAATGCTGCGACGTCGGGACGACGCAGCCACTTTGCGGCTGGAGAAAACCACCCCCTTTTTTCCTGGCTGAGGAGAAACTCCGGCACATGACCGCGGAGCGCCTCTTTGTAGAGTATTTTTTTATCAAACGACGAAATGAGATCGCTCTGGGATAATCGATCCGCGAAGGAAAGAAGCTCCAGGTCGAGGAGCGGCACGCGCACCTCAAGCCCCGCGGCCATCCCCATCTTATCGGTACGCAGTAGCGCCTCATCGACAAGCCAATTCTTTCTGTCGACGGCCATGAACTGTTTTTCAAATGACTTCTCTACCGTCGGGAATCTGTTGCTCAGATATTCGAGGACGGGCTCACTATTGTTGTCACCTTTTTCAAGAATCGCTTGCACAGTATCCTCCGTTTGCAACATGAACCACGCGAAACGCTCTCCTCCCTCTTCTGTCGACAGGGGTTTTAGTTTTTTATTGAGCAACCCGAGCTTTGAAAATAGCGGAATGCGACGAAGTAAACTTAGCTGATGTGATTTGCGATAACGCTCATATCCACCAAAGAGTTCATCGCCCCCGTCACCTGCGAGAGCTACTGCAACCTGCGGTTTTGTGAATTCCGCAAGTTTGAGCATAGAAAGCGACGTCGGATTCCAGTTTGGATCATCGAGATGCCAAACCGCCTTTTCGAGATAGGGGATAACCTCTGTGGCGGAAAAGAGGACACTATGATGTTCAACACCAAACTGTGCCGCAGCGCGCTTGGCAAGTTCAAGATCTGCATTGAATTTTTCTTTTTGCTCTCCCTCCTCAAGTTCAAACCCTACGCTAAACGTTTTCAGTTTGTGTCCCGTCTCAAAGAGAGCTGCCAGGATAGCATTTGAATCTAGGCCTCCCGAAAGATAGAGCCCTACTGGGCGATCAGAAACAAGTTGGCGACTTACGCCCCCCTTCAACACTTCCCATAGCTTGTGCGCGCGGTCTGTTCGGTCCGCTGGCAGGAAAATCTCTCTCTCATACGCTTGGTATGTGCTAAGTGATATTTCGCCACGACGGTACTTGAGCACCTGACCTGGTTGAATACGAGATATGCTCTCAAACATTGTCGTGGGTCCTGGCGTATAGAGAAATCGGAAATAGAGATTGAGCGAATCGCGATTAAGTTTTCGAGTAATTCCCGTTTCGAGGAGCGCCTTGATCTCCGAAGAAAAAAAGAGCTCGTTATCCTTTTCTAGATAGTAAAGAGGCTTGATGCCGACCGGGTCGCGCACGAGATAGAGAGTTTCTTCTCTCTCGTCCCAGAGCGCAAAAGCAAACATGCCATTGAAACGTGAGAGGCAGTCAACTCCCCATCTCTCCCACGCCGCCAAGATAACTTCGGTATCGCTCTCGCTCCGAAAGGGGTAGGCCGGCAATTCTTTCTTGATATCGCGGTAGTTGTAGAGTTCTCCGTTGTAGGTAATGGTGAATCGCCCGTCGTGGCTTGCCATCGGCTGTTTGCCACCCTCGGAGAGGTCAATGATAGCGAGGCGATTGTGCCCCAAGGTTACTTTCCCAGCCCAAAGCCCCGTGCCGTCGGGGCCCCGGTGGTTGGTTTCTTTATTCATCCGCTCAACAAGAGCGGAGTGACTTCCCGTACATCCGTTAATGCCGCACATGTTCGATAAGTATAGTCGAAATCGTTTTTACGATGGCTTTGGTGCTGAAGCGCTCTCCCGCCACACGCGAGAGGTACGCTCCGATCTGGGGGCGGTCGACCGACTCGACGAGCGCACGTATTCGCTCCGCGAGCGCTATGGGGTCGCGTTCGGGAAAGGTGAGACGCGAGGCGTACTGCCCAAAGTATCCGCTAAACGCGACATTGCTCACGATGGGAGGTGTTCCCGCGGCCATGGATTCGATGACGGCTTTATCGAGGCCGCCGGGCGGGGTCATATTGACGGAAACGCTCGCCCGACAGTACCACACGGGAAGTCCCTCGTTGGGAATGGAGCCTATAAAACGGACGGTCTTCCCTAGTCCGCGTTCTTCGACGAGCCTGAGAAGCTTTTTTTCATATGCGCGATCGCTTTCGTGGACCGGAGCTCCAATGAACGTGACGCTGAACCTCTCCTTCCAGTGACGCTTTAAGATCTCTGCCGCCTCGATGAGCGTATCGCAGTTCTTGATGGGCGTGATACGCCCGACGCTTATGACGGCACGCTCCTCACGCGCAGAGCTCTCGCAGGCAAAGCGCCCCACCTCGATGCCATGCCCGAGAATGTGAAGTTTCCGCGACGGCAACCGAAAGCTGTAGCGCGATGCGGTTAAGACCGCGTGGCTGAAAAGATGCGCTACGTAGAGCTTGAGGTTCACCTGCCGATGCGTATACCATAATCCGACCCGCTTTCCCATAAGGCGCCAGGGTATGCCGCCCAAGACGACATACTCGGGATTCATGTGAACGAGTACGACGTCGTACGGACGACGGATGGAAAAAATATATTGATAGAAACGCCACAGGTACGTGAGCCTCCCGGCACCTTCCTCCTTCCCCAGCGAGCGCACATGGACGTTCTCGGGTAGTGTAGCTCCTCCGCGTTCAAGACAGATGACCTCGACGGCCGTAAAGTGCCGTGCGAATTCCTGCAACCACGATATGACGTACGCTAGAAGATCGTCGTCTTCGTCAATTTTCTGGGTAATAAAGAGGAGTCGCATGTCAGTTCGTGAGAAGGTCGATATAGCGCTTCAGGTATTCCTTCTTGGTTGCCGCAAAGCCGGTGAGGCCGAGAACGAAATCCCCTGCCGTCGCCCTGCCATCTTTAATGGTCTCTCGCAGTGCGTCAGCGAACTCATTTATTGAGCGGCCTGCGACGATGGCGGAGCGTGCGCCGAGATTGTAGAGCTCCCGGGCTACGCCTACATCGGTCGACACGAAAGGGCACCCGAGTGCCGCGGCTTCGACAAGCGCGAGTCCGTAGCCGTCATAAGCGCTGGTGAAAAGGAGGGCATCCGCGCTTTTATAGAGGCCGCCGAGATTCTCTCTCCAGCCCATGAATACAACTCTGTCGGAAATACCGAGGTTTTTTGCCCGAAACTCCAAATGTGCCCGGTCACTTCCATCTCCGGCAATACAAAGCCCTACCCCTTTCGGCTGCAAGGCTATAACATCAATGGCCAGAGCGATGCCTTTTTCTTTCTCAAGCCGAGCCGCAACAAGCACGTGCTTGCGAAATTGCGGGTACATTTTCTTGAGATCACTACCTTCTTCTTCCCAGAGTTTTTTGAGATCCGTAAATATCGGCAGTACGTGGACGGGAGCTTTCAGGCGGAGGGGCCGTAGCGAGTCGACTATGCGTTTGCTGACGACGCGTATTGAGTTGGTTTTGGGTAAAAGTATCGTGCCGATGAACACTCGCAGGCGATTGAGCATCGAGAGCGAAGCAAAATAGGGGCTCAAAAAATCAGTATGGATCTGCGCCTGGAAGCGTGCGCGATGATACCGAGCCAGCCGCCAACCGACGAGCCCCGTCTCGAAGGGGTCTTGCGTGCTCACGACCGAGACACCCTTGATTTTTTTGCCGATGCGGTAGGCGCCCAACAGGTACAAGAGTCTGTGGCATGCACTCGTCGGATACAGGAAGAGATTTTCCTCTGCCACAGCAGCAAACCCGTGTCTTTTTGTCGAAAACACGATGACGTGAAGCTCGCTTCCTTTGTGCCTATGTGTTTCGAGCGCGTGAGCATACTCCCGCAGGCGCTGCCGCACGGCGGAGCGCTCGTCGAATGCCTTTCGGTCTGTTGATACCATGAGCACCTTCATACGTTTTTCTTCAAGAATTCCTCCACAGCCTCAACCATCTTCGCTTCAGAAAATTTGGCAAGCGAGCGCCTCCCTGCCGCGGAAAGTTTCCCCGCAAGTGAGCGCTCCCCGAGCACCCGGAGCATCGCGGTCTCCAGGGCTTTCCGATTGTTGTAGGGCACAAGAAGTCCGTTTTTGCCATCCTCGATGACTTCCGGGTTACCACCAACTTTGGTCGTCACGATCGGAGTGCCGACGGCAAGGACTTCGAGAAGTTGGTGCGAGAGCCCTTCGTAGCCGGTATTGAGAACAAAAAGGTCCGCCGCTTTGATGTAGCGCAGGAGAACGTCGCGCTCGAGATTTCCTGCCAGAACGACATTCTCCTCGAGGCCTTTCGTTTCAATGAGCGTCTCAAGAGCTCCTCGCTGTGGCCCGTCCCCGGCAATCATGAGCTTCACGTTGGGGAATTTTTTACGTAGCGTCGGCACGGCCGAGATGAGGGTCTCAAAACCCTTCCAGGGTACGAGGCGCCCTGCGGACATGACAAAAACCCCGTCGAACTGGAGTATCCCGCGCAGTACGTCGCGCCTCCCGGAGACCGCAATATCTTCAACGGCGCTTAAAATGACCTCGATTTTTTTTGCTTCGATCCCCCACTTCCCTATGACTTTCTTGAAATAGGCGCTCGGCACGATGATGCGCCGCGCCTTGCGGGCGACGTAGCGCTCGACGAAGACGAAGAGACGGACAAGCGGGTGCGTTTGTCCCTGCTTTACGAAATCGTCGAGAAGTTCGGTGACACCGAATCGGTTCATGCCCTGCTCCCACGCGAAATCCCCCGCGACGCGTAAGAGGAAGGTCTTTTTTCGAAACGAGGCGACGAGTGCAGCCGGGAACCCCACGGAAACGGGGTCGAGGGCGAGAATGGCGTCACAGCTCTCCGAGAGCTTCCACAGGAGGGCTAGGTACACGAGGTGGCGTACTCCGGGCGGAAACTTCCGGACCTTCCCAAAGTAGGCGACGGAAATTTCGATGCCGCGGCCGGGGAGGTGTGTGATGAGGCTTTTGGCAAAAGTAGCCGGCCCGCCGACATCAGGGGGGAGAAGCGGGGTCGCTAGCAAGAGCCGCATAGGAGTAGTATAACGGCAAACCATGGCTCTCGGTCAGCGCGAAAGGAGCGGCATAAATACCCTTTCGCGCATACCGGCAGCGACGAGGCTCCAGTCATATTTTTCAAACACGAGCTTGCGAGCATACTTGACGACTCCCGAGACCTTCTCGGGACCGGCAAGAATATCTTCGACCGCCGCGACGATATCGCTCGGAGAGTCTTTATCGACGGCCCACCCGGTGGTCGGTTTGTCGGGGTTTCGTTTCGCATCAAACAGGAAGTCCGCAATGCCCCCTTCCTGGGTCCCAATGACGGGAATTCCTGCTGCCATAGCTTCGATGAATGAATTTCCCATGCCCTCCGAGCGGCTCGGGCGGATGAAAATATCGCACGCTTTGAGATACTTCGGCATCTCGTCATGAGAGAGCTGGCCGAGGAATTTCACCCGCCTCTCGACCCCAAGCTCCCGCGCAAGGGCCTTTAGTTTTATCTCGTCGGGCCCGACGCCAAAGACGACGAAATGGACACTCTGTGGAAGGCCGCGCTGTGCGCGTATGACGTCGTCGACAGCGTTTTTGTGGACAAGCCGGGAAGTCGTCACCAGAAAAACATCGCCCTCTTTCTTGCCGAGGAGCGTCTTCACCGTTTCCATCTCCTCGGGCGGATAGGAGGCCGAGAAACGTTTGGTATCAACGGCGTTCGGGATGATTTCAAGGCGCCCCTTGAAACCTCGTCGGCGCGCCCAGGAGCCTAAGAACGTGGAGATCGCTTGGATAGTGTCGGCCGTCGTGAAGGCGCGAGAAAAAAGTGGCCATACCGGGCGAGCCAGGCGTTCGATATGCTCCGGTGGATCACCTTCTTGGAGGGTGAGAATAAACGGGACCTTGGGGTGGAACCACTTGAAAAGCGCCGCGGGGATGCCACATGAGTGCGCCATCATTGCCCAGATAGCATCGAAGTGATACCTCCGGTGAAGCGAGAGGGCCTTCCAGGCCGCAAGAAACTGAAAGAGATGCTTATTGTAGTGGAGGGGAAATCGCTTAAGGTCTGCCATCGTGGGGTTCGGACGCGCAGGCCCAATGCGATGGACATACACATTTCCTATTTTTTCTTCCTTGGGAAGGGAGGAGTCGAATCTCAGGCACACCATGTGAAGTTCAATTTCAGATGTAGCAATGCGATCAGTAATTTCTTTGATAGCCACCTCTGCCCCGCCCACGTGCGGGTAATAGGTCAGGGAAAAAATGAGTATTCGTTTCATGTGCGCCGCGCTTCCTTGATGTATTCCTCGACGGACTTGGTTATCTTCCACCCGATGGATTCCGACCTACTGGTATCGATCGCGGAGCTCATACGATTCCCTGCACGCTCGGGAAGCATTTTAATTTCAGTGCCAAACAGTTTCGCAATGTCGAGGATGGAATATTCACGCACATCCCCCAAACCATAGTCATCGCCCTCCCCCCTTTCCCCAACAATCACAAGTCCCTCGACAATGTCGTGCACGTGGGTAAAGTTGCGTTTTTGGGTGCCGGGAGACACGACCGTAAGGGGTTCCCCCGCAAGATATTTTTGTCGGAAGATTTCTATGACCGTACCGTACGCCCCCGCACGTTCACGCGGCCCATACACGTTGTAAAAATAGGTGATCGCGTACGGGACGCCAAACCACACGCCGTAGTTATGAACCAGGTCCGTATTGCTTGCCTTACACCACGCATAGGGGCTCTGGTGCCTCCCAAGCCCATCATCAGCAAATTTTGTGGACGATCCGGCGTAGACGAGTTTTGATCCACGGTTTCGACAGAACTCCACCACCCCAAATGTTCCAAGTACATTGAGGTCCCATACCAGTGAAGGCTCGTCAAAGCTCTTTTCGACACGGGAATACTCCCCGAGGTGATATACAACATCAGGTTTCTCCGGTATGTGCGTGTCGATATCTTTGGTATGCCCCTCGCGATAGGTGACTCCAGGGACGTGATTTTCCCTCGAGCCGGTGAAATAGTTATCGAGGGATATGACCTTATGCCCATCTTTCGCGAGACGTTCACATAAGTGTGAGCCTATGAAACCGGCTCCGCCGGTCACTAGGATGAGTTTTTGTATAGCCAAAGCCATGGAAGTTAAGCCTACGGTAGCGATTCTCTTTATTCAATGATCTCGTACTCGGCCGCTTCGGCTGACACTGAAATGCTCGAGTCGTGTTTTCGGCGCGCAAGGTATACAGCGCCTGCGCCGAGCGCTAGCACGGTGCCGAGCGCGAGCCACCACAGGTACGGGGAGTGTTGTTCCTCCCCAGTAGCCACGAACCCCGGCTTCGGGGTCAGTGCGCTCTCTACAACGCCCGGGGGTGGCTCGAGGTTGGCGGGCTTTCGCGACGCTTTTTGTGTAATCACATTTGGGGAAGAAGGAGCGGTTTTTGCTGTCGGGATATCGGCTTGCGCGAGTGCCCGACCTGGAGAAGGTTTCGCGGCGATGAAGCCTCCGAGGGTGCGTGAGAGCGAAAGTCCGTCCCCTGCCGCGCCAAGCGCGTGTGTGTACGTGACCGAATCGAGCGTCGAGCTTCCGCTCAAAAGCGCGATTGTTTCGCCGGTATTCGAGAGCGAAAACGAGCTATCAAAAAGCGCCCCGGTGTAAGATGGGTTGTCGGCCAAAAATTTCGCCGGATCGGCGGCGATGACCGCATACACCCCCGAAGCCAGAACAGACGTACCGGACGCTTTGAGAGTGTGTCTGACTCCACCCTCGAGCAGCCTGAGGGTCGTAAGGTCGACGGGTCCGCCTCCCCCGTTGTATACCTCGATCCACTCGCGGCCATCATCGGCACCAGGGAGGTCATAGAGCACCTCGCTGATAGAGACCTGCGCGAAAAGCGGTAGTGGAGCGACGAGGAGCCCGATAAGCGCGCTAGTTCGAGTCATCAGCAAGCATTTTTCGAAGCTCTTCGGGTGAGGGTTCGCCCGTATGCTGTTGTGTCGGAGTCGCTTCGTTGGTCAATTCTTTCGATGATTCCCCCTTTCGTTCCTCCTGGGCTCGAGCGCGCTCAGCCATAGCCTTTGCGAGTGCATCGCGCAGTGCATTGTTTTGTTTCGGAGTCTCCGGCTGCGCCTGCTCCCTTTTATCTTTCTTTTCGAGCTCTTTCCCGGCCACCTGGCGTAGCGTCTCGCGAAGTTTCGCAAGATGGTCTCCTGTCGACTGCTGCGGGCGAGAAGATATCTGTGAAGGAACTCCCGTGGAAGGAGGAGGTGCTCTTCTCTCCTCACGGCGGGTATCAGCTCCGCGCTCAGGGCGCGCTTCAGCATTACGATGTTCGCGGGGACGAGATCCCCCGTTGCGGTCTCGGGAGGAAACGCCCGCTCCGGCAGGAGCCGTCGATGGTCGCAGGGGTTCCACCGGTTCATGCCACTTGGCAATATCCCGCTCGACATCAGCACGTGGGCGAGCAAATTGCTGGCGCGACATCGCAAGGATTTCTTGCTTAAAGGAGCGCGTGGGTGCCTCAATTGGCGGAAGAGTTACGGCAGAAAAGGGCGGCGAGCCGACGCCGTCGATCATGAGTGAGAGGTATATCTGGCGAAGACCAAGGTTGACGATATCCTCTGCAGTAAATTTTGGCGCAAAAACTTTCTCCAGGAGCTCCGCATCGAGTGGACCCACTCGAAAGGCGATAGTGGTGCCAACGTTGCCAAACACCGCATCGCGCACCTCCTCTTCCATTTGTTCCACATATTGATGTGCGATGGTGAGGGAGAGCCTATATTTGCGGGCCTCGGCAAGAATATCCGCAAAGGATGCATTCGCAAACGACTGAAACTCGTCTACGTAAAAATAGAGACTGGGGAGTTTGGCCTGTGTTGCGGCGGAAGTATCTGCGCGGCTCATGGCGGCCAAATAGATGCGCGTGGTGAGCATAGAACCAAGAAGTGCTGTGTTTGTCTCCCCCACTAAGCCCTTGGAGAGATTCATGATGATGATTTTTTTCTCATCCATCAATTTACGCAAGTCAAAAGAAGATTTGGACTGTCCGATGATGTTGCGAATAAGGGGGTTGGAGCTGTACTGCCCCACCTTGTTCTGAATTGCAGGGGTTGCTTCTGCTGCGAAGCGCTCAGTGTACTTGGCAAATTCATTGACCCAAAACGCTTTCACTGATGGGTCGGAAATGTTAGCGACAACTCGATCTCGATAGGGTTTATCCGAGAGCATGCGGTTCACCGCAAGGAGCGTTGTGTCTGGATATTCCAAAAGTGCCAAGAGTGTATTGGTAAGGATGTATTCCATGCGGGCGCTCCAGGTGTCTGGGCCCCACACTTTTTTAAAGGCACTCATAAGTCCCGAGGCGACGAAGTGTCTTCGCGCTGGACCCACATCTTCCATCACGTTGAAGGCCACCGGGTAGTCGGTATCAAACGGCGCGAAATAGAGCACGTCTTTCACACGCTCGGCCGGAATATAGTCGAGAAGTTTTTCAGCCGTGCCACCGTGCGGATCGATAAAGGCAAGTCCCTCACCATTCATAATGTCCTGGATGGCCATGTTCTCGAGAAGAGTCGACTTACCCATGCCCGTTTTACCGATGACATAGACGTGCCGTGAGCGGTCTTTGGCTTTGATGCCAAAGGGGGTGCGCTTGCCGCGTGAGTCGGTAACAGCAAAATACGTTATCCTCTCGTCGGGATTCATCTTCATGAGTATAGCAATTTTGCCGCCATCGCGATGCAAAAAGCCCCGCACTCTTTTGCGGGGCTTCCAGGTGTACGGCTTCGATCAATGAACGCTGACCGGCTCGAGATCGTGGCTTTTCACGGCCTGGAACGCTGTGTCACGGTCGCTGATGATCGCGAGTTGGGTCCCGTCTGCCGCGTGGACGGAGAATGCGCGCTCACCATTTTCAACGACCGGCTTGATGTAGGCCACCCTATTTAGCATCCACACCTGCCACTCAGCCTGCGTCAGGGGCCTGTAGATGGTGTCGGTTTTCATGGCACACCTCGTCGTCGCTACCTTCAGTAGACCAGATATCCGATTTCACGCAATTGCGTTACGCACTACTGTGCCGCTGTCGTCGAAGCCGCTGGTTCACGCGCCAACACCGTGCGCAAGCTCGTGTACTTGTTCGCGGCATCCCAGATGAGGTACGAGTTCAGGCCGGAGTCGAGGTTTGCTTGTATCTGCTCCTTCACCATGTCAGGCGTGTAGGTGACGGGGTAGTCAAACGATTGGAGCCAGGGGCGAATGATGGAAGCGGGATAGGCCGGCTTTGAGTACAGACCGCTCGCCAATTCCCTGGTCGTCGTGGGAGTCGTCGTCCCCGCCACTTCCACGGTTTTCATGATGGGCGTGTAGGCCATCGAAAAGAGCTCGGTGGTGGTCGCCATCGCCCGTGCGACTGCCGAGTCGAGAGAGACTCTAACCACCTTGTACGGGTCCGAGTTGACGTTTTTAAGTCCAACAAAGCCGCTGTTGTAGTGGGAAGGGTAGACCATTGGGTCTATGAAGTCGAAGTAGGGCATCGCGCGCTCGAGAACCTGTCCGATACCGAGGTCGTCGACGTGGACCGTCACATAGCCGAAGAGATCGGCGGACATAACGGCGCCGATCTGCTTTACGTGAGCGTGCAAATATTGGAAAAACTCCTCGAGCGCCTGCGCCTTGGTCTTCCCCTCGTCGAGCATATAAACCGCATCCGCCATAGGACCATCCGAGGGGAAGCGAATGTAATCGAAGTTAAGCTCGTCGAAGCCCATCTCCTCGTACGAGACTTTGCTCAGTTCGACGATGTAGTCCCAAAACGGTTTCGCGCCGACGTCGACAAACGAGAGTCCTCCATAGTTTTTCCAAATCCCTCCCTTTTTGCTTTGCACCGCGAGATCGGGATGCTCCTTCGTGTAGGTGGGGTCTTGGAAGACAGTAATGCGGCCGATGACGTAAATGCCCTTGTCGTGCAGGTTTTTAACGAACGACTTCATGTCGGCCGCACCGCACGCTTTCGAGACATTATCCCGGAGGAGTGAGCTATCGGTCGGAAAGGCGATGCCGCCGGAGTAGTCCTTTATGTCAATGACGATTGCGTTGAGTTCGGTCCTGTCGATGAGCCCCAGAAGGTCTTTGC
This sequence comes from uncultured Candidatus Saccharibacteria bacterium, assembly GCA_964429815.1. Classification (GTDB taxonomy): domain Bacteria; phylum Patescibacteriota; class Minisyncoccia; order Phycocordibacterales; family CAYSCM01; genus CAYSCM01. Next base: position 77,684 of record CAYSCM010000001.1, read on the forward strand.
GGAACGAGGGCGTACCCGCCGCGCACTGGCTCATGTAGATGGCCTTCACGGGGTCCGGGGTCGGCACATGGGTGATCGAGGGGTGTTGCACGATGGTGGTCGTGGCCGCCGAGGTCGAGCTGGCGAGCGTGGCATTGTGATAAGACGTTTCAATAGCGGCCGGAATGCCGAAAAAGGCCGCCGCGGCCACGCCGGAGAGAAGAAGCCCAAGATAGGCTCCCCGGATAAGCCCCAAGGGCTGTTTTTTAGGAGCGCGCATCGACGCCAGGGCGTTCACGCATCGCGCTGTCACGACTGCGTCCCTCCTGCCGCAAGGCGAACGCGAGGGCGGCTACCAGTAATCCGAAGAGCACGTAGAGCGGGGTCTTCCAGGGGGTCGGAACGCCCACGAACGGCAAGAGAGCGACGAGGAGAGCGAACAGAATGATGGTGGCATGTTTGGACATGCGCACAGTATACCCTATAAGCACTGACCTAAGCGGGAACGAAGGTTCATTCCTGCATTTCACCCAAACCAGAGGGTCTTGAAGGGTCTGGAGGGGTTAGTGCTTGGGTATACCCTATGTACCTTCGACCATGACGACGAATTCACCCCGCACCGTATCGGGATTTTCCGCAAAGTGGGATTCGATCTCCGAAACGGTGCCCACCAGCGTCTCCTCGTACACCTTGGTGAGCTCGCGCGCGACCGCAATGCGCCGGGTTGGCGGGAGATGCGCCCTGAGCGACGCGAGGGTTTTCATAATGCGGTGCGGGGATTCATAGAAGACAACGACGCGAGATGAAGCGGCTATTTCCCTAAAGAGGGTTTCTCTCCCTTTTTTGTGGGGCAAAAAACCCAAGAAAGTAAATTCAGATACCGGAAATCCAGACGTTGAGAGAGCCGCAATCGCCGCGTTTGGTCCCGGAATGGCAATAATTTTTACCTCAGGGAGCTTTTCGCGGATAAGAGCAACGAGACGAGAGCCTGGATCTGAAATTCCTGGAGTTCCTGCATCCGAAACAAGTGCCGCGCTCTTTTCCTCCGTGAGGGCGTCGAGAATTTCTCCGTGGCGTTTATCGGAGGCATGCGCGTTATAAGAAAGCATAGGCTTTTTGAGACCATATTCGTGGAGAAGCTTGCCGGTCACTCGTGTGTCTTCGCATACGACAATATCGACCTCAGAGAGTACTCGCAGCGCCCGCGAGGTAATATCCTCGAGATTACCGATGGGGGTCGCGACGATGTAGAGCATGACGGCCATGGCATGAACCTACCACAATTTGCCGAAGCTCGGAAAAGGGGTTTAATGGGTAACGGAACGGTGCAAAAAGGAGTTCGCAATGCCGAGAAAAAAGCTCGAGGACATGCTTAATGCCACTGCGGAAGATTGGGCGAAGATCCCCCCCGATCCGGATGGACGCCGTATGGTATCCGTATCCGGCCCTCTCGAGGGGGATCTTCTCAGCGCCGCTCATGCCGCGCTTCATCACGGCGTCGGTCTCAAAGCCAGGACGAAAGAGGCAAAACTCTCTATGCATGAGAACGTGTCCGAGCAGGACAAATAACGCCTGCGCCCCAGGACGCCCGCCACAAACGGGCGTCTATTTTTTTGGAAAAATCGCCATACGGCGCCAGTCCAGAAAGAATGCCGGGAGAGGAACAAAATAGTTTTTGAGAGCATCCTTCTCCGAACCGGCGGGGTCGTGATAGAAAAAACCTGCGATTTCCCCGCCCTCACCCTCTCGAACCCCCACTAAAAGTACCTGATGGAATTTACGTTGATCCCAGAGGCGTAGTTGTGTCGAAATTATAACAGGATTCCCTATCTTAATGGCATTGCGAATCTGTGTGATATCGCGCTCGGACATCTGCTCTTTTCGCTCACATCCAAAACCAAATCTTTGTATAAGCGAGACCGAATAGTCATGTATCCACCCCGAATCGCCGTAGCCTCCTTCCCTCATACCCCGTGCAATGAGTTCATCGAGACTCGGCAATTTTGCACCAAAGTACGCAAGCGCCATGTATACACAGGTCATCCCGCAGGAAAAAATACGTGAGTCAGGATTTTTGACGTCACGATACTGGGAATAGTAGGGAACTTCGAGAATCGTATCCGTGAAGGTTATCTGTCGGGTCATCATGGTTGTATTACGAAGTTAGAAATGGGTGGATATAAATAGCTGCCACCTTACGAACAGGATTACCCTCCGCCTGTGCCGCGTAATGTAGAGGATGTTCAATCGGGATGCGATATTCGAAACGGCTGCTGACGGCGGTCTTTTCGTTGAGCACAAAACCGTTGTGCTCATGCATTTCCTCATCTCTCTGTTTTATTTTTTCCCAAAGAACGACAGCTCCAGGGACTGGTTTATCCGTTGTGGTCCATCCTGATGCTTCCATATCCCGTGTCGTGCCCGAGACTGTGGCATGAACTTCCTTAAGCAACTTGAAGTGGTACAGGATTGAAGAAACAAAATAAGCGCAAGAAACATCACCGTCGCGCAAGATGTCCTCCTTCTTGCCATCCACCTCCGCATAAAGAGTGCGAAAAAGGTTCGAACCGACCGAGTTGCGGATCATCGCGAGGTAGGTGTCCTTCAATAAAAATTTCATTTCCCGATACTACTTTATTTTACTGAGGTGGGCGAGGGGAGAGTTGAACTCCCAATCCTTGCGGAATACGCTTCTGAGGCGTACGTGTATACCAATTCCACCACTCGCCCGTCTGTTCCATCCTACTCAAATATGAAAACGGGTCTAGCCGACATCAGACCGCGTGGGTCTCATTTAAAGGCGCCATCAATCCGATTTAAGCCTTCGACACACTGTTCTGTCAGCCGACTGGCGAGGGGCGGAAAAGCTGTACCGTCCTGTGTGCGAGTGGAAGGAATCGAACCTTCGACCTCTGTCTTATCAGGACAGCGTTCTACCACTGAACTACACTCGCAATGAGGTGGATACTAGCAAGAGAGCGCCTCCCTATCAACAGCTCCCCCTTCATGCGGGGTGCGTTTGGTCGGTACAATGATGGTGGTTCCAGTAGAAAGGAGAGAACCTTTGTGCGGTTGGTCACGACGTACACTCAAACGGGATCGCGGTCGTAGCCGAGAAATTCGGTCAAAGCCCATCCAGGAGGAGCTTTCCCTGCTCACCCCGAATGTCTCACGTGTCCTTCCCGAAGCCACAGTCGCTCCACCGGCGAGTCGCTCCGCGCGGCTCCCCTCACAGCAGCGACTCGCTGAGCTCTATGCCGCAAGGAGGTGATCCAGTCGCGTAAGAGCCCTACCAAGGCGCTTACGACTACCGTTTTCGAACGTTCTTTCTTTCAAGCGCGCCGCGTTAGCGGCGCGCTTTCTATTCAAAAAAAGACCCGCTCTCAGAGCGGGTCAGGTACGGGGGGTTATGCATCGTCGCGGTGACATAGCCGCAGGAGCGCACTAACGATGAGGACAGCTCCGAGGACGACCGGGGTGAACGCGGCGTTGAGTTCCCTATGGATGCCTAACCGGAGACCAATGAAGGTGACGACGAGGCCACCGAAGAACAGGATCGCGCTTTTCTCCACGTACGGGCTCCAGATTCGACAGAGGATGCCGCGCCATCCTCCCGTCATGAGAGCGGAAGCTACCACCCCCAAGCTGTAGGAGGGAAAAGAATCCGTTTCCCGAACGAGGGCGTGGACGAAAAGCATGAGCCCGAGGAGAAAGACAAACGTGCCGAGTCCGATGATAAGCCGAGCCACGATGGACTCGCGAAGAACGCGAGGACGACTCCAATCGTGAAAAAGCTTGGTGGAGCGTTGAGACATGGATGGACCCTCCTTCTTTCGTCGTGATACCACTCTTCCTGAGCCGCCGCAACCTGTGGAAAACCGTTACGCAAGAAGGCCGCCCTACGGGCGGCCTTGCGGCTTTTTCTCGGCGCGACAGATAAAGACGCACAGTATCATAAGCGCGATCGCGATGATGATAAAGAGCGTCCCCGCCGGCAGCGCATGAACAGGTTTTCCGCGTTGGATGATGCCGCCGATGAGCGCGGCAAAGCCGGCACCGGCAAGAACGAGCGCGAAGAAAGCCGTTGTGAGATTCGCTGCCTTTTTCATGGGAGCCTCACGAGCGGTCCGTGGAAGTAGAGAAACACGTCGAGCGCCAAACTGAAAAAGAACAGGCTTAGCAGGATACGTTTCTTCCCGCTTGGGCCCGAGAACGCCTTGATGGGATGCATGCTAGCCCTCCCTGGTACCTTGGCACATCCTAGCTAAAGAGGCATGCCGGCGCAATCTAAGAAGAGCGCCGCCGGTGGTGCCGGCGGCGTCGTGTCCCCACGATCAAGGGAAGGTTCGGTCGATGAACGAGCCGAAGTAGCCGACGCCGAAGCCGAGTCCGAGGTACTGGAGCGGTCGGAGCGGTGCCTCGAGCATGTTGACGGCAGCGTAGGCGCCGAGCATCCAGGCTATACCTACCGTGAGCGCCCCGGCGGCCACGCCGGTCGCAACGTCACGGTACCAAGAGGCCTGAGCGTCCCACATGTGGTCGAGGCGCTCGAGTCCAGTGCGATAGTTCCGTAGGGTTCCGTCGGGCATAGGAACCTCCTTTCCTTTCCCGTCCCTGTTCTACCGAAGTTTTGCGCTCTACACAATGGCTTCCTCCCCATGCGCAAAAAAGCCCCTTATAAGGGGCTTTTTTGCGTTGGTACCAGAGTCTCTTTTGTTCCGTTCAATATACCAGTACGCATTTCTGGAAAGCGAGCAGACTTTAAAGACATACTGCTATGGTCTACTTCCGTACTCGATCGAGATACAGAATATCGACCGGATAAGTCTTACCTTCCGAAGAAGGAGACAGTTCCGATTGGAATTAATCCACGAGCAGCTTCCGCTACCCGTGCCTTGTTACGACTTACTCCCTGTCACCGAACTTACCGTAGACCTCGACGAGCGAGGGCTTCGGGCACTTCCGGCTCCCTTGAGTTGACGGGCGGTGAGTACAAGGCTCGAGAACGTATTCACCGCAGTGTGCTGACCTGCGATTACTAGCGATTCCGGCTTCATGAGGTCGAGTTGCAGACCTCAATCCGAATTGAGCTATCGTTTCTAAGGGTTTGCTCCGTCTTGCGACATTGCGTCCTGTTGTCGATAGCATTGTATCACGTGTGCAGCCCAGGGTATCAGAGGGACATGCTGATCTGGCGTCATCCTCACCTTCCTCTCCCGTAAGGGAGCAGTCTCGCCTGACACTTGTAACAGGCAACGAGGGTTGCGTTCGTTTCCCCACTGAAGGGAACAACTCAAGCCACGAACTGACGACGACCGTGCATCACCTGTCCAACCGTCCGTGAGGACTGCTAAAGTTTCCTCTAGCATTCGATTGGATTTCTAACCCTGGTAAGGTTTTTCGCTTACCGACGAATTAAGCCACATGATCCACCGCTTGTGCGAGCCCCCGTCTATTCCTTTGAGTTTTAGCCTTGCGGCCGTACTACCCAGGCGGTTCCCTTAACGCGTTAGCTTCGCCTCTTAGAGGGTCGATACTCCAAAAAGCCAGGGAACATCGTTTAGGGCGTGGACTACCGGGGTATCTAATCCCGTTCGATCCCCACGCTTTCGTTTTTCAGCGTCAGAAATGCGCCAGTGAATTGCCTTCGCATTTGGTGTTCCCCATGATATCAACGGATTTCACCCCTACACCATGAGTTCCATTCACCTCTCACACTCTCTAGTTGTACCGTTTCCCCCGCCCGTATGGCGTTAAGCGCCACGATTTAACGAGGGACTAATACAACCGCCTACAAACCCTTTACGCCCAGTGATTCCGGGTAACGCTTGTAGCACTCGTATTACCGCTTCTGCTGGCACGAGTTTAGAAGCTACTTATTCATGAGGTAACGTCAATAAACTTCCTCCCTCATAAAAGATGTTTACGTCCCGAAGGACTTCATCCATCACGCGGCGTCGCTCGGTCAGACTTTCGTCCATTGCGGAAGATTCTCGACTGCAGCCATCCGTAGATGTATAGCCCGTGTCTCAGTGCTATCGGTGGGGGTCAGCCTCTCAGCTCCCCTAAGCGTCATAGCCTTGGTAGGCCATTACCCTACCAACTAGCTGATACTCCGCAGGCCGCTCCCAAAGCGATAAATCTTTACTCTCGCGAGACCATCGGGAATTATCCAATCTTTCGACTGGTTATGCCCGACTTCGGGGTACGTACCTACGTATTACTACCTCGTCTGCCATGGGTCTAAACCCATTCGACTTGCATGCCTTATCCACGCCGCCAGCGTTCACCCTGAGCTAGGATCAAACTCTAGCTAAGAATTCGTTGAACGGAACAAAAGAGAGGCTGGTACCTCCTTCTTGATTCCTTTTACCCGTCCGAGCCGCAAAGCGGTTAGGATTAGGGTTTTTTGATCAGACTACACCGCCCTGGTTGGCGGCTAATCTAGTTGAACAGATTTTGTCTGCTCGCACATAACGTTCTTTGATTATCAATGATCACTACCTCATTGGCCGTTCGCCTCAAGCGGATTAGGCCGAAACAAAAACCTGCCCAAGGCAGTGCAGACAGTATACGCAGAATTTGATGGGTGTCAAATGAAGGTCGCTCGCACACATCTTTTTGGAAACACGCATAAAATAGGGCTTATTTTTGCTCCGCTCGCGCCGTCGCTCTGTGCGAGGTTTCCAAAAAGAGAATGCTCGCTCAAACAGGAAATGTAAAATCAGATTGCGCCACTCTGTGGAGGTTTTTTATTGAGATGTTGCCCAAAGAACGCCAGAGCTGTGATCGTTGTGTTGGCAAAAATCAAATAAATCGGATAAATCAGGTTAGCAATATCGAATTTTGTAGTCGAGACGGCAGCTAGAATTGCAGCGACGGCAATCATTGCCCACCCGAGAACGTTTTCTGAATAGGGCTCTCGATATGTCTTGGCTATTGTCGGAATAGTCGAAATCAGGTCAGCCAGTACCGCTAGAATGAGCGCTACGAGAGGTTGTTTTGTAATTTGCCACAAACCTATAGCGATTATTGCTAGAGCAAAACAAGTATAATCAAGTGCCCCGTATTTTCTGTACCCATAACCAGACAAAGCAACAACAAGAATAAGCGCAGTGTTAAAAGTTGTTGTTATCAAGATTATGATGGACCACGATGCGCCGGCACTGAACTGAGCGGCTATGGCAATAATTTGTAGCGTGGTCCAAAGAACAAATGAAATTATATTTGGCCGAGTCGTACCCTTTATCATGCTTCTGACATAGGGGAAAACAGAGGCAATCTGGATTATTCCAGCAATAATTCCAACTACCGCATGCCAATCCATCTTATTTCTTCTGCCAGCGCTCGATGGTGACGAGAAGTGGCGAGCCGAGGAAAATTGAGGAGTAGGTACCAGCGGCAATACCAATGAGAAGGGCAAGGGCGAAATTTTTGGTCGCCTCCGCGCCGAAAAAGTAAAGCGCGAGGAGCGAGAGGAGCACGGAGAGCGAGGTGTTGATCGAGCGATTAAAGGTCTGCGCAATACTCTTCCCAACCGTAGTCCCAAACTCTTCCCGAATTCCCTGCTGGTGATTCACGCGGAGATTTTCACGCACGCGGTCGAAGACGACGATGGTATCGTGGACCGAAAAACCGAGCACCACGAGAAGCGCAGTGACAAAGAGCGTATCCACCTCAAACCCGGCATAGTGTCCGAGTATCGCAAATACCCCCGTTGGAATGATGACGTTATGGATAAGCCCCACAATGGCGACCAATCCATACTTCCACGATGAAACAGGCTGCGACACCTTGCGAAACGCGAACGCGATGAAGAGGAGGATGGCCACGATGACGAGCGCGACCGCGATCGTCGACTTGGTGCGAAGTTCCGAGCCGATCGTGGGGCCGATAGAGTTGTGCTGCTCACTCGTGATCTTCGCCGTCCCCCCGAGAGAAAGGGCGTTGAGAACTGCCACACGCTCTGGCTCTTGGAGATCTCGCGAACGAAGGATGTAACCATCGACTCCTGTGGGGCGCAGCGAGTAGGTTCCGAGCGTGAGAGTATTTAATTTACCCTCAGCCGCGGTTTTATCGGGCACTTGTCCCGCGTAGTGGACCTCTGTGAGAGCCCCGCCGGTAAAATCAATGCCGAGCTGAAGTCCAAAGAAAACAATCGCAAGGAGAGAGAGCCCCACCAGGACGGCGGAGAGGGCGTAGAAGAGTTTTCGATAAGTGATGACGAACATAGCTAGAATTTGAACCCGTTACCAAAGAGTGCTCGCACTGCGCCCTTGTTTTCCCGGTGAAGAAGGCCGAGCGCATAAAGGAAGGTACGGCTTATAGAGACCGCGGTAAACATCGAGACGAGGACCCCGACCCCGAAGACAAGCGCAAAACCTTTAATAACCGCTGTGCCGCCAAGCCAGTAGAGGATAAAGGCGGTAATGATGGAAGAAATATTTGAGTCGCGGATTGAAGGCCACGCACGCGCAAAGCCTTCACGGATGGCTTCACCGAGCTTGTGTCCACGATTGAGCTCCTCTTTCATACGCTCGAATATGAGAATGTTCGCGTCAACCGCCATACCGACAGAGAGAATGAATCCTGCGATGCCGGCCGCAGTGAGCGTCACCGGGATGATCTTAAAGAGCGCGAGCATCATGACGACGTACATTCCGAGCGCCAGAATAGAGATGAGGCCGGGGAGGCGGTACCACAGGAGCATGAAGAGGGCGACGGCAAGGAAGCCGAGTTCGCCCGCATAGACACTCTTAGCTGCTGCCGCTTCTCCGAGCGAGGCACCGATCGTTTGAGTCCCGATAAGGGAAATGGGTACAGGGAGCGCGCCGAAATTGAGGCTCTGCACAAGATCGCGCGCCTCGGTCGGCGTAAAGTTCCCGGAAATCGTCGCTTTACCACCAGTGATGGCCTCGCGGATGACTGGGGTCGATATCGGTACGCCGTCGAGGAAAATGCCCAGTACGCCGCCTACATGCTCGCGCGTAATCTTTTCAAAAAGCGCCGAACCTTCCGCATTGAATTCGATCGACACGATCGGTTGATTAATGTTCGCGCCACCCTGCCCTGTCCCGAAATTGAGCGTTGCGCGGGAGAAGAGGCGCCCGGTGAGGCCGGTGTCCGTGAAGGCCGAGTTGACGTCGAAAGTTTTGGCCTCTGAGGAGCCCGGCTCCGGTATCTTCGCGTCCGGCTTCATGAGCTTGAACTCAAGGAGAGGCGTCTTGCCGATGGCGAAAATCGCGGCGTTTACGTCCGTGACGCCAGGAAGCTCGACGATGAGGCGGTTCTCGGAGACGCCGGAGAGCGCGCTTGCGCGCTCCACCTGCACGAGAGGCTCCGAGACACCGAAAGCATTTACACGGCTCTCAATGACGGTGCGCAGCACTTCCATCGATGGTCCAATGTCGCCGGAAGCAACCTTTTTGGTGTCGGCTTTGTAGACGAGATGCGACCCGCCCGAGAGGTCGAGGCCGAGCTTAAAGGCGAAGCGCCCCGGGGAAAGCTGGGAGTGATAGACGAAGTAGCCGACCGCAATCCCTGCGATGAGTATTAAAATGGCACTGACGCGCTGCCATACCATGGGGGTGAGCTTAGCAGAAAACCCTACCGTATGCACTACTGCTACAGGAGCTCCTGGGTTTGTGTGAGACCTTCGATAAGCGTATGTCGAGGCACGTATCCGAGAATCTTTTTTGCCTTAGATATATCGGCAAAGCTGTGTGGGATATCTCCAGGGCGAGAGGGCGCAAAATGAGGCTCGATAGAGGTTCCAAGCACGGTGTTGATGGTCGCCACAAGTTCGCGAAGGTTCGTCCGCTCCAGCCCCCCCACATTGAAAACCTCGCCCGCGATACCCTCTTTCTCTGCCGCCAAGATATTTGCAGCCACGGCGTCGGAGACGTAGGTGAACGAGCGGGAAGCTGACCCATCGCCATAAATAGTCGGCCGTTCCCCGGCCTTCATAAGTTTAATGAATTTGGGAATTACCGCGGAATACTCTGAATTCGGATCCTGCCGCGGCCCATAGATATTAAAATAGCGTAGGGAGACAGTTTCGAGCCCGAAAAGCGAATAAAATTGTTTTGCGTACACCTCCCCGAGATATTTCTGCGCAGCATAGGGAGAAAGAGGATTGGGAGGCAAATCTTCGACCTGCGGTAGCACGGGCGTGTCGCCATAGTAGGAACTTGATGCGGCATACACCACTCGCTGGACGCCCGTGTCGCGGGCCGCGAGAAGTACCTGGAGCGTTCCCGTCGCATTCGCCTCATGCGAGGTAAGCGGGTCCCGTACGCTCTTGGGAACGGACGGTACCGCTGCCTGGTGGAACACAACATTAGCGCCCGAGAAAACGCGGGCGAGAGCGCCGAGGTCGAGAATGCTCGCCGGTATGAATTCGATACGGTCGGCAACACCTTTAAGATTTTCTGCACTACCTGTTGATACGTCATCGACCACTCTGACGGTATACCCGCGCAACAGAAGCTCTTCAACGAGATGCGAACCAATGAATCCCGCACCTCCTGTTACCACAGCTCTTTTCATGGTAGGTGTAACGACCTTCATGCGGCCTACGTTCCACTTCTCGAGAGAAGTGCGCGTACGGTCTTAAGGGCAATGTGGAAATCAAGCACGAGTGAGCGGTGTTTTACGTAGTACAAGTCGTAGGAGAGTTTCCGCGCTGTTTTTTCAACGTCAACGACACCCCGGGGGGCATCGTAGTCATTGATCTGTGCCCAGCCGGAGAGACCTGGCTTCACCAGGTGTCGGGCGTTGTAGAGAGGTAATTCTTTTTCGTAGGCCCTAACCAACGTGGGGATCTCCGGACGAGGCCCGATGAGAGAGAGCTCACCCCGTAAGACATTCAAGAGCTGGGGAAACTCGTCGATACGTGATTTGCGCAGTACTTTTCCCGCCTCCGTGATACGGTTTTTCTTGTGAAGCTCAGGATCGCCGTGATCATCAAAGAGCCAAGAGCGGAATTTCATGAGCTCAAAAGAGCGGTTATTCTGTCCGACCCTCTCCTGAGATATAAAAAGCGGCCCCGAGGAAGTTACTCTCAGTGCGATCGCGCCTCCAAAGCAAAATGGGAGCGCGATGACACCCGCAATGAGTGCCACCACGATGTCCATCGCACGCTTGAGCGCGTCATACGCACTATGCCGATCGCGAATTTCTTCAGTGAGAAGCTTGGTTTCGTCGATGAGTGTAAGCGGCACACGCTGAAAGAGGTCCTCAAAGAGCGTCGCAGTATCGATAAAACGCGTACCCTCGAACACTAACGCGGAAAAATCGCGCGCGTACGGGGAAAGTTTCTCGTGGTGCGCATCGAATACAATGACCCGAGGCCTTTCTTGGCGCGCACGCGCGAGAATTTTTTTTGCATCGAAGGCGCTCGCGGAGATTTTGTCTTTAAGGATGATGCCGTGTCGTGGATTATGTGTGAGCTCATGCGCTATCGCATCTATCTCCTTTCCCTCCCCAATGAGATACGCTGTCACAGGTACCCGAGGTCGAAGCTTCGGGACAATGAGAAGTCGCCAGAAAAGAATACTCCCCACAGATACACCGAGGTAGATGAGAAGTGTCGTCTTCGGAGCAATACCAAACCAAGGAGCAAAGAAAAAGAACAAGGCGGCAATGATGACATTCGCGACTTGGGCCTGGACAATCGCTAGCGGCATGCGCTCAACCACCGCGAGAGTGCGACGCTCGTAGAGCTCAAGAATGAAAAAAACCCCTATCCAAACGAGAAAGAGGAACGAAAACGGCACAAGATGTTGCAGGAAAACGGCTCCGGTCGGAAACGAAAAGGTCCTCAAATAGAGGGATAGCCATAGGGACGCGACAAAACAAAAAACGTCTCCGAGGAGGAGCACGAAGGTGCCGGTGTGCCGAAGCCGCATGGTCACACCATACAACGATTTAGCTCTTACACAAGTTACCTATGTGGAGCGCTACCTCGTGGTAGCCTTTTATAAACTATGAAGGTTCTCTATGTCATCACAAAAGGTAATTTTGGAGGCGCCCAGCGCTACGTGTTTGAGTTGGCGGTTGAAGCAAAACGTCGAGGGCATGATGTGACTGTCGTTTACGGGGAGCCCGGCGTATTGATCAAGAAGCTAGCAGGGGCCTACATACGGACAATTTCCCTTTCTACTCTTCAGAGAAACATCAATCCCCTCAAAGAGATCGGGAGTTTCATTCGCCTTGTGTCCCTCATACATTCATTACATCCTGATGTGGTCCATCTCAATAGCGCCAAAGCCGGAGGACTCGGCGCCCTCGCCGCTCGCGTGATGGCAGTACCACGAATTGTTTTCACTGTTCATGGCTGGCCCTTTAACGAAGAACGGCTATGGGTTGACAACATGGTCCGGGCTTTGTTGCAGTGGCTTACGGTGATGCTAACGCATGTAAGCATTGTCGTTGCAGAGAGCGACAAAAAGCAGGTCGCTCACTGGCCCTTTGTGCAGAAGAAAATAGTGTGCATTCATAATGGCGTTGGCACCATAGATTTTCTTGAAAGGAGCACCTCGCGCGCAAACCTTTTATCTACGCACGTCGAGAAATTCTGGATCGGAGCACATACCGAAAACAAAAATAAGGGCATCGACTTTCTTTTGAAAGCCTATGCGCGCGCCCGGGAAAAACTTTCTTCCGCGATCATCGTACTTTTCGGCACAGGGCCGGAAGAGTCCAATCTTAAACGCCTCACACGGGAGTTAGGGATCGAGGATAAGGTTTTTTTTCTTGGATTTTTAGATAATGCACGAGCGTACCTTAAAGCTTTCGATGTTTACACCATTCCCTCCCGTAAAGAAGGATTGCCGTATTCACTCCTCGAGGCCGGCGCGGCGGGACTCCCGGTCGTTGCGAGCCGGGTGGGAGGCATCCCCGAAGCAGTAACCGACACGCAAAGTGGTTTTCTCACAGCCCCTGGCGATGTAGTACTTCTTTCAGCCAGGCTCGCAGAGCTCATAGAAAGCGAACCGCTGCGCGAAAAATTTGGACAGGCCTTGCGAGCGAAAGTTGAAAAAGAATTCTCTCTTTCTCACGTGTTTGAAAAAACATTTGCTCTCTACTCACACCCCTAGAAACTCTTTCCCGATATCGTCGCGGTGGAAGGCCCTGCTGTAGGCTCGCTGTCCCATCAAAATGCCGAGCCCCATATACTCGGTGAGGAGGTGTGAGCCGCCGTAGCTCATGAAGGGAATGGTGATGCCGGTCACCGGCAAGAGCCCGATGTTGAAACCGATGTGAATGATGAGGTGACTCAAGAAGTACACCGCAAGGCCAGCTGCAAATAAGGTCTCAAAATTACTCTCCCCGTGCATAGCGGTCGCGATGATACGCCACAAAATAATCCCGTAGAGGATAAAGAGCAGAAGAACGCCAACAAATCCCCACTCTTCGGCGAACGCTGCGAAGATAAAGTCCGTTTGATACTCAGGGAGAAACTGCAGCCGGCTCTGGGTTCCGTAACCAACCCCCTTCCCCACAAGCCGTCCCGAGCCGACCGCGATCGTGGACTGGTAGGCATTGTAGCCGGCGCCGCGAATGTCGGTGAGGGGGTGAATGAACGTGAGGACGCGCTGCTTCTGGTATGGCCGGAGTGCAAAGAGCCACATGCCCGCCGCTATCACGGCCGCGACCAGAAAGACCGTGAGAAGATGACGAAGCGATATCCCCGCAACGAGGACCATCCCGAGCCATATGGTGCCGATGATGATGGCCGAACCGAGATCAGGCTGGAGAAAGATGAGGACGAAAGGAACGAGCGTATACGCGCCAGAGAGGAGGATGTGCCGGATGTGTGCTATTTCCACATGCCGACGCGAAAAATACTTGGCGAGGACTATGATGAGCACGAGCTTCATCGGGTCGGCGGGTTGCAGCGCGAATGAACCGAAGTTGAAGCGAGCCTGAGCGCCCTTAGCGATGGAGCCGAACACGAAAATGAGGAAGAGCAGCGCGATGGCCGCGACGTAGAGCGACGCGATAACGGAGGTGCGCCGCAGGAAGTGATAGTCGAAGAGTGCGAAAATGAAAAAGCTCGCAAGCGCGAGCGCTATCCAGACAAGCTGTTTGTTGAAGAAGTAATTCTCCGCCCCGAAGGAATTCATCGTAAAGAGGCCTGCCGCGAGGATGGGGAGCGTCGAGAGGAGGAGCACCCAGTCGATACTCTGCCGTATGTTCGTGAAAAAACGGCGTCCTCGGGCGATGGTAGCGGCCATGATCAGAGAGGCCTGACCCGGACCTTCACATCGACCGTAGTCGAGGTCGCTGTAAACGGACGAGGCCACGTGAAGGTGAGCGTGTTACTCCCCTGCGCAGGGAGCTCTCTCACGACCGTGCGGGACGCCGCCATTGCATTGCCGTTTTCGTTGAAGATAACCGCGGTCGCCTCGATGCTTTGTATCGGCCGAAGTGAGGTGTTGCTGATGGTCACCGTGAGCTTGGGAGAGGCGCCCGCCTCGGAAAGTCCTCGCTCCCCTATCAAAATACTTTTAGCAGGATCGTCGGCTAGGGTGAAATTTTGTACGGGCGAAAATTCGAAGAAGGTGCGCGAGGGGGTTCGATTCCCCGTCGTTATGCCCGGTTCAACGATGACGTTAACCTGGCCTGGCGAGAGGAATGTGGTCCCCTTACGCTCCACGACGAGGATGTTTCCCTCATCGTAGAGCTTGAAATCGTAGGGAAAGGAGAGAACAGCACCGCTCTCATTGGGATTGTTGACGTAGGCGATCGCCGTCCACACCCCCGGCGTTACCTCGACGGAGCGTGCCCACATGACCGTGGCTGGGGATGTTTTGAAGGGGCAGATTTTCTTGCAAGCGCCACCGCAGTCAATTCCCTCTTCCCTGCCATCTTGTCTGCCGTCGGAGCAGGTCGGCGCCGTGGAGAGGAGTGAGTACGCGATACCCCCAAAAAGAAGCAGAAGAACGAGTAGTATGCCGCTTACGTAGAGGCCCTTGCGGCGATTAGCCCAGGCTGACATGGGAAGAATAGTAACACGAAAAAAACACCTCACTTTGAGGTGTTTTTTTGACTTTTAAATCCCCTAACCTGGCGGCTACCTACTCTCCCCTTGCGAGTACCTAGCGGCGTAGCGGGCTGAAAGCGAGGGTTCGCAGCTTTCAGAGCCGCAGGCCTGTTCGAGGCCGAGGCGGGGTCACGCATAAAATGCAGCAGCATTTTATGCGTGACTAACGGCATGTCCCGTCCAAAATGTTAGTTAGAAACTATAACCTGGCGGCTACCTACTCTCCCCTTGCGAGTACCATCGGCGCTAGCGGGCTTAACGGCCGTGTTCGGAATGAGAACGGGTGTTTCCCCGCCGCCAAACCACCAGATTATAAATTCCAACTATTTTCGATCTCTAAGTGTGACATTTTGGACGGATTCTCGGAATGAGAACGGGTGTTTCCCCGCCGCCAAACCACCAGATTATGAGATTCAAAAAGTCGGGTTCGGCAGCCGACTTCCTCGATAGGATGAGGAAGATCGGCTGCCGCCCGCGCAAGGACGTGAGCAGTTGAGCGGGGCGCTCCTCCCGAGCGGCCACCATTCCCATCGCAGTGCTAAAGCGCTTCTTAGAATGGTCGCGGAGGGCGACACCATTCCAGCTCCGCAAAGGGTCCGTGCACGCTTCTTTCCCACGTCCGAAAAGCGAAAACAAAGAACTTAACGTTTCGAAGCGTCCGAAATCCGGGTAGATTTCGGCCACCAGTAAAACGTCAAGCGGGTTAAAAAAGTAACGAAAATCATATTCAATCAATTGCGACATGCAGATTCCCTGACAGGAAACTCGACGTATTAGTACGCCTCGGCTCAATCCGTTGCCGGACTTCCACCTGGCGCCTATCAACGTAATAGTCTCTTACGGGTCTCAACGAGTCCTCATCTCAGAGTTGGCTTCTTGCTTAGATGCTTTCAGCAATTATCCATGCCGAACTTAGCTACGCAGCGTGCTTCTGGCGAAACAGCTGCCACACCAGAGGTTCGTCCATTCCGGTCCTCTCGTACTAGGAACAGATCTCTTCAAGACTCAACGCCCATGGTAGATAGGAGACCAACCTGTCTCACGACGGTTTGAACCCAGCTCGCGTATCTTTTTAATTGGCGAACAGCCAAACCCTTGGGACCTTCTCCAGCCCCAGGATAAGATGAGCCGACATCGAGGTGCCGAACGGTACCGTCGCTATGGACGCTTGGGTACCACTAGCCTGTTATCCCCAGAGTAGCTTTTGTCCGATAATCTTCCCCCGCATCTAATGCGTAAGGTCGGTTCACTTTGCTCCGCTTTCGCGCCTGCTCGGCATGTACGCCTTACAGTCAAGCTCCCTTTTGCCAATACACTATCGGCACGGTTTCCATTCGCGCCTAGGGAACCTTAATAGACTCCTCCGTTACTCTTTAGGAGGATAGCGCCCCACTAAAACTGCCTGCCATGCAGTGTCCCTCATCGTTTTTGCCGACGAGGTTAGAGACTATATGTTGTCAGGATGGTATTTCACTGGCGAGTCCACACTCCCCGGAAGGAATGCTTCAACCTCTCCCATCTATGCTGCGCAGAAAAAACATAGCCCCACTACAAAGCTACAGTAAAGCTTCTGGGGTCTTTTCGTCTAACCACGGGTAACCGGCATCTTCACCGGTATTGTATTTTCACCAGGCTGATCCTCGAGACAGTCCCCCAGTCGTTACACCATTCGTGCACGTCGGAACTTACCCGACAAGGAATTTCGCTACCTTAGGACGATTATAGTTATCGCCGACATTCACCAGGGCTTGCATAGCCCAGCACTACACATAAATGCATAGCACCATCCATGCTTGACCTTCTGGCATTGGTCAGGTGTCACCCCCTATACATCCTCTTACGAGTTCGCAGGGAGCTGTGTTTTTGGTAAACAGTCGCCAGGAGTACTTTCGCTGCGGCCCCGCCGACTTGCGTCGAAAGGGCAGGCCTTATTGCTAACGTACGGCCGCTTTTTTGCCGAGTTCCTTGAGGATCAATCACCTGTTCGCCTTGGTCTACTCGACCTGACCACCTGTGTCGGATTACGGTACGGTCTCGTGTTTGTTATGCTTAGAGATTTTTCTTGGAAGCGTGCTCCCATGCGTAAATCCTCCGTAGAGGATCTCCCCGTGATGCTCGGACTTGCGACTCCCGGATTTTCCTAGAAGTCATCCTCACACCCCAGACACCAATCCAATAAGATGCGCATAGTACAACCCTTCGTCCTCTCATCGCACAAACACAAGGTCATGGAATATTAACCATGCATCCATTAGGTACGGCTTTCGCCATCCCCTTAGGACCGACTAACCCTTGGCTGATCTTCATCGCCAAGGAAACCTTGGTCTTTCGGCGTGGGGGAGTCTCACCCCCATTGTGGTTACTCGTGCCGGCATTCTCACTTCGCAACGCTCCACGCTCAGTTACCCTCGCGCTTCATGGCGGATGCGAACGCTCTCCTACCGCGTTATGTGTTTCGTTGAGGAGCCGAGGATGGCTCCTCGGCTATTAGTCTTCTTCGTCGTTATAGATGAACGGTATAGGTCCAAACATTGACCAGACCGCGACCGCAATGACGTAGATTGCAAACCAGTCGTCTTCCAACATGGCTTCACCTCTTTTGTACTTTCCTCAACGAAACACACAACACCCTCAGTTTCGGTACAACGCTTAAGCCCCGATTATTTCCGGCGCAAGATCTCTCGATGAGTGAGCTGTTACGCTTTCTTTAAATGATGGCTGCTTCTAAGCCAACATCCTCATTGTCAGAGAAATTTCACCTCCTTAAGATGCACTGAGCGTTGATTTTGGGACCTTAACTTGAGATCTAGGCTCTTCCCTTTTTGACCACCGGAGCTTAGCCCCCGGAGTCTAACTGCGTGGTAGTGGAGAACGGTATTTGGAGTTTGATAGGATTGACGAGCTTTCGCCCTATTCAATCCTTCCAGTGCTCTACCCCCGTTCTATAAACCACACGCCAGCCCAAAAGCTGTTTCGGAGAGAACCAGCTATTACCAGGTTCGATAAGCTTTTCACTCCAACCCACAAGTCATCCGAATGCGTTGAACGACATACCGGTTCGGGCCTCCCCACTCCTTTCGGAGTGGTTCACCCTGCTCATGGGTAGCTCACCTGGCTTCGGGTCGTATACGCGCTACTTAGTCGCGCTATTCACACTCGCTTTCGCTACGGCTTCGTCCGACAAAGGACTTAGCCTCGCAACGCGCATACACTCGCCGGCTCATTCTTCAATAGGCACGCGGTCACCCGGAAGGATAGAAGCACCCAAGACTAGCCGATGGGTCGTTGCGGACGCATTGACCCTGTCGAACATGCTTCGATGCTTGTACCCTCCCAGGCTCCCACTCCTTGTAAGCATAGGGGTTCAGGTCTATTTCACTGCCCTCACCGGGCTTCTTTTCACCTTTCCCTCACGGTACTAGTTCACTATCGGTCTTTGAGAATATTTAGCTTTACCGGTCAGTTCCGGCAGGTTCACCCAAGCTAACCGTGTCTTGGGCTACTCAAGAACAGAAACAAAGAAGAGTCATCATTTTCGTGTACGGGACTGTTACCCCCTGGGGTTTCGCGTTCCAGCGAATTCCACTAACAATGACTTTTGTAACTTCTCTTGCATAAATGCAACGTCTCTGCCTTACAACCCCCACTCTCTTGCGAGAATAGGTTTGAGCTCATCCCTCTTCGCTCGCCGCTACTAAGGGAATTCCAAGAATTTCTCATACGTGGGACGCAGAGACGTCACACATATGAAAAATTCGTTATTGGTTTTTCTTCCTCCAGGTACTGAGATGTTTCACTTCCCTGGGTGCGCATCACACACATACGTGTGGATTCTCATCGTAGATGAGAGAGTTTCCTCATTCGGAGATCTCCGGATCAAAGGTTGCTTAGCACCTCCCCGAAGCTTATCGCAGCTAGGCTACGTCCTTCATCGCTTCTCAAAGCCAAGGCATCCGCCCTATGCTCTTAGGTTTCCTGTCCGGAAACCTGCAAACCACAATTGTTTGATTGATTTTGATTACTTTACATTACCCACCTCGATTCTCCTTCGAAGAAACGAGGTTCGAATCACGTGATTTGGGTCACGCGATTCTCCCACCTCAAACACCCAAAGACCCCAATTTTCGCACATGGGATACGATGTTTTGATGGAATGCAGTTTTCAAAGACTCACACGTGCTCTTGAATTATGGAACTTCGCTCCATGCTTCCTTCGCTCGTCCGGAAATGAGAATGCGATTCTCGTTTCTCTCACTTCGCTAGGAAGTAAAAAATCCGCTCTGAAGCGGACCGTTGGCTAACCGTATACACGGAATTACCCCCGCCGCTTGCTTTTAAAGCTGATCGAATAATTCATACACGTGGGGAGAGTATATGCCGGAGAGCCCTACCTTGTCAAACCGAGGCTGTACTGAGAAAACACCAAGGAAAAGGGCCGCCTTGGGGGCGACCCTGCGCGCGAGCAAGATTCAGCGAGATCCTTAGGCCAACGCCAAGGACCCTTGTCGCTCGCCTTGAAGTTCGGTGTAGAACTCGTGAGTGCGCCTCGCAAGCGCTCGATCCCAGGCCCGCGTGAGGGCGCCAAATGGGATGAGATTGTCTTCCATGAACGCGAGCGAGACAGGGTTGACGTCGTGGAGCACGCCGCCAGACTCGAGCTGCCGATTGTAGCTGCCTTCGAGCTGTCCCATCATGCAAACCGAGTCGTACTGAATGTCGAGAAGACGCCGATTGACGATGCCTTCCCAGTTGCCGCGACCGTAAGTGCGGTCGAGAAACTCCATACCCTGGCCCACGCGCCTATCTGCCAGAATATCTACGATGTTTGGTGTCGGCTCGAGGCCGAACAGCCCTCCAAGGAAACTGCCTAGCATTTCGTTTCTCCTGCCTACATCGCCCCGTGCGATGCTTCTTATCGCATTGTAAAAGCGGTCCATTGTCGCGTCAAACACAAAACCGCCTGCATCGCAGGCGGTTTTGCATTAGAGATGTTGGCGACTATTTTCCTCGTGCGGCGATCTCTTCGCGCACGCGATCGATGTAGCGACCCGCAGCTGCCTGCCCTCCGAGACCGAAGGAGAGGCCGAGCGCTAGCGCGATCGCGACGACGACACCCGTGAAGAGAGTCTGGACGAACGCGGTCGCGACCTGGAGCTGATCAAGTGCGGCAAGCACCGCGAAGATCCAGATGGACCAACGAGCCATCGTGCCGAGGAAGCGGGCCGAGTGCATTTCGGCGGCTTTGGCGGCCCCTGTGACGAGCGATTGCACGACCTGCGCAATGACAGCGGCCACCAACAATATCAGGACCGCGACGATCACCTGCGGGAGGTAGGAGAGCACCACATCACGCAAGAATGCGTTGACTTGAGTGAGGCCGAGCACCTCGAGGGAGGCGACGAGGAAGACGACAATGACGAACCACTTCACGAGACCCCCGAGGAAGGCTCCCGAGTCGAGTGAAAAGCCCGCACGAGAGAGCACTTCATCGAAACCAGCCGACTTGAGGGCCTGGTCGACGCGCGCCGCGCGCACAATTTGTGCGACGATGCGACCAAGGCCTGCGCCCACGAGCCATCCGATGATGAAGATGACCAGAGCGACGATGAGGCTCGGTATGTAGCTGATCACTCCTGCGGAAAGTTCCTGGAATGACTGAGTGAGTACCGTAGCCCACGTATTAAGAAGCATGTGTATCCGTACTTAAGTAGTTGCTAATGGTGGCGCGAAACGACGCTCCGCGCGCGTGTTGTAATCGAACTGCGGTGTATCTTCATTTTAGCACCTGCGAAACGGCGCAATGAACGAACGTGTGGAAATGCGAGTCGCTAACGAGGGCTTTCTTGGGCCTTATTTTGATGTCTGCTGCAGAGTAGACTCGCTGAGACCGAATCGATCGACGACGGCGCGATGCGGGTAGTCGAGCACGTCACGCACCAGACGGTCGTAGACGGAGAGGCGGTACTTGAAATCGCTCGTCGAGAAAACCGCGTAGCGGATCTCTCGGCCTATCTCGCTCTCGAGCCGGCGGATGGCACGCTCGAGAATGCGACGCTTCAAAGCGTCGCCGACGATGAGAATATCGACGCGGCTGTCGAAATCCTTGAGAAAAATGCCCGCGATGACGACGAACTTGAGCTTCCCCACTCCCGAGAGGCGCTTCATGATATCGGCTTCCTTCACCGGTGAGGTGTTAAGGAGGAAGCTGCCGAGCGCTTGAAGGTATGGGAAGCGCTCTTCGAGCACAATTCCCTTCACGCGTCGGCGCACTTCGATCTTCTTGCCTCCCTTTTTCTCAATGACGTCCTTGTAGAATGTTTTGCTCTTGATGAGCCCCGCTGCCCGAAGAAGATTCACCTCGACGCGGATTATCTTCTCGGGCACTTTCGTACGCGATGCGATATCGCCCAGCTCGTAGACGATGCGGGGATTGAAGACAAAGAGACGGATTACTTTCACGCGAGCTCCCGAGCCGAAGAGTTTACCGAGGATTTCCATGGAGTAATTTTAGCATAGAGCTCTTCCCCAGGCGCAAGCAAAAATCGCCCCGGTGGGGCGATTTTTGTGGTGTGGGTACAAAAACCCCGCAGCGCGGGGTTTTTGTACGAAAGCGTAACTTCGCCACGTGTTTTCTATTCGCCGTCGCTCATAGAAACCCACGGCCCCACCTCACTTCTGAGCCTAGCTAGGCTCAGCCTGCGGGCGTTCCGGTCGAAAAGTGCTCGAAAATAACTTTGTTATTTTAGTGTCACTTTTCCTCCAGCCGCTTCAATTTTCTTTTTGATCTCTTCTGCCTCTTCTTTCTTGACGCCTTCCTTAAGTTTGGAAGGGGCGCCGTCGACGAGGTCCTTCGCCTCTTTGAGTCCGAGCGCAAGAATTTCTTTGACCACCTTGATGACCTGAATCTTCTGAGCGCCCCCATCGGTGAGCTCGATAATGAAGAGGGATTTTTCTTCTGCTGCCTCGCCGCCGCTTGCTCCTGGTGCTGCCGCAGCCGCGACCGCCGCCGCCGAGACGCCGAATTTCTTCTCAAGCGTCTTTACGAGCTCGTGGAGATCGAGGACCGACATGGTCTCGATCTCTGATATGAGTTTCTGGAACTTTGCAGGGACTTCAACTGCCTCTGCGGTGACTACTGTTTCATCTGCCATAGATTTTGTAGTTAAGCCCTAAAGCGCTACGCGCTCGGGCAAGCCGATTCTTTAGGCGATCCGCCTTAGGCGGATTTAGCCTTCGCAATCTCGTTGAGAGCGATCACGAAGCGCTGAATCGGCGAGTTGATAAGATTGACGAACATTCCATGAAGTACTGGTGTCGGGGGAATGGTGGCGATAGCCATCATCTCTTCCTTTCCTTTGAACGCACCTTTAAAGATACCCCCCACGATCGCGAGATTTTCCTTGAACTTCTTCGCAAACTGAAAGACCTCGCGCGCGGGGGCGACAGCGTCCGCGCCATAGGCGAGGGCTATCTCTCCTTCGAGCTTGGGCATTTCTCCTTCGTACTTCCCTTTTTCAAGGGCCTTGCGCACAAGCGTCTTTTTTGCGACGGTATAGCCTATCCCCGCGCTGCGGAGCGTCCTGCGCATCGCGGTCGTGTCCGCGACTGTGAGTCCCTTGAAGTGGACGAACGCGATAGATTCCGCGTTTTTAGCGATTTCCTCAACTCTCTTGAGGACATCGCCTTTCTTCTTTTTGCTGATTGCCATTTTTAGAAATAAAAAAGGCCAGTTAATCCCGGCTGAGTTCGACCACTGCGCAGGTACCTGTCGGATTATCCCTTTCTTAGGGGCCCTGCGGTCCTTGAGGCCAGGTGGGCTGATATTAGCGAGGAAGCGAGGAGGAGTCAAATGTCTCGCCCTCCCCCGCCTCCTGCTTGAGGCGCTCTGCGCGCCAGCCGACCATATTGGCAAGAAGCTGGAAGAGGGTACCGACCGCGGAGATGGCAAGGACAAAAATCGGGAACCACGCAAAGGGAGTGAGGAAGTAGAAGAAGCAGATGAAAAGACCCGCCCAGATCCCGAAGCACCACGGACACGCGAGGAGCTCGGCGATGGTGCGCCGC
This sequence comes from uncultured Candidatus Saccharibacteria bacterium, assembly GCA_964429815.1. GTDB lineage: Bacteria > Patescibacteriota > Minisyncoccia > Phycocordibacterales > CAYSCM01 > CAYSCM01. Next base: position 100,776 of record CAYSCM010000001.1, read on the forward strand.
GGCCCATGGGCGGGCTTCTCCCGCACGATGACGTACTCCCCCTCCTCGGTCTGTCCTATCTCCTTATCCAAAAACCAGTCCCGGACGAACTGGGTTATTTTGTCGTAGACGAAGAGACGTGTCGCGCGGAACGTCGCGAGCGCGATGAGTATCGCATCGAACAAAGAAACGGAGACAGGCAAAAGGTCGATCTTGTAGAGGATGTAGCCAAGCCCAAAGAAAACGACGCCAAAAAAGAGCGTGAAGATAAAGTTCCAGAACCCCTGGTCATCTTGGTACATGCCCGTATATTAACGTAAAAACGCCTTTGCTGCCGCCGCTTCCTGTCGCAGAGCTTTGCTCTCATCGAGATAACCGACGACAAAGATGACGCCGAAGGAGAGAAGAAGGATGAGCGCAAATCCGAACAAAAACTTAAAAAAAGACGTATTGAACATCGCTTGTCTTCCCCACTAGTATACCCGGGAAAACCAAGTCCAAAAATCCGATTCTCATTGGGCGATTTCGGTTGTCCGATTATACACCAGTTTCGCGATATTTTGAATGGTCGTGGCTAAGTCCGAAAAATCCTTTCCCTTGGTCATAATACATATAAGGTACGAATTTTCCTTAGCATACACAATGCCGCAGTCATGGAGGTTCCGCTCGACGATATCTCCCGCGGGAGTGAAAACCGTGCGCTCCCCAAACTTTTGTGCCACCTTGATGTCTTGGGGCACCGCTGCCTTGATCCCCTGGGTAAAATCCGGTGCCGTAAGAAACTCCATCGCCTTTTGCGAATATTCAGGGGTCAAATAGGTTGCGTTGTAGAGGACTCGGAAGAAATATGAATACTGCTTTGCTGAGATAATGGTGACCGTTGGGCTATCGGCATAGGGCAGGGTGAGTCCAAGGTCAGTATACACTTCCGCAAGCGTTTTGAGATCAATGTTTTCATCGAGAAGATGGGTCGCATTGTTATCCGAATTTTCAATCATCGCCTGAATAAGATCGATGATTTGGTAATTGCCTGGTTTTAGTTCGTTGGGAGAGCGAAATTGTTCCTTCGCGTTGTCATCGAATGAACCGTCGTAGGTGACTACCCTCGTAAGAATGCTCGGGTCGGTTTCGGCCTTCTTAAAATAGGCGATCATGAGCGGAACCTTGAGCAGGCTTGCAGGTGCGAACGGTTCGTTTTCGTCGATACCAAGCCATGAACCTTTAAGTCCTCGCACGTACACCGAGACCTTATCGACTTTCCCCGCCGAAACCTGCTCGTCTATATAATGTTCGATCTCGCTCCGTAGTGACGTGGTTTGTGCCAAGTCATTGTTTTCATAGGTCGGGCACAAAAGGAGCGGCGATATGAGAGAGTACTTCCCCGTTTGCCGGATAGATGGTTCAACCTGTTCTTGACCGAGAGCAGGAGCCAGCGAAACAAAACCAATGTGCAGGAAAAAACCCGCAAAAAGCCCCGCGAGAACAAGGGCAATTGGAGGAATTTTCAAGAGCGTGAAGGAGCGTATATTCATGCCGCTACAGCGTTGCCTCTTCCGCTTTAATCTCCTGCGCAAGATCAGTCTTCCCAAGACGCACCGCCGTCGCATAGGCATTGCTGTACGCCGCAGCGGCATCCGCCATGCGCCCGAGGCTCTTGTAGTAGCGCGCAAGAATGATCCGCAGATCAATGGTGTCGGGTGCAGCGATAATTCCCTGTTTTAAGATGTCCTCCGGTGCGCCTGCCCCCCTCTTGTACAGAGTCGAATACAGCTGAAAAAGACCGCGGTACGCATTGGTGTCAGCTGCGTTAAGCGCAATTACTTTTTTGTAGTAACCTTCTGCTCTTGCATAGTCTCTAAGGAAGTTCGTGTAGAGGTCAGCAAGGTTATACAGCGGTGTCGCATTTTTTGGTGCCAGCGCCGTGACATATTCCCATGCGATCCGGGCCCCTTCATAATCTTCAGCAATTTTGCGCACCGTCCCGAGGCTCGTCCACGCGCCGGCATCCTGCGGGTTTTTAACGAGCATTTGCTCAAACTGGCCTGCGGCCTTTTGAATTGCATCTTTCTGGTCTTGAGAGAACGAGGCGGAAAGGGTGAGTGGCCGGTTTATTTGAGGCGTTGGAGGGAGTTTAGTCGTAGGGATCACCGAAACGGTATAACTGTCGCCGGAGGTGGTAAGGCCCTGGGTCGACGTGGAAAAATCTATCGTTGGAGTGCTTGTGGACTGGGCGGTATCGCTGGAGGGGGATCGAAAGAACACAAAACCTCCGAGAATGAGGAGCGCAAAGGCAACTCCAATCGCGAGTGCTCGCGAGTTTTTCAAATTCATTACGCTAGAATACACCAGAGGCACGAAACACAAAACCCCACTCATATGAGTGGGGTTTTGTGTTTCGTCGTTGTCTCCGACGAAGCTAACCAGGAGGTTAGTTCGAACGAGCCTGAATCAACCCCGCAGACGGAAGTCCCGGAATTGAGTAGCCGTTGCTGAAGTCGACCGTACCATTGGTTCCATCCCAGAGGCTTGCGGTCGTTGTCGAGTTGCCTGCCCAGACAAAGTTGCTTGAGCTTGTGGCAATTCCTGACGTTGCGACCTGGAAGCCGGAGGTGAGGTTCGTTTGGTAGGCCGTATCGCTCTTGAGGGTCGTGACTGCCGAGTAGGTTGTTGCCGTACCCGTCACCGTACCACGAAGCTCAAAGTAGTAGGTCTGGCCCGACGGGACCTGAACAGCGTTCGGGGTCGGCTGGAAGACCTGCGTCGCGCCTTGCGTAGGCGTTGCGATCGTTGCTCCAACTTGGCCGCCGGTGCCCTGACCAGAGATGGCCTGCGAGTACGAGCTGTCCGTGAAGCCGTAGAGCGATACGTTCGAGATGTTCATCGAGGTCGTCGCGAACGAGAAGGCGAACTTCGCAACTCCGACAGGTCCTGCGCTGTTAGCCGTCACTTTGAATCGCATGAGACGACCGTCCGCTACACCTGACGATGGGAGACTGTCGAGCGAGAGCGTTGGGTAGCTCTTGAAGAAGCGCACCCCAGCGGTCGTGCTTGAGCCGCTACCCTTGACCGTCTGGCCAGAGGAAGCGCCGGTGCCTTCGAAGCTGCTCGGGTCGACCTCAATGAGATCGCCGACGCCGGTCGGTGCGCTTACGCTGATGCCGGCGATGTCCGCTTTGATGGTGAGCGGAATGTCGGTATCGCGAGTCACCGTGAAGGGCGAGATGAGCGTCGACGTCGCAATGGTGTTGGCGCCCGTGAGGGTTGCCGTACCAAGGAGCGTCGAACCGCTGTAGATGTAGAGCTGGGTTAGGTCACCCGCGGCAGTCGACGTGTTACCTGCACCAGTCTTGCCGAGCGAGCTTGCAGCTGCCGTAAGGCCGAGCTTGATGAGGTTAAACGATTCGTTAGCTGAGCGGATGCGGAATACGCCGACCGTAACGCCCGTCGTACCAGCCGCATTGATTGCGTAGGATGGCGAGGATGGGTCTACGTTGAGCGTAACCGAGGCGCTCGAGGACACTGTGAGCGTACCGCTGTTTCCGGTGGTCGGAAGGACGGTAAGCGAGTTGCCCGACTGAACACCCGTGTAGGTGATCGTGTCGCCGGAGTTTACACCGAAGATGTAGGTTGTGGCAGCAGTCGCGGCGCTCGAGAGATTGCACTGGAGCCCGAGGGTCTTGACCGTTCCCTTCGCAATGGTGATCGCATTGTCGAGGGTAATGGTGTTGGCGCCCGCAGCGACCGTGTTGAGCGTGTTGCTTCCCGTGTTAAGGGGAGTTGCTCCGTCAAAGAGCTGACAACCGCTGAGGTTTCCTACGGCGCCGGTGCCGCTCTCCCTCACCACAAGCGAGGAAAGGCGGACGTCTTCCGACGAGCTCGCTGCGTCAAGCTGAATGTTGCTGAAGAGCACATTCTGGCTTCCCGCAACGACGTTTTGCGATGCCGGGGTAGCAGCCGCGGTTACACCGAGGGCTAGCGTACGAACCGTCATCGTGTTCATCGTGAAGTTGGTCGTCGAGATCGTGATCGAGTTACCCGTTACCTGGCCCGTTGGGCTCGTCCAACTCGACGGAGTCGTGTTGAGGACAACGGTAGAGCCGCTCGGCCATCCCGTCGAAGGGATTTTACCTTTGAGGGTGTAGGTGCGCGAGCCAACCGGGAAGGTTACCGAGCTCGTGAAGTTGACGATCGAAGCGGACGCATCTACCGGACCAGCAACGACTGCGCCGTTTTGGTCAACGATCGACACGCTGGTGATTTCGCTCACTGACGTCGTACCAGTGGAGGTGACGTTGAACTTCATGCCGGAGACCGTAACTGGCTCGCCTGCGAAGTTCGTGACGAACCCGCCGAGAACCGTATTGGGGACGTTAACCGGAATGTTCTGTGAAGCGACCGAGGTTGCATTCTGGATGGTCGTCACCGTACCTGCGTTGATCGTTACCGTTGAGCCTTGGAAGACTGGCTGACCGCTGGTGTAGGTCGTCGCGTGCGTTGAAGCCGTCGAGACCGTACCAGAACCCGCTGCCATCGCAACGCCGTAGCCATAGAGCTGGCCCACGAAGTAGACATCCGAGGTCTTGTCGACGTCGAACTCGGCGATGCGACCGGCAGAGTTGTTGCCTGTGAGGTCGCCCTGGAGGACAACATCAATCGAGAAGCCCTTCTGAACGAGGATACCGCCCGGGAAGGACGAGGTCACATAGCGTCCGTCAGCAGAGACTACCGTCGGGTAGTTTGTGCCGTTGATTACCGCGACAAGGTTGCCGACATCGCTTATCGAAGCAGAACCGTTGATGCGGAAGCGGATGGAGAAGAGTTTGAGATCTTCTGCTGAACCCGCGGTGAAGCGAACGCCTGTGAAGCGAACAGCGGTTGCGCCGATGTTCTTGGTAGTGGCCGCGTTCGGGTCAAGCGAAGAAATCGCTGTCGTGACCGAACCGAGGCTGAGGGTTCCGTTGACCGTATTTGCCGCACCCGTGATCGGGAGAGCACCTGAAACCGTGGCAGTAGTGTTAACTGCGACTACGGAGATCGCGGCTACTTGACCGGCATAGCTGCCGAGGCTTGAGCCCATGTTACCCGCAATCGTGTAGTTCGACGTTCCGGCCGGGACCGTAAAGGTTCCGCCGACCGTCGCATTGTGATTGCTGTCGAAGGTCTGGGTGTTGCCGATCTGGAGACCGTTGCTGTCGACAAGTACGACGCTTGCAAAGGCCGCATCAGCTGCGAGTCCTGTGCGCTGGACCGTGACACCGTTTACGGTGACCGGAGCGCCGCTGTTGTTCGTGATCGTGAAGTTCGTGAATGGAACACGCACTGCGCTCGTTGGCGCCAGCGAGTTCGCCGGCTGGGCTCCGCCTGAGACCATGATGGTTCCTGCTGTGGTGCCTGTGCCGCCGGTCGTGCCGGTGCCGCCGGTCGTGCCGGTCGTGCATGCGGCGTTCACAGCTGCGCGGGTCTTAGGACCGAAGTAGCCGGCCGCCGGAGCTATCCCGTTGGCGGTCTGGTACTTGCCGAGCGCTGCTGCCGTTTTGCTGCCGAAGTAGGTGGACTCATTGCCGGGAGAACCCGAACCCGATGCTGCAACCTGAGTCGCCGCTTTCGAGTTTAGGAACTGCTGAAGGGCCTTAACATCCGCTCCCGAGGAACCGACGGTGAGGCTGCGAGACCAGGTGTACGGGCAGACAGCGGCGCCTGAGGTAGTCGTGCCGCCGGTCGTGCCGCCCGTGGTCGGGAGACCAAGAAGCGAAGCGTTGACATTGTTGATCGTCGCTTGGTCGGCCCCGAAGGACTGGAGGAGCGAGAGGATTGACTGGATCTGGCTCTGCGTAAGTGCCGCTGCCTGTGCAGGCGAGGTCACGAACGAGAAGAGCGCGATAGCCATCCCGACAGCAACTGCAACCGCCGCAATTTTCATCACGGCTTTGTTTGTAATGCTGGAATTCATAACGTAATGGTTACTGTTAATGCCCGTGTGAACGGGCGATTCGCGAGACTCACAGGAGTCGACCCCATGAAGCGCGCGAGGAGTGACCTTTGCATGAAGTGCTTTCGGCACTCGGTCACGGTTGATAATCACTTTTGTACTATTTCCCTACCCCCGTGGTATCGACCCGGAAGCTAGAGAACTAGTGGCGAAGAGAGGTGGTTGTTCTGTATGTATTCAGCCGAGGAGGAATAAAGAGTTGCGGTAAACTGAAGCACGAGGGCAGAGCCCTCATTTTTTGAAGAAACGAGTTTTTCGGTATATGAAATTGTCAACGTCCTTCCGTGCACCCCGGTTCATTTTCCTCAAAAGTTCTGAAATAACTCAGTTAATTCCAAGAAAAACACACTCCCAGAGCTCCGCCTATTATAGACGCGCTACTTTTGCGCATCAAAACGGACAATGTGGATAACTAACGCCAAAAAAGCCCACAGATTGGTCTTTTTTGGCCGTTTTCCACGCAGCGCGGAGCATACACAAGAAGACGGCACCGGTCAATGAACATTTCCTCTAAAAAATGGCGCAATACTTGGATACGATGTCAATTTTTAGGCAGGTTTAGGTTCCTTTGAGAGCTTAAGGCCTTCGGGGACCCTAAAGGGTGGAAGGAGGGGCGCACAAGGTGAAAATGTGGCAACTTAAAAATGTGATAACTCTGGTAACTCAAGGTGTGCCCGGGGTCGGCACCTCGGTAACGGACAATGAATACGAGCTCCAGCGTCTCTCGCCTTCTTTTTTAAGGACACCCTCTTGGACCATGGCTATAAGTTCGCGCTGAAGGGTTTTCTCACTGACACCCGTAATGGCTGTTGCTAAGTTTCTTATGGTTATTCTTTGGTTTTTGGACAGTAAATCCAAAACAATCCTCCTGCGATCTAAGCGCTGTGTAGCGGTTGAATCGGTCAATGAGACATTGCTATGTCCATTAGAAATGTCTTTTTTACTGCGTCTGGTGTGCGACTGTCCACCACTGAGCATTTTTTGATCAAGGCGTCCCTCCGGAATAAGGGCTTCGGCAAGGATCGCGGAGCGCTCGAGCGAAGAAACGCGCCCGAGAAGCTGTCGAAGCGCCTCGTATTCGTTGCGCAAAACAGCGACATTGGCGGAGCTAATAGAGCGAGAGCCTTCAGCGACTGTTAGATACGAAATGATGCCCACCATGAGACCTTCGACACGGACAAGTTCGAGAGCGTTCCCAGCAAAAAGGTCTGCTATGGCGTGTAGGATGGAAATACTGGATGACCGAAGCGACGATCGCAAAGGCTCACTATGACCTAAACGGTCCGTTACAAGATGAACAGCAGAAGATAGTTTCTGTCCTTTTTGTAGAGCGTATAAGATTCCTTGATTAAAAGATTTGGATTCTGAGACAATATTAATGTCTGATTTTGTCCAAAAAGGATTAATTTTTTCTTGTCTCATTGTGTCCAATATATGTCTTTTATAACTATCGGACCTTCCCTGTAGCCTACAGTATACGTGTGTCTTTAAAGTTGATTCAATTGACGATCGTCAAAAACCGTTTTCTACCTCTTACTTTAGCCGTGGGTTCCTCTACACCCGCTCCGGGGCGGCCTGAGAGGCTCAGCGTGCGTGCTATTATGTGCCCACCATGGCTCGGAAGGAGAAAAAACCTCGATTTTGGTCGTCTTTTTCCACTCTTCCGAGCGAAACGAAACGGGGTGTCGTTGCAGTCCTCCTTTTTGCCGCGACTGCTCTATGCATTCTTGCGGCTAACAACATGGCCGGTATCGGCGGTCGCGCTCTTTATAGCGGTATAAGCTATCTTTTTGGGCTCGGTTACTACCTTGTACCCATACTTACGCTCACGCTTGGCGTTATCTTGGTGCGTCCCCTGGAGCGGGAAGTCGGCCTCCTCAAAATCGCCGGAGCGCTTCTCCTCTTCTTTTCCGCGCTTGGCCTCGTCGACACCGTCGCTAAAAGCCGTGGTGGAGAGGTAGGAAACCTCATATCATCTCCGCTACAAGACCTCTTCGATCTTCCGGCTACCGTAGCGATCCTCGTAACGCTTCTTCTGATATCCTTCTTCATCCTTTTTGAGCTTAAATTCATCCTGCGAATGCCTGGCTGGCTTGCGACCGTCAGACTATTCAGGCGGAAGAGCGAAGACATCGATGAACCGGCCATAACGAGTTATCAGGACGGCGAAGAGGAAGATGTCGAAGAAGACGAGGAAGAGCTTAATGAGGACGAAGAGGAGGACGAGGTGGAACCGAGAATCACCAAATCTCCCTTGGTTCCTGACTCCCCTGCCCCCGCCGGTTTTCGCTCTCGCATGCGCGGTGCATATATTCCTCCGCCACTGTCTCTTTTTGAACGTGACAAGGGTAAGCCTGGTGTTGGCGACATCAAAGCAAACGCAAACATAATCAAGCGTACCTTCCAGAACTTCGGTATCAGCGTTGAAATGGACGAGGTCTCCATCGGACCGACGGTCACTCGCTACGCGCTAAAACCCGCCGAGGGTGTGCGCCTCAGTAAGATCGTTTCGCTCCAGAACAACCTTGAGCTCGCCCTCGCCGCTCATCCGGTGCGCATCGAAGCGCCCATTCCTGGAAAGTCGCTTGTTGGCATCGAAGTACCGAACTCGACGAAAGCTACCGTCGGCTTCGCGACACTCCTTTCTTCGACGGAATTTACCTCGTCGGATAAGCCGCTTCTCCTTGCACTCGGCCGCGATATCGCTGGCTCCCCCATCCTCGCTAACTTGGCTAAAATGCCTCACGCTCTTATCGCGGGAGCCACCGGCTCGGGCAAGTCCGTGACTATCCATGCGCTCATAAATTCATTGCTCTATAGAAATTCCCCCGAGCAACTCCGGTTCATCATGATCGATCCCAAGCGCGTCGAGCTCACTCTCTACAACAACATCCCCCACCTTCTCACCCCCGTCATCACTGATCCGAAAAAGACCATTCTCGCCCTCAAATGGGCCGGAAAAGAAATGGAGCGGCGCTACAACATTCTTGAAGCCGAGGGTGCGCGCGACATAGACTCCTACCACAAAAACGTCCTCGCGCCTGCCCTCGAAAAAACCCATGGAAATGACGATGCTCCGGTCGAGACCATGCCCTACATCATCGTCATCATCGATGAACTCGCCGATATCATGCAGACCTACCCGCGCGAACTTGAAGCCGCGGTCGTGCGTCTCGCCCAGATGAGCCGCGCGGTCGGTATTCACCTCATTCTCTCCACGCAGCGACCGTCGGTGAACGTCATCACGGGCCTCATTAAGGCGAACGTTCCGGCCCGCATCGCACTTCAAGTCGCCTCCCAGATCGACTCGCGCACCATTCTCGACGGCTCCGGTGCGGAAAAGCTCCTCGGCGCAGGAGACATGCTCTATCTCTCCGGCGATATGGGCAAGCCGGTACGCCTCCAGGCTCCCTATCTCTCGGAGTCCGAGGTGAAAAAGGTCGCCAAGTATCTCAAGGACAACTATGCGGACCTTATCTCGGACGAAATACAATTTAGCGATGAAAGTAAGGGCGTTGGCCTCTCCCCCGCGTTCGAAGATGAGGAGATAGACGACGACATGTATCAAGAGGCAAAACAAATCGTCGAAGAAGCCGGCAAGGCTTCGACGAGCTACCTTCAGCGCAAGCTTCGTATCGGCTACTCTCGCGCCGCACGCATCATGGACATACTCGAAGAGCGCGGCGTCATCGGGCCTGCGGACGGAAGCAAGCCGCGCGAAGTGCTCGGCGCTTCCGGAAGCAAAGAGGGTGAAGAGGGTGGCGAAGACGTATGAGGCGCCGCGCACTGCGCTCCTATCTCTCGATCGGTATCGCCGTGCTTTTCGTCCTCACACTCTTCGGCTATACCTTCTTTCGCACGGAAAACCTCATTGTAGGGCCCCAAATTGTCATAGAGTCTCCCACGAATGGGTCAACGCTCTCCGACCCCTACGTCGAAATACGCGGGCACGCCCACAATGTAAGTTACCTCTCCCTCAATGGGGCGCAAATATTCACCGATGAATCCGGGGCATTCTCAGAGAAATTGTTGGCGCCGTACGGCTATACTATAATGACCCTCAAAGCTCGGGACCGATACGGGCGCACCGTGACCAAGACGCTCGAGCTGGTCTACCAATAGTTCTTCCGTTTTTTATTACCAACTCTAGTACTAGGCGCGTGTATGGCACTTAAAGAAAAGAAAGAGAGGGACGTTAAGGTGAGCGGCGAGACCATCGAGAACACTCTTAAAGCCATCAAGACGAAGTTCGGCGAGGAATCCATTATGAGACTCGGACAGCGACCCAAGGTCGACACCGACGCCATTTCGACTGGCTCCATTGGGCTCGATTGGGCGCTCGGCATCGGCGGCCTCCCTCGAGGCCGTATTATCGAAATATTCGGCCCGGAATCCTCGGGTAAGACGACGCTTTCCCTCCACGTCGTCGCCGAAGCTCAGAAGAAAGGCGGTGTCTGCGCTTTCATAGACGCAGAACACGCGATGGATCCAGAATACGCAAAGCGTCTTGGGGTTAATACGGCGGAACTCCTCATTAGCCAGCCCGATACCGGAGAACAAGCTCTTGAGATCGCCGAAAGCCTCGTGCGAAGCGGAAAGATAGACGTCATTGTCATAGACTCCGTGGCGGCGCTTACGCCCAAGGACGAGATCGAGGGGGACATGGGACAGTCGCATGTGGGCAAACAGGCACGTCTCATGAGCCAGGCCCTCCGGAAACTCACCGCCATTGTCGCGAAATCGAAGACGATCGTCGTTTTCATAAACCAGATACGTATGCAAATCGGGGTCATGTTCGGCAATCCGGAAACGACGCCCGGCGGTAAAGCGCTAAAGTTCTACACGTCGGTGCGACTTGATATCCGCCGCATTGCCCAGATCAAGAAGGGCGATGAGGTGATGGGAGGTCGGGTGCGCGTCAAGGTCGTCAAAAACAAGGTCGCGGCGCCGTTTAAATCGACCGAGTTCGACCTTATGTATAACGAAGGGATTTCCCGCGAAGGAGAACTTATCGCGCTTGGCGAGAGCCTCGGCGTCGTCGAGAAGTCCGGTAGCTCCTACGCGTTCGGCGAGGTAAAGCTCGGGCGCGGCTACGACGCGACACGCACCTTCCTGCGGGAAAACAAAAAAATCGCGGGCGAAATACTCAAAGAAATAAAGAAAAAGCTTAAGGCCGGGGAGGGCGCGGTGAAACCCTCCGAAGCCTCCGAGGAGTAACAAAATTGCCGCCGAAGAGGCGGTCGTTTTGTTATATGCGCACCCGGGCGTATTCGGTTTTTCGGAACACTTCGAGCCCGAGTGCAATAAGTGCACCGAGGAAAACGACAAGGAGAAGCTGAACCAGCGTGCCGGTGTTGAGGAATGCTGAGGCCATAAAGGTGAGCGTTGCGCGCACGTTGAGGAGCGAAGGCATGTTTTCGAGGACGTGTGAAATCGAGACGAGCGAGGCTACCGCAGCCGTTGAGATGAGCATGACGTAGAGCTTCAGTGCACGCGCCGAGGTCGCGCGACGGAGCACGTAGATCGCGTAGATGCGGCGCATAATGGTACGGCGTAGGGCGTTGTTCATGAAGAGTGGTCTTATGCTACTAAATCGGATGCGATTTTTTTAAACTCTTTCTTTGCGCGGTGGATGCGTGTCTTTACGGCCCCGACGCTCATTCCCTCCTCCTTGGCTATCTCCTTCTGCGGCTTACCATCGAGAAAATGAAGGGAAAGAATACGAGAGAGATGCTGGGGCATTTTCGAAAGGACCGATATGAGATACTCGCGTGCATCGAGCTTTTCGAACTGGCGCATCACCGTGTCCGGAAGGGCTTCGTAGAATTCCGGATCGAGCGGCGCCTGCCCAAGCCACTCGCGCTTGCGCTTCTGGTAGTGCGTGAGCGCCGTGTTGATGAGGATGCGATACCCCCATGATTTGAATGAAGCGCCTTCGACCGTCTTGAAGCGCCCCGCATTGAGGTAAATCTTCGCGAACGATTCCTGGACGATGTCCTCGGCCTCTTCCTTGCTCCGGACTATCGATCCGGCTTTGCGGACGAACGCGTCCTGATAGCGCGAAAGGAGCACCTCAAAGAGCTGCGGGTGCCGGATCGAACGCGCCAATACTTCCTCGTCGGCTAGCGTTTTAAGATCGTCTTCCTGTGCTTCAAGATCGAGCAATCCCATGGGTGAGTGGGAGAGGGCTGGCGACCGGCCCGCCCCTTCACTCCGCTACTATAATCGACCTCGTACGCCAATGACAACCATAGTGGCTTCCAAAGGTTACACATTGTCAGGCGCTAGAAACTTGGCTATGATGCGCCCTACTATGACGATGCTCGAATACAACGACATAACGCCGCGCAGGTTTATCATCCTCGACGGGGAGCCCTACGAGGTGCTCTCCTCGCACGTCTTCCGCAAGCAACAGCGCAAACCCGTGAATCAGACCAAGCTTCAGGGACTCGTCTCCGGCCGTGTCGTCGAGAAAAGCTTTCATCAGGCTGAAAAAGCCGAGGAAGCCGAGATCGGCACGCGCGAGATCAAGTATATTTTCAACAAACGCGGCGAATATTGGTTTTCCGACCCATCCGACCCCTCACAGCGCTTTTCCCTGCCGGAGACGACAGTCGGCGAAAAGGCGCACTTCCTTAAGGGAAATACCATCGTCGAAGCGCTCGTCTTTGATGAGAAAATCGTCGGGGTACACCTTCCCATTAAGGTGGAACTCGAAGTAACCGAGGCGCCGCCAAACATAAAAGGAAATACCGCGACTGGCGGCTACAAAGTCGTGACCCTTGAAACGGGGGCCACCATGGACGTCCCTATGTTCATAAACGCCGGCGATGTCATTCGCATCAACACGGAGACTGGCGCCTATGTCGAGCGAGTCAACAAGGGCTAACAAAAAAACCGGGATATATCCCGGTTTTTTTGTTGAAGTCTCTAACGCGCGACGAATGGGAGGAGCCCCATAATGCGGGCGCGCTTCACCGCGGTCGCGAGCTTGCGCTGATTCTTCACGCTCATGCCGGTACGGCGGCGGGAAAGTATGCGTCCATGAGGGTTAAGAAACTTCTTGAGAAGCTCGGTGTCTTTGTAATCGATGTGTTTGAGTTCTTGGGTTTCGTTTTTCTTCATGGATTCGCATTAAAACGGGATATCGTCGGGATTTATTTCTTCCGCCGGGTACTCGATGGCGTCGGCTTCCTTCTCTTTTCCCTTCCCTTTAGCAGGGGTCCCCTCTGAGGCCACGGTACCGGCGCCCCCTCCCGCGCTGCGTGGGCCGAATTGGATCCGGTCGGCCACTATCTCGGTGCGGTATTTCTTTTGACCTTCACTCTCCCAAGAGCGGGTTTGGAGGCGGCCTTCGATGAGGACTGAGCTTCCCTTCTTGAGGTACTGTGCCGCGGTCTCCGCCTGACGGCCGAAGACTACCACGTTGTGAAATTCAGTCGACTCCTGCTTTTGTCCTTCCTTGTCGCGCCACACGCGATTGGTCGCGACCGAAAAGCTCGCGACCTGAACGCCGGAGGGAAGCGAGCGCAACTCCGGGTCGCGGGTGAGATTGCCTATAATGAATGCCTTATTGAGATACATTTAAATTTTTTCGCCGACGAGCTCTTCGATCTTCTTATCAAGTTCCGCCTCGGAGACCGGAACTTGTGCCTCCTCTTTGACGAGCTTGCGAAGTGTCGTGGTCGGTGTGACTTCTCGGACGCCAGCGACCATGCGCCTTGGGGCCATAGTCGATTCACGCACCGTAGTGATGAGAAGGTGGCGGAGAATATTCGAGTTTCCCCCAGCATCAGCTTTAAGTTCCGCCGCCATGAGAGGTGCCATCTCGAATTTCACCCATCCGAAATGCGTCGTGTTGAATTTGACAAGCTTTCCCGCGTTCTCCTTGGACATCGTGTACGAGAGATCAATCATTTTAGGAGCCTCCTCGGCGAGAATGACGCCGCCACGCCTTTCTATCTGTGACTTGAGCGAAGAAACCTCATGGGCAATATCCCCTTCCGAGAGGGTCGGAAGGAGGTGGTAGCCGAGTTCGTAGACTTTGGCGTCCGTCTCTTTTTCCATGTGGGTAGAGACTACCACGACCTCAGGAGGCGCGCAATTGAGCCCTCTAGAAGCCGAAAACCCTCGCCACGTTTTCGCGCAAGGTCGTGGAAACGCTTTGAAGCGGCTCCCCGCGAAGTTCTGCGATTTTTTTTACGGTCTCGACGACGAAGCTCGGTTCGTTGCGTTTCCCGCGGTGCGGCAACGGTGCGGCAAAGGGAGCGTCAGTTTCAGCCATTATCATGGAAAGCGGAACTTCTCGTATCGCAGCGTCATAGTCGCGCGCGAACGTGATGACGCCCGGGAACGATACGGTAAAACCGAGCTCGTTGTATCGTTTGGCGATCACCGCGGAACTTGTGAAGAAATGGATGTTGCCGCGAAGGCCGTCTCCCGCTTCCTTTTTGTACTCACCGAGGAGACAGAGCATTTCCTCATGCGCGCTGCGACAGTGGACCATGAGCGGCTTATCGTGTTTGAGGGCAAAATCGATTTGTCTTCGCAGCTCTCTCTCCTGCCGCGCGCGCTCTTGTTCATCGACTCCGTCCCTCCGATAGAAATCGAGGCCGCACTCCCCTATCGCCACCACCTTACTCTCCGAGACGAGGACTCCAAACTCTGTTGGGTCGAATCCCTCCGTCGCGTTGTCCGCGGGATGTAACCCGACCGCGGCCCACACCCCCGGCGAGAGCTTCGCGAGCTCAACGGCACGACGCGAACTCTCGAGGTCGACACCGACGGTTATGGTCGAAACATCCGCATCCCGCATACGGGAGAGAACCTTCTCACGGTCACGCTCAAACTCCTTGAAGGAGACGTGCGAGTGTATGTCGACAAAGCGCGTACTCATTCTTTTCGTACAAAAAGTGCCCCGGGATTTCTACCTTCGAGGAGCGCATCCTCGACGGTCTTCGCGATTTTCGGCAGAAACGGTCGCAGCAAGACCGCGATTTCCCCCAGTTCTTCGAGAAGGTAGCGTAGGTGTTCTCGCGCTTTTTCCGGCTCGGTTTTGATGAGCTTGAACGGCCCAGTATCTTGAATATAGGCGTCAAGCTCACCGATTCGTCCGAAAAGACGGTCGAGCACCCGATTAACCTCAAGCTGCTCGAGATGCTCACGATAGTCGTTCTCGACGGAGAGGATCTCCTCGCCTGAGGGGAGCCGGGAAAGTTTTACGCCGAGCGTTGCAGCCATCGTGAGCGTGCGCGACACCAAATTTCCCAGCCCGTTTGCCAGGTTGGCGTTGTACGCTTCTTTAAACCCCTCTCGTGTAATATCGCCATCTTCAAAGGGAGATACGTGGCGCAGGAGGTAATAACGAACCGCTTCCGCGCCATACTCGGAGATAAGCTCCTGCGGGTCGATGACGTTACCGAGCGTTTTGCTCATCTTCTTGCCGCCCGACGTGATAAAACCGTGCACGAGGATGCGCTTTGGGAGTAAAAGCCCCGCAGAGAGGAGCATCGCGGGCCAGATGGCCGCGTGGAAACGCAGAATATCCTTGCCGATGACGTGAAGGTCTGCTGGCCACCATGTCGCGAATGTCTTCTCATCGCGCCCGTAGCCGATCGCGGTTATGTAGTTGGAAAGCGCATCGCACCACACGTACATACGCTGAGAGGCATCGCCGGGCACGGGAATACCGATGGAGACTTTGGAGCTTGGGCGCGAAAAACTTACGTCAGAAAGTCCCTTCGAGAGAAGAGCAAGTATCTCCCCCCGACGAGAGGCGGGTATTATTTCGAGCTCGTTGGATTCAATAAGGTCTTTAATGCGGCCGCTATAGCGAGAGAGCCTGAAAAAATAGTTTTCTTCTGAAAGTCTCTCCGGAGCCGTGCCATGGTCGGGACATTTGCCGTCGACGAGATCCTTTTCCGTGATGAACGCCTCGTGTCCCACGCAGTAGAGGCCTTCGTAGGAAGCTCGGTAGATATCTCCCGCTTCGAGGAGCTTTCTCCAGAGCGCTTGCGCCCCGGGGTAATGGATATTCTCGTCGCTCGTGCGAATGAACTGGTCATACGAGCTCTCGAGAGAGGAAAACAGGGACATAAAGTTCCCGACGATGCCATCAAGAAACGGCTTCACCTCCTGCCCCGCTTCTCTGGCGGCGCGTACCACTTTTTCAGTGTTTTCATCAGAGCCAGTGAGGAGATAGGTCTCATCCCCCATGAGCCGGTGATAGCGCGCGAGTGCATCTGCAAGCACCGTCGTGTATGCGTGCCCGAGATGAAGCTTTGCGTTGGGATAGAAGATCGGCGTTGTTATGTAGAATTTCTTCGCCATGACAAAAGACTATGGGCTTTTACGCGCCGATGCAACCTGCTTTCGATCAGGCCCGGTACGGTTGGTGGTGATGGAGCTTGTCGAGCTCGACGTCTTTTTTCTTCTGTATGTCGCTCACGAATTCCTGAAGGGCCGCCGCGATGGGAACGGAGAGGAGCACCCCGAGGAACCCGGCGAGCTCTCCGCCGATGAGGAGCGCGAGGATTACCAGAAGCGGCGGGACCCCGACGACCTTGCGCACGACGAGCGGATAGATGAGATGGCTCTCGAACTGCTGCACGATGAGGTAGAGACCCGCGGTGAGAAGAGCATGTGTGACTCCGCCGGAGACTCCCGCTATCGCGATGCCCGGGATGGCGCCAATGATGGGGCCGAAGATCGGAATGAGCTCGCAGATCGCCGAAATGACTGCCAGCGCGAGCGCATACTTCACATCAAGAATGGTGAGGCCAAGGTAGACGAATACCGCGACGATGAGAGCGAGGATTATCTGCCCTTGCATCCAGCGGCCGATCTTGCGCTGGGAGCGACGCCAGAGATCTATGACGTAGTCCTGGTGCTCGACCGGCGTCACGACCCGCAGGAAATCATCGATGCCAGTCTCTTGGACCGCGAAGTAGAACGAAAAGACGATGATGAGGATGAACGAGAAGACGCCGCCGAAAAAGCCGGATACGGTGCGTATGAAGCCACCGGAGAGATTAGACAGCGAATCCTGCACGTTCTTGATGATGTCAGGAAGCGATAGAGACTGGGCAACCGCATGCGATTGAGCTATGGCCTGCGAGGGCAAAACTGAGGAAAGATCGAAGGTATCTATGAGGTGCGGCACGAAACTGAGGAAATTGAGAAAGTCGCCGAGGACCGCCGGAACGAAGAGATAGAAAACACCGAAGATGATGGCCAGGACGATGAGGTAGACGAGGAGTACTGAGAAAACCCGAGGGATTTTGTAGCGCATGAACCAGTGCGCCGCCGGTTCTATCGACGAAGCAAGAACGATGGAGGTTAGAACGATGAGGACGAGGTTTCTCAGATAAAAGAGCGCGGCAATAAGGAGCAGGAGGAGAATGGTTCGCAGGACGGTCCCAAACGATATAGAGACGGAGATGTGCTTTTCCATTCCTCCTATAGTACCACTTCCGCTAACGCGGCAGCGTTTTCCCGAGCGAATCCGTGGAAGTGCGGGTCTGGGCGCCCGAGTCACGCTCTCGCACCGTGACGGTACCGTCTTCAAGCGTCTGAAAGTCCACGGTGACACAGGAGGGGGTCCCTATTTCGTCCTGTCGGCGGTAGCGCTTCCCAATGTTGCCATTATCATCCCAGAGAATTTGCGGAATGTCTTTCTTGAGCGTATCGAAAATTTCGCGTGCGCGTCGGACAAGCTCCGGCTTATTTTTGAGAAGTGGAAAGACCGCAGCTTTTACCGGCGCAACGGAAGGTTTGAGCGCCAGGTAGACGCGCTTCTCCCCTCCGAGCTCGTCCTCGCGATAGGCACTGGAGAGAACCGCAAGCACCGTGCGACCGAGCCCGAAGGTGGGCTCGATGACGTGAGGCATAAAGCGTTCTTTCGTTTCTTCGTCGAGGAAGGTGAGGTCGACGCCGCTTTCGGCTTGGTGGTTTTTTAGGTCGTAGTCGGTTCGGTACGCAAGCCCGTAGAGTTCTTTACGGCCAAAAGGAAAATCGAACTCAAAGTCGATGGTGCGCTTGCTGTAGTGTGCGCGATCCCCGGGCGCGACCTCGAGCTCATGGACCTTCCCCGTGTCAATGCCGACTCCCTCCATCCACGACCACATTTCCGTGCGCCAGTATTCAAAGTGCTTCTCCCACTCGCTCTCGCGTATAAAATACTCGAATTCCATTAGGTCGAACTCACGAACACGGAACAAAAAGTCGCGCGGCGCTATTTCGTTGCGAAACGCTCTTCCGGCCTGCGCAATACCAAAGGGGAGCTTCGGGTGGAACGAGTCTATGACGTTCTTGAAATTGACGAACATGCCCTGCGCTATCTCGCCGCGCAGGTAGCCGCGGCCCCCCGTTCCTGCTGCTCCCATATCGACCGGAAAGAGGAGGTTAAACATCTTGCTCTCCTCGAGCGAGCCGTCGCACTCCGGACATTTTTTAGGATCTGCGAGTTGGTCGGCACGGAAGCGACGTTTACACTTCTTGCACTCGACCATCGGGTCGGCAAAACCCGCGAGGTGTCCGCTCGCCTTCCACACAGCCTCAGGCATGATGACACTGCTGTCGAGGCCATACATGTCCTGTCGACCCTCGACGAAGCGGCGCCACCAGAGATTCTCGATATTTTTCTTAAGCGCGACGCCAAGCGGCCCGTAGTCCCAGGTTCCGGAGAGCCCGCCGTAGATTTCTGAACCTTGATAAACAAAACCGCGGCGTTTGCTGAGAGATACTATCTTCTCCAAGAGGTCGTGGTCGGCCATAGTCTTATGGTTGTACCACTCCTGCCGCTCCCGAACCACCTGCGCCTTGCGTTGTGAGGGCGGAAGCGGTTGCCGAGACGTTCGAGCCCGTGAAGCGGTCGACACCCGAGAGAGACTGCTCCCCTACCAGGGTCGGCATCGAGCCGACCTGACTGCTACTTGGCGTGAAGGAGATATCGAACACCGCCTGCTGCAGTGCGCTACCCGCGGCGAGATTATCGATCTGCCATGTCACCATACCTCCTACCTGACTGTAGGAAACGGCACTACTGCCGCTGCCGACGTACGCAACGTACGAAGGAAGAGCGGCGGTGACACGCGCATCCCCGACCTGGTTTGCGGAATTTTTCGCGATGAGCGTTACGCGATAGCGGCTTTCCGTGTTCGCTTTGGGTAAAGCAGGACCGGAGAGCATCGAGATGGATGAGGTAAGCGAGAGATCTGAGGATATTTTGACCATGCGGGTGAGCGAAGCCTCGACGCTCTCCGGGACATTTTGCTCCGAGAGCCGGCTCCCCTGTGCGGAGACCGAAAGCTTTATCTGCGGATTACGTAGCCCCCCGGAGAGAACGACGGGGGAGAAACTGAACGAGAAGTGCCCTGATTGGCCAGGCGCGATAGAGACAAGCTCCGCGCTCGTGTCGCGGTTCCAGAGGATGGTATTGTCCGAGCTTCGATAAAAGCCCTCCTCCGAGATGATGCTCCCCGGATTGAGCCCGGCACCGGAGAACGAGAGCGCTATTTGCCCGTCGGTAATGGGCACAGTGAGGTTGTTGTTCCAAGTGAGGTCGCCGCGGATCATCGCTCCCGGGGTGGCGACGTAAGGATCGCTCGAAGCGCCATTGAGTGCGAGGTCTATCGATATGAACGGCTTCTTGACCGTGACCGATTGGGAAACATCCGTGAAA
Source organism: uncultured Candidatus Saccharibacteria bacterium (assembly GCA_964429815.1). Classification (GTDB taxonomy): domain Bacteria; phylum Patescibacteriota; class Minisyncoccia; order Phycocordibacterales; family CAYSCM01; genus CAYSCM01. The sequence goes on from CAYSCM010000001.1 coordinate 120,425, forward strand.
GCCGCTTTCAACGAGCGCTCATCGGTATCGCTCTGAAGCCCCGCCTGGAAACGGAACAGGCGCTCTTCGCTATCCTGCCCCTGGAGAACACCAGTGAGTGTCACGCTTTTTTTATCCCCAGGCGTCAGCGTCCCAAGGTTCCATACCGTGCTGCCGTAGGTCGCCCGTGGAGAGGCGGAGGTGAATGTGAAGCCGAAGGGGTAGGTGGCGTTGAGGAGGACGTTCTGAAGTGGCGTCTGTGAGTTGCTCGTCACATCAACCGTGAAAGAGAGAGCTTGGCCCGAGACCGTTTCCGTCGGGGCTTTGACCGTAATGGAGAGCGGTGAGGACGAGAGGAGAACAGGATATACCACGTCCTTGTAGAAGATGGCGTTGCTTCCCTCGACACGATACTCGACCGTGATCTTAATGTCTTTCTCTGAGCGCTCCTGTCCGAAGAGGACGGCATGAATGGTCTTTTGAGCGCTCCCTCCCGGAGCGATATCCCCTATCGAGAGCCGGTCGCGCGAGAGTTCGACCCCGATATTCCCTGAGGTACGCGTACCGTCCGGGTACTCGACGATGAGGTCCGCGAGCTGGATGGGTGTCGCGTTGGCGTTCCTCACGCTCACCTGGAGGGTGAGCTCATCGCCGCCGGAAATTGTGGTGGGTCCGGCAATATCGATGGCCAAGTTTTGGGCCGAGACTACGTTACCGCCGCGCAGATAGAAGAACGCACCGAAGGCGACCGCGAGAGCGAAGAACGCCACCGATAGGATGAGGACGGTAGCGGGACGGAAATAACGTGAACGCTCCGCACGGGAAATGACGTCGGCGACCGGGGCCGAGAGGTCCGTGTGGCTCCACGTGCGCGGCGTAGACTCGTCATGTTGGTAGAGCACTCGCCGCTCACGGGTGAGCTGCGGCTCCTCACGCGAGTAGAGCTTCTTCTTGAGCTTATCGATGCTTCCCTCGGGCTCCATTTCAAACAGTATATCGCGATTTCAAAGCTGCGTTTGGGCAAGGACTTCGTTGACGAGCTTCACCGCAGCAGGACGATCAGGGATGAACTCCCGACAAAGCCCTCGCTCGAGTACGCCTGTGAGATAGCGCTGCCACTGCGGTTTCGGAAGACGATAGCCAAGCTCGGAGAACACGCGTAGTACGAGGATGCTCTCAAAGGCTTTGAGCTCCTCCAGCTCAAGGGGAAGGTCTGGAAGAAGGGTGAATGCGTCGACGATAGTGTCGAAAAGGGGCGTATTTTGTTCCTCGCCAGCGACGAGACGACCAAGAAGGCGCATCACGCTAGCGACGAGACGCATTTTGTCAGGAAAGTCCTTGAGGCTTCGGTAGAGGCTCAGCTCGGCGGACGCGCCCCGAACTCTCCAGACGCCGCGCCCGCGCACGAGCGTTACATCAATGAGCGAGAACGGTTCGAGTGCAAAGCGCAGCTTCGAGCGTGCCTCGCGCACGCTCGCGCCGACGGCACGTAGGAGACCGCACTCACGAGTGAAAAGCTCTACGAGGCGATCTGATTCGCGCAGCGGATGCGCACGCAGGACGAGCGCGCGTGTTTGGATCGCAAGGACGGCCATATCAAAGTTTCGCTATCGCGATGTACACCGCTCCTGCGTCGAGTTCCACCGTATCTCCTGCGATGTCGGGCTCGAAGCGCACGTCCATGGCCCCGGTCTCGAGCTTAAGCTGGGAGAGGTACTCTTCGACGAGGTTTCGTCCGGGGGAATCCGCCCGCACGTTGATGAGGATGCGATCATTGGGTTTGAGGGCGAGTTCCTTGCGGGAATCCTGGATGGCGCGTACAAGTTCGCGAAAATCGCCTTCCCGCATAAGTTCCTTCGTGAGCGTGGTGTCGAGAGAAACGGGTTCCAAAAGCTTCTGGTCAACGAGGAATTTTTTGACATTAAGTTCTTCCTCAATAATGGAAAAAAACTCTGCGGGAATACGTTCCCGAGCGGTGAGTGAGGAGAGCGGTTGACGCACCCGAATACCCACTTTCGCACGAGCCTCGAGACCGGCAGTCACGACGTCGCGAACCTCCTTCATCTGAGCAAGGAGCGTGAAATCGACATCGCCTGCCTTTGGCCATTCGAGAAGATGAACACTCTCCCCCTGCGCACCTACCGCAAGATGAATCTCTTCCGCAATGAAAGGCATGAGCGGGGCGACGAGCTTTGCGACGATCGAGAGCGCCTCGCGTTGTCCTGCAAGCGCAAAGCGCTTGTCCGCCGCGTCAGTGCCTTTCACGCGCTCCCGAGAGCGGCGCAGGTACCACGTCGAATAGTCCTCGATAAACGCTCGTAGACTCCGACAGGCGCGCGGCGTATCGTAGCGCTCAAACGCGTCTGCCACTTCAGCCGTCGTCTCGTCGAGGCGCGCAAACATCCAGCGGTCGAGAATGTTGCGGCTTTGCCGAGCGTTCGTGGTGCGGTCGTCCTCTTTCCCGTACAGCTCGTAGAACTTGAGACAGTTCCGTAGCATACCAACGACGCGATTATGGATGTCGCGCACGTCCTCGTCGCGGAATTGAATGTCTTCCGATTGCATGACGACGGAGCCCATGAGGTAGAAACGATACGCGTCAGCGCCGTAGCGATCGAGGAGCGTGAGCGGATCGGTGTAGTTGCCTTTCGACTTGCTCATTTTGTTGCCGTCCGCGGCCAGGATGTTCCCCGTCGAGACGACGTTTTTGAAGGAGGTACGCCCAAAGAGCGCGACCGCGACCGCGTGCATGTAGTAAAACCACGTGCGTGTCTGCGCGATGTACTCGGCGATAAAATCGGCTGGGTAGCCACGGCGTCGACGCAAGAATCCGCTGCGTGGCTCGAAATGCGGGAGAGCGGAGCCGAGGTAGTGACTCTGGGCGAACGGCATCGAGCCGCTTTCGACCCAGCAGTCTATGACCTCGGGAATGCGCTCATACTCGCGTCCTTCCGCGTCGAGGAGCGTTAGGGTGTCGGTGTAGGGCCTGTGGAGGTCTATTTCGAACGCCTCATCGTGCGGCAGCGGCTTGAACGCAAAGACCTTAAACTCCGCGTTGTCGAGCCAGACGGCATCAAAACGGCCGACCTCGGAAGCGGTACGCGGTATAGAATTGCCGTGCACGAGCGCGTGAAGCTCTCGCAACGGCGATTCGTGCGAGACGATAAGGATGTTCTTCTTCGCGTAGCGTTGGTCGACGTCGTAGATGAAGCGCCCTACCCGTACTCGTACATCGGTATAGTTTTCGCCGCCATCCGGCCGCTTCACGTACGCGACAGAAAATTCCCCGTAGAATTGGTGGTACGCCGAGACAGGTTTGCCGTCAAAAGTGCCTACGTTCACTTCGCTAAGGCGCTCATCGTAGATGATGTCGTTGGGAGAAATTCCCCACTGCTTCGCAAGAAGCTCCGCACTCTCTCGCGCACGCACGACGGGAGAAGCGAAGATGACGTCGGGCTTGTCGATGCGCGTACCTGCCTCACGGACCTGGAGCTCGCCGAGTTTCGTAAGATGATTATCCGCATCGGGGCGCGAGCTCACGAATCCCTCTTCGTTGCTCTTAGCCTGCCCATGGCGCATGATCGTGTAGCGATTCCCCGAGCCCTTTGCTCTTTCGCGAAGCTCGGCAAGAGAACCGATGACCAGTACGCGGGAACCCCCTTTCTCTTTCCAAATAGGAAGCGGCGATGCCCAGTAGCGATTGCGCGAGATGGTCCAATCGGGCGCGCTCTCGAGGATGTTCTTGAAGCGGCCGCGCTTCAGGTGCTCGGGAACCCAGGTTATCGTTTCGTTTTCGGAGAGCATCCTCTTCTTTATCTTTTGGATATTGATGAACCATGACGACACGGCGTTGTAGATGAGCGGCGTTCCGCAGCGGTAGCAGTGCGGGTAGGAGTGCGTATGCTGCTCCCGCGCGAAGAGGAGGCCACGTTTGTCGAGATCCGCCTTGATGTCTCCCTCGGCCTCCTTTATATAGCGCCCGTGGAGAAATTCCGGCACGAGCTCGTTGTAGGCCGCCGATGGCGAGAGAAGCTGTATCATCGGGAGCCCCTCTTTCTGCCCTAGCGCAAAGTCATCCTCGCCGTACATGACGGCAGTATGGACGATCCCGGTCCCCTCCTTGGTCGAGACAAAATCAGCCGCGAGCACTTCGTGATGCTTCCCTGGGTGAGAGACGACCGGTGCCACCGCGTAGAGCGGCTCGTAGGTTATGCCGACGAGCTCGCTGCCTTTAAAGTCGCGCTCGGTGGAGTACGTCCGGCCGAGCGGAGCGAATGTTTTGTCGACGAGGTTTTTCGCGATGAGGTAGTGGGATCCTCCCGTCTCGGTAAAATTGAGTCCCTCCATCTCTTTCTTGCCTCGGTAGACCAGGCTGTAGTCGATGTCGGGCCCGACCGCAAGCGCGACGTTCCCCGGAAGCGTCCAGGGCGTCGTCGTCCACGCGAGGAGGTAGGTGTTCTCCGGAAGATTGTACGCGGTCGCGTTTGTTATTCTAAAGCGTACCGTTACCGCCTCCTCCGTGATGTCCTTGTAGGTGTGGTCCATCGCGATCTCAGCCTTAGCGAGCGGTGTTTCGCAGTGCGGACAGTACATGAGGACACGCTTACCTTCGTAGAGAAGGCCTTTCCCGTTCATTTCCGAGAGCGCCCACCAAACGCTCTCGATGTAGTCGTTGTCCATCGTCTTGTAGGCGTCCTTGAACTCGACCCAGCGTCCGATGCGGTCCACGTAGCGCTCCCAATCGCTCGCGAACTGGAGCACGGAGGCACGCGCTTCGGCATTAAACTTAGCGACCCCTATTCTTTCAATGTCTTTCTTCGTTTTGAGGCCGAGCTTCTGCTCGATGAGCGTCTCGATAGGCAGCCCGTGGCAATCCCACCCCCACTGTCGAAGTACGCGGTAGCCGCGCATGGTCTTGTAGCGCGGGAATACATCTTTGACGACCGACGAGAGGAGGGATCCGTGGTGCGGAAGCCCGGTGGCGAACGGAGGGCCGTCATAGAAAATAAATTCCCCGCGGGGGGCGTCTTTTCCTTCGGATTTCTTGAAAATGCCGCGCTCTTTCCAGTATGCCAACACCTTCTCTTCCCGCGCCGCAGTATCGCTCTTTGCGGATTCGTGAGCCTTCATTGAGAGCTTCATTCTAGCCGCAATACGTGAAAGAAAAAAGCCGCCCCAGGGGTGCGGCGGCTTGCGGGCCGACACTAGGGTGCCGGCCCGGGGACTCTAGGCAGATTCGGTGTAGGGGAGGCGAAGATCGAGATGGCCGTGATCGATGCAGCCCTGCCAACGAGCAAGCGCCGAGAAGCGCTCGCGAGTTTCGCGGTCCGCGTCATCAATGCCGGAGACCGGTATGGTACGCGCAACGCGCCTACCACAGGGAGTCGAAAGAACTTGTTTGCGCAGGATGCGGCTGGGGTTCAGTACGGCACGCAGCATGCGCTCGAGGTCGGCCGGGCTTTTAGCGTCGTTTTGGTAAAAAGACTCGGTCATGGGAACCTCATATCGCAAGCTACTGTTCGCCCCAGGCTATCAGAAACGCCATGAACCGTTCGTGAACCGTCTCACGAATAAAGACCCTACGTGCAGCAAGGTTTCAACGTGACAGCAATGAACACCGCTACATTTTTTCAGGTGCGACGATGCCGAGGAGCCAGAGCCCATTTTTCATCGTCTGGGCGAAGGCCCCCGTGAGTGAGAGCTTGTACGCTGCGTAGTCCTTATCGTCAACGATGCGCTCAGCTGCGTAGAAACTATTGAAAGCTCCCGCAATTTGCGTGAGGTAGGTCGTAAGATAGTGCGGCTCATACTCCGCTGTAGCGCGCGCGACGACTTCCGGGAATCTATAGAGGAGCCGTTCGAGCTCGTAGGACTTGGCGGGAGGATTCTCACTATCAGCTTCCACCCCCATCTCGTGCGCCTTCGCGATGACCGAAGCCGCCCGAGTATGCGCATATTGAATGTATGGCCCCGAGTCTCCCTCGAGCGACACGGACTTCTCCGGGTCGAACACGATATCCTTCCCTGTTCCCTGCCGCAGGATGGAGTACTTGATCGCCGCAACGGCGACATCGGCCGAAAGGGTCCCTTCCATCGAGCGGGTTTCCTTCATGCGCTCCCGCACAAGGACCTCCACATCCTCGATGAGCGATTCGCCGCTCACGATGTTGCCTTTGCGCGAGGACATCTTGCCGGAGGAGAAACGCATCATGCCGTGCGCGATGTGCCGGATTTTGTCGGCGATATCGGGAAAAATCTTGCGCATTGCGGCGATGACAACCTTGAAGTATTCCGCTTGTTCGGAGGCGGTGACGGTGATTGAGATATCTGAAGACCACGTTTTTTCCTTAAGTTTGGCGAGGCCGAGCTCTTTCGCTTCGTACGTCGGAAAGCCATCCCTGGTGAGAAATACGCGCGTGTGGAGGGCGTGGCGCTCCCCGCGAAATACCGTCGCTCCGTCGCTTTTTTCAAAGACATCCGGCCGGCTCTCCACAATCGTCCTGCCGACCGAGCCCGTCTCGCTCTCAAAAAAGAAATAGTCGAACCGTGTACCGAGTTTACGGTAAATTTCGTCGAAATGATCCAGGGATGTTTTTTTTCCTGCCTCGTAGAGCGCGCTTATTTTTGCATCACTCTTTTCGTAGATTTTACGATTTATAGCGACGATTTCCTCCCTGGCCCCCGCATCACGTTCGTAAGCTTCTGAACCCGCCACATAAGCTTTGCCTAGGTCTTCTATGCTCGAAGCGTCGAGGTCATGCTTTTGTAATGCCCAGATCGCCTTCGCCACATGCGGCCCCACATCGCCCTGGTAGTTGGCGCGATTTATCGTCGCACCGGAGAATTCGATGATGCGAGAAAGCGATTCCCCGATCGCGTTGCTCATGAGATGCCCGATATGAAAAACCTTGAAGGGGTTAGGCTGCGTGTACTCCACCATCACCCGCTTGTCCTTAAGGGCTTCGCTGCGTCCGAAGCGCTCGCCCTCATCGGCAATAAGCCCGATTGATTCTGCAAAAAAAGTTCGCGACAAATGGACGTTTATGAAGCCTGGCCCCGCACTGTCGATACTCTCTATAAAGGGATGATTCTGTTTCGCGAGATTTCCTCGAAGCACCTGGGCCACCTCGTGCGGCGCCTGTCCGGTCGTCTTCCCGAGCACGAGGGCAATGTTGCTCGCAAAATCCCCATGAGAGAGGTCGCTTGGATGCTCGAGCGTAAAAGAAATAGCCGGAAATTTCGCGCTTGTGCGCGCCTCCTCGAAAGCTTGTATGAGCTTTTCTCTGACCATGCTGCTACGTTAGCGCACTTCAGCAACGAGCGGAACGGGTGCGCTTGCGGCGACAACCGTGAATGTGCGCCTACCGATGAGTGCTCCGCTTGTCGTTTCGACTGAGCAACGCCACTTTCCGGGCGTGAGTGACTCTGCAAAGCTGTAGCCACGGAATCCCCGCGTCCGCCCGCCGGAGAGCGGGAAAGAGACGCGTGCCCGCGTCTGCCACACTTCTTTCGCTTCATCATAGTGCTCAAGGCGGTGGAACACGTTGGTCGAGAGCCCCGAGGGCGCGTAGACGGAGCTGAAACAGTACGCCCGCTCGCCGGGCGTGGCATGAAAGAGCGCATCGACCGGCCGCCAGAGGAGGTACCAGGGCCGCGGCTCGTAGGAAACCAGGTACTCCCCTGCGTCATTCTTCACGATGCTATGATAAATGCCGATCTCGGTAAGGGAGAGCGGTACGGGCGGAATGAAGTTGCCGACGTAGAGGCCTACGAAAATCCAAAAGATGATGCCGAGCATGAGCGAGAGCCGCCGGAGGTTTTCCCGCACGAGCTTGGGAGCTATGACCCACAGGAAGAGGAGGTAGAGGCTTATGTATATGAGGCTTACGAGCGCGCTTATGAAAAACATCCGCGGGCCGATCTGGGAAAGAAGGACAGGGACAAGAAGCGCCGCGTAGGCGAAGATGAGCGTGTAGTAGACGCTCACGTGGAAGTACATGCGACCATAGCGATCCTTGAAGAATTCGTTGCCGATGAGAAGCGCCGCGAGGACGAGAAGGAAAAGCCAATTGCCGACCAGGGTCCCGCTCTGACCGTAAAAGACGAAGAGCCCGCTCGCGAGGTTGCCGAAGGAGAACTGGAGGAGAAGCAGCGGACGAAGCTGCGGCTCCTCTCTTCCCCGCGCTTTGCGCATATTAAGGAGAGCAATGGTGCCGCCTGCGATAAGGACGTAGGAGACGAGGATGATATTGCCGTACACCTGGTCAGGACGGCCGAGTGTTAAAAGATCCCATACGAACCCGCCGAGGAGCGCAGCTGCGGGCAGATGAGCGCGGTAGCGCAGGAGTATGAGCCTGAGTGGATTGAGCCAAGGAGGCAACTGAGACTGGGGCATGTCTCAAGTATAACGCTCTACGTCTAGAGCCCTCCTACGTTTGAGTACGTACTGATGAACTGTGGCACGGCAAAAAGAAGGCCAAGGGCAGGAAGGACGATAAAAATGACCGTTATGACAAAAGTCCACAACAGATACTTTCGCGTGCGTTCCGCAGCTCGATAGATCTCATCGAGTTTTTTATCCTGCGCGTCGAGGCGTCTCTGGAGTTCGGGGTCCATCTCAGTAGCCTAGCACGATAGAGGGACAGGAGTTCCCCTCTATCTGCGGGAGCGATACCTACTCCGCCCGCTGCGCATGGGATGTGCGCCGCGACGGAAATGGTCTTGATGAGCCCTGCGAGAAGCTTGAGCCTGTGGTGATTGTCCAAATTCGGCTGGCCGTAGAACTGGCGAAGAAGAGGGCGATTCCCCTTCTCGAACCTTGAGCGGTTTGCGGATGAGGCGTTCGATATCACGAATCTCGGCACGCTCATCGGGAAGGACGAGCGATATGGCGTGACCAGAGGCTCCGGCACGGGCGGTGCGGCCGATGCGGTGCACGTAGTCGGCGGAGGTTGAGGGGAGATCAAAGTTTACGACGAGCTCCACTCCCTGAACATCGATCCCTCGTGCGGCGATGTCAGTAGCGACCAGGACACGATATCGGCCGGATTTAAATCCTTCGAGCGCTTCCTTGCGCTGGTTGAGCGAGCGATTGGAGTGAATCTCCGCGGAGCTATGCCCTTGCGCACGAAGTGCGGCCGCAACGCGCTTGGCGCCAAATTTCATGCGCGTAAAAACAATGACAGAGCCGCGGTATTCATTGAGAATGCGCGAGAGTGCGTGCGACTTCTCCTCCTTGGTGCGCACCATGATAATTTCCTGGGTTACCTTCTCCGCAGTTGTTCCTTGTGGTGCGATCTCAATTGAGACGGGAAGCTTCATCGTTGTGGAAGCGATTTTCATAATTTCCGGTGAGAGTGTGGCGGAAAAAAGGAGAGTCTGCCGCTCCCGTGGAACAGCTGCAATAATTTTTTTCACCTGCGGAAGAAAGCCCATGTCGAGCATGCGGTCAGCCTCATCGAGCACGAGAAGATGTACGCCATCGAGCTTGACCGTTTTTTGATTAAGGTGGTCAATGAGTCGCCCCGGGGTCGCGATGATGACGTGTGGTTTGCGAGAAATTGCACTGAGTTGAGGCTCCATACCCATACCACCAATGAGAACGGCGGTGCGCAACCCATTCACACGCCCCAGTTTTTGAAATTCTTCATCCACCTGCAGTGCAAGTTCACGCGTCGGAACGACGACGAGACCGGCGCCCCCGCTTTGGGCGAGGCGTTGGATCATCGGGATACCAAAGGCAAGCGTTTTGCCGGTCCCGGTCTGCGCGATGCCGATGAGATCCTTGCCCTCAAGGGCGAGCGGGATCGCTTTGTGCTGAATGAGGGTCGGGGTCGTAAACCGAAGATGCGAAAGTATCTCAAGCATACCGGGCGCGATGCCGAGCCCTTGAAAGGTAAGTTCTTGTGGGGTGCCAGCGTGCGTCATTGAGGCGAGCATAGCATGGGCTTGCCCGTAGCGCTTGTCAGCGTCCGAACAAAAACCGCGGCCGCCGAAGCGGCCGCGGTTTTGTAAAGATAGTACGGATCAGTCGTGCTCGAACACGTGGAGAAGGCGCGCTCGGCCGGAACCCGAAAGCACAATACCGAAAGAGACCGCGGTGAGGAGAAGCTCCAGTTCTGAGCCGGAGAGGCCGCGCTTAGGAAGCGTCACAAGAATAAAGGCAAAAAGTGCGACAAGGCCAGTGCCGACCGCGGCCGCGCGCGTGAGAATACCCGCGACGAGCATGATACCGCCGAGAAGCTCGACTGCCGGCACGAGGTAGGCAAGCCAGGCCGGAATGCCGAGGCTTCCCATAAATGCGACGGTCGCGGTCATGTTGCTGAATTTCATCCAGCCATGATTGATAAACATGAGGCCGGCCGCAACGCGGATGAGTAAAAGTCCCGCCCATGGGCGGTACCAGAACTTACTAATGCGATTAAGATTTTTCATACTGTCTTCACTATACGGTGAGTTCGAGCGGAGCTGTAGCCACTTATGCACGGGCGTTTGACACTCTCATAGGCCCCCGCTAGGCTTGCCGCAGTCTTGTTCAACAACCGAGGGGAAACCCATGGACTACAAACCGCTCTCCGAGCGTACCCCCGACACGCAGTATCGGGAGCGCCTCGTCGATATCCTCGAAAACGGCATTCTCGCTAAAGGTTTGCCGCAAGGCATCGGCGCACTCACCCGCTTCGGAACGCTCCGACCGATGGTCTTTGACCTGCGCAATGGGGTCCCACTCATCACGGAGCGCAAACTTGGCTCCTGGAAAAGTGCGGTCGCCGAAATTCTCGCATTCATCAATGGAGCGCGTGACATTGATGAAATCGAATCGTTCGGCGTCAACAAGGCGTTCTGGAGCCCCTATCGCGGGAAAGGTACCGAGCTTGGGCTTTCCCCCAACGACATGGGGCCTGGCTCCTACGGTGGTGTCTTTGGTCACTATGAGCGGGCCGACGGGAGTACGTTCAATCAGTTCGAACTCCTCCTCGAGCAAATGCAAAACTTCCCGAAACTTCGTACACACCGCGTCGTGAATAACAGGCCTGAATACACGGCTCGAGGGCCGAATCGTAAGGTCATTGTGGCTCCTTGCCACGGCGAACTTCACCTGCGAGACCTGGGAAGAATTGACATGCGTATGGATCAACGCTCTGCCGATTTTCCGATCGGAGTGCCGCACAATATGATTCAATACGCCGCTCTTCTTCTCATGATCTGTCAGGTCCTTCGTCGTGAGCCAGGCAACTTCATCCACTCCTTTGCGGATGCCCACATCTACGAGAATCAGGTGGAGTCGGCCAAGGAGCTCGTCTCCCGGCCGGCAAAACCCTTCCCTACACTCCATCTAAACCCGTCGGTGACAAATCTCTTCGACTTCAGGATTGAACACTTCGAGCTGCGGGAATACGATCCGCACCCGCCACTGTCGATTCCCTACGCGCCGTAAACTGCCGCGCTCTCCCTGTCGGGAGAGCGCTTTCTTTTGTATAGTCAGCTCCATGGCAAAAAAGTATGTCGACCGAAACGCTGCCCTAGGACGAAAAAACTACTTACAGGTGATAGACCGCATTATCAAAGACCGTGTGTGCCCCTTTTGTGAAGAACATTTTTTGAAATACCACACAAAACCTATTTTGAAGCGCGGCTCCCACTGGCTCCTGACGAAAAACATGAATCCCTACGCGGGTACGAAGCATCATTTCCTGTTCGTACATCGACGACATATTGAAAATCCGACTTCGATGAGCGACGCGGCATGGAAGGAGCTCCTCGCGCATATTCGCTACGTTGTTAAAAAATTCAAATTGCCGGGAGGAGGTCTTTATGTGCGTTTTGGCGATCCGCGCTATTCGGCCGCCTCGGTCGCCCATCTTCACGCCAACGTGATTCTCGGCACAAAACGGGGGAAACATACTGAGCCGATCGGTGTTGACCTTAGTTATAAGAAAAAACGCCCTCGTTTCTAGCTAGAAACGAGGGCGTCGTGAAGTTCCACGCGAACGATCTCGACGTTGCGAGAACGGAGGGTGTCGGCTCCCGCCACCAACGAGTACCCTTCAGCGTAGAAGAGTCTTCGAATGCCGGCGTTTGCGATGGCGGCGGCACACGGAGGACACGGGAAGGTGGTGCAGTAGAGGTCACAACCGTCCGTGGAGATTCCGCGTTTCGCTGCCGCAGAGATCAGGCCGTTCTCCCCATGGAGGGAGAGAGTGGCATCAATGTGCTGCCCCGGCTCGAAGTTGCTTCGGGGATCGCCAAGAACGTAAGCGGTTTGCTCAAGCGGCAGATGGGTGTTGAAGGCCACGAGGAGTGGTTTCCCATCCCGGCACAGCAGCGCCCCAATTTGACGCCACCAGTCGGGAGAGCGTTTCGCCAAGGCGTACGCCCGCCGCATGAGTTCTCGATCAAGACCCTCTCTTGATACGACGACACCCTCTTCGGGATTCTTTTTATGCGTCGTCGTCGTCCAATCCCAGCGTAGTTTCCATCCGGAGTCGAACTCCACTTCTCGATCGGAGAAGTACATCTTCGCAAAGAGCCGGGCGATATCTTCGTCCGGCATCGCGATCCGACGAGCGGCAAGGGTATGGAAGTTCTCCCTCGTGAGTACCTCAACCCGCTCGAAGAGGTAGAGTGCGCGGATCATGGCCGCTGCGGTCTGGGGCTTCAATCCCGGCAAATGCCGCACCAACGACTTGTGCTCGCTGATGAAGTCTTCGCCGAGAATCCACAGCTCTCCGCCGGCGTATGTATGGAAGAGCTCCACATACCCGCTGTGTGGAGCGGGTATGTAGGCAACGAGCGTTTTAAGAGCCGGTGCCGAGTCCACGGTCCATCTCCTCGATCAGTTGACCAAGACGTGCGCGCAAGTCCTTCATCATCTCGAGCTTGCCATCCATGGCGAGCCTGCGAATGATGGCTGTTGTCGACGTTTCCGCTTGCGGCGGCAAATTTACCAGGTGCTCGCAGTACCTCTTGATACCATCGAGCGCTGGCAAATCCTTTGTCGACGTGGAGACGATACGCACATCGTGCTTCACGAGCTTGAAGAGCGTATCGGCCTCGTATTGCGGCACGATGATGTCCACTTCCCGCATTTGCCCGAGAACTTCGCAGCGCTCGGCCATTGGCGTCAGCGGGCGTGTCGGCCCTTTACGGGCTTTTGTGAGCTCGTCGGTATCGATGCCGACCACCATCACGAGTTCAGCCTCGGGATAGAGTTTCTTCGCTTCGATCTTGCCGGTCTCGATGTACCTGCCGTGACCGACGTGGTACATATCCCATACGCCGGTCGTAAAGGCCACAACGCAGCCCATTGAATGGACGTGATCGACCACCTCAACAAGCTCCTGGTGGTTGTCGAAGTAGCGATCTTCAAAGGTCGCCCTCCCTTTCAAAATGCGCAACGCGCGCTTATGAACGGGATTCGGGATCGTCCTTTGGTGCCCGTCCGTGTGTGGAAGGGGCGCCACCTTGGTGATGTCGTTCATTTTGCTAACCTCACAAGTAACTGACTGAGAAAACCCTACCATGAAGGAAGCCCGGCGAAAGATTGCCGCTGCGGGCGAACTATTGTATAGAGCTAGGTGGGTTCGCAACCGCATAGGTGAGTCATGCCGGAGAGAGTGAGCATCATCGCCGCGCTTGGGAAAAACCGCGAGCTCGGCAAGGACAACAAGCTCCTCTGGCGTATCCCAGAGGATCTAAAGCGCTTTAGGGAGCTCACGATGGGACATCCCGTCGTGATGGGAAGACGTACCTTCTGCTCCATTCTCGCCTCGCTTGGTAAGCCCCTCCCCGGGCGCACCAGCATCGTCATTACCCGGGAAGTCGGTTGGGGTAAGCCGGGCGCCGTCGTCGTCAACTGTTTCGAGATGGCACTTCGCAGAGCCCGTGCGCTCTCCGACCAGGAAGTCTTCATTGGCGGCGGGGCGCAGATCTACGAGGAGGCACTTCCCTTCACCCATCGCCTCTACCTCACTCTCATCGATGAGCAGAAGGATGGCGATGTGTTCTTTCCAGAATACGAACGCGAGTTTACGAGAACACTCTTTGAGAAGAGGGGTGTTCACGAAAACGTACACTACCGATTCGTAACCCTTGAACGATAGGAAACCGCCGCGACTCTCGTCGCGGCGGTTTTTCCTTCGCTTGTCTTATACGCACATTTCGTGTAGAGTCACTCCGGATGGAGGTGGCTCATGGACTCTCTAAAAGCCTTCTGGGACGTTCTCCGAGAGGACTGGCAAGCTCTCGCGGTCGGATTGATTGCTCAAGTGTCTCTACAGAGCATACCCTTGCTTCCACTTCTTATTTTCGAGGATAAAGTTCTCGACAAATATCGCGAACCTGCGTTTATTTGTTCTTTTTTTTGGATACTGCTTACCGTTTTTATTGGAACATACGTGTACGATCGCATGTGCGATACGTTCGAACACAAACGCCGTCAGCTCCGCTGACGGCGTTTTATCTTTTTACTTGAGTTGGCTCACCTATTTTACTTCGATCCCCATCGAGCGAGCAGAGCCCTCGATGATGCGCATGGCACCCTCGATATCTTTGGCATTGAGATCCGCCATTTTCTTCTCAGCGATCTCGCGAACCTGCGCCTTGGTAACAACGCCAGCGCGAGAGAGCGGCGTCTTCCCCGAACCTTTCTCGATACCGGCCGCTTTCATGAGGAGGTTACTTGCCGGCGGGGTCTTCAGGATGAAGTCGTAGCTCCTATCTTCGTAGACGGAAATCTCGACCGGGATCATGTCTCCCATCATCGGACGCGTTTTTTCGTTAAATTTATTGACGAAGTCGCCGATGTTGATACCCGCCTGACCGAGCGTCGGGCCAAGCGGTGGTGCGGGAGTCGCCTTTCCGGCGGGAGCTATGAGCTTTACCTTTTTGATTACTTTCTTTGCCATGAGAGTAGAAATCTAGCTTACATCTTCCGAACCTGCAAGAAATCAAGTTCGACCGGCGTTTCGCGGCCGAACATCGGAACCATAATCTTCACCTTGCCGCGCTCTTCATCCACCTCCCCGATGCGCCCCTCGAGATCCTTGAACGGCCCGTCAACAATGACGACCGGCTCATCAAGGTTGAAGTCGATCTTGTGTTTTACCGTCTCGCTCTTCATGCGACGGAAGAGGCTTTCGATCTCTTCCTCCGTAAGCGGCACTGGATTGACTCCCGAGCCAACGAAACCGGTCACGCGCGGCGTGTTGCGCACCACGTACCAAGAATTGTCGTCGACAACCATGTCGACGAGCACGTAGCCTGGGTATATTTTTTCTTCCTCTTCGACGCGCTTGCCGCCTTTCACCTTTATCTTGCGCTCCGTCGGCACGACCACGTCGAAAATCTTTTCGCCAACGCCGAGCGATTCTATGCGCTGCTTGAGATTGCGCGCGACCGCGTTTTCGTAGCCGGCGTAGGTGTGGATCGCGTACCAGTGCCGCTCACCCGTTGAAGCTTGTTTTGCCATAATTTAGATTATTTTTTGAAGCCCGTAGGTAAAGGCTGCGTCGAAGACGCCGAGAAAGAGCGACACGCCGATCGAGATGCCGATGACGAGAAGTGTAAAGACGATCGCTTGGCGACGGGTCGCCCACGATACGTGCCGAAGTTCGGCCCTGGTTTCCTTGAGATAGTCGATGAGGCTCATGAGAGTTTTTTCCTATTAAAAAACCCCTTGCGGGGGTTGCTAGTACAGAAACCCTACTCCCTTTTCGGAGCGTTGTCAATAAAGAAAAAGACCTGGTTTCTTGCGAAACCAGGTCTTGCGTGCAAGGGATTACTTGGACGACCGGTACTGCTTTTGCCCGACCGGCCCTTTCTTGGGCTGGTCCTCGAGGCGGCGCGTGCGGTTTTCCGCCCGACGCGCCTCACGCTCGGCGCGCGAGGGCTTGGGGCTCTCCTGCGGCGAGTTGGGCAGGACGACGACATTGTCGCCCGCGGGTTTCACCTGCCGGTCGCGCGGATAGCGCCGCGAGATGGTCCTTCCCTCCTTGCGGAAGGTGACCGCCCAGAAGGGGCCGTCCGGGCGACGGTCGACGCTCCAGCCATGGATCTTCATGGCCTCAATGTCGACGTCGGAGGGCTCCGCGGCGGAGTGGCCGAGCGCGTAGTGTGCCCTGAGGGCCTTATACGCGGGGCCGGGAAGGAGTTTCTTCCCGACGTTTGCTTCCCCATGCGGGTAACTCCCGAAGCGGAAGCCCCAGACGCCGCCGAGGCGAACCAGGCAGAACCCCAGAATCGACGCGGCTTGGGCCGCGCGGCACATGTGCCGCACGTCCTCGGCCGTGGCCGGTCGGTCCTGAACCGACGCGAGGGCGACGATCGCGTCCTCGAATGCCACTTTCGCGAACCGCTTGCGCGGTTCGTCGAAGGAGCAGGCGCCGAGGAAGCGCTCGTAGGTCGAGCGCGACAAGTGCGCCCTGCCTTCGGTCATGGAGTCGGCGAGCCGACTCCAGTCATCGCCATTTTCGGCGCGGGCGTAGTCCATCGCCCTGTGGAGGGCCGCGTTGATCAACTTGCCGTCGCCCTCAGCGGTGCCACTTTGGGCACGCTCGAGACACTCGTCGAACGTCAGGAAAACCACCGTCATGGAAGACCCCTACAGGTTGAAGTGCGGAAGGTACAAAACAGCGACCCTCAGGGTCGCTGTTTCATTCAAGCACAGAATAGTTAATTTGTCAATATCTACCGTATCTCGTAGGTGATGGTGACGTTGCTCGCGTAGCGGTTCTGTCCTGCCGGGATTTCCGGAGCCGTCGACGGTGCCCCTCCCGCCCCGTACGCGGTCGCCTTATCGAAGTAGACGGGTCCACCGTTTTCGTTGAAGGAAACGATGCGCACAAGGCGCACCCCGAGCTCCTGCGCGAGTTCCTGCGCGCGGCCCTTAGCCTGCGCGATGGCCTTCGTGCGAGCCTGATCTTTCGCCACGTCCTCATTGTCGAGCGTGAAGGAAACGCCGCTGACGTTTTCGACATTGAGCTTCCCGACCCCGGCGAGGAGCATGCCAACCTTGGCGGTGTCATGCACCTTCACCTCAACGCTCTGGGACACCTCGTAGCCGATGAGCGTCTGCTTCCCCTGCGGGCACGGATAGGCGAAGCACTGGATGGTCCCGTAGTCGTATTTCGGGTAGATAGCGTAACCCGTCGTTTTGATGTCTTTCTCGTTGATGTTTTGCGACTTGAGATAGGCTAGCGCGTCGTTCATCTTTTTGGTCGCCGCCGCCTGCGCTTCAGCGGTCGTTTTCGCACTCTGCACTACTGAAAAGGAGAAGGTGGCGACATCAGGGGTCGCATAGACTTCGCCTTCCCCCTGGACCGTAATGGTGTTGGTGGGGGCAACGCCCGAGCCGATGTAGCGCAAATTCATAAAAGCGCCGACCGTGAGAGTGAGGAGGTAGAAGCCGAGGACGACCATGGTCGCAAGCGCCGCACGCGACAGCCACAGTTTTGTTTTTGGATCTGCCGACTGATCAAACATAGAAAATAGTTTTAATGACTGAGTGAATTGAGTTAATAAAGTATAACGCATCCGTGTACGCAGAAGATGACGGAATAATGAAGCTTCCGTTACCGGCTATTGTCCGGACGTCGAGGTCCCAAGCATCGTCGCCGAATCAAGAGCGCTCTCCGGACCGCGGTTCTTGTAGCGCAAAATGAAATCTCGAAGGCGCTGTAGCTCGTCGAGGGAAGTCGTCGCCCCCGCCAGATTGAACTTGTCGAGCCTGCCCCACGCGGCGGCGGCCACGTCGGTGTCGTTTTCATTGCGGCGCGTGACAATAACCTTCACGCCATCAAGAAGCCCCTTGAGCGCTTGAATTGTCGTCGATGAGACGGAGCCCTTATAGGAAATCCATACGTCGCCGTGCTCAAGGTTGTGGACGACGCGCATGTCCGGAAGCCCGCGGCCATAAAAACCGACCGGTGCCGGCGTGGCGAAGTGAGGTCCGGAGGTCGGGGGGTTGCTGTTGTAGGTAGTGGGTCGCGGCGAACCTTCCGGAATATGCTCCCGGCCCACGATAGTGTATGCGATGCTCCTGTCGGGGCCTTTCGGAATCTCGGCCGAGACGGCGCTCCAGAGCGCGTACCCAAGCCCGATAAAGACAAGGAGGGCGACGCCCCACCCGATGAAACGTCCTGTGCCACGGCGACGGACCGAGGCTCCCGGTGTCGTCGGCCTTTCTTTTTTTTCTTGGGCGCGACGCGCTTCGTACTGCTCTTTGGGTGTGAGCTCTGCCATGCGTAAGAGCCTAGCATAAAAAAGCAGCCTCGACGAAATCGAGGCCGCTAGAATGACGGCACGAAGAAGTCTATATGGTCAAAATCGCCGGCACGGTTTCGATAGTAGACGTTTGCCTGTATTTTCTCTCCCGCAAGAAGTCTCGGTAGAAAGTGGCGATCCGACTCAAACATGCGCTCGTACGGCAGCTCGGCGACGTCGAACCACCGCGGAATCATGTCGTTCGTCTCGCGCGGTTCGCCGGTGAAATAGTCTGTTTCGTACACGTGCGTTTCGAAGTCGGGAACTCCTGCCGCGAAGAATACTATGATGCCGACTCTCCGAAGACGTCCTTCGTCAAGGAATATCCCGAGCTCTTCCCGCACTTCGCGCAGAAGACACCCCGTAAGGCTCTCGCCCGCTTCCTGTTTCCCCCCAGGACCAACAATCACGCCCTTGCCGATCTCGCCCTTTTTCTTTTCTCCGAGCAGGAGTTTGTCACCTCTGCGAATATGAACCAGCGTTGCTACTTTCATGGGCTTCTCCTTTCTGCATACATTCTAGACACCGGCGAGACGTATGACAACGTAGAGCAATCCAATACCAATGAGCGTCATCACCGTGGTGAGGCGCATGGGGTGTGCGTGATGGCTCTCAGGAAGCAAATCGGCAGCGCCGATATAGAGAAAGAATCCGGAAAAGAGCGCGAGGAGCAGACCAAGCGATGTCTGAGGTACGCTAAAGAAAAAGGTCGAGAGAACACCGACGACAGGCGCTGCTGCATCTACCAACAGCCAGTGAAAGGCGCGACGCCGATCACTTCCGCTTCGTAAAATCAGATTGACCGTATTGATGCCGTCGGAGAAATCATGCGTTAGCACCGCCGCGGCGACGATAAGCCCGACAGCGGAGGAAACCTGGAAGGCAAGTCCGATCGCAATACCATCAAGAAAACTGTGGAACGAGAGGCTTCCAGCTCCGAAACTTCCTCGATGGGTGTGCGCGTGATCTCCCCCGTGGGCATGATGTAAAATGAGCCTATCAAGAACGAGATAGAGAACAAATCCTAGGGCCATGATGGAGACAATAAATGAGGGCTTGAAGGTTCCGCCAGCAAGCTCGAGAGCTTCAGGGATAAGATCAAAAAAGGCCACCGCGATAATGGCACCCGCAGAAAACCCTAGAACAAGATGGAGACGATCCCGCAACCGTAGAGCAAAAATCCCGCCAAGAAGTGTGGCGCCACATGCAGCAGCGGCGATGAGGTAAATCATGACGTGAGCGCTCTCTTAGTATTCCCCAAGTGGGAGCGGTTTCACAGGGGTCATAAATGCACGCGGATCGCGCTTCCAGACATCAGAGATATCGGCGTAAAGCTCGAGCTCATTGCCGTCCGGGTCCCGTATGTAGAGACTGTGGGTCACACCGTGATCGCTTGCACCGACGATCTCGACCGTTCCTTTAAGCTCTTGGTACACGGCCCTGAGCGCTTCGGCCCCGTCGCCGATTTTAAAACCGATGTGGTAGAGACCCGGCTCGGGAAAGGCTCTCTCCGGTGCCCTACCCCCTACTTCTATGAGGAGCAGTTCATGGTGGGTGCGGCCGGAAGAAAAAGCGGCAGCTCCCGGGAATCGGCCTATTTCTCGAAAGCCGAGCGTGTCGCGATAAAAATCCGCGCTCCTCTTTACGTTGCTTACATAAAGCACCACGTGCCCAAGTTCCTTGATCTCCATTAGGTTAGCGAGCGTCCTTTGACTGCTCGAGTCAGGATGACACTCACAGTGTAACGCGGATCTAGTATCCGGCGAACTCCTCAAAGCGGATGTCGTCTTCGGAAACGCCTACGCCGGAGAGCATCTTATGCATGGCAGCGACCATCCCTAGCGGACCTGCTATGTAGAAAATCGCAGCTGTGAGGTCGCCGAGGTGGCGCCCGAGCATTGCCTCATCAAGATAGCCTCTCTCCCCGCTCCACGATTGCCGCGATTTTTCCATATCAGTCATGGTTGCTATGAGGTGAAAGTTTTTATGTTCGTCCGCAAGACTTTGAAGATCGGCAAGGAAGGCAGTGTCTTCGGGGCGTCTGTTGGAGTAAAAAAGGCAGAGTTCGTAGGGAAGTTTTCGGTGGAGGGCATCCTTAATCATCGAGAAAAAAGGCGTGATGCCGATGCCGCCCGCCAGAAATACCGCCGGGCGTTTTTCGTTGGTGTGGAGGCGAAAAGAACCCATCGGACCCTCAAGGGAAAGACCCGTACCGATCGCCATACTTTTGAGCGTGCGCTTGAAGGCTGTGTCCCGCATGCGGGTCGTTATACTAAGTTCGTGCTCATGTGGAGCGGAGACCAGTGAAAAGGTGCGCGTATTCCCCTCCGCATCGGTCTCCGGTGGGTTTTCGAGGGTGAGGTCGATCGTCTGTCCCGCGATATAGGTGAGCCCCTCCGGCTTTTCAAAATAAAAACGCATCGTGCCTTCGGCAACAGTTTCCCTATTGGTGAGTTTTGTATGCATCACTCTATTTTACCTGGGTCAGAGGGGTGCAGTTAATACGACTGACTTCATGGCCATTCTATCAGATCCCGAGTACATGGCGGGGGTGAAGGAGAAGTTGAACATCATAGCCACCCTCCAAATTATGGCGGAGCGAGTGTAGACTAACGTTATGGAAGATGCCGGCCCCAATCCTTCAAACATTTTTAAAGGCACGGCTTGGTACTACGCTCGGTATCGTCGCCCTTACCCAAAGCAGTTGTTAGAAGATATTGCTTCCTACTACCATCTTGATGGAAAGGGTCGCCTTCTCGATTTGGGCTGTGGAACTGGTGAGTTGACCACTCCTCTCGCCTCTTATTTCGAAAGAGCCACTGGCCTAGATCCGAGCTCAGATATGCTGGCAGAGGCGAGGTCAAAAGCAAAGGAACAAGGCGCCCTAAATATAACTTGGACACAAGGCAAAGCAGAAGATCTCGACGAAAGTTATGGGTCTGTGCGTCTCACAACAGCAGGAGTTTCTTTTCATTGGATGAAACAGCCTGTTGTTTTTGAGAATGTTTATCGCATCACAGAAAATGCTGGAGGAATGGTGATTATTGGCGACACGTCGCCGGTGCGCGGCAAAGAAAAAACCGAGGATTGGAAGATGAAGCGCAAGGAACTGATCGTAAAATATCTTGGCGAAGATAGGCGCGCCGGGGATCACCTGCACAAAGATTTTATTCCGAAAAAACGGCCATTTGAGGAATTAATTGCCGAGTCGCCATTCCACACTTTTGAATTTAAGGAATATCCCTACACAACAGAACGCAACATCGATGAAATAATTGGATTTTTATACTCTACGTCGTATGCCACTAAACGTCTCTTTGGAGAGAGCGTGGGCGAATTCGAGCAGGAACTTCGCAGTGAACTTCTGAAGCTCGTGCCCTCAAACAAGTTCATTGAGGACGGCAAAGCGGACGCATTTTTCCTGCTCAAATAGACAGTTCGATTAAGACCTATCAGGGGTGCCTACCCGGATTTGAACCGGGGATAACAGAGCCACAATCTGTTGTGTTACCACTACACTATAGGCACCATCCTTTGATTATCACTCCTGTTAGCGATAATCGGGAGCGTCCTCTTTTATAGCAGATTGTCTGTTCGTTAGTCGAGCGAGCGCAAAGAGGATAGAAGAAAGGCGGTTGAGGAACGCCCTCGTGTGTTCGCCAACGGAGCGCTCTCCCTCATCGGCGACCGCAATGACCTTGCGTTCCGTCCGACGCGCCATGGCGCGCGCAGTATCGAAGAGCGCGGAGAGTTCCGTTCCTCCCGCGATGGAAAAAGTCGTGATGGGCGGCAATTCCTTTTCGATAGTATCGACTAGCTTCTCGATTGCCGTTACCTTGTTTTTCTCGATGGTCTTTTCCGCGCCCGCAACTTCCGCTTGCACGATGAAAAGATTCTTCTGGAGCCCGTGGACGATGTCGATGAATGGTATGCCGTGAAGTTCCCGCTTTTCCGCCTTGGCGCGCATTTTAACGACGCCGAGAAACGAATTGACCTCATCAAGAGAGCCGAGAGCTTCACTGATAGCCGAGGCTTTGGAAATGCGCTTACCCGGCTCCTCCTTGAGCGTTTTCATGGTGCCGTTGTCACCTTTGCCGGTATAGAGCATACGGGCAGTATACATAGGCAGTGCATTTGTGCCATTGATTGCCGATTTGTGCCGCTGTGGTAGTCTCGCGACAGACACCGTACAGAGGAGGAGTTGCATGGCACTTCCTGGGCACCGCGCTTCGTGCACGGCGCTCTCGAATGAGGAGCGCTGTTGGTGCGAAGCGAAGCACTACGCAGAAATGCTCGCCATTTCAGCGTTCATTCTCGTTGTCGAACTTGTTGCCGGCTACTTTTCCAATAGCCTCGCATTGTTTGCCGATGCGGGACATGTGGCGGGGGATAATCTCTCCCTCATCATTAACCTCATCACTGCTGTACTCGTCGCGCGTGGAACGCGGCGTGGGAAGGTGAGACCGTGCGCGTTTCGAGCTGGGTTGATACTCCTCGTGGCCGTTATCATGTGGGTCATCGCCGAGGCAATCACTCGTTTCGGCGACCCACACAACGTCAACAGCGTGTACATGATCGCTGCCGCTCTAATATGCGCCCCACTCACCGTGGTCCAAATGCGCTCGCACGGTTTGGTCGCCGATGAGCACAAGGATGATGCACACGACGTCCAGCATCGACACTTCTTCAAGGACTTCCTCATCCACTGCTCAGTGATTGTCGGCGGAGTGCTCGTCCTGACGACCGGACTCGCCTGGTTCGACTCCATACTGTCGATTTTCATCGGGCTGTTCGTTCTCGGCGACCTCGCGCTCCACTACATGGTTCGCCATGGATCTAAGAAATCCACCGAACATCGTGGACACAATCACTCGGGGCACCCGCATTCACACTAATCCCGTTCGCCACAAGCGAGCGGGTTTTCTATTTGTAGAAATGGAAAAAATCATTATGATGTGCTGTACGCGCGGGTGGCGAAATTGGCAGACGCACTACCTTGAGGTGGTAGCGCCCTTACGGGCATGGAGGTTCAAGTCCTCTCCCGCGCACCAAAACAAGAACGCCTTTGAGAAAAGGCGTTCTTGTTTATTTAACTTCCGCTGGGGTCTCTTCCGTGGGAGTCGACTCCGTTGGCGTTTCTGCCGAGGCAGCGTGCTTGGTATCGGAGGCGCTCGCCTTTTGGGAGATGACCAGGGTATTTCTCATTTGGCGGCGGATTTCTTTCGCCACCTTTTCGCGCACGTGGTAGAGCTTGGCGCGGCGGACTTTTGCGCGACGGAGCACTTCGATCGATTCGATCATGGGAGAGTAGAGTGGGAAAATCTTTTCTACCCCTACCCCGCTCGTGACACGACGTACGGTAAAGGTTGCGCCCGGTTCGGCGCCGTGCTTTCGCGCGAGCACCAGTCCTTCAAACGCCTGGAGGCGCGTCTTGCCGCCCTCGACGATTTTTTGGCTCACCCGCACGGTATCTCCCGCACGAAGGTCGAGTGTTTTTCGCGCTTCGATATCAACAGGAGAGATTTTTACTGCCGTTTTTTGCATAACGTCGCCCACTCTAGCACGGTGGGATACGCCCCGCAACTAAAGCCCGATTTGAGCCGCGGCATCGGCGAAATCCGCGGGGAGCGGAGCCTCGACTAGGATGATCTTCCCTGTCGCGGCGGTAAAGGAGAGGGAGCGTGCATGAAGCGCCAGGCGCGTAAACCCAAGAAGCGGTGTGTGCTTTGGGGCGTAGAGCGCATCGCCGACGACGGGGTGATTGATGGCCTTGAAGTGGACGCGTATCTGGTGCGTGCGCCCGGTTTTCGGGCGTGCCTCGACATAGGTGACCCCCTCCCCGCGTTTGAGGACGGCGTACTCGGTCACCGCTTCCCGAAGCGCTCCCTTAGCGCCGCGTTGCGCACTACGCAATCGAAAATCTTTGCGGGAGGTGCCGATGGGACGGTCGATGACGCCACCCTCTTCCTTGATAAGCCCGTGCACGAAGGCGAGGTATTTTTTCTCGACGCGACGCTCTTGGAATTCTTTTTTGAGATACTCGAAAGCTCTCTGATTTTTCGCAAGAATGATGACACCGGAGGTTTGCCGATCGAGTCGGTGCACGATACCGGGACGCGTTATGAGGGTACCATCCGGAGCACGCATCGGCTCCCCCACGTCAGCGAGCCCGGGGTAGCGTTCCCCCACCCAATCTGAGAGCGTCGGGGCCTTATTCCGACCATCCGCATGCACGGCGAGGCCGGAGGGTTTATTAAGAGCGAGGACATCATCGTCCTCATAGAGAACCGTCGGCTCCTTAGCGGCCCATGCGTCGGCTCCTGCCTGCATATTCTTTGAGAATGCTCGTGAATTCTTCTTTTGCAAAGGCCGGCCAATAGGTTTTCGAAAAATACAATTCGCTATAAACGCTCTGCCAGGGTAAAAAGCCCGAGAGGCGCTGTTCACCGGAGGTGCGGATGATGAGGTCGGGGTCCGGCATTCCCGCGGTCATGAGATTGTTCGCGACCACATCTTCCGTTATCTCTTCTGGTTTTAGACCTTTCGCCGCTATGCTTTTTACCGCGTGCACGAGCTCATTGCGACCCCCGTAGGCGAGCGCTATGTAGAAATTGAATTCCCCCACGCTCCCTTTCGTTTCCTCCTCTGCCCGTCTGACGATCTTCTCGGTGTCCTTCGGTAGAAGAGAAAGGTCGCCGACGACGTGGAGCACCCCACCCTCTCGTTTGAATTCCGCGAGAAACCCGCGTACCGCGACACGGATAAGTTTTTGATAGTAGGCGACTTCCTCGGCGGTGCGCTTGAGGTTTTCCGTGGAGAGGGCGTAGACGACGACGTTCTTGACGCCGGCCTCTCGGCACCATACAAGTACTTCTTTTATTTTGTTCAAGCCAGCCCGATGTCCTTCGAGTTTTGGGAGTCCTCGCTCCGCCGCCCATCGGCGATTGCCATCCATAATGATGCCAAGCGTCATGGGCACTTTCAGTTCCGAAAGCGGTTGTTGGGTATGGTTGCGAGGCTCTAGTTTCATCTATATTAAAACGCGGGATAAACCGCGCCGTCACACTATAGTATTCAATTTATATACGAGTCGCAAGAGAAAAGGTGCCCCAGCCTGGAACACCTTGTGGTTCAAAAGTTTTTGGATTCAATCCGCTCTTTTCGTGCTGGACGGGCTCGAGTCATGGGTTCGGCAGGTTCCGCTCGCCTCCACCTACCTTCCCAAAGCGACAAATATAATGTGGCGCCAGCTCCTTCAAAATAACTATTTTTTCTTTGTTCCGCAACAAAACCGTTCAGTAACTTTTTAGCCTCCCGGATTGCTGTTTTCTGACTGACGGCTTCAAATTCCTCGACCTTCCATCCAACATGGTCGTCCTTGTCATGTCCCCCATCCAGCACCACCCACATCCGTAAGTGGAATTTCATTTCGACCTCCTGTTGTGTGCTTCTTGCTTCGATAACCGATGCAAAAAAAGAAAGTTTCGTTGTGCGCGCTGAGGGATTCTCTCCCTACAGGAGCAGTACCCCGATTGGATCCGCCCTGCGGATGCTCAATCGGGCTTCGAGTCCCTACGCACACTCCCCCAGAGTGTACTCCAGCGCGAAACGAAATGGCGCCGGTAAAACCAAGCACCATTTATTCTGTGCGCGCTGAGGGACTCGAACCCCCGACCATCCCGGTGTAAACGGGGCGCTCTACCAACTGAGCTAAGCGCGCATTCTCGGAAGATATTCGAGAAATCTCTTGAGCGCAACTACAAAAACCCCGGCGTTACCCCATAGGAGCGGCAGCCAAAGCGGAGCTCCTAAGAAATGGGGCCGCGTGTAGTGCCAAGCGCCATAGTAGATAGCAATCGCTTCAGAGAAAGGTCCGAGGATCGCAATGACGATAAAGACGATCGCGGTAGTTCGGCTTCGCTGGAGCATGAGAGCTACGACAGACAAAGCGCCAAGGGCCAGAACCACAATAAGAGTCTGTTGCCACAAAAAAACAGTGCAGACGAGTGTGATCGCAGAGACGCTGCAACTTCCCAAAAATCTTTTTACTTCAGACATTTTCTGGTGCACCATATCGGGAAAGATCTCGGACCGCCGTGCAAGCAACTTTAGATATCCTCGTGCAGCACTATACCACAGAGCTGCGGGAAGTAGAGGTTGTCGGACAGAAGGAGGTCGCCCAGTCCATGGTGAATGAAACCGAATGCCTGTTTGAGAAGTAAAAGTGGTGGAGTCGACGCGAGTTCGCTATTCTTTGCCAGCTACCATACGCAAAGGTTTTTGGCTTCGTCATAGCACTCCAAACAAAACTTCAAGCGAGGACGACATGGCAGCCGATAGAGAAACATACTGGTATTGGTACACCTCCGGCGTTACCAGTGAATCGAAACTCGATGAGATGAGAAAATTCCAGCTTCGGGATGTACTCGACTTTGGTTCCGAAGTCCCGGAGTTTGAGTTCGACAGCGACGCACTTGTTGAAGCTGCCTGTCTTCATCTCAGCGTACACCAAATTTCCCTTCGCGGCGCATGGGAGCATGTCAAATGTTGCGAGGCGTGTCTGACATGGGCTCGCAAGAAGAAACATCTGTGGGAGCTTGCCACGGATCAATGTCTCCGCGCCGGAGGGACGAATCTTGAAGAATTTCGACGGGCCGTTGAACGACCCCGTCGGGAAGAAATGAGGAAGCATCTCGGCATGAGTGTACGGAAAGGTAACTAACGACACCGGAACCCCGCGGAACCCCCGCGGGGCTTCTTTTGGGAGTCGTCAGGGTAGTCAATCAGGGTGCCCCCGCGAGGAATCGAACCCCGATCAGCGGCTTAGAAGTCCGCAGTTTTATCCATTAAACTACGGGGGCAAGGCATCGCCACTCTAGCAACCTCACCTGCGAGGGTCAACGAGCGAGGGCTGTTGCGAGAGCGCTCGCTCAAAATCACTGCTGCGCGCCCGCCACGCGGAAAGCACGTCGGAGAGCTTCGCGCGATCGACCGTGAGCGTCGGTTGGAGAGCGGACTCCGGAGCGGAAAAATCGCCGGAGCGAACACGCAGATACATCCACACGGAAAGCGAACACATGAGGAGCGTGAGGATAAGCGCCACGAAAAGCAGGGCCGTCCAGTCGCCCGCAGGGTTACGCATCCGCGCGCGTGATACTAAGCGTTTACGTAGCCACCCTCCGAGGTCTTTGAGCGATATGTCTTTCATGGTGCGAGTTTGGAAAAATGCGCCGTAATGGAGGCGGACCACTGTGTCGAAGAAGCCAGATCGAAACGTGTGAATCGTGCGAACGATATGCCGCCAACGATGGGAAGTTTTTCGAACTGGTAGAGGTAGCGCATGACGCCGCCGAAGGTGCCGGAGAGTTTGATCGCTATTGGCACGCCTTCGAGGACGGAAGTCTTCGTCGCTTTCTCGACGTTCACGGAATCGACGGAAAGGTCCACGCGGCTTGTCCGACCTATCTCTTCGATGGTCTTGAGAAAGTCGACGACTCCGTCCTGACCCACGAAATAGGTGTCTGCCTCCCGTCGCGCCGATGCGGTATCACCAAGGAGCGCCTTGAGGCCGCGTAATTGCTCTTCCTTCTGGGAACTCTGGGTCAACTCGCCGCTGATTCCGGCGGTTTCTTCATTAATAGCGGTTATCCTGCCGTACACGTACAGCAGCGACGCCCCCGCGACGAACGTGAAGAGGGTCGCGAGCATGAGAGGGACACTTTTACGCAAGACATTCATGGTCAAAACAGGCCCGTAAGGGTGAGGATGAAGTCGACGTCGCTATCTTTGGCAAGATCGGAGACGGGAAGGATCACGGAGGAAAAGAGCGCCTCCTTTTTGAGCTCCTTGTGGTAGGACAACAGCGCGTCGCGCGTGCTCGCGATGCCCACAACCACCAGCTCTCCTCCCTGATCGCGCTTTGTGTAGCTTATATCGTTGACGCGAACACCGGAGGGCCGTACCCCAAGTGCCGCTTCCACGGCGCTAAAGAGCTTCCCGGTACTTTGACTTCCCGACAGAACGCCGAGTTTTTCTTTAAGCGCCGCTATTTCGCTGGAGGGCGCCTCTTTTTCTTCCGCAGCAAGGATCGCATCGAGGTTTTCTTTGGCAAGCGTCGCCTCGCGGTTTTTGGAGAGAGAAAAAATGTACGTGGGAAGAAGCGAGACGGCGCCGATGAGAAACACGACCCCGAGGAGCGTGACGGCTGCTGCCGCAAGGCGGATATAGTAGCTAAGCCGAAGGGCTCGGCGGGTTTCCCGATCGATAAGGTTGATCATAATCGTCGCAACGCAAGCCCCGCGACCGTCGCGTAGCCGAGCGAGTGCGGGCGGTCGATCGGCGGTATGTAATCGTCGAAGGAGAACGCGTTGACCCAGACGTTGCCAAGCGACACCGGCACCTTGAGGCTCTGCGAGAGATACTCGGAGAGCCCGATAAGGTTGCCGTTGCCGCCGCACAGTACGAGTTCGTCTATCTTCGGGTAGGGGCGATTATCTGGCGTCTTGCGTGAATTCCAGTATATGAAATGGCGATTTATCTCGTCTTTGAGCGCTGCGATGGTGTTCATGAGGGAACTCCACAGTTCGGTATCCGTTTGGCTTCGGGTAAAGCCCTGTTCGTTCTTGCGTCGCTCGGCCTCTTTTTCGTCGACGTTGAACGTCTTGCGAATGGCCGCGGTGAGCGCATTGCCGCCGACCTCGACGGTCGCGGTAAAAAGAAGTTTGCCCGAGGAGACGATCGCAAGCCCCGTACGCGCCCGGCCGAAGTCGACGACGAAGTACGTTCTACCGCTTCCCCGTGGAATGAGAGACCGAGCGATGGCTTGGGCCTCTATTTCAAACGATAGCGCCGTGAGGCCCGCCTTTGAAAAAGCGCTCTGGTAAGCCTCGACGATGGAGCGGCTGTAAACGGAGACAATGACACTCTGGCCTTCGGCAGACGGCGCCGCGAGCGGTTCATAATCAAACACTGCCTCCGCGCTCCCGACCGGCACGTTTTCCTCGAGGTGAAACTCGATGACGGTACGCTCTTCGGAGGGAGCCGCATCGGCGGGTACGTTCGTCTGAAAGAGATAGGCCTCCTCTTCCGGAAGCGATGCGCGGACGTACTCAAGATGCTCTTCTTTTCGCAGCTTGCCGAGAATACTTGCAAGAGCGTCGATGTCCTTGATGAGCCCTCCCTCGACAATGCCGGGCGCGATCGGGCGATCCCCGAACCTTCCTATACGAAGCTCTCCAGGGTGTCCGACAAACTCCAAAAACTTGACTGACGAATCGGATATGTCGATGCCGACCGATGGCATGGTAAGAAAGCGCGGCGGCGGAAAGAGCCGCAAATAGAGAGGGGTTGTGGTGCGCGCAAGGGACATAGATCTTGTCCTTAGTATAGCGCGCCGCCGCGCGCACAAAAAAGAATCTAGCGCAGCCGCATCCCGGCCGGAACGTCGCGCGAGGGGTGGAGGAGCGAAAATCGTCCTTCATCGTCGGTCGCGGCAAGTATCATGCCCTGGCTTTCAAGCCCCCTGATGACGCGCGGCTCGAGATTGGCAACGAACAAACACTCCTTGCCGATGAGCTCGGTGAGGTCGGGGAAGTACGCCGCAATACCGGACACTATCTGCCGCGACCCACCCTCCCCGAGGTCCACAGAAAGGCGCAGGAGCTTATCCGTCTGCGGTACCCGCTCCGCAGAAAGAATTTTTCCTATACGCAGGTCGAGCTTTTTGAAATCGTCGAGAGAAATGAGCGGCTTTTCTTCAGGCATGGCGATGTTTTGCCAGGTAGTTTTCTAAAATAATAGCGGCGGCGGAGGCATCGCTTGCTTTCCCTTTCCCTTTTTCTTTCCCTTGAAAGCGGCTCGCCTCGAAGGAGGAAAAATGTTCCGGTTCAAGCTCGACCGGGATGCCGAGCTCACGTTCAAGATCAGCTTTAAAGCGACGGATTTCGGCCATGATGGGATTTTCTGCACCGGCGTGCGTCACCGACTCACCGATCACGACCGTGGCGACGCTCTTTTCACGCACGAGCTCGGCAACATCAGGAAGAAGCATACGGTCATTGGGAAAAACGGCGTGCGGCAAGGCGATGTTTCCCTCCTCGTCGGTGAGAGCGATCCCGACGCGGTTTCTGCCGTAGTCGATACCCATGAGCCGCATAATGATTTAGAGAGAGGCGATGACGGAGGGAGCGCCGAGGAGAATGACGCCGAGGAGAACCGCGGAAATCACTATCCCTATGACCATCATCGCATCGCGCATGTACGCACAATAGCACAATTTTGTCGCCTCGACCGAGTGGTGTACTGGATGAGTGGAGGAGTATAAAAGAAATCCGAACGTCGCCTGCGCGAGGTGTGGGAAACAAATTTATCGAAGACCGGGAGAACTTCAAAAAAGCGGGGGGCGGGCATTTTGTGGACAAGTATGTTACGGAATCTCCCAACGAAAAGAAAGACCCTGTGTCGTATGCGGAGCTCCAATCCTTGCAAGCGCCCATAAGAAAACCTGTAGTCGGGGCTGTGCAAACACAAACCGCGCAGGACTTACCTACAATGGACGACGTCCGAAGGATAAAGTCGTATACCAACGTGGTCTAAAGATTCGGCTGCTTGCTCTACGCGGACCTGCGTGCGAGAGATGTGGATACAATAAAATTCAGATCCTCAACGTTCATCACAAAGATAGGAATCGCAAGCACAATGAAATGTCAAATCTCGAATTACTTTGCCCGAACTGTCACGCTGAAGAGCACTATCTGGAAAAGAATCTGGTTAATGATAAGGTGCTCACATAGGGAAGGGTGCTCCGAATGGTAAGGAACCGGTCTTGAAAACCGGCGCCCGCAAGGGCTTGTGGGTTCGAGTCCCACCCCTTCCGCAGATGAATGCTACGATTATTTCCATGAACCCGCTTGCGGACGAGTTGCGCGCCGTCGTGAAGGGAGAGGTCCTCGATTCTCCCGAGGCACTCGAGCGCGCAAGTCGCGATGCCAGCCTCTTTCGCGTCGTGCCGGAGGTGGTAGTACAGCCGCGCGACGCGAATGATCTCTGCACACTTGTGCGGTTTGCGACAGAACAAAAAAAGGCCGGCCGTCACATCTCCCTCACGGCGCGCTCCGCGGGCACCGACATGAGCGGTGGCCCCTTGGGAGATTCCATCATTGTGGATATGACGGCGCACTTTACCCGCACCCTTGAGGTGGGAGAGGGGTACGCTATCGTCGAGCCAGGCGTCTATTTCCGCGACTTCGATGCGAAAACGGCCGAGAAAGGGCTTGAGCTTCCAAGTTATACCGCATCCCGGCGAATAAATACCGTAGGCGGTATGGTCGGCAACGATTCCGGGGGCGAAAAAAACCTCAAGTACGGTAAAACCGCCCGCTACGTCGAGGAGTTGGAGGTAGTGCTTGCGGATGGCAAAACCCACACGCTTCGCGCCCTCGAGGGCAAGGCTCTCGGCAATAAACTGCGCGAGGAAAGCTTCGAAGGGGAACTCTACCGGAAGGTTGCAGCGCTCCTCCAAGAGCATCGTAGCGAAATTGAACAGGCCAAGCCCGTCGTGTCGAAAAATTCCTCCGGCTATGCGCTGTGGGACATTGGCGACGGAAGCAGCCGGCTCGATCTCGCACGGCTCATGGTGGGCTCGCAAGGAACGCTTGGCATCGTGACCAAGATGCGCTTCAAGCTCGTACGCCCGAAGCCCTATTCGTCGATGCTCATCATCTTCCTGCGCGACCTTGCCGACCTGCGTGAGCTTGTTCCGGCTGCGCTTACCCACGGACCAGACAGCTTTGAAAGTTACGACGACAAGACCTTTTCGCTTGCCATACGATACTTCCCTGAATTCGCCGCGCAGCTTAAATCCGGCGTCCTCGGGCTCTTCCTCTCCTTTCTTCCCGAACTTTGGATGCTCCTGCGCGGTGGCGTCCCGAAGCTCGTTCTTCTCATAGAGTTTCGCGCCGAAACGCAAGCAGAAGCGTTTAATGCCACAAAGCGTCTGCAGACTGATATCGAAAAGCTCGGACTTCACGAAGCCATGCGCATCTCGCCCGACGAACGGCATTCGGGTAAATACTGGGCCATCCGCCGCGAGAGCTTCAACCTGCTGCGTAAAAAGGTGCGCGGCATGCGCACCGCTCCCTTTATCGACGATTTCGTGGTGCCCCCCTCCTCACTCCCTGAATTCCTTCCAAAACTTCAGGAGATCCTCTCGCGCTATGATCTTACCTACACCGTGGCGGGACACGTGGGTGACGGGAATTTTCACATCATTCCGCTCATCGACCCAAAGCGCGACGGTATAGCCGAGCTCATCGAGAAACTGAGCCACGAGGTGTATGAGCTCGTGCTTTCCTTCCATGGTTCAATAACCGGAGAACATAATGACGGGCTCGTGCGCACCCCGTGGGTCCCGAAAATGTTCGGCCCCGTCATGCTCTCACTCTTTGTCGACGTGAAGAACATGTTCGACCCGCTCGGCATTTTCAACCCGGGGAAGAAAGTCGGGACGACCTTTGCGCAAGCACAGGCGCACCTTGACCTATAAGGGTATACTACAGAGAAGTTCTATGGAGACCATTTCGTGGCAGGCCTACGAGTACGAGCACCGAGAGCGCAGTGCCGACTGGTACTGGGCGCTCGGCATTCTCGCCATCGCCGCTGCGGTTACCGCGATACTTTTCAGCGATATTCTCTTCGGGGTCCTTATACTTATCGCCGCGTTCACGATGGCGCTCTTTGCCGCCCGGCCGCCGCGACTCCTCACGTTTGAGATCGGAGAGCGGGGCATCAAGGTCGGCCGTCACTTCTTTCCTTACCTATCGCTCCATTCTTTCTGGGTCGAAACCGGACATGAGGGGCATCGCCCTGCGCTCATTTTACGCTCCAAGAAGGCGCTTTCCCCGCACATCGTGCTTCCGCTTTCCTCACGAAACCCCTCCGTCCGCTTCCCCGACCCGCACGAGGTGCGCGATAGCGTGCTGAGCAAGCTTCCGGAGGAAGAGCAGCGTGAATCGCTCGCAGAGCATCTCCTTGAATTCTTTGGATTTTAAATGAAAACCGCCCCGCCTTTTGCGGGACGTGTTGTGCGTGCATTTGTGCTTTTCCGGCGGGAGCGAGCTTATATTTTGAAATGCCTTACGGATAGCCGGCTTGTTGAGCAGAGAAACTCCGAGCACGAAATATCGTGCATTTCAAAATATATGCGAGCGGAGTTCTATTGCTCTTGAAAGCGCGGGACGATTCCCACGGTGACCGCGCGGGAAACAGCACCACCGCCTGAGGCAATGCACGATAGCGTGTACGTGCTCTGTGAGGTGAGGGCTGGTGTATGGGTCGTGCCGGATAGGCCGGAGCTAGAGACTCCTGGCCCGGCAATGGAACAACCGGTGACGTTGCTTGCCGACCACGTGATGGTAGAGGCTTCACCCGAGCGGACAGTCGCCGGATTCGCCGTCACGGAAAGGCCTGCCGTGCTTACGGTGACATTCACGGTCGCTTGACTGCCGTTGCTGCAAACGAGAGTGTAGGTCGTGCTTGAGGAGGGCGTTACGTTGACATTTCCGGACGTAGCTCCGCCGGTCGAAAAGTTGCTACCCGAGGAGCTTGCGGAGTTAATGCAGCTCCAGGCGAGCTTCACGGTGCTTCCGGAAAGGATCGTAATACTTGAGCCCGAGCCGCCGCCACCCGGCGTCTGATCAGTGCCCGTAAAGGTTGGGGTGCACTCGCCTGCAATATGCGCATAAGAAGGGCATGAAGCGGGAACGACGCCGCCTCCCGAAGCTCCATTTGGCGAGTACGCGACGACCCCGAGCTCTACCGAGTTTTCCGCGAGGGGAAACGGGCTCTGTGTTGCCATGACGAGAAGTGCGACAACGCCAAGAGAAAAGATGAGGACGATTTCCCGGACGCCGAGAGATTTACCCATGTTCCTATGATACGTAAAGTGCGCCAGCGCAGGAAATCAGTTCTCAACAAGGGCTAGGTTGCGAGCGATCGCGCTCCTCATTTCGGAAACACCGTGCGCTGCGACGGCTGGGTCATTGCCGGGATACGCTCTATCCCACTGCTCCGGCGTGAGTTTTGTGGCTGCAACTTTGGCCGCGAGAAATTCCTGCCGCGCCTCTTCCCTTTTGCCGAGGTTGAGGAGGGCCGAACCATGCGAGAGGAGGAGCCATGGGTTCGCAGCATCAAACTGGAGTGCGTAGCGCGTCTGCGCCTCAGCCTCGGCAAATCTTCCCTGCGAGAAATACATCCAGGCGAGGTCATTATTGGCGGCCCAATTATGCGGATCCCAGGAGAGAAACGTTTGGAAATCCTTCTGCGCCGCCGGGTAGTTTTTCTGGTAGCCCTCAATAAGCCCCCGAATGTAGTAGGAGGCCATAAGCGAATTTCCGTGAAGTTCGAGTTGTTTGTTGATCTTCACGAGCGCCGAATCGAAATTCCCTCGTAAAAAATCGATGCGCGCGAGCTGATGCCACGCATCAGGCACCGAGGGATCAAGCGCAAGCGCCTTCTCAAAATAGTTCTGCGCACGATCGAGGTCATACTCCCCTTTTCCATCAACATTAAAGTAGTAGTTTCCGCGTTCGAGTGCCTGCTTCGCTGTGAGTGAGATGGGGACTGTGAGAAAAGCTCCCACCCCCCAAAAAGCCAAAATTGAGAAGCCCAAAATCCATTTCATCAAGTAATTGTACGACAGAGACCCTTGAAATCCTTCTTTCCTATTGGGAAATATCGAAGTGTCTTGACAAAACTACAAAAAAGGTTATAGTGGTTTCCAGATAGGCTCTCGCGGTGAGAGCCCCAACCAGGAGTATCTTTCCATGAAAATCGCCTTCTTGGGGTTCATCGCGGCTCTCGCCGCGCTGAGCTCCCCCACTCTTGCGTCGGACCCCGTTCCTGTAAACGAGGCGCCGTACGCGAAGAAGCTTCGTCCCGTGCAGCTCGCGGCCGATCCGGCCATGCCAACCAAGGCGCCGATGGGCCAGGATCTCATGAATATCTTGGCCATCTGTTCGACAAAGTCTCCGGGCGGCATTCCGGGTCGGTACTCTGCGGGACGCAGCGGTCGCACCTGGATCCATGTGAGCCGGGATGCCAGCGGTAAGTTCATCGTCAAGACCAAGAACGACTTTTCCATCTTGGTCCTCACCGAGGTCAACAGTTATTCGGTGAACGGCATGAACATCACCGTCAAGACGATGCAGACGACCTGGACCGCTAGCTACGATCCCGGCTCGAAGAGCCTGTCGGGCTCCATGCCGGGCGGTACGCTCACATACGACCTCAGCGGCTGTTGAGGTTCCTGCCCGACAAACGAAACCAGGGCACGATTCGCTAGAATCGTGCCTTTTTTTCTTTAACTGTTTGCTTCAGGCAATTGAGCTTCTATACTATTTTATGAAAATGACCGAGGAACTTAAAACGATTTTTTATTACAACGTACTTGAAGGAATAGAAAAACTGGTTCCGAAGTTTGTTTTTGATGAAAATAGAATTGCTCGTAATGACACTTCTTTCAAGGTCTACTTGCAAACACTAAAACTCTATACGAGGATTCTAACTTCTCTGGACCAACAAACCGACTCTCTGTATCGAAAATTCGAGGAGAAGCGCCTGCGTAAGATATTCGAACTTGCGAACCAAACCACTTGGTGGCAACAATATTTTAGAAAGCACAACATTAATCCTTCTCTGCTCCGAAGCCTCGCCGATCTTGCTCTCATTCCACCTATTTCGCGATTTGATCTCGTAGATCTCCCCAAAAAAGATCTCCTCCTTTTTTCTGAAAACGACCCACACCTAGTATGGAGAAGTTCTGGCGGAAGCACTACCGGCACTCCATTTCAATGGGCTCTCAATAAAAATCTACTTACATTTCATGTAATGGCTAGATTCGTCACTGCCTTTGAAGAGCACTCCCTATCTTTTGATACTTTTGCTACCAAAGGAGCTTATACGGAAATTAATTATCCACATGGATCCCATCGTTCCGAATTTAAATGGTTTTCGATTGGAGACTATTTTGCGTGGAGTGACGAAAAAGAAAGCGGATCAAAATTGAATCATCTTGTCTCAATTCTTCAAAAGAATGAGCCTTTAATAGTCCGCATAATTCCAAGTGAACTTCATTGGCTTACGGGAGAGTTTAAAGAAAAGAACCTCTCCATTCCTGTAGCTCTTTTTTCAGTTACAGGACAGCAGCTGCAACCCGGAGTTAGAAAACTTGCTGAAGATTATTTTAAATGTCCCGTGCTCGTCCATTATGGAGCTCAGGAGATGGGGCCTCTATCGCTCGAATGTAAAGATGTGCATGGTTACTACCACATTTTTCGCGAGCGTGTAATTGTGGAAATTCTTGATACCGAGGGCAGATCTGTGCCCCCAGGTAGTGAGGGAAACCTCACAATAACAGTTCTCGACAACACCGCCATGCCTCTTATCCGTTACCAGCCCGGTGATTTGGCTGCGCTCCATACTGATATTTCCTGTTCTTGTCGTAATAGATCACCACTTTTGGAGATCCGAAGTCGATCTACCGACGTATTTAAATTCGACAATGGAGAGATCCTGCCAGCAAGAAATGTTTTAAGAATTTTTGGTAGTGAACCACTTGTTTCTTTAGTAAAACGGTTTCAGGTACGTCAAGAACAGTTTAATTCCTGCGCCATTTTAATCCAACCTCGCGATTCGATATCCGAGAATGTTATATCTATACTTCGAAACAAGCTGCATGCGTTTTATGGAGGGAAACTCAAGGTCACGATTAAAGTAGTACACCATCTCCAACAAGATGGGAGGAAGTTTAAGGTGTTTGTGCCATTGAAATAGGATTAGTTTGGAAATTCTGCGAGTTCGCACAGGCGATCATAGAGATTTTGAATTTTTTTTGGAACACTCGTGGATACAAATGTTCGTTTCCTTTCTGGTTTTATACTTTCGGTATTAATTTTTCCTCCAATTACGTTCGCCAACTTGTTGAGTCCGTCCGGAGAATAGAGCTGGTCTAAATGCATGAATAGCCATGAATCGCCCTTTTTAAAATGTTTTTCCAAGATGTGCTCATTAAGGCAAAACCAAGCTTCTAAACTCTTTTCATAGTTAATTTTAAACTCTTTCATAAGTTCAAACTCATCTACAAACCTAAGAATACTCCGCGCCGTCTCTGCCGGATGTCTAAACATACAAACGAAGGTGGTTTTAGGAATAAAGGGTTTCCAAGCGCTTAGAGTGTAAGAAAATCGTGGATCTTTTAGGCAAAAGGGTGTTTTCTGAACCTGCCTTAAGATCTCTTGCTCCTGCGTTTTGGTGGCAATAATGGGTTTATCAAGGGGAATGCGTGCCAACCAGCGTTGCCATCGCTTAGGAATATGAAAATAGTTAGAATCATGTTCGTGTGGTCGTGCAGGCACTACATTCGACAGAATATCCTCATTAATCGATCGAATGCTTATCGACTCAAAGGTTCCATCGGGATTTGAAACTCTCGGCGGAACAAACTCACCCCCAGAATAGTAGTGCGGGTTTCCCCTTATAATTGCTCCCGCCGCGGCACTTGTGCCACTCCTTCCACACCCAAGCACGATGACATTTCTCATTCGGCGATTATACCTGAGGAAATTCAATATATGCGATTTTCCTAGGAAAGGATTTAAAATGAAAGAAGTGGATGGAGGAACCTATGTCGGAACAAACAATCTCCCCGAGACTTTACGCCTGGATTGTATGGACTACACTCTGCGCCACTGTTCTTTTTACAGCCAGCGCTTGGTGGATAACAGACGGAGATGTCAAAGCGATTTTTACAACTTTTACTCTTTCGATGGTGCTAATCCAACTCGTTCTTTGGTTGTGCGTTTTTTTTCTCAAAAAACACCCCTTTTTCTCCAAGTGAAGTACTTGATACCTCGGGAAACCGAGGTTCTTTTTTTCTAAGTAGTGGTATATACCTGCCAGGGGAAATGATATCTCGTGAATCGATGGCTTCTTTTATTTTTTTTGCAACTTTCCAAAACTCTACGTCTTCTTTAACTACAAGGTGCATATGCTTTGCTGTCGCCCTTTGAATCTGTGCTCCAGCTTCTTTTGTACGATACGCGAGCATCTCATAACATGCGTGTGCTCTCTGAGTCTCCTCCGGGGAGCTCTTATTGAAAAGAATAGTACAAGAGATGAAAAGTGTCCGATCCGAAAAGTTCAAAAGGTTTATAATGGGATCGATTTGAAACTTTGCTAATATTTCATGCGCAATAGTCAAAAAACGATTAATATTAGTTTTCTGCATTGGGAGAACCGTCGCAAAGAGAATAAATCCACATTCTGGATCAGAGTCATAATTTAAATTTTTATTTAAGAAATTCTCCCGATCAAGGGGGGACATCCCTCCAATTTTTTTCCAAAAGGGAAGTATCGGATTTCTAGCCGAATGATTTCCTTCAATCGAACTCAAATATGAAATCACCATAGGCATAAATGCTAGGTGTTTTTGAAACCATCCTGGAGTAATTTTTTTGAGTAAACGTAACCAAAAGCTGAGGTTTGAGGAAAAAAAACTTATCCGTGACGAATGGGGGTGATAAAAATCGTAGACCGTACGCCGAGCCGCCTTGACGACCGATCGAGGTCCTTGAATACTTCCAAAGACGATCCATTCAGAAAGCCCATTTTTTCGCAAGTATATACGAGCAATATGTTCATGTATTGCCCTTCCCGATGCGGCGTACTCTTTTTTATATTCTGTCAACCTCGTCAAAGTTCTACCTGGACCCTGAATCTTAATTGCTGGGACGATTCCAGGTAATCGTTGCAATACTTCTCGAGAGGCATCAACGATGTCCCCGACAGCATCGTTTTGTTTTGTAATAATGAAGAAAGTTTCCGTATATTCCTGTTTGCGCGAGAGAGCAAATGTTGCCCTTGTTACAATGCCCAAGTTGCTTTGCGCAAAGAGTCCATCGATATACGGACCAACTCCCCATTTGTAGAAGGCATCCGATATTTCTTTATCTGGATCAATAAGCGGAGATTTATACACATCTCCGTTAGGAAGTACCACCTCAATTCCAATTAGAGACGAAAACCGGTCGACGGGCATAGTTGCACTAAGTCCACGTTCAAGCATATTTCCAATAAGGCTCGATGACGGTCCGGCACCCGTAAGAGGGGGTAAAAATTCAATCTTATGCTTGGTAAGAAAATGCTCGAGCTCTCCCGTAGTAACTCCGGGTTCAACGGTAATAAAACCTAGGTCGGCATGCGGTGCAGTGATTTTCTTCATATTAGATAGATCAAGAATCACCGCACCTTCAATGGGTGGGGTCGCGCTACCATAGCCCCAATTATGCCCAATACTTATGGGGTATACGGGAACTTCACATTGCCAAGCAATTTTAAGAATTAGAGAAATTTCTTTTTCATTTTCTGGAAGCAAAGCTCCCCCGATCTGCTTACTATCTAACTCTATTGTTGACGCACCATAACGTTCCTGAGCCACATCTGGAGGCAAGACTCTTGAGTTTCCGAGTAATCCCCTCCATTGTTCTAATGCCTCGGTAAGCCCCTCTGACATGCAGTAAGGCTATCATGAACTCTCCTTTGCTGGGTGCGAACTAATTCGCTTGGAGATTCAACTAAAAATTGAAGCCGACGCTAAGCAAAAACGTTTTGAATTCGGAAGAAACAGCAGCTAATTTCTCTGCGCGAGCTTTCAAAAAATCTGAATCTGAACGAGTAGCGAGATCTGAGAAAAAATTACGAATTATGACATTCTGGAACGAATCTGCAGTAGCTTCACTGAATTTTTGGAGAGTCAGCTTGATGTCGGATATCCGCTCATTTCCATAAAACTCTAGAAGAAAGTTTGCATAGAAAAATCTAGCCTGCATAAAGACACCCCGCGTTTGATAACTTTCCTCATCTTCTCCCACTTTCGGTAAAGCGTCCTGGAACGCCATCTCTCGCTCCTGAACTGCAATGTTTTTTAATACTCGGCTACTCGCGTTCATGCTGATAGCACGATAAAGACGCTGTCTTGCTACATGACTTGGTTCATATACCAAAGAGCTTTTGGACATATCGCCTCGTTTGATAAGTTCCTGAATTCTTGTGGCAAGAGTTTCCTTAGTCATTCCATTTGGAATAAAATTATTCGTTAGGAAACCGCTATATAGATATGCCGCTGAATAATTTGCGAGTGAATTTGGATATTTCTGGTCAGAAAGTAGGAAAAAATTAATTGCGACTAGACGCATATCTTCAGATGTAGAGGTTGCGGGCAAAAAAGAATTGTAGGGGGCTTCCTTGAAATTTGTTTCATAAAAAGTTCGGTCGCGAGAAGCTATAAGAAAACCGATATCATCCAGAGCAGCGGCTATATTTGCAGGTGAGGAGGATGTATCGGCCAGAAAAGTTTTGTATATCTGCAGAGCCTCGGTTCGGTCATTTCCCTCATTTCGGTTCCAAAGATCGAACGCTAGCATTGCATTTAGATGAAATTTTGTATTACTGTCCTGCGCCTCGATGATGAGGCTCCTCTCAGCATCAATCGAACCATTCAAATCTCCACTATGATGGAGAGTGTGTGCTTCTTCATAATTTTTCCCGAACAATGTCATGGTGGCGTTACCTTTGTAGTACAAAGCATACCAATAGTAAACACCACCTGAAATCGCAACAACTAAAAGAATCAGAGTTAGGCGGAATGCTACTCTAGAGCTTTGCGGTCGTGATCCGATTGATTGCTGATCTGGAGAACTCTCCATATTCAAACGCTAGATTTTTTAGCAACACTCAAGACCACCACCTTGCACCGACGCTTCACAACTTCCTCCTCCCCCACCCCCTTCAGCAAATCCATATCCCGATTCAGAATAATATGATGACTGGCCATAGTATCCTGACTGGCCGTAGTACGTAGATTGACTATAAGGAGTATCGGCTGAAGTAACGTTTGGAACGGCAAGTCCGCCAAGATTCCCTACTGATGGCACAGCGGCTGACGAATCTTTATTCAATAGATTAGTGAAGAAAATAAAAACTACCAGAGAGGCAAGTGACAAAGCATTGATAACTAGTTGTCCAAGCGAACGCATATGTTAATAATACCAAGTTGGACAAAGTAGCCCAAGAACTTATGAACACCCTATGGAAACGGGTGGGGTGTCACATTCACCTCAAAGTCACTGCTATCTTTATATCCGAAAGGATATAAACGAGAAGAGCCGAGAGGTGCAAACGTTTCATTCATATAAAGAGAAATAAGCCCGGGAACACAGATTTTTACTGAATGATAGTTGAGTTTTCGTAGAATGGGATGACTAGCTTCAAATAAAAATACTTCGTAAGCAGGACCTCTCGCCTTAAATAGTTCCAGTAACTCATCGAGTCTTTCTCGTGGGGATCGGATAGTTTTATCTTTCCTCAAAAAAGGTACGGGGGTGGCTGCGATAAAAAAAGAAAACCTGTCGAGAAGTTCTGGTTTCGCCCATAAGAGCTGGCGATTGAAAGCACCCCACTCAAGCGTAAAAGGTTCTATTGAATTCAGGGAAGGAAGTTCGTCACTTGGTTCATTAACGTTTTGCCAAATGCGCACACTGAGCGCCTCAACAAGAGCTCGTAACAACGAATCTTCGTCATCACCCCCACACCCACCACCAAGACTTACTGCAGCTCCTCTCCCAGTCCTATCTAACACTGCGGCAATATACACCGGAATACCTACAGCAGAGTCTAGCTGCATAAAATGAACTTCTAGACCTGCCTCCCTACATTCTTTAAGATGGTGGGTAATACGCGGATCGGTGAATGACTCGACACTTATTTTTTTTGGGATGCGTTTGGTAAGCCAGTACAGTAAAAATGCATCACGTTGAATAAGTTCATAAAGTCCCGATAGAATCGCCTCATCTCTAGTGAACATTCCCCCCGCCCCATTAGTGTTAGATTCACGTAACACGGGCTCACCCTCTGTTGCGCGGTAGTTAAAAAAAACCAGTTGTGCGGGAATGAGAGCGTCACGACGTTTTGTCAACGAATAACCTTCAACAAAGTTAAAAATGCTGTCCCTGGTAAAAAACCGTCTGGGAAAACGTTTTTTCTGCCATGTCGAAGCATGTGAAGCAAGGAAAGGGTCGAGGAAGTGTCTTTTCCCGCGCTCCAAATCGCTAATTGAGGCTCGGCACAGATCTTTTTCGCGATAAATTGATAGCGGGTAACGCTCGAGTAGTTCCCCGAATACCTTCGAGAGTGCTTCTTGTATATCACCAGATATCCCCCTACTGTATCCTCCGCTTGCCACTTCTGGGGAACCATCGGTTGGAGAATTTGCTGCCCAGAGCCTTACCGCGAAAAGACTTGGCTCCCCATGTAAAACCTTATCGAAGGTAATGTTCGGTTGCTTTAAAACTCCATTTGCATATAAGTACTGGCTCAATATTTGCCATTCTGGAGGAATAGGATATTGCTGGGTCGGAAGAATTTCTGGATAAGAAGGCAACGGGTGGCCATGTTTCAGTCGAAGTATATCGGCGAAAGAAACGGGTAAATGATATCGAAAATGTGGGCCGACTGGGTAGCGCAAAGGATAATTTACCTGGTTATAAAAAGGTAGATAGGTGCCTAGACCTCGTTGGTTTTCGGAATTTTTTTCTAAAACCGTAATCGGTTGGTTAAGCATGTTTTTTATATAAAAGCCTTGATATACCGAGTAAAATATGTGCGCTGGAATCAACCCACGCATCGGGGTTATTGTTATCGTGACGAAATCCTCCAACAAGCTTGTCTTGTCGTTCTTTAGGAACAAAAAAAAGATTGGTTTCGTCGTACTGCATTTTAGAAAGCCAATCTAGCGCTCTAGCAAGGACTACTTTGTTGTTTTTCGAGTCAACAGCCAAAACCTCAAAAATTTTTCCTGTACCTCGGGTAAAAGAAAAAACAGAATTTTTTGTTCGAGGAAATGACCCGTCACTATTTTGTGAATTTTTCATCCAGAAAGTCACACGGTCCACAACCTCCATATTGTGGGGGAAGAAAAGATTTACAAGTTCAGCGTATAAAGCAAACTCAATACCTTCTCGTTTCTCTATATCTTGGTCAAATTTTTCAACCAAACGTCTCTCAAGAACCGGGGCTCCGCTTTGCTCCCACTGTGCAACAGGCATAATGAGTCGAGCCAGACCAAGCGCATGTGACAGCGTTATCACATCGTCACGCCAATAAAGTGGCAATAGGGACGCTAAAAATTTTTCTGCAAGCTTTCTTTCACCGAGAGCCCAGGCTGCTTTGCCCAGATAAGCTCTAGTTAGATCAGCGCCGGCAATTTCTCTGGGGCGCCGATCCAATTGCTTTTCTATAGCCGCCATGCCACGATGTGCCGCCTTAACATAGTCCCGTCCAATCGATATTTTGGAAAATTCCGCAAGCGCCCACACAGCATATGCCTGCCTGGGCCAATCAGCAGTAGGAGAAGTGTCCTTTCGAGCCGAGACAATGACACGGAAATTTCCATCTGCGTCTTGATTAAAAGAAAGCCAGGTGGCAATTTTTTGTGCGACAGCAATTTCATTCTCCGCATTTTCTTGTACAATAGGCCCCTTTAGCGAATATATAGTTCCTATTCTTTGCGGAAATTCTATAAGATCTTCCACTTCGAAACTTACTGTCTCGGCTTTATCGATTGAACCCTGTATCGAAGCTTTTTCCCTGGCAAGGTTTAATAACAATTCGGGCATTCCGGAAAAATGTCGAATATTGAATATTTCCGGCAAAAACCAACCGCGATGGCTGCCGAGAGCCAAAAGATACCCCTTATCAGTGTATATGTCGCTGTTCTGTTTTTCTTTTTGTGTGAGCGGAATACGTAAATGACCCATAAGCGTAATTTCGATTACGACAGTTTCAAGCTCACTAGGGCCTATAGGTTTAAAACGTGGATCTCGAGCAGCCATCATAGCCGCCGTGGCAACTGCTTGTCCGATTTCCTTATTTTCTATGATGATGGAGCCGCGAAATTGTCCCTCAATCCAGAATGCTACATCAACATCATTACGTAAGTGTAGACGCGTAGATCTTTGTGGAAGAATAAATTTTTCATCTCCATTATTGACATAATGTGTAAGTGCATGCCGGGCAATCCTGAATAACTCCTTCTTTTCTTCATTTAATAAACCCCACCGTAATGGCTGCGGTGAAACGTTTCGCTTTTTCGACTCACGTATCTGGATAGTTGGCGAGGAATATAGGATGGCCCACATTTCATCTACTTCCACGGATATCGGTGAATATTCGATAATAAATGTTATAGAGTCTTTGGAAGGAGGTGGGGGGATTTCGATAGGATGGTCACCATACGTGAGCGGAAATGAAAAAGAAAAATATCTAACCTTCCCCTTCCCTCTTAAACAAAGGATGTCCTCTTTATTCGCCAATGTGCTAATAAAAAGAAAAGTTTCTTCAATTTGACGAGAAAAATGTTTGTTAAAAAATCTCTTATGGG
The DNA here is from genome assembly GCA_964429815.1 of uncultured Candidatus Saccharibacteria bacterium. GTDB lineage: Bacteria > Patescibacteriota > Minisyncoccia > Phycocordibacterales > CAYSCM01 > CAYSCM01. Next base: position 165,153 of record CAYSCM010000001.1, read on the forward strand.
GGGTGAAAAAAAAACCCTTTCGCATGATGAAGGCATCATAACACTCAGAAAATATCTGTAACAAAACTAGAAAAAAACGCTTTGCTCTGGTAGGATTCGACCACTATCTGCCCTCGTCGTTCAATGGATAGGACGCAAGCTTGCGGAGCTTGTAATGTCAGTTCGATTCTGGCCGAGGGCGCACATAGGGATTTTTGCGCCCGGCCAAAATCGAACGGGAAGGGGTCGGGGAACGGGAGTTCCCCGGGAGGAAAGCAGAGCGAAGCTCGTCGGAAACCATGGGTTTCTGAAGAGCCACCCTGCGGCGAGTGAGATAGCGAAGCGTCTGGCCGAGGGCGCCCATTTCCCAAGCGCCGCTTTTGTGGCATCATCCCGAGAGCTTAGTGAGGAGAGTTCGATGCTCCGCAAAGCCGTCCCTATGGCGACGGCCGCTGGGCTCGTCGCACTTCTATCAGCCGCTGAACCCCTAGAGACCACCTACAAAACGCTGACCTACCGGACGTACCGCGTGGATCTTTCCGGTCGTGCAATGGCTCTTACCGAAGAGCGCTACGAGTTTGTGAGCCGCGACCTAAACGGAAGAACTCGACTGCGTCTCACGGTCCGAAAGCTCCCCGACGGAGAGATCCTCGAGAAAGACATCCCTGTAGTCACGACCCGCTTCGGCAACCTAGAGCGTCGCGGGGAGCTTCGGTGGAGCCCCTACCGCCCTCGCATCATCGAGCGTGAGTACGACACCCGCATCGACTACACGACTCGAATGGGAGCGCAAAAGATGGCTACCGGTCGATCATTCATGCTTTCGTATGGACTGCGCGAAGCCACCTACGCCGGGAAAATCTACAAGGCCTTCAAGGTGCGCTCCGACATTTTCGAAAATAACGGATCAATGACGCGATACAAGTGCGTGTACGTGTTTGAACTTCGAACTATCGCTTTTTGTCGAGAACAGGGCACCGAAGCTGACATTGAAACCCGACTCGAAAAGGTTGAGAACTAAAAACCGCCCCTGGCTAAAACAAAATCTTCGATTTTGTTTGCCCGATCAGCGCAGCTGATCTAGGGAGGCGGTTTTTTCTTTATGTGGAGTTTTTATGTGGAGTTTTTGCGTACCAAGGCGACGAGGCGGCTCTTTTTGCGGGCAGCGGCACCCGCCTTAATGACGCCACGCTTGGCTGCTTTATCGAGGGCCTGGAAAGCCTCCGGGAGGAGTTTCAGAGCATCGGCAGCTTTTCCGACAGCGACAAGACGCCGGACCTCAGTCACGGCATCGTGCATCACGCGCTTGCGGCGCAGGTTGAAAACATACTTGCGCGAAGCATTGCGGATGGCCTTCTTGGCGTTCTTCGTAATCGGCATGGGGAGCACTGTAGCCGAAAACCCGCCATGGCGCAACTACGCCGCAAGCGGGTTCTTTGCGGTATTATTGAGCCATGATCGGCAGATTGCGCGGCACCGTTTCCGGAGGGACGGAGCGGGGCCTCATACTCGACGTAGGAGGTGTTGGTTATCGCGTCCACACCAACCCCCAAAGCAGCGCAAAGTGGCGCAAGGAACGCGGTGAGATTGTGCTCTACACCCACCTCGCGGTCCGCGAGGATTCCCTCGACCTCTATGGGTTTGAGACCGAAGAAGAGCTTTCTTTCTTTGAACTTCTCCTCTCCGTCTCGGGGATTGGGCCCAGGTCGGCGCTCAGCATTCTCGCGGTTGGAGACATTGGCGCGCTGCGAAGGGCAATCGGCGCGGGCGACACCTCCTACCTCACCAAGATCTCCGGGATCGGCAAAAAAACCGCGGAGCGTATTATTCTTGATCTTCGCGATAAAGCCGGTGGCGGCTCGGCAGAAGAGGCGGCACAACTGCGCGGCGACGTTGATGTGCTCGAAGCGCTCCGGGCACTGGGGTATGCCGGCAAAGAGGCCCGAGACGCCGTGGTGAAGGTGAGTCGGGAAGGTATGGATACGAACCAAAAACTCAAGGCGGCCCTGCGCGAGCTCGGCTCCGGCGTATGAGTATCGATTCTTTTCTCAACCTCATTCGACCTCTTATCCCGAAGCCGCTCTTTCGCTTGCTCATTTCTCCCTACCACTTTCTTCTCGCGTACGCCGGCGCGCTGAAATATGGCTTTCCCTCAGGCTCTCTTGTCGTCATCGCGGTCACCGGAACGAAGGGAAAGACGAGCACCACCGAGCTTCTCAATGCCATCCTGGAAGAGGGCGGCGAAAAAACCGCGCTCGCCAACACTATCCGTTTTAAAGTAGGTACCGATAGCCGTCGCAATCTTTTCAAAATGACGATGCCGGGGCGCTTTTTCCAACAGCGCTTCCTTGCGCAGGCACGCGACGCCGGGTGCCGCTACGCGATTATGGAAATGAGCTCCGAGGGTGCGCGCCAACATCGCCATCGTTTCATTGATCTCGATGCGCTTATTGTCACCAATCTTGCGCCGGAGCATATAGAATCCCACGGTTCCTTCGAAGCCTACCGCGCTGCGAAGCTTTCGATCGGGGTACAGCTTGCGGCCTCCCGCAAAAAGCGCCACCTGCTTGCTCTCAATGCCGATGACGAAAATCTACAACCGTTTTCCAAACTCCCCGGCGTCGAACTACTTCCCTACTCTCTCGGGAAAGTGGTGCCCTACCGCGGCGACGATTCCGGAAGTGCATTCACCCTCGAGGGTACGACTATCCTTTCTAAACTCCCCGGTGTCTTTAACATCTACAACATGCTCGGCGCGGCGACACTCGGGCGCGCACTCGGCGTTCCGCTCGAAACCGTGAAGCACGCCCTTGAGCGTGTCGACACCATCGCCGGCCGTGCCGAGCGCATCGAAGAAGGTCAAACCTTTCCCGTCATTGTCGACTACGCTCACACACCCGAATCGCTGGAAGCTCTCTACAAAGCATTCGATGGCTATCGGCGCATCTGCGTGTTAGGAAATACCGGCGGCGGCCGCGACCGCTGGAAGAGACCAAAAATGGCCGCTATTGCGGATTCCTACTGTGACGACATACTCCTCACCAACGAGGATCCCTACGATGAAAATCCGCGCGCTATTCTTGCGGATATGGAGAGCGGCATCACGAAGCGCACTCCGAAGATCGTACTCGATAGACGCGAAGCGATTGCGGAAGCACTTGCGCTCGCGAAAAGCGGCGGCGCGAAAAACGCGGTGCTCATTACCGGTAAAGGAACAGATCCCTACATCATGGAAGCTCATGGAAAAAAAACGCCCTGGAGCGACGCCAGCGTTACCCGCGAAGAACTTAAGAGGTTGCGCGCGTAGAGCCTCTGCGCGTAGCATAGATTCATGGCAGAAGGAGGTGGTGGCAAAGGCGCGGGCAGCGATGCACTCTTTGTCATCATGGTGCTGGTCGTCCTCTTTATCGTTTGGGCGGCAAGCGGTGGCATCGAGCGGGCCCGCCAAGACCCCGGCTACTTCTTGAAACCTCCAGCGCCGCTCGGCTCCGGCGAGGTCTACGGCAGCTCTCTGACGCAAGGAGTGCACCAAACCGGAGACGCCATTTCTCAGAGCCTCTCGCAAGCGCAAAGCGAGCTCGGCACAAACATTCCCGTTGGAACACTCTCTCCGTATCACGGTCTCGTCCATCTCACGACCATAAGCGGTGCAGGTAGCTTCGAGCCAGCGCAGGAATACGTCGAGATCGACTACAACGGGGAGGGTTCACAATCTATACCCGTTACGGGATGGCGCATTGTAAGCGCGGTCAGTAATTTCTCCGCCGTACTCCCGCTTGGCACCCGTATCCCCAACTCCGGCGCGCTCTCCTACACGGAGCCCATATACCTGCGCCCGGGAGAACAGGCCTATATCGTGACCGGCCGCTCGCCCATCGGCTACTCGTTCCTCACCAACAAGTGCGTGCCATACTTCCAGCAGTTCCAGAACTTTTATCCGAGCCTCTTTAATTCCTGCCCCTACCCGACAGACGAGCTCCTGCGCTCACAAAACCAAGCCGTCCACACCGACAACGCCTGCTACGACTTTGTCTCGACGCTTTCCTCTTGCCGGATCTATCTCACACCGCTTGACCCATCGCTCTCCGGAAGCTGCCAGAATTTCGTCGCTAACACGCTCACTTATACCGGCTGCGTGGAGAATCATCGCGCCGATGCCGACTTCTACGGGCACGACTGGCGAATCTACCTCAATCGTGACCAGTCGCTCTGGCGGGATCGTCGCGAAGTCATTAAACTCCTCGACCAGAACGGCCGCACGGTCGACGTGTTGACCTACTAACTTTGATTTACTACTTAAAGAGACCTAACGGACGCATACTCAAATTCTAAGCTATAGCTTAGAATTTGAGTATCGAGAAAGCTATATTCTCTGGCTACACTCCCTGCACGTAAGCAAGAGCGATGCCCGCAGCGACGGAGACGTTGAGCGATTCTTTAGAACCTCGCATAGGGATTTCAGCGAGGACGTCGGCACCCTCGAGAAGGTTCTGACTGATTCCCTCGGTCTCGCTGCCGAGTATGAGGAGAATATGTTTGCCCTTTGGCAGAGCCGACACGGAGATCGAGCCGCTCCCCTGCTCGAGCGCGGCTATGAAAAAACCTTTCGCACGGTACGTGTCGATGACGGGGAGCCCCGCCTCGGTGTGCTCCCACTTCACCGTTTGTTCGGCGCCGAGGGAAACTTTGGCGAAATCCGCTCGAGCTCTTCCGAAGCGGTCGAGCGGAGTTGGTGTAGTGCCAACGCAGTAGATTCTTAAAACAGCAAAAGCATCTGCGGTGCGGAAAATTGAGCCGACGTTGTGGACACTTCGGATATTGTCGAGTATCAGCACGGTCTTTCGCCGTTGACTCATGGGGGTTGGGCTAATAGTATCGAAAAAAGAGATCCTGAGGAGTTGGTAATGGCGAAGGGTGGGCGACGTAGCGACTGGCGCAATGGAAAACGAAAAGACCACGAGGAGTGTGAGAGGTTCAATCTCAAGCGTAAATCCTTTGAGCGTGGCTGCATCCGGTGCGGGCAAGGTCCCGTGGACCATACCCGCCGATGTGTACGATGTAAAACCCAAGAATCGAGGCCCGAATAGGGCCTCTTACTTTTTAGGGTATACTTTTCCCATGCTCAACCCATTCCCCTACGTTCTCTCCTTCGGTGCATTCGCACCGCTGCTTATTCGACTTTCTGTTTCTCTCTTTCTCATGCTTGCCGCACGCCACCTCTGGCAAAATCGGCAGCGCGCAGTCGCGGAACTTCTCCCCAAACTAGGCTCGCTCGCGTGGCCAAAATTCTATGGCCTCCTCGGTATAGAAGTGGCTGCAGCGCTCTCACTTTTTCTCGGATTCTATACGCAAATCGGTGCCATAGCCGGTATGGTTGTCTTTCTGGGACTCCCCTACGCATTGAAGCGTTTCCCCTCGCTCTCTCCCTGGACCTACGCGCTTCCGCTTCTTCTTGCGCTCCTCTCTCTGACTCTTCTCATAACTGGGGCGGGTATCTACGCCTTCGACTATCCGTTTTAACAAGTCCGCCCGGCAGGACTCGAACCTGCGACCTTCTCCTTAAAAGGGAGCGGCTCTACCAAACTGAGCTACGGGCGGATGTGCGCTCACATTATAGCGAAAGGATGAATTGCTCAAGCGGAAAGGAAGAAACCCCACTTGCGTGGGGCTTCAAGGTTAACCTTCGTTCTCGAATCTCTCTTTAACGAAAGTAAGGAACTGTGAACTTACGACCGTCATGGCGGTCATGAGGCCGTATAAGATTACGAAGGTTATCACGGTCCAGAATGTTGACAGGGTCCTGCTGAAGATGGTCATCCAAGCGAAATAGAATACCATAACTGCGATGAGCCAGCTGCCAACATCCAAGTTGCGAAGTGTTATGGGACGAAGCCATTCGCATCGTTCGAAATACTTCGGCTTGCACTGCGCCCGAACATAAAAACGGGTAATGATCGCAGCGATGCCGAGGGCACTCATGAGAACAAACCACCAGTGTGATAATTCTCCCATTTTCAGTATCGCAGCGTACTCCAAGAAACCTAGCATGTAGGGAAATGCAACATCGGGGAAACGTGGTGTCGTTCTCATAATGAGTATCCACCAAGAGTATTCCGTTACTACCAGAAGTATTGCACACAATACTGCAAAAGCTTGAAGATAGAGCAACACGGACTCTTTTGTTTCTGCCATCCTCAAGATCAATCCACCAAGAGCGATGCTTTGGATTACTCCAAGCGAGGTGAGGTATGAAGAGGCAAAAAGTTCTTCAGAACGTCTCCGGAACTCGGCAGCATTTAGGGGCATGACAGCCTCCATAGTCGGTTAGAACTTTTCGAAGCGACCTTACCGCAGAATCTTGCAAAAATCAATAAATATGTTATCATACTTTCTGGCAAGCTAGATTTTTGAAGGAGACGCAGATGCAAGAAAGCCCTCAAAAGGAACAGGGGTTTTGGGATCGGTGGGGTACTCTGGTCTTCATCGGTCTACTCTTTGGGACCATGGCTGTAGTCGCGGCAAGCAAGCACTTCGCTTAGCGTCCCACGAACGGGCCCCGATGGTTTTTCATTGGGGCCTTTTCTTTTTCCTTAAATAGAAAGAATGAAACGCTCAAGCGCGAAAAAATAAGCCCCGCATACGCGGGGCTCGGGTTCAGCTTTGGCGTTCAAATTCTTCCTTAAGCGACCTGAGGAAGTTTGAACTTATGATGGCCATCGAAACCATGAGGCCGTACAGGATGATGAAAGTTGTCACGGTCCAAAACGCTGACAGTGTTTTGCCAAAGATGGCCATCCATAGAAAATAGAAGGCCATCACAGCTACGAGACCACTGCCAATGTCAAGGTTGCGTAGCGTCAGTGGCCGGACCCGGTCGCATTCTTCGAAATATTTTGGTTCGCATTGCCCTCGTACGTAGAAGCGCGTGATGATCGCTATGACGGCTGAGGCGGTCATACTGATATACCACAGGGGTTCCTTGCCTATCAGCCAGCGCAATCGACACATACTCAAGGATTCCTAGCAGGTACGGAAAGACCGCGTCGAGAAAACTTGGTGTTTTCCTCATAATTATTAGCCACCAAGTATATTCAGTTACCACCAGAAGTATTGCAAGTATTGCGGTCATGCCTTCTAACATGAGAACTGTTGAGGTTGGCGATTCAGCTATTTTTAGTACGAGTCCACCAAGGGCGACACTTTGAATTACGCCGATCGAACTGAGATAAGACCCTGCAAACATTTCCTCGGAACGTCTTCTGAATTCCGCTGCGTTTAAAGGCATCGATACCTCCTTAGATCAGATTCGGGGCAAGTTTACAGGAAATATTGTAAAAATCAATAAATGTGATATAACTGGCTTGAAAGTTCTACTTCTTATTGGAGGTATCCATGGCCCGTGAATCCAAAGGTTTCTGGCAAACCTGGGAAGCTCCTATTGGGGCTGCACTTATGCTCCTGGTACCCGCCATAGTGTTGGTTCTACTCATCAAATGGTGAGGAAAACGAAACCAACTCGAAGAGGCCCGTCGCTTCAGCTGGGCCTTTTCTTTTTTATTAAATCGATAAAATAAATTGCTCAAGCGCGACGGGGAGTTCGTGTTCTCCGCGACGAGCGTCGTGGTAGAGGCGGACAAGCTCGTGGGAGAGTGTCAAAAGCTCTTCTCGCGTGTAATTTTTCGCAAAACTATGTGCTTTTGAAAATACAAACGGCGAAAGCCCGCTCTCTTTGGCATTTTTCGAGGCGCTCGCGAGGAGCATCCCTTTCACGATCCAAAAGAGCATTCCGTGAAGCTGCTCCTCCTCGGCGCCGGTTGCCCGCGCCTTTTGATACAAGACCCAGGCATTTTTCCGATCACGGCGACCGAGGGCGTCAGTGAACGCAAACACGTCAAACGATTCCTTCTTTCCCTTCGGCAACTCAACGATTTCTACTTTTTCTGCATGCCTTTCGATCTTTTTTTTAAGTTCGGCCTTGGGTTTGCTCTGAAGCACGATAAAAATATTTTCCGACTGCGCAAAATCAGCGATCTTCTCAGCAACAGACCCATCGGCCTCCTCTAAAAGTTCATCGAGGACAATCACAATTTTGTCGTGAAAGAGGTCCTGCGCACCCGCGTATTCTTCAAGCCTTCCGCTCTCAAGATCCTCGGGGGTTATGCGCACGATGGATGGCTCATCGTAGCGACGACTCAGCCCTTCGGTGAGGGTATCGAGTTTTTCGAGCGCTTTCGCACGGTCATTGCCAATAATTGCGTAGAACATACTAGTAGCAAAGATTTATACACTCTTCCAAATCACCAATAAGTGGCAGACCCTTTGCCGCCGTTGGCTTAACCCAGCGAAATGCTTTGTGAGATTTCGGATCGATAACAATCTCTTCGGAGGGAGCACGGAGCTTATACATGTGATAGCAAAAATCGTACTCCGGATACGAAACAAAGACTTCCTGTATAAACTGCAGAGCATCGCCCGGCACGATCATGCCCGTCTCTTCCTTAAGCTCACGCCTCAGTGCGTCGACGATTGATTCTCCCTTTTCTCGCTTGCCGGCAGGAACGCCCCAGGTGTTTCCTTGGGGCTTAGTATCCTGCCGCAGGAGGAGTAAAATTTTTCCCCTGTTTTCCACAAAACAAGAGACAACATCAAAGAGAGGGTCGAATGTTTTTGGTTTTTCTATATAGAGCATCAGAGTTTAATTTTTTGAAGCTCTCCCCACGAGCGACCACTGTGCGGCACTGCTTCAAAAAGAATGCCGCTTGTTTCTTTGCGAGGAAGAATGTTTTCCATTACTTCTTTAATTGCCTTTGCGATTGCCTTTACTTTTTTTTCTTCAACTTCGTAGACCAATTCATCGTGCACCTGAAGAAGAAGGTGCGCTGCACTGGCTTCCCCCATATCCTTAAGCTTCTCCTCCCCTTTGATCATGGCGAGCTTTACGATATCGGCCTCCGTTCCCTGGATGGGGGCATTTATGGCCATGCGTTCGGCTTGTGCGCGGATATAGGGAAGCGGTGATTTGAGCCCGGCAAAATAGCGTCGGCGACCGTAGTAGGTCTCAGTATAGCCCTTACGCTCTGCATCGGCCTTGGTGTGGTCGAGGTAGCGCGCAAGAGTCGCAAAGTTTTTGAAATATTCGTTGAGAAACTTCTGCGCTTCAGCGCGGTCGGTGCCGAGGTTAGCGCGAAGCGCATTGACGCCCATACCGTAGAGAATGCCGAAGTTGATGACCTTTGCACGACGGCGCATTTCATAGTCCACCTGCTCCTCGGGAACATTAAACACCTGCGCCGCGACTACTGCGTGGACATCCCTCCCCGAGCGGAAAATATCGGTGAGCTTTTCATCCCCCGAGAGCCATGCCGCAATGCGAAGCTCGATTTGTGAATAGTCGAAGGTGAGCAGTTTATAGCCGGATGGAGCGATGAACGCATGGCGTATCGCGCGCCCTAAATCGCTACGTATCGGTATGTTTTGAAGACCAGGATCCTTGGTGGCCATACGACCCGTGGCGGACCCGGCTTGAAGAAAGGTCGTATGAATGCGACTTTCCCTGTCGGCAAGCTCGGGCATGGCATCGATGTAGGTGCCGAGGAGTTTGGCGAGTTCACGGTACGAGAGAATTTCGCCAATGATCGCGTGCTCCTCGCGAAGCTTCTCGAGTTCCGATTCCTTGGTCGTGCGCTGTCCTCCTGCGGTTTTCTTGTGATTCTTGAGCGCGAGGCCGAGCTTGTCGAAGAGAATGACGCCGAGCTGCCGCGGCGAGTTAATGTTAAATTCCTCGCCCGCGAGTTTGTAGATCTTCTTGCCGAGCGTGTCGAGCTCGTGGTGGTACTCCTTTGAAAGTTTTTTGAGGTACGGGATATCAATAAGAACACCGCGCGCCTCCATCTTCTCAAGAATCGGTATGAGCGGCTCTTCGATTTCTTTGTATACCTTCTCGAGCTTTTGTTTTTTGAGCTCCGTAAAGATTTTTTCCTTGGCCTCCGAAAATTTTTTCGTCTTACCGTAGAGAAGGATGTCATCAAGTGTAGGATTGGTGATGTCGGAGTTGAGGAGCCACAGCGCAACCGCCGCGCGCTTTCGCTCGCCTGCCGCAACTTCTTCGGGAGCCTCTAGAGAGCCCTCCTCTGCCCCAGCCCCGTTGGTGAGGTCGAGCGTTTTGGTGCCGAAGAGCCCTTTTGCACGGGCAACGAGCGAGCGGAATTCGAAATCAGAGAGGGTGCGCGCAACCGTATCGAGGTCGAGATTTTCTCGGAAGGATTTTTCAGGAAGCTTCCAGGCGATCGGCGCATCGCGATGAATGGTCGCGAGCATTTTGCTAAACTGCGCCTCCTCCTCGTTCTCTTTCAAGATCTCTTGAATGCGCGGTGTTATGCCCACCTTGGAAAATTTGTCCGCAGATTTTTTGTCTTTGAGCGCCTTATAAACGCCGTCGACGGTGCCAAAATTTTTGATAAGTGCTGTTGCGGTCTTCTCCCCGATGCCGCGCACGCCCACAATGTTGTCAGAGGGATCACCACGGAGCCCTTTATAGTCGGGAAGTTGCTCCGGCGAGAAGCCGAAACGCTCCACGACCGCGTCCTCATCGTAAAAGACTGTATCCTGGAGCCCTTTGCGCAGCGTAAAGACGCGCACGCGAGAGGTATCGACAAGCTGAAGCGTATCCATATCACCGGAGGCAATGACTACGTCGAGATTTTTCTCCTTCTTTAATTTTTCAGACAGTGTACCGAGAATGTCATCGGCCTCGAATCCTTCTTTTTCATAGATCGGAATCCCGAACGCCTCGAAAATCTCCCGCGAGCGCTTAATCTGAGAAATGAGGGCGGGATCGAGCTTCGGGCGCTTCGCTTTGTATTCCTTGTACGCCTCATGACGATAGGTGGGGCCCGGAAGATCGTAGGCGGCGACGATGTAGTCGGGTTTGAGCTCGGAGACGATACGCATCAAAAATGCCGCAAGCCCGTAGAGCGCACCCGTCGGCTCGCCTCTGCTCGTCGTGAACTCCGGAAGGGCGTGGAAGGCGCGGTGGATGATGGCGTGCGTATCGAGGAGAACAATGCGTTTTTTTTCTTTTTTAGCGGTTTTCGGCATAGGAAATAGCGATGTCGCGCGTGTGCTCATCGACAAAGGTAAAGGTGATGCGGTGCATTTCCTTCGGGAGCACTTCCGCAACCCGCTCAGGCCACTCTATCAAAATGAGATTCTTCGGATCCGACAGAATTTCCTTCCACCCAAGTACCGCAAGCTCCTCTCCCCTCTCAAGACGATAGGCATCGATGTGGATGAGTCGATCGAAGGGGCGCTTTTCAAGCTTGTATATTTTTTCAATGACGAAGGTGGGGCTCGTGACGGACTCCTCTACGCCGTAGGCTTTCGCGATGAGTTGCACAAACGCCGTCTTTCCCGAGCCGAGCTGTCCCGAGAGACCGACGACCGTGGCACCGCCCTCTCGCGGCATAAGGAGCTGTAAAAAATTGCGCGCTATGTGGTCGGTTTCCTGGAGGCTGTCCGAGCGCTTCATAGGGGTAATCTTCCACCAAAAGGCAAAAGAAGACAAAAGCGAAAACAAAAGGGCGCGCCGGAGGCGCGCCCTTGATAAAAGAAGAGGGAGTTAAAGTTGGATATCCTTCTCCCTCTGGGGAGCCGGATCCGCAACGGGCGGCGTCGGTGCGTCTTCGGAGGTGGGAGGGGGCGGTTCGAACTTGGGGACCACCCTCTTATCCGCTGGTGGCGCCTCGAAACGCGGTCGCGCTTCGGGCTCCCCCACGAACGGGATCCGCGGCTCTTCGAGCCGCGGATAGAACCGCTGTGTGAAGCAGCTCTGGTTCCACCCACGGTTCGTGGCGGTGTCGTAACGCCGATTCCCTCGTTCGTCGAACCAACGGTTCGACGAACGGTTGTAGTTTTGGTAATCAGTACATTCCCCGCGGCGGTAGCTATCGCCGCGCCACGCTTCGTAGTCCCTCGTGATGGAGTTGGAGAAGCTCGTATTGGAAGAAACGAGCCATCCCTGATCCATCAGAAAGCCGTCGACCTGCTGGTCGAAGCCGCTGCACGCGCCGAGCAAAAGCGCGACGAGTGCGAGACAGAGAGTGCGAATCATCGATCGTCTCCTTCGAGGTCGAGGCCTGGCGCGAACTCCGCTTGGAACTGCTGCTCGGCGCGGTTGTAGAAGCCGTTGTCCTTCGGCAGCGGCGGGCGACGTTCCATTGTAAGTTTCCTGCGTAAGCGCTTGAGGCGCCGTGCGGAGAACTTCTCGAACTCCTTCCGCCGCCTCGCCCGAATAAGGGGTGAGTAGGAGATGGAGTCGAGAACGCGTTCCATATTTTCCTGCTTGCTCATGTGAGCCTCCACTCTGCAAAGAAAAATCTGAGTCAACTAATAGCACATCTTGGCAATTTTGTCAATAATCCCCTTGGTGCGACCCTCGAAGCGCGCTACGATTAGGAGAATGGCTGTTTTCAATGAGGATAAGGAGCTCCGGAAGCTCTCCGAGCTCCGGAGCAAAGAGGAAGAGGACCTCGCGCAGCTTCTCTCCCAGAAGTACGGCACGCTCTACGCGGACCTCACGCGCATGTCCATCAATACCGATGCCCTGCGTCTCATCAAGGAGACGGATGCGCGGGGCGGAAACATCGCCGCTTTTGCGATGGTGGGCAAGAAGCTCTCGGTCGCGGTAAAAAGCCCCCAGACGCTAAAGGTCGCGGAAATCCTCGAGGAGCTTAAAAAGCGGGGTTTCCTGGTAGACCTCTACATGGTCTCGATGCGAAGCCTCGAGCGCGCGTTTGAGCATTACAAAGACCTCTCCTTCGCCACCGAGACCAAGGCGGGGGTGCTCGACATCTCTGGGGAGGAAATCCATCGGCTCCTCGCGGCCATCAAGAGCCTTGCCGACGCCAAGGGCCAGATCGAAGAACTCCTAAAACAGAAGAAGCTCTACCGCATCAGCCGCATCCTCGAAACGGTGCTTGCCGGCGGCCTCTCGACCGACGCCTCCGACGTCCACATCGAGCCGCAGGAGGCTGACGTACGTCTGCGGTTCCGCCTCGATGGCGTCCTCACCGACGTTCTCACCTTCGATCGCGAGACATATCAGCTCCTCCTCTCGCGCATAAAGCTCCTCTCCGGACTCAAATTGAACATCAAAGACGCCGCTCAGGACGGGCGCTTTTCAGTAAAGATAGAAGGGAGCGATATCGAAGTGCGCACTTCGATACTTCCGGGCGCGTACGGCGAGTCGATAGTGCTGCGCATCTTAAACCCCAACACGATAGGCGTCCCCATGGAGGAGCTCGGCATTCCAAAAAATCTCCACGTAATTTTGGAGCGAGAAATACGAAAGCCGAACGGCATGATACTCAACACCGGCCCCACGGGCTCGGGCAAAACGACGACGCTCTACGCGTTCATGAAAAAGATCCACACGCCCGACATCAAGATAGTCACCATCGAGGACCCCATCGAATACCACCTTAAAGGTGTCGTGCAGACGCAGGTCGAGCCCAAGTCTTACACGTTCGCGCAGGGGTTGCGCAGCGCGCTGCGCCAAGACCCGGACGTCATTATGATCGGCGAAATTCGCGACGAGGAGGTCGCGGGGGTCGCCATCAACTCCTCCCTCACCGGACATCTGGTGTTCTCAACGCTCCACACCAACGACGCCGCCGGCGCATTCCCCCGCCTCATCGACCTCGACGTAAACCCGAAAATTATCGGCTCGGCGGTCAACATCGTGATGGCGCAGCGCCTCGTGCGGCGGCTCTGTGAGCAGTGTCGAAGAGAAGTGAAGCTCACGGGAGAAGACAAAAAACTCATCGAGGAAACCCTCAAAGGCATTGTCGACTCTTCGCTCGTGCCGAAAGAAAAACCGACCGCCTGGGAGGCGGTTGGCTGCGAGGCCTGTAACGGGAGCGGCTACCGAGGGCGCATCGGCATTTTCGAGGCGATCATCATGGATAAAGGCATCGAAGATAGAGTGGCTGCCTCGGCAAGCGAGCGTGAACTAGCCGCGGAAGCGCGTCGACAGAAGATTCTTTCGATGAAAGAGGACGGCGTGCTTAAAGTTCTCTCGGGCGTAACGACGCTTCCCGAGCTTGAGCGAGTCATCGAAATCCGCGATTAGTCAATTGAAATAGCCGCGTGGAAAGAGTAGCGTAAGGGAAGAGTTGAGAGCGCAACCCCCTAAGCAATACTTCTTCAACATAAGCGAAGAAGTTGGAAACCTATCTAAGGATAGTCTCCGTACGCGCCATAAAGGGCGACCGAGGCGTCCTCGATTGGCACCAGAAAGCCTAAGAGACCTATTGTTTAGGGGGCTGTGAGCTCAACTCGCGCACGTTTTAAAAATACTTTCGCAAACGTATCGAAATCTGCGTGAAAAGACTCTAGCACGATATTAATATTATGTCAAGTAAGCGGGGCGCAGCAGAAAGCGGAAACCCCTCCCCCAAGGAGGAACGCCATCTCGACCAAACGCTACGGCCGACGAAGTTTTCCGAGTACATCGGCCAGAAGGCCGTTATGGAAAACCTCCGCATTCTCCTCACCGCGGCCAAGGAGCGCGAGCACCCACCGGAGCACCTTCTCTTTTATGGCCCACCGGGTCTTGGGAAGACGACGCTCGCACACCTCGTTGCCAAGGAGCTTGGCGTCGGATTTAAGACGACCTCAGGACCGGCGATTGAAAAGGTGGGCGATCTGGCCGCTATTCTCTCCAACCTCACGCCAAACGATATTCTCTTTATTGATGAGGTTCACCGCCTCAACAAAGCCATCGAAGAGGTCCTCTACCCCGCAATGGAAAGCGGCGTGCTTGACATCATTATAGGTAAAGGCCCCTCCGCGCGCACCATTCAACTGGAACTTCCTCCGTTCACACTCGTCGCGGCAACAACCCGCATCGCCGATCTCTCTGCCCCGCTGCGCTCTCGCTTTTCAGGCGGCATGTTCCGACTTGAGTTTTATACAGAAAAAGAAATCGAGGAGATTCTCGCGCGCTCGGCAGGCATTTTAGGGATCGCGCCTTCGCGGGAGTCACTCGCTGCGATCGCTTCACGCGCTCGCGCGACACCACGTACGGGCAACTACCTACTCAAGCGCGCCCGCGACTTCGCGCAGGTGCATAAGCGCGACCTCACGCCGCAGCTTGTCGCCGAAGCGCTCAACCTCCTCGGTATCGACGAGCTTGGTCTCACTCCGGCCGATCGGCACGTGCTCACTACCCTCATCGATAAGTTTGGTGGGGGTCCTGTGGGACTTTCGACGATCGCTGCAGCAACCAGCGAAGAGGAGGCGACTATCGAGGAAGTCTACGAACCCTACCTTATTCAATTGGGACTTCTTGAGCGCACGCCGCGAGGGCGCAGGACCACAGCTCAGGGAGCCGCTCACATCGAAAAAGCGGCTCCGCGAGGGCGGCGCATGGGTCAGGGGAAGTTGGTGTAAGCCTAGTTGAACGAGAGAGGAATTTCCGTATACTCTATTGCCATGAGCGGACACAGTAAGTGGGCCAAAATTAAGCACAAAAAAGCCATAACTGACGCTAAGAAAAGTAAGGCGTTTGGGAAGATTGTGCGTTTTCTTACCGTTGAATCAAAAAAGGCGAAGGGCGATGTAAACGCCCCAGGCCTTCGCGTTGCCATTGAAAAAGCAAAGGCCAACAATGTGCCCGGCGATACCATTGAGCGAGCTATTTCTAAGGGTAAAACCGATACCGGAGCGATTATGAATGAGGTCACCTTCGAAGCATACGGCCCGGGAGGGGTAGCTCTCATCATCGAAGGACTTACCGACAACAATAACCGCACCAGCCAGGAGGTAAAGCAGGTGCTTAGCAAGAACGGCTCCTCACTTGCTGCACAAGGAAGCGCCAGTTGGGCATTTTCCCGTGAAGGGCGCGAGTGGAAACCTTCGACCATGGTTTCCATTTCGGAAGAAGACGGCGGAAAACTGGAAAACCTCGTCGACGCACTCGAAGATCTCGACGACATCCAGGAGGTATACACGAACGCGGAGTAATCATGCGCGTCATTGCCATAGACCCCGGATATGATCGCTGTGGAGTCGCGATACTCGAAAGGGCAGCGAAGGGAGAGGCGCTTCTCTTTTCGACGTGCGTAACGACCTCAAAAGAAAAACCCTTCATCGAACGCCTCGGTGAGGCCGTCGGCGCCGTGAAGCGGCTCATCAGTGCGCACCGCCCTTCCGAGATGGCTCTGGAGAAGCTTTTTTTCAATAAAAATCAAAAGACCGCGATGATGGTCGCCGAGGTGCGCGGCGCGCTCATTGAGCTCGCTCGCGGAAACGACCTCCCCGTTTCCGAGTACACGCCTGGCGAGATCAAGGTAGCGGTGACCGGAGACGGGCGCGCGGACAAGCGGCGCGTCGCACGTATGACGCAGGTGCTTTTGAAACTCGACGGACACAAACGGCTCGACGATGAGTATGACGCTATGGCAGTCGGCATCACGCACCTCTCGCGACGCCGTCGCTAGCGTTATCCACACCAAAATGCCCCTCGTCTTGCCTGTAGGAATCGGGCTGTGCTAACAATGAGGTGCATAGGCTTAGCAGTTAATTTCACGGGCGCATCGTATGCGTGACGATAGGGAAAAAGAAGAGGGCGAAGAGACGGAGGAAGGGCTGGGCGAGGAAGGTGCCGACGACGGCGAGGATGAAGATGAGGAAACTCTCCTCGATGAAGGCGATGAGATATAAAAACGAAATCACCCGCGTACGCGGGTGATTTTATTTCGCCTTAAGCTCTATCGCGAGAAAGCGACGTTTGCCTATTTTAAGAATGAGTTCTTTCTCAAGGAGGGCTTCAGGAACGGTAATCGCTCCCCCGCCAACAACCTCAACGCCCCCTTGAGCGACGAGACGCTTCCATTCCGAGTTCGACGAGACAAGTCCGGAGCGTATGACCGCTTCGGAAAGCTTTGTGCCGAGCAAGGAGGAAACGCGAGGGAGATCGGCAGGAACGCCGCCTCCCTGAAAAGTCGTCGTGAAATCGTTCTCCGCGGCACGGGCCGCATCAGCGCCGTGGTAGAGCGTGACTATATCGCGGGCGAGGCGCATTTTGGCGTCCTTGGGGTGTAGGTTCCCCTCCTTCGTTTCCCGCGCGAGGCGCTTGGCTTCCTCGTAAGGAATCCGAGTCGCGTGTATGAAGTAGTCCGGAACCATGTCGTCGTGCATGCTCATAATCTTCCCGTACATCTGCGAGGGAGCATCGGTGAGATTTATCGTATTGCCCCATGATGAGCTCATTTTGCGCCCATCGAACCCCTCGATAAGGGGGTTCATGACGATGTTCTGCGGCTTTTGCTTAAAGTGTCCCTGAAGCGTCCTGCCGGCGAGAAGATTGAACTTCTGGTCGGTGCCGCCGAGCTCGACATCGGCCGCGACGGCGACCGAGTCATAGCCTTGCATAAGCGGGTAGAGCACTTCGCGCAACGATACGCGCTTCCCCTCCGAGAGACGTTTGCCTATGTTTTCCCGTGCAACGAAGTCGGAGAGGGAAAAAAGGTCGGCGTGCTCGCCGATTTCCCTATACGAAAGCTTTTCGAGCCATTCGGAATTTCGCCGAAGCTCGGCCTCGCGCACGTCGATGAGCTTCCCGACCTGGGCAAAGTACGTTTTTTTGTTCGTCTCTATCGCTTCGCGCGAGAGCATGGGGCGCTCCGCCTCCTTGTCGGAGGTGTCGCCGATGACCGCGGTAAAATCACCAAGGATAAAGACGACCTGGTGCCCGAGCTCCTCAAAATCGCGAAGCTTGAGGAGTGAGACGGCCCGGCCGAGGTGGAGATGCGGGCTCGTGGGATCGATGCCGAGTTTTACCCGAAGTCGCCGGCCCGAGAGGAGCGCGCGACGGAGATCTTCCTTGACGATGACTTCGGAAACCCCGCGCTCCAGAAGCTCATCGATTTTGCGCACGTCGGTCGACACCGATCGGCTCTTCCTCCATAACATGGCCCCACTCTACCACGGACCCGCATATTTTTAAGCCCGCTCCTGCGTGTTAAAATAGCCAAACTGTGAGAGCTCACAAAACGAGTTTACTCCTCCTGCTCCTCTCCCTTTTCTTTTTTGCCGGGGGCATCTTCATCATCTGGGCCGCGACGCTGCCGCTCCCGGACCTGGGAAGTATCTCCGCGCGGCGCGTCGAACAGTCGACCAAACTCTACGACCGAACAGGCAAGGTCCTCCTTTTTGATCTCCACGATGATAAACAGCGCACCCTCGTCACTTTCGACGAGATATCGCGCAACGTGAAAAACGCTACGGTCGCCATCGAGGACGCGCAATTTTATCAGCACGGCGGCATCCGTCTCCTCTCCATCGCTCGCGCCATACTCGCCGACGCGCTCGTGACGCTCCACTTGAGCGCCGGCTACGTGCAGGGCGGCTCGACTATCACGCAACAGGTCGTAAAAAACGCCCTGCTCACCCAGCAACGCTCGCTCGCACGCAAACTCAAGGAGTGGGTGCTCGCGGTGAAGCTCGACCGCGCTCTCCCGAAGGAGAAAATCCTCGAGCTCTACCTCAATGAGACTCCCTATGGCGGCAACATCTACGGTGTCGAGGAAGCGAGCCTCGCCTATTTCGGTAAGCGTGCCGTGGATGTTGACCTCGCGGAGGCCGCCTACCTTGCGGCGCTTCCGCAGGCACCGACCTATTACAGCCCGTACGGCAACCACAAGGGCGCGCTTGAGGAGCGAAAAAACTTAGTCCTCTCAAAAATGCTCGAGAACGGATTCATAACGCAAGGGGAGTATGACTCCGCGAAAGCAGAGCAAGTAATATTTGCGGCACAGGAAGATAAGAGCATTAAAGCGCCGCACTTTGTCTTTTACATACGCGAGTACCTCGAGAATAAGTACGGGAAGGATGCCTTGGAAAATGAAGGGCTTCGCGTCACGACGACCCTTGATTACGATCTCCAGGCCAAAGCGCAGGATATTGTGTCGCGCTACGCACAGAGCAACCAAAAAACCTTCAACGCGAGCAACGCCGGTCTCGTCGCGATAGATCCAAAAACCGGCCAAATACTTGTCATGGTAGGCTCCCGCGACTACTTCGATACGACGATCGACGGTGCGGTTAATGTGACGCTCGCCAAGCGTCAGCCGGGCTCATCGTTCAAACCCTTCGTGTACGCGACCGCGATAGAAAAGGGCTATACGCCGGATACCGTCGTGTGGGACGTACCGACACAGTTTTCCACCTCCTGTCCCGTCGATAAACTCGAGAGTGACAAGGACCAGTGCTATGCGCCTCAAAACTACGACGGCAAGTTCCGCGGTCCGGTGACGCTCCGGAGCGCCCTGGCACAGTCGCTCAACGTCCCCTCCGTGAAGGTTTTCTACCTTGCCGGGCTTTCCGATTCCCTCACGACCGCCAAGGCGATGGGTATCTCAACCCTCACCGATATCGGACGCTATGGGCTCACCCTGGTGCTCGGCGGCGGCGAGGTTACTCTCCTCGACGAGACGTCCGCCTACGGCGTGTTTGCCAACCAGGGCGTGCGCAACCCGCCGACCGGGATACTGCGCGTCGAGGACAGTAAGGGAAACGTGCTCGAGGAGTACGAGCAACACCCCTCCTCGGTGCTCGATCCCACAATCGCCAACACTATCTCTGATATGCTCTCGGACAACGTCGCACGTGCTCCTTCGTATGGGACGAATTCAGCACTGTATTTCCCCGGTCGTTCCGTCGCCGCAAAAACCGGTACCACCAACGACTACCGCGACGCTTGGATAATCGGCTACACGCCCTCCATCGCTGCCGGCGCATGGGCTGGCAACAACGACAATACGCCTATGCAAAAAAAGGTAGCGGGGTTCATCATCGCTCCTTTGTGGAACGAATTCATGCGTGAAGCTCTGAAAACCCTCCCCGAAGAAGCTTTCCCCGAACCACAGTACGATGACCCCTCGACCCTTAAGCCGATTCTTCGCGGTGTGTGGCAGCCGGATGTTTCAAACGGCACCGTCCAATACCACGAGATTCTTCAGTACGTCGACCGGGGTAATCCGCGGGGCGCAGCGCCGGCAAACCCCGCGGCAGACCCACAGTACGCGTACTGGGAGTATGGACTCCAGCACTACCTTTCAAATTCGGGTGTCCCCCAGTCATTACCGACGGCGACACCGACGGTACCCACTAACTAAGGTCACGCACAATGCGTTTCCCGGGGAGCGTCTCTGCGACCTCGCGTAGTATCGCTGCCTTATGGAGCATAATTTCGCTTCGTCGAACTGAATCTATCTTGAGGTGTACCTTTGAGCCAGATAGTTTTATTTCTTCGGTGGAGACAATAAATCCACAGACCTTCTTAACCGCGGCAGCGACAACGTCCTTGATCACTCGTTCGGGGGGTGTAAGGTTCGTAAACCTCGCGAGGTATTCTCGAAGTGGCCGCATGCCTTAACGATTCATCGGCATGACGAGATAAAGAAACGATGCATCGCCCACACCTCGTATGACGAGCGGCTTGCCTGGTCCACCAAAGGTAAGGGTGAGGCTATCAGTGGAGATTGATTGGAGACAGTCGGAAAGGTAGCGATGGTTGAAGTGTATATCGAGTGATTCTCCGGATAAGGTTGCGGGTATCTGCTCCTCTATTTCACCGATATCCGCATTCCGGGAGCTTAGGGTAAATGCTTTTTTGTTTGGTTTGAGCGAGAAGGATACCTGATTGAACTTATCGGAAAATACGACAGCGCGCTTAAGAATGGCCATGAAATCGGCTTTAAGGAGCACAGCCTCAGTGACTCCCTCTTTGGGAATTATTTGTCGATAGTCCGGGAAGGTGCCGTCGATGAGCCGTGAGGTTATGAACACCCGCTTAAAAGAGAGCGAGAGTTGGTTTTTTGAGAAGGAGATATTCAATTCAGCATCGGCTTCCTCGAGAATTTTCGCTATCTCAATGGCATTTCGTATGGGAAGTATGAGGGGATCGAAATCGACGCTCTTCTTTTCGGGAACTATTTTCTCCGCAAGCCTAAATGAATCCGTTGCTGCAAAGATGAGGCTTCCATTATGGTGATAGATATAAATACTGCAAAGCTCGGGTTTGATTGATGATGTTGAAGCGCTGTAGGCAACGGCTCGTACACCACGAGCGAGTATGTCGGGTTTTATGGAGAGCGACTTTCCGCCGGAAACGTAGGGGAGGTGAGGAAAATCGGCCGCTGCTTGTCCCTTGATTGTTGTTGTACTGCCTTTGGTTTCCACCTTAAGGTTCCCTTCAACTCCTACTAATCGCACCGGGGTTCCTGATGGTGTGGTATTTACCACTTGTGAAAGGATGTGTCCTGGTACCGCAACTACTCCTTCGGTCGAAACTTTAGCCGGTACTTCAACCTCTATCCCAAGCTCGAGGTTGGTAGAGCGAATGAGAAGGTTGTTCTTTCCTGCAACGATACAAAGGCAGGAGAGTACCGGAAGGGTAACGTTGCGCCCCGTTGCTCGTTCTGCGAGACCAATGGCCCTCTGGAGTTCTTCGCTTCGTACCTCAACCTTCATATATATGATTTTTAAATGAATTTAAAGAGATATTTCTATTTACTCTGTGGAAACCGTGAATAGTCATTGTAAGCTTTTATTTCAAGGGAATTTTTACGTTACTATATTCCTACTATGTGGATAGAATGCGTATTTCTCACTCAATAATCCCCACTCCCCGCTCATTTTATATTTTCAATCATCTTATGTACGCATAATTGTCGTTGTATCCATCGGCTACCAACGCACTCTCCACACTTATTTCAACATTCCCCGTATCTGCTCTATTTCCTGGGTGAGAGTAGCATCGACCTTGAGATCGTTTTTTATCTTTTCACACGAGTGAATCACGGTCGTATGGTCGCGACCACCAAGCCGTGAGCCTATTGTGGGGAATGATACATGAAAATCCTCACGAAGAATGTACATAATGACTTGCCGCGGGCGCACCACCTCCTTTCGGCGCGTTTTTTCATAGATGGACTCTTCAGGGATGTCATAAAAATCGGCGATTTTCTTGATAATCTCCTTTGTGGAGACTAATTTTTTTGGTCGCGATGACAATTTAATAAGATTTTTTACCTCAGGGAGCGTCAAGGTGCGTCCCTTAAGTTGTGACTGCATAACGACGGCGTTGAGCATCCCCTCGAGCTCTCGGATGTTGGCGACGATGGTTCCCGCGAGGTGCTCGAGGAGCTCATGGTCGAGGAGATAGCCTTGCTGGAGCGATTTTGTCTTGAGAATTGCCATTCTCGACTCGAAATCCGGCTCCGGTATGTCGACAATCATGCCGCCGGAGAAACGCGACTTAAGGCGGTCGTCGATATGCTGGAGCTCGGAGGGGTGCTTATCCGAGGAAAAGACTATCTGTTTGTTGTTGTCGTGGAGGACATTGAAGGTGTGGAAGAGCTCATCCATGGAGCGCTCTTTCTGCGAGATGAATTGCACGTCGTCCATGATGAGCACATCGTACTGGCGATACTTTTCCTTAAAGCCTGTGAAATTCGTGCTCTGCACCGCAGCGAGGTAGTCCATGACGAACCGCTCCGAGGTCACATAGTAAATTTTTTTACCCGAATGAGCTTTTTTTATCTGGTTCCCTATTGCTTGGATGAGATGAGTTTTACCTCGGCCCGTCGCGCCGTAGATAAAGAGGGGGTTGTAAGCGATCCCGGGCTTTTTGACGACCGCTTGCGCCGCGGCGAACGCGAGCTCATTAAACGGCCCGACAACGAAGGTGTCGAAGGTATAGCGGGGGTTGAGGTTGTCGCTTTTGTTTATGTAGTACTCGGAGAGGGGCAGCTCTCCGGTAAGAAGGACATTGGGCCGTGGAGCCTCTTCTTCAGAGCGCGTGCGGCCCCGGCTTATCGTGTATTCAAGCCCGCGGATGTGAGTACTGGCGCTCCGGAGCGCCTTGAGTATGAATTTGTGGTACTTTTTTGAAAGCCAATCACGGACGAACTGGTTCGGAACGGCCAAAAACACCACGCCGTCCTCGATGCGCGCGATCGACGTGTCTTTAAACCACGTCGTGAAGTTCGGTTTTGAGATGGAGAGCTCTATTTCGACGAGGACGTTCTGCCATAGCTCCTTCGTATCGATTTCCTCTACGACGACGCCAGCATGCGTATCAACCCCATCCATAGTGGTCCTAGTATCGCACCGCCCCGCGGACCGTCAAACTTGCGTTAAAACGGCCGATATGGTACTAACGTGTGTATAACCTGTTGAAAATTTCGTGCCGAAACGAACCTATCAACCCAAGAAGCGAAAACGCGCCCGTACCCACGGGTTCCTTGCTCGTACGCGTTCCCGAAAAGGAGGGAACGTTCTTGCACGCCGCCGCCGGCGCGGCCGGCGGCGTCTCTCTGTTTAGGTTTTTCGATGCTTCGGAAAAAAAATAGGCTAACCCGCGCCCACTTTGCGGGACTTGCCTCCGGGAGCATTTTCCAGAGACCCTCTATGACCCTTCGTTTACGTACAGGGCAGGGAGAGAGCCGCTTCGCCGTTGTTGTTTCCTCGGCCGTTTCTAGAAATGCGACGAGTCGCAACTATTTGCGGAGAGTCCTCTACGGTGCGCTACGTTTCCACTGGCCGAAGCTAAAAAAAGGCCTCAATGGAGCCATATTTTTGAAAAAACACGCTGTGAACCTCCGGCCCAATGAGCTCAAGGAAGAGCTTAAAGATCTCTTGAACGTAAGCCGCAGCCTCACTCCGTAGGCTACTTCCTTGGGAAAATTGTGGAATACCCTGAGAGCGGCTAGAATAGCCAAATGTCGGCTCTCTTCCATGCCGCTCTCTACAACCCGCTTTACAACGGGCTTATTTTTTTGATAGGCGTCATGCCCGCGGGAGATGCGGGGCTCGCCATCATAGCGCTCACCATCATCGTCAAGCTCATCCTCTTCCCTCTCTCGCTCCGGGCGGCACGCACCCAGATACTCATGCGCTCCCTCGAAGACGAGTTGGCGACTATAAAACAGCGCTATAAAGACCGGCGGGAACAGGCGATGAAGACCATGGAGCTCTACCGGCGCGAAAAGGTGAACCCGTTCTCAAGTTTCCTCCTCATCTTGATACAACTCCCTGTCATATTCGCGCTCTATTTCGTGTTCGTGCGCGGTGGATTGCCTACCATCCACACCGCCATTCTTTACCCTTTCGTGCATGTACCCGGAAGCGTTGATCTCATCTTTCTAGGGCTCTTTGATCTTTCGACCCACAGCATTATTCTCGCAGTTCTTGCCGGCCTTTCTCAGTTCATCCAAGCCTCTATCAGCTTCTCGAAAGGTCCGCATGTGAAAGGCTCTGAAAGAACTGTTGCGCACGCCATGCAGCTCCAGATGAAATACCTCTTCCCCCTTCTCATCGCCTACATCGCCTACCGCTTCTTTGCCGCAGTTGCACTTTACTGGGTGACGAGTAATATCTTTGCAATCGGCCAGGAACTGTATGTGCGCGCAAAGCTCAAGCAGGTTGTCCGTCCAAACGCCGCGTCATGAATGAAGAAAACCAGCAAAAACAACAGCATGCCAAAGAAACGCGCCGCCCTATCGACCGGGCGCTCATTCGTAAACTTTTAACCGACGTACTGGAACGCCTCCAGATAACCGTTGAGGCGCTCGAGGAGATCGACCACCCGGCCCACCCCATTTTTTTGGTGAAGACACCCGATTCGGCGGTTCTCATAGGCAACCGGGGAGAGAGCCTCCAAGCACTCAACTATCTCTTGCGAAAAATGGTCGAGCAAGAGGGTGACGGAGAGGGCATGGAGCAGTTTCTCGTCGACGTCAATCACTACCAAAGCAAAAAAATAGACGAGCTGCGGCAAAAAGCGCTCATGCTCGCGGAGCGCGCTCGTCTCTTCAAGCACGACGTTGAAATGAGCCCCATGAGCGCCTACGAACGCATGATCGTGCACGCAACATTCGCCGATCATCCCGACGTCGGCACAGAATCGCAAGGCGAAGGAAAGTTCCGCCGCGTGGTCATCAAATATAAGGGTTCAGGAAGCGGCGGAGGTACCTAACGGGCGCCCGTCGATGTGGCACTGTCGCTGAGCCTCACGCTCCAGAGTGAGAGATCTTTTTTGTTTTGAAAGAGAAGCTCGTCTTCGTTAGGTGAGAGCGAGAGATACTGCACGTCGAAGAGACGCGTGCCTTCACTGCTGAAGCGATAGAAGAGGGTTGAAGCACCTGTTTGTGCGTCGATATGCCAAATGTTATCGGAGAAACTAGCTTGCCCCTGGTACCACAGGTCGGGATAGGTACCATTCGTATTTCCCGTAACTGCAAACGGCACCGCACAGAGTATCTCCGTTGGTTTTTTGACGCTCCAGAGGCACTTGTCGGGGATGGTGGCGACGGCTGCATCGATGACTTTCCCTGTTCTAACGTTGAGGATATGCATAAGGATGGTAGAACCGATGGTCTCGCTCCACAGAATACGCTTGCCGTCCGCGCTCGGGAGAGCTGTGAGCCCCGAAATGTCGCCAAGGAGGCGCCCCACGGTGCCCGAGGAGGGATTCACGCTGTAAAGATAGCCCGGAGTGTTTCCGGAGGGTTTGGAGAGAAGAAGCGGGGTTCCTCCGAGCCAGTAGGGAAGCCACTCGGATATAGGCGAGGAAAAGAGCTTGGTGATTTTCCCGGTAGAAATGTTGTCGACGATGACCGAAGAACCCTGATTCTCCTTGCGGATGTAGAGAAGCTGCTTTCCTTTGCTATCAGGTGCTACGGCGAGAATATTGTCTTCGAGATAGGTGCCGCCGAGCGACCCTCCGCCCCCGTTTGCGTTTATACGGCCGAGGAACGTCTGTATGCGCTCGTCGCTCTCCGAGAGGAGACGCAAAAGCAAGATTATCGGGCTGTCGAGCCAGAGCGCCTGGTAGATCTTAGGTATAGTTGTATTGGTAACGCGCTTCGTCTCGCTATTTTCGAAGTTAGCTTCGTAGACGTTGCCATCTTCGCGTTCAATGTAGCGAATGAACTCGTTGCCATTGGCGAGGAACGAGGCATACCCCGACACCGGCTTTCCGGATACCAGGTGCAGACGCGGTGATGTGCTGGCCTGCCCGGAGAGTTCTGCTCCGGTGTCACCTCCTTGTGGAAAGGGCTCTCCCGAACCAGTGCCACCTTGCCCCGTTGGACTTTCAGAAATTTGTCCGAATATAGGCTGTTGAGCTTGCGATGAGCTCCTAGAACTCGCGGTTTTCCCTAAGAAATAATAGCTGCCAACCCCAAGTAGCACGAGGCCGAAGAAAAGTCCGAGAGTGATGTAGAGGGTCTTTCGTCTCATATCAAAATCCTATAGCGCTGCACCTCGGTGCTTCTCCGAATCCCGGACAATATTGCTGGCAATCAGCGAGAGAGGAAAAGGCTACTTTCCCAGTCTCGATTCCCTTCCCCCAGGTGCAGAGTGTTTCCTGCGGGGCATTAAAAAGACTCTGTGGCTCTTGTGGCGGAGGTGGCAGGTTCGTCGTTTGTGATTGTAAAACGTCAGCCGACACCGCCGTGCATCTGCCCGAACAGGTTCGCTGGCACTCATCCATTGATGCAACATAGTAGCGTCGTCCTTGATATGAACCGTTATCTTCACGAAGTTCGCACGCCGCCTGAGAACTTATGCTAGTTGGAATCCCGTTTATAATCGGAGTCTTGTTTGGCTGGGTCGTTATTGTCGTCGGGCTCCCCGTCCCGGGCGTTGTGGATGGCCCGCCGAGGAGCGAATTATTTTTTACAATCTGCGGATTGATGGTGACGAGGAGTACGTAGGAGAGAAGGATGATAAGAAGGCCGTATATCGCGGATTCAATGTAATCACGCCCACCCTCTTTCCCAAACGGCGTACTGCTCAGCATGTACTTGAAACCGCCAAAGGTAATCATAAGAACGGCGAGAAGCGCTGCGATGCCAAGGCCAAAATCAAAAATAGTATTGAGGACACTACTGAGACTCCCGTTGTTTTTTGTGTAAAGCCCTCCAATATTTTCAAGGGGGACGAAACCTTGAGAGCCGGTTACTTGTGTTCCTAAGGGAGTAGTTTGTAAGGGGGAAGCGTCACCACATCCACCGGTTCCTTGTACATCAACGCAGGGTGTGCCCGATTGCGCTGGTTGAAGTGCAGAAGAACAATTTTCCGTATAGCCTCGAGAACAGGAGTCTCCAGATTCTGCCTTAGAAAAGGCAAACGGCAGCATCAAAAGACAGAGAATGGAGATTATTATTTGTGACTTTCTCATATCATTTACCAAAGTTTATTTGAAGGGCTATCGATGTGGCCTGAAAAATTTGCGAAACATTTTGTAGCGAGAGAGCAAGATTTGCTGTGCCCGATGATGGGGCCGTCTGGCGCAGCACTACATCGGCCGGATTTTTACTCGAGGGAGTCACGCTCTTGTCATTGAGCGTCCAGGCGTAGGTGAGCGCTCCTCCGCCGCGGGAATCCGTCGAGAAAAAGTACGGGAAGGCGGAGACCGTCGCCTCGCTTTTAGTGAGATTGACACTTTCAGGAAGTGCCCGGTCGAAACGAAATCCTAGAAGTGGGTCGTTTTCATAGAGGATGACGAATGGCTCGTCTCCGTTGAACGAGAGGGAACGAGTTGCTTTGATGGAACCATCCGAACTCGCTACGTCTACCGACACATTGATCCCGCGATAGACGCGGGCGCCGGGGATGGTAACGGACTGAGCGCCGCGCCCCGAAGAATCCCCCAGCACCTGGCCATTAAGGTGCCACGTGTAGAAA
This sequence comes from uncultured Candidatus Saccharibacteria bacterium, assembly GCA_964429815.1. Classification (GTDB taxonomy): domain Bacteria; phylum Patescibacteriota; class Minisyncoccia; order Phycocordibacterales; family CAYSCM01; genus CAYSCM01. The sequence goes on from CAYSCM010000001.1 coordinate 192,888, forward strand.
AGGGCCTCAGGCCTGATGCGCGCGCCGTTCTCGTCTACGAAAAACGGCATCGCAAAGAGGACCATCGTGGCGTCATAGGGAGCGAGAGCTTTACCGCGGTAAAAGGGCGGGGTGTAGACATTCGCTTGCCACAGCAGATCAAGGCCTGCCGGGCGAACGATGGCTGTTTTGGTAAGGGTCGAGCCATTGGGGAGTGTTGCGTTAACGCGAAGCACATTGATGCTTCCAATACCGCCAACCGTGAAGTGGGCCGTGACGACACCAACCCCTGAGTCAATGATCTTCCCGTTAAGGCTCCACACCAAGGTGGCGCGGGCAAGGTTTTCTGCGTAACTGGCGACCTGGGCCGATACGGCTTGACCCGCTCCGGGTACCTCAGGCGAGAGGGAGAGCGAAAAATCTCCTGGCACGGTGGGCAAATTTAGCTGTGCAAAGAGCGTTGTAGGGAGCGAAAGGGCCGCGACGAGGAGTGTCGTCGCGCAGAGGCCGCGCATGATTCGGGGGGAAATAGTCATCAGGCTGCCTTCACTTTGGCTTGAGATTTATTATATTCCCTATCCTCCTGGTGAACGAGGCGGATTTCCGACCACACGCACATCGTCCATATAGGTATTGCATTTAACCCAGGCGCTAATTTAACCGCGATGAGAATCAAATCTCGGATCGGGCGTTTTAGTGTCAAAAAGTTATGACCAGAAGTAGCAAACCATCCAATGAAAATAAAGAAAATCACGATCGACAAAACCGTGTTGATGATGAGTCCAATGATGAGAAAGGTGAGAACAAGTTGGATAAGATCGAAAAACATCGCCACTCCCATCATGGCCGCATACTGAAGTCCTCCGATGCGGTGACGTTTTTTTGCGGGTACGGAAACGCGTTGGGCCGTCGCCACTTGAGCGGGCTCCCGTGGTGAAACCCGCGTATATCCCGATGGCTGCCGTTGCCAAAACGCACGCTCTTGCGGGTCGAGTTCCTTACTCCCCATGCTCACCTTCGGGTTCCCGCCTATGCGAATGCCTCGCTTTACTCCTTCGGCTCGTAAGGCTTCGTATTCCTGTCGAGTCATGGAGGGATCCGCTCCAGCCGGAGGGGTCCACTTTTTTGATTGCGGGTCACGCGGAGGCATGACTATTTATTCGCCTCGGCCTCGAGCTCCTGGCGGGCCTTTTTAATAGCGAGAATTTGGCTCGGATCGGAGGTGATGATTTGATCTTCGGTATAAGAGGCGATGATTTTGATGGCGACGTGTTTGAGGCCGGCAAAGAATATCCCCTCTCCCACGTCCGATTCCAGGAGCAGGTACTTTTCCTCGTCGGTGAGGTTAAACGTTTTCTGCACGTTGTCGATGGAGGTTGGCGATTGCTTCAGCAGCAGCTGAATGGAGGAGTTGGTTATCATAGGGAGCCCGTAGGGAGAGTTCAAGAAATCAGAAACGTCTTGCGTGATGGTGGCAAGACCCAGGAAGTATTTGCGCCCGCGTTTGGCGACCGAAAAGAGGAAACTCGCCGTATCCTCGCTCTGCATCATCCAGTGCGCTTCATCGACGATAAAGAGGCGTTTCTTGAGCTCCTTGCGCACTGCGGTCCAGATGAAGTGCGTGACGATGTACATGGCGACGGGCTTGAGCTCATCCTCCATGTCGCGCACGGAGAATACGACAAAATTTTTGTTGATATCGACATTGGTCGGGCGATTGATGAAACCTGCCCACGTACCCTTGGTGTACTTGGAGAGGCGCTGCACGAGCGACTCGGAGCCTTCCATTCCGGCGAGCACGAGCTCGAAGTCGGAGAGGAGCGGCGGCTCGATGCTGGTGAAGTCGCTCTCCCCCGTTATGTCCTTGAGCGCATAGGTTTCCGTGATAGCCCGGTCGATGATGGAGTCTTCCTCCGGCGTTAGGCCGCCGAGCATGATGCGGAACAGGCCCACGAGATTCACGATGTTGCTTCGAAGCACGTCGCCGGGAGCTTCGTCTTCCCGCGGGGTCGGCAGGTCGAAGGGGTTGATGTGGTGCTCGGAGGTGAGGGATATGTTGAAGTAGCGCCCACCGACGGCGTCCGCCATGTACTCGTACTCACGCTCAGGGTCGATGACAATGACCTCGGTGCCGAACATAAGGGAGCGCAAAATTTCGAGCTTTACCGCGTAGGATTTGCCGGCGCCGGATTTTGCGAACGTCACCGAGTTGTAGTTTTCGAGGCTAAAGCGATCAAAGAGGATGAGGGAGCTGTTGTGGCGGTTGATGCCGTAGAGAATTCCCTTGTCGGAAGTGAGATCGAAGGAGACAAAGGGAAAGAGCGAGGAGAGCGGCGAGGAGTTGAGCTTCGTGTGCACGGAGAGCTCATCGGAGGCTATGGGAAGTACGGAGCGGAACCCCTGCTCCTGCTGAAAGAGCGCGGGCTTCACGTAGATGAGGCGGCTCTCGAGCATGGTCTTTATCTCGCTCTCCACCTTGTCGAGCTCTTCCTGCGAGTTGCCATAGATAGAAATGTAAAGCCCGACATCGAAGAGTTTCTCTTGCGCCTGCTGGAGCTGGTCGCGGAGCGATTCAAGGTCACGATAGGCGGTGTCGAGCATTGGATCGCGCACGAGCCCGCGCTCCTCTCGGGTCGTGATCTGACTTTGCACCTCCGCGACCTTTTTTTGGAATTTCCGAAGCACTGTAGCGGTGTCCGCCGGATGCACGAATATGGATACGTCGAAGACCCGATCGAGATTTATGATGGGAGCAAACCAGGAATCCGCGAGGTAGCGTGGGTAGGAAATAACAAATAGCGTGCGCACCAGCTTGTCGCCGAGATTCATCTCCCGCGGGGTGATCTTGAGCGCTGAAGGGGCGATGATGTCGTGGAACTCAAGCGCTCCCGCTTCATAGATTTCCTGCGGCAAAATGGGAGTGACCGGGACTTCCCTCCTCTTTTTCCCGCCCAAGCCTCCTGTGAGAAAATCAAGTAGAGCCATAGCTATAGGTTCGCTGCGATCGGCTTTTCGAGCTCACCGGGGTTGAAGAGTTTGTAGTAAAGCTCGATGGCTTCCTCGGTGCCTAAGGTCGCGACCCTAACTCCGGTGCGCACGAGCCCTTGCTCGACGACCGCGACGCGTTGCTCAAGTTGGGTGCGGCTCTCTTCGAACGTCGCGGCGGCCTCCTCCTTCGTTTTTTTGCCGAAGCTCGGGAGCGTTGGGAGCCCGCTTTTTCCCACGGAGAGCACCGCCGGCGAGTACGGCACAACGATAAAGAAATTTTTCGTCATAATGTTGGCCTGCTCGACGAAGCTTTTTATGAAATCAATGTACTCGCGTGTCTGGATTTTCATAAGCTCGGTGGTCTGCTCTTTGTACTTTCCCTCAAGGAGCGCCACGTAGGGGCGGATATCGAGCTGGCGTGATTCGATGAATATCTGGATGGAAAAGTCGAGCGAGTTGAGGAAGTTTTGGAACTGCGCGAGGATGGCGGTCTGTTCGTCGGCGGATTTAAGCGCAAAATTGAGCGAGGAGGCGATGAGAATGGAGCGCAACCCTCCGTCCTTGAGGACCACGATGCCATCACGCACCTCCTTGATGGGCACGAACTCCTGGCTTGCTTTTCCGGCGACGGCCATGGTGATTTAGCGATAGGCGCCCGTTTTCTCCTTTATATCGAGGCTCCAGGCGAGATCCTTAAGTTTGCTCTCCGAGAGCTTAGGCACGACGATAGTCGCCTCCAGTTTCGTCTCCGGAGTGGCTTTTGCGGCGGCTTTGGGAACAACCTTTTTCCAGAGGTAGAGCCGGCCGCGCATCATGTAGTAGAAGGCCGCCTCGAGAGTCTCGATGAACGGACGATTATTTATCTTATAGAACGCAAGTGCAGCGGAAAGCGCGGCGACCGGAATACCAAGGAGTATCACGAGAAAAAGTGGCAGAAAAACGTAGAGAATGGCGATCACTCCTCCACCGCCGGCGAGGTAGACAAACTGGCGGAACGTGAGGGGCCCCACTATCTTGTCTTCCACCTCAATGAACTGCGGCACCTGGAACTGCATAGAAGTAGTATACCCCGCGCAAAGCCGCATCGCGGCTTTGCGCTGTAGATTCGGCGCGTACTACTATGAGTGCATGAAATTCTATACGCCAAACTATGGAAACGCTTCACACGACGCCCGTCCGCAGTTTGAAATGCGCGGCAACGCCATCTACATCACCGCGCACCACCCCGGCTTTACCCCCAAAGGGGCGGTGCTCCCCTGGTATGAAAATAGGGGCGGGAAAGTCTATGCGACCGAGCATCACCCCGAGGGCAAATCACTCCATCCGGTCTATGAAATCCGGGGCGATAGGGTGCACACTACGGTCGAACATTCTCAGCACGACCCACTACGCCACAGCTTTGAACTCCGCCTGCATTAAAGCGAGTTCTATTTTTTTCGATATACAAATACTGACTTTATGCCGATGATGATCAGACTGATCAAGAAGAAAAGTATCGAGAGGAAGAACGAAATCCGCCCCTTGTCATTCGGAAACATCCAGTCAGTGCTGGTATTTGGCGCGATAAGTATCAACGCCACGGAGATTGCAAGAAACCACTGGGCAAAGCGGATCCACATTCGGAAAATTTCATCTCGGAGTTTATAGGTGACTAAACTCAAGATGAACAAAATTGGAAAAAACCTAAGTAAATCAATCAACCACAAAGTCTGATCTCTACAGAAAAAAAATTTATCTTGACATCCATTACGAAGCACGAGGCTGAGAAGGATAAGAAACATTCCCGCGCCTATTCCGGAAAAAATTAAAAGAGTTTTTTTGGTCATAACTATCTCAATCCTACCGTCACCGAATAGGTCTTTCCATCATCTAGCTGTGCAGACACTTTATACCAGTACCCAGGAGTAACCCCCTTCGTGTTCCAGTTGTAAATATATTGCCCTGGTGCCGAGTCCCAACGAAACTCACCTCCAGAGGTGCTGGGGTCGGAATATGTTGACTCATCGATGGCGGCAGTTAAAGTCGAGCCTTTAATCGGGGTAAGCCAAACTGGATTTTTACCTGCTTGTGCTAGCATTCCATTCACTTTCTTAAGTTGGAATTTTACCGGTACGGTACTTCCTCCTTTAAAAACGCTTAGAGACTGAGTGGGATTAATCGACGGGTCGTTTATTGGCTGGAGAAAACCGCTCCACCGATAGGTGATAGTCAGTGTGCCGACAATAAAAGAGGTGAATTGGTAGGTGCTCGAAGTTAAGGTGCCTATGGTGCAAATAATTGGATAAATTCCAATACCAGTTGTTGCTGTTGCCGTGGTTGAACATTGTGGAACCCCGGCAATGTCGTTGTGTGCCGCATCATCGCCATTTACAAATCCGCTGAAACTTACCGTAAAGGAAGGAATAGGAGAACCGAGCACGATGGTTTTATTATCCACGGTGACCGTAAGGGGATTGAAAACTACTAGTCCGTCCAACTTCGGAGTGAGAGAATAAACTGTAGTTCCGTCTCCGTTTACATCGAGTGAGAGAGGACTCGCGCCAGCGATCGTCCCGTCAGAGAAATTCATAGTCGCGATGGTAGTTGTTGCCGAAGGAATGTCTGCGAACGTTGTTGTTGCAAGAATAGAATTCCCTTCAACCTCTTCTATTTTGAGAGTAAATCCTCCAGCCGATTCTCCTTCCAACCGCAGAGTCGGGAGGTCTTCTGCAGGGACACTCACGTATTTAATGTCACCAAACTCAGTGTACGTTGCTCCTGGGATGGTATTTTCAAGAATCCTTGTACTCGTTGCTAGTTTCAGGTGGTTCCCATTTTTATCATTGATCTCAATGGAAAGTGGTGAGTGCAGGAAGTATCTTAGACGCTTTTGAATTAAATGAGAGGGAACTTCTTTGGAGATGTATTGCGGTAGCTGTGCTGCGCTATTTATAATGATACCGTCAATCAAATCGTTGAGTTGCCCAACTTCAAGGATGTCTGCGTGGTCTCTGCCCAAAGGAATAGTGAGTCGGTTGTCCTTATTGAACTGGTTCAAATCAACCCAATATCTGCTCACGTTAGGCGAGCTCGTACTCATCGTGAGCGCACTTGGAGTGACTACAGTTCCGTCCCCATCGACAACGATGCCAAGGTCTTCGTCGAGACATGGGTTGTACCTGAGACAATGGTAAAAGCCACCATTTCGATAAGAAATATTACCCACTGTTTCGTTGCCCCACCCCGCAATTTGATACAACTGAATTCCCGACGGTGGAACCCACGTATCGAGATGGCTATGCAGGACGTCAGCATCATTCAAGAGCAATGCATTACCGACGAGAGGATAGGTCACATTGGAAAATGAAGGCCCAGTTCGCCCCTCGATCCCCGAGACAAATGAAGCGAGCTCATTGAAAGTATTTATATTCGAGCCATAGGCGTCAGTAAATATTTTTGTCGTGCTGCCGCTCCGAAATGATATGGGTGGAGTAATCACATCACTCCCAGGCCCGTCAAAGTACGCTCGGGACGGGAGGAGGTTGTACACCATTGGAGAATTTTGTGCGAATGCGCGCGCCGTCGCCTCGCTTAGAACGAACCCCAAGGCATGTGATTGATTGGTTCCATCCAGGAGAGCCCCTACGGCGATAGGGGTCCCCGTTTGAGGAACGGCGACAAAAATAATCTTGTCGATAAGGGAGCTAGCTTCCGGACCGAGTATTTCCATCAATCTTTTGGCCAAAAGGCCCCCGTTGGAATGGGCGATGATAGTGACTTTTCCGGTATTCGAGGTTCCGGCCAAGCGTCGAAGTTCCTGGAGTATGTACGGGGTCGTAGTGGAGCGGAGGTTTCCCGAATAGTAGATATGATCGCCGACCTGATGCCCATACTTTAGAATATCATCGAGCGACAATCGCCAGTCATAAGCAGCCGGCAGCCAATCCTTGATCGTGCCGGCGGTTTTGAGTTGATCCATTTCACCGATAAAACTTTTGTAAATATTCGCTCCGGTCGGCAATTCGTCGATAACGTCGCCGATTTTTGTATATATATCGCCACGCACGCTTGAACCATCCGGATTCATGAAAAGATCCCGCGCATCGGCATTGCTGAAGGGCTCCCACAGTCTATCTTCCCCTCCGCCGTCGGCCGGGCGATATAAGCGACTTGCCTCTATGCCAGGCAAAAAGAGCACGTTTGAGTTGCTTTGCGTATTGATATTACTCGTTCCGAGTTCGTCATACATCAGAAGATCGCCCAGGTCTGGGCGTGCACCGAATTCTGCCGACAAAGCGACGGTGTCGATGAAATCTCCCGCCGCATGAGCCACGGCGCCTACCCACGAGCAGTGTCCAACATCAACATCATCTTGCTGAAAACATGTTTCCTTGGCACCTACATGATCTCGCCATGCAAAAAGATATTGATGCCACTGTCCATCGAGAGGAGTAAATCTATTTCTGAATTCACAATTGGTTGAAGCCGAAACATTCGGCGCACCGGTACAAAGTAAAACGATGCTGCCGTACCCAAATTGAGCCCATCCGCTCTGGGCTTTTGCGTAGAATGTGATGTTTCCTTCGGTTAACGGAGTCCCTGTTTTGTAAATTCTAGGAATTTGGAAAAGCACGGTACTTTGAAGACATTGACCGGAGATACACCCGCTGCTCACTTGGGTAAACGGGCCTACACTTCCACCGTACACGTTCCAGCCAAAGTATCCGAAGGGTAAATCGAAGGAGTCGGAGACGGGAGCGGCCGCAAACGCGTGACTGCCGGAGAGAAGAAGAAAAAATAGTCCGAAAACGAAAACGAAGAGTCGCCAGTAGCGGACTTTTTTCATCCGGGAAGCCTACCATTGTCCCGCTTAGAGTCAATGCATACCGTGGCGTGCATTGAATACTCAAATTATAAGCTATAGCTTATAATTTGAGTATGGTGTTTTTCTGCTGCACACCGCTCTGAGCCTACAACGACATCTGGTCGGGTCTGATTAGGAGAGGGGTTCGCGGTAGGGGTCGACTTTTGGCTTTTCAGGACCTGCGGAGGCGGAGGGGCCTATCGGTGGCACGATTTTTTTCTCCTGCATCGGGGAGCGCACCTGGCTTTGGAGCTTCGCCGCGGTGAAGTCTTGTCCAAAAGTGCGAAGTGGGGGAAGTGAGCTTTCCTGCACCGGCGCTCCCACCACCGGCCCTCTATTAATAGAGGGGGTCGGGGCAGGTTGCGGTGCGACCAGAGATGTGGCTTTTGTCGGAGCTGAGGAGACCGAGGCCGGACGGACGGGAATTTCTGGCGTCTTTTGAAGAGCAGCTATCGCGTCGGCGAGAGCTTCTCTGCCGCCGGGCGCCGTCGAGGGGCGCGCAGGAATTGAACTCGAAAGTGGAGGTTTTGTCTGGGGAGGGGGCGGGGCTTGCCTTGGTACTTGCTCCCCAGGTGGCCTTTGTGGTTGCGGGGTTTGCGTCGCGGGTTGCGGTCGTGGTGTTTGTTGGGGTGCGGCTCCTCCTTCCCCACCGCGGGCATGTGCGAAGGGGGCGGATTGAAGGGAGGGCGTTATATCTCCTTTGAGAGGAGTTTGTTTTGAGGGTTCCTCGGTAATTTTTTTAAGAGAGTCGCGAATGGGTTTAAAAATCTGTTCATTAACATCCAGAACAACCGAGCCGACTTTTTCTACAGGAAAACCACGTTTTCGAAGTTCATCTGGTAGTACCTCAGCCTTAATTTCTCCAAGAATGACTAGCGTGATTACATCACTAAGAAGACCAACCTTATCAATGAGTAGCGCCTGTTTCCTACCAATGGCTTGAATAGCTTCTGTTACTTTCTCAGAAAAAAGAACGTCTTGGAGTTCTGAAGGAAGTTGGAATATCCGTCTTATTTTTTGCTTAGTATCGATCATACTTCTTATGGAATCCTACCGAGAGTGTGGAAGAGACGTCCCCCTTGGCTATTTCCAAAGTTTGCTAGCGCAAGTATGGCAGGATCGGTCGCACCCGCGTTTCGGCGATTAATTACTTCTTGCATAATGGCATTACCAGCACCCACATCAGCGCCTGCTTTCATCATTTCTCGAAGCGCTTCTTGTTTTAGGTGAGGAACAAGCTCGGGAAGGAGGGTGGCTCTCGTACTTGAATCGTCATAGAGACCCAGCGCCATTTTGGCCATTGCCTTGGGATCAACCCGCAACTTCTTAATATCCGTACCAAAGGTTCCAATCGCTCCATGGCCCAGAGACTCTTTAAGGAAATCCCCTCGCTGTTTACCAAGTGCCGCTTTAATACTGGCGGCGATCTTGTCGCTTTTCATAACCTCGTCGTATTTATCCTGGGACAGTGTCCTCGCCAAGGTGTCGATTTGTCCAGCGAGGGCCTTTTCAGTAATTATGAGCTCGAGCTCTTTATTGTTTACCTTGTCGAATTTCTTTATTAACTCCTCGTCTTCCGCTGAAAGATGGCCAGGAATTGCGGCCGCTGCCGCACGTGCAGCATTTTCCAGAAGTTCTTTGTGACGAGCGGTGGTTACTTTATCGCGCATTTCGTCGGTGTACTTATCATTTTTCACATCAGATATGGATAGATACTGTGAAGAGGTAAGATTCTTCGCTACCCAGTCTTTTGTCAAAGTCTTCACCCCCAAAGAGGCCAGCTGCGTATCACTCATCGCACCAAGAGCTCGAAGACCTTTTGCTTCAGCTTCTTGTTTTTGTGCGTCTGTGTATTTTGTTGGATTCTCACTGATCTCAATCGCGCGCTCAATGTCGTCGCGGAAGTCTGCCTCCCTGCGTACCGCAGCACGCCCGAGCTTTTCCTTCTTAACCTCTTCCTTGATCGCGACTCCTGATTTAGTCGTTCCAAACTTAGCACCTGCAATTAGGCCGGTGGTGTACTTGCGGGCAAGGGAACCCAACTGGGTCCCACCAATAAGGCGTGACTGAGCGAGCCTTTGATCAAGGTTCGCAATGGGCCTGCCAATTGCATTGCGGGCCAGGAAGCCACCGCCGTATTTGCCGATAGATTTTACAGTAAAGTTGATTGCATTCAGGCCTTCATTGCCAATTTTTTTTGCAACCGATAGGGTTAGAAGTGATAATCCAATAACAACTGCAAAGTTTATTAGCAATTGGATTGATCCGGGGGCAGTAGCCGCCGAGCTTCCGTCCGCTAGGTCCGCAAACGTTCCATTACCAATAGCGGTTTGAAATGCTGGATTTTTCATTACACCCAACACGAACCACAATAATCCAAAGTAGGCCGGTAGCATTATCGCATTTGACCAAAGCGCCCCCCACCACTGGTTCCATAGTCCACCGAAGAAGGGTAAAAAACGAGCAAGCACAGCTAACGGAGAGGTGACCATTAGCACAAGGAATACAATAATTCGCCCAATTATATGTAAAGCAGCGATGAGGAATGAATAGGCAAGGATTATAAAGAGAATGCAGCCAAGCATACTCAAAAGAAAACTATTGCCATTACTGAGCAGGGCGGCCGCCCTACTGCCGGTGAAGTTTTTCAAATCATATAAAGACCCCATCCGTAAAACTTGCATAAACTGTCCCGATAGCCCGACATCCGAGTTTAGAAATTGATCAGTCTGCCCCTTCGCAAGTAACTGAGTGTAGAACTGTGTTGAAATATAATTACTTGCATCGATTACGACCCTTGTTAGAGCGAAGCTAAAATTTATCAGTAACGCCGCTATTACCACGTTCGCCAAAAGTTTTTTTGCCCCGTATTGTTGTACCCGCAATATGGTGGAAATGCCGATAATCAAAAGGCTGAAAATAAGAACAATATTCGCCACATCACGAATGGTCATCCAAAATCCGTCGAGAGTACCGAAGGTCTTTATTGTTGTTCCAAAGTCAAGAACACCCCACACCACCACCTTGTTCAAGAAGAACCCGGCAACTCCCAGAATCCAAGCAAACAAGGTTAGGAATGCGTACCCAATACATCCGATGGAAATATCAGGAATAAAGCCGACGTACGGGTCACAGTTGGGTGGCTTACTTCGTATATCGTCACCCTTTTTCTTTGAGGCATCGGCTGCTTGTGTATCGGTACTTTCCCTTACGTCTGCATCACTCACAGCGTCACCCTTTACGGTAATTAAGGAACCATCGGCCGCACGATAAAAATACGGATCAGTTATGTTTTTCCCTGGGCCAAGCAATGTATAGGTCTTTCCATTCCAAGTGCAAGCTGGGGGGTAGTTGTTTGCGCCAGTGGCTGTGCAAAGAGGGTCCGCGGCGAGAGCAACTTCTGTATGTAGTGAAAAGCCATACCCAACCACAAAAGACTTTAAGATGAAAATTGTGAGTAGTAATGTTGAAACAGCTTTTCTCATATCGTTTGTTGTTGCGGGAAGGCGTAGCAGGCATCGAGCCTCTGCAAGGCGTCCTGAATGAGCGGATTTATTTCGGCGAGCATGTCGGACTGCTCTTGCTGCGCTGTTGCGATATCGGCATCGGAGGGGAGCGCGCCGGAGGATGTGAGTGCAGTGAACTGGGCCGAAGCGGCATCGAGCTCGTCGGGAGAAGTTGCATTCTGTATCTGGGATTCAAGTTGATACGCCTGGTTGATAGCACCCTGTGTTTTGGCGATTTGAGCCGAGAGAGCCACCTTCTTGGTCGTGACGAGGCTCGCCTGCGTCGTCGAGGCGGCGAGAATGCTTCGCTGCGCCGTCGCTAGGTCGGTGGAGCTGAGGGAAGAGCTGGCAATTTTGTTCCGGTAACAGTCAATGAGGCTCCCGAAATCGCTGTCGGCGATGAGCACTTGGTTTAGCGTCGCCTGCTTGACGCTTATGTACTGCTGGGCTTTAGCGATCGAGACATCGACGAGCGAGAGACCCGCACTTTGACGCCCCGAAATTTCTGCTGATTGCGCGTTGGCGACGTAGACGTCAAGTGCGGTACCGCCGCCAAACTGGCCGTTTTGCGTCGAGAGACCCTTGACGCCGCCGAGCGCGAGAAGGCCTTGCTTGATGAGCTGTCCGACGAGCGCGGAGATGATGGAGTTTATGTCATTGGCGAGCTCGAGCTGGTCTATATCGGTGCCTAGGACTTTTGAGAGCTGATCTTGTATCGCCGCTCCCGGGGTGACGATGGTGCAATTTGCTTTCGGGTCCGTTTTATAAGGATCTTGTCCAGGATAGTAGGTCGTGAAGGTGCCGCCGGTGCCGCTTGTTCCGTCGCTGTAGGTGGTTATAGGTGATTGGCTGCTGCACTGTTTGAACGAGAAGAAGCCGCGGCCGAACTCAAGAAGCTTCGTGTTGGTGTACTGCGCGCTCGCGATACGCACGGAGAGCTCGCTCTGTGCCATGAGGTAGGAGCCATAGGGATTGTTTTGCGGATTGGTTGTCATCGCAAACCACGCGGGCCAACCGCCGGCAGCAAAATTCGTGAACGCACTGTTGACGTTTCCGACGACGCTTGAGAGTGTGCAGCGCGCTTTGTTTTGGTACGGTTGGAAATTAAGCGCGAGCGCGACGCGCACCTGGAGCTGAAAGGGGGAACACAGGAATGAGAGTTCGGAGCCGTAAATAAATTCTCCTATCACCTGGTCGGCGACGTTGGTGAGGAATCCTTGAAGGTCGGTGACGAAGGCGGGATTCCCCTGAAAGCCGTTGTTTATCCAATTGACGATGCTTCTGGTGAGCTGCGCAAGGAGCGTCTTGGCGATGAGGATGATGATGGGCTTAATAACACAGTCATGAATGGTCGCGCTTTCGGTCGCGCCCTGGATGCCACCGCTCGCGATATGGAGATACTTGTCTACGGCTGGGACATCAGCAGCTTGAAGTCCTATAGAACTGACCCCCGTTGCCTTGCCCTGAATAAGGGAGCTTAGGCAGAAAGCCGTATCGGGGCCGGCGGGAGTCTGAGCACTCGCCCTCTGGGGGAAGAAAGAAATAGCGGCAGCCCATGGCGCCAGAAGCACGACGAGGAGGAGCCCGGCGATTTGCCTTTGCATTGAGCCACGGATTGTAGAAATAAGCCCCCTCATGAAGAAAGCGTAAGCTTGAGGTTATTCACGAGCATAAAGCTTCCTAGGGTGCGGAAGGACTGGTTGAGCGCGGCTTCTCGCGCCTCATAGCCGCTCATGGCGACGAAGGCGACGAGAGGGTCGGTCGCGATGGTCTCGAGGTCGGCGAGCGTTGCCTTCATGCCCGAGAGAGCGTTGAGGAGTCCCACATGTGCCGAAAGTGCGTCGCGCGGAACGTTCATCGACACGAGCGCGCGGATACTTTCCCCATAGAGCGCGACGTCGTGCTTGTAGGTCATCATCCCGTTTGGATCTTGACCGCTGATGGCATTCTGGAGCGTGAGAAGCTCGTACTCTTTGATGGAAAGGACCGGTGCGAGCGCGGCGCTGAGGGCACGGTTGTATGCGGCAAGCGTCGACGATGAGGTGCCGGTGACGGAAACGTCGCCGGCTGCGTACACCGTTGGTTTGGTCGCGACGTTGCCGCTTGCGGCTACGGCATTGACGACCGCCTGCTCATCCTCGGGGGTGAGCGTCTGGCCGCCCTGCTTTTTGCTCAAATAATTTTTGAACAGATTGATGGCAAGCGCGTCGGTGTTGCTGAGGCCATTGCCGGGGGCGGTACGAGCGGTAAGGTCGAGCGTCGATCCTGGAGACGTGACAGACGGACTTTTTCCCTCCCCCGGTGTGAGAGGGTCGCGGCCCTGCGCGACTTCCTGTCCGTCGGAGACCCCGTCGCCGTCGGTGTCGGGATTGTGCGGATCGGTGCCGCGGAGTTGTTCTTCCCAGTCGGGAAGGCCGTCCCCGTCACTGTCCTTACTTGCCGACGCTATAAGAGCGCTACTTATAGCATCTTCCGAGCTCGCAAGTGAGGGGGAGGATGGGGTTTTTGGTTGTAGGAGCGTGAAAAAGGCGACTAAGGCGACGAAAAGAGCCACCACAATGAAAACAAGTACCAGCCCTCTGCTTGGTAGCCACTTGTACACACCTTAAGTATAAGCGCCGACCCTGTAATCCCTCGCTATTTTGCTGTGAATACCGGCGCACGTTCCACAGGAATGAGCTATAGTTGGCTTATCATGCGGAAAATCTCCCGTCTTGGAATCGTGACGCTCCTCCTCGGGGCATTTTTGCTTACGTTTTCGCCACTTTCCGGCGTTTTTGCTAAAACAGGCATGAGTACAAACAAGGCATCGACGTTCGGCTTTATAGGGCTTGGAGCGTTAGGGCTTGGCATAGGAGCGTCTTTGTTTGGGAGCGGAGCGGGAACGGTAGCGAACGCACCAGCCGCCATCACCGCCTTCGGTGGGCTTATAACTAAAATAGTCCCTTGCACGAACGGCGGCTTCTGGATGCTTGTTGCCCAACCTCCCCCGAAACAACCGACCATCCAAGCTCTGATCTGGACCCCCGCTACGCGGACTTATTTGTGGGGCCCTCCCCGCAAGGTGGGGCAATGGGTACTCGGCCGCTACGATATCCCCTACGCGTGCACCCAAGGACCACACATCCCAGCGCTCTATGGCTTTCGCATGACTATGGTCGGAACAAGCGCTATCTAACTGGCAATTATTTAAAGCGCTTTCGCCAACGCAAGCCACGTTTCAAGTCCCACATCCTCGGCACGGGCTTTTTCGGAAAGTCTGAGGCGCGCGAAAAGCTCGAGGAGCTTTTCGCGCGGAGCAAACTTTTTCAGATTTCCAACGAGCTGTTTTCGTTTGCTCGAGAATCCCGCGCGAAGCAGTTTAAAAAATAATGCTTCGTCAGCGTCGGCGAAGTTCTTTCGTGAGATATCCTCGATATTCAAAACCGCGGAGTCGACCTTCGGAGTTGGCGCAAATGCGCCACGGGGAATTTTCGCTACGTAGCGGGGCCTTCCAAAAACTTTTACCGAAATGGAGAGAATACTTTCTTTTGTATCTTTGGCGATTCGCTTTGCCACATCGTCTTGCACGAGTAGCGTCATGCGCTCGGGAAATATTGCGCTCGAAAGAAATGAGCGCAGAATTTCTCCCGTAATGTAGTAGGGAATGTTAGCGACCACTTTATATGCACCTGGCTTAAGGCCAAGCTTTGAAAGAGGAACATCGCGGATATCGGCGTTAATGAGCGTGAGTTTGTTACGCTCGATTTCCGTTTTAAATTTTTCTGAAAGAAGCGGAATGAGGTCGCGATCTTTTTCGATCGCGATGATATGGTGGGCCCGCAACAGTAGCTCTTGCGTAAGCACTCCCTGCCCGGGCCCGATCTCCAGAACGTTTTCTTCGGGGGTAATGTCGGCGGCGTCGACAATGCGCTTAAGCGCCGCTTGAGAGCGCAAAAAGTTTTGTCCTAAGGCCTTTTTTGCCTGCATGTCAGTCTAAATAGATCACCTTTCTCGGCATCTGCGGGTCGACCGTCTCGAGAAGATCCTCCGGTACGTCGGTGATGAACTCGGAGGGAACATTGACCTGACGTGCGCCGAACAGGGTGCGTACAGATGCATACGAGAGGTAGAGTTTTTTGCGCGCGCGGGTGAGAGCCACGTAAAAGAGACGCCGCTCTTCCTCGTCGTCGCGTCTTTCATCGCCGAGCCCTTCGTGCGGGAAAAGCCCGTCTTCAAGGCCGGCAATGAACACGTAGTCGAACTCGAGGCCTTTGGCGGCGTGCACGGTCATAAGCCTGATGGCCGATTTCTTTTCATCGAGCTCATCCTGCTCGCTTTGGAGCGCCGCATCGGAGAGCATCGTCTCGATGCCGGAGGGTATCGGCAGATGGTCATAGCGGCTCGCGAGCGTCGCAAGCTCGCGAATGTTCTCGAGTCGCTCGAGGTCTTCTTCCGTTCCTTTTTTCAAAAAATCCTCGATACCGGATGACTGCAGCGCTATTTTTACTACCTCGCTCGGAGATTTTGTTGCCACGGCCGCTTTTATTTTATCCAACGTGCTCGTGACAGCGGCGATTTTGGCGCGCATGTTTGCCGGTAACGTCTCTCTCTTACCTTCCAATAGTTTCAGGAGCGTCACCTTGCCGATACCGCGTGGCGGAAAACTGTACGCGCGCTTTACGTCCGAGATACTCTCACTGCCGAGCGCGAGCCGCAGATACGAGAGCACGTCCTTCACCTCCTTGCGCTCGAAGAAACGCACCCCGAGCACCTGGTAGGGAAGGTTTTCAGCCAGCATTGCCTCCTCTATAGCGCGCGACTGGAAGTTCGCGCGGTAGAGAACCGCGATTTCTTCCGGAGGGACGTACTGCAGAAGCTCTTTGGCGGTCGTCGCGATAAAGCGCGCTTCATCTATCTCGTCATAGGCGCCATAGAGCGCCACCTTGTCCCCTTCAGGGTTGTCGGTGAAGAGGTTTTTTTCCTTTCGGCGAACGTTCTTTTTGATGATGTCGTTGGCGGCAGCAAGAATAGTCTTCGTCGAGCGATAGTTTTGTTCAAGCACTACGGTGCACACTCCAGAGTAATCCTTTTCAAAATTGAAAATGTGCTCGAGGTCCGCGCCGCGCCAGCTGTAGATGTTCTGGTCGATGTCGCCGACGACGCAAATATTCTTGTGTTTTCCGGCAAGGAGCTTTATGAGCTCGTACTGTACGCCGTTGGTGTCTTGGTATTCGTCGACATGGATGTACTTCCAGAGTCCCTGGTAGTAGTCGCGGATGGCGGAGTTTTCGCGCAGCAGGGTGAGGGTGCGCAGGAGAAGATCGTCGAAGTCGAGAGCCTTCTCTTCTCGCAGGGAGCGCTCGTACCGCTCCCACACCGCAAGAACGAGCCGTTTGAAAAAGTCGTTCCCCGGATTCTCTCTAAACTGTGCGAGCGCAACCCCCTTCCCTTTCTCCCGCGAGATGGCCGAGAGAATACGGCGTGGCTCGAACTCCTTCGGATCGAACCCGGCTTCCGAGAGGGCTTCTTTCACCGCGCGAGTTGAGTCGGTGCGGTCGTAGATAGTGAAATTGCGGGGTATATTGAGGGCGCGGGAATTTTCTTTAAGGATGTGGACGCCAAGGCTATGAAAGGTTGAAACAAAGGGGGCGCCCTCCGCGCGCATCAACGTGGAGCTTCGAAGGAGCGCGCGGACGCGCTCGCGCATCTCCTTGGCGGCTTTGTTGGTAAAGGTGACGGCGAGAATTTCATGGGGGGCGACGCCCGACTGAATGAGAACTCCGATACGATGTGTTATGACGCGGGTTTTGCCGGCCCCCGCTCCTGCGAGAATGAGGAGTGGGCCCTCGGTCTGAAGAACGGCCTTTTTTTGGACGGGATTGAGACCCTCGGTGAGCGAAGAAAAATCGCTTTTCATCGGCAAACTATACCTCGCGCGACGCTCTTAAGAAAATGAGCAGCGCTATCCTTGAAGTTTTCTTGCGGCCACGAGAATTTTCGCGGCTTCTTCACTGACGATGTGTTCGAAGTTTTTAAGGTGGGAGCACAAAAATTCATACACTTCCTCGGTCGAGGCGTTAGCGTCGATGAGGGAAGAAAGCTTAGAAACGTCCTTTTCTGAAAGTTCGCCAACGGAGCGCACCGAAACGGCCGCGAACACGGCCGTTGCTACGTCAGCGGATACTTCGGCCGCTCCCTCTGTAGTCAGTGTGTCGAGGGCGAGGAGTTCTGCGAGTGATTTTTGTTCGGAGTCCATGATTATTTCAAATAGGGCAGTCGCGAAGCGATGATGTCGAGTCGAGAAATCTGTTCAGGGGAGAGATGTTGCGCCTGGGAAAGAAATTTCCCAAATAGCGAAGGGTCTTTCAAAATCCCGGCATAGTTTATGGTGCCGCCGATATTGGCACCTTGGTTGATGCCCTTCAAAACTTCCTCTGGCTTCAATCCCCACCTTGCGAGCTGTTCGAAGTTGCCGCTATCGAGAGCTCCTTTCACCGTCTTGCTTAGACCGTCCGCGATGTACATACGCTGGCCGGGAGAGAGGTCGAGACTATCGAGATCGGGATGCCCATGCATCGTTTTTGCGAGCGTACTCCAAAGACTGTCTCCTCGCTCGATGGTAACTCCTCCATAGATCGGATTTTCTGGAGCCGCAGGAACCTCGCCAGGGTGGGCCGGTACGCTGGGCGCTTCTGGGTGGTACGGTGGCGTTGGGGGTGATGTATCTGGATTGGCTAATGAGGATTGATCGAGCTGATGCTGCGCTTCGTTGAAACCTTCGGGAGCCGATGGGGAACCTGGTGCGATCGAACCAACTCCTAGATCGGTCAGTGCCGCCATCGCGCCGGCTCCCCCTGCAGTGGAAACGGCACGAATTATTTTTTCATTTCGCTCGACACGTGCGGTTCTTCTTTCTATTTCCTTAAGGAGATAGTCCTTCTCGGCGATCGGAGCGCCCTGGAGAGCGAACTTAAGCTTGGCGATTTCCTGTTTTTCCTTTTCGGCACGATTTTGCCAGGCGCTATAGGAGTGCGCGGCGAATTCTCCCAAAAATCTACCACCAGCAGCTCCGAGAAGAGCACGCCCGACCAATATCGCGCCTCCAGTTAGTGATGCTCCGCCGCCAGCCGCAAGTATCGTCGCACCCGCAGCAGCCTTTGCGTAGCGATTTTGCCTCCCATACCAACTCGCCATCTTTCTAAACGCACCTGCACGTCGCGAAGGTAGAGCGGCAGCGCGTTCCTCGGCAAGTTTACGTGACTCTAGAAGTACAAGTTGTTGCACGAGGCGGCCCTCGTAGCGGCGTTTAAATATTTCCTCTGCTTCGGCCGCAGTTCTCCTTCCCGGGCCCCGATTTTTCTCAATTTTTTTCCAAAATTGCCACCAGCTTTTGTTTTCCTCCTGTCCTTGTTCGAAGGCCGCCTGGTTTGCGACAGCAGCTTTACGCAGCTTGCTCTTACGAAAATGTTCGTCAGCTTCCGCTCGGAGCCGCATAAGCATTTCTTGTCGCACGGCTTCGTGTTGATGGCGCGCCGCCGCTAACGTTTCGGGCTCCCCTCGGCTTCGCAAACCCACAAATTCAAGGGTTTTGCTAAGTCTCCCACGAGAGTTATACCGCACCTCTTCCTGGGCAAGTTTTTTGCGTGCCTGTACGAGATGCGCCGCTCTCTCCTGGCCAAGGTATCTCTCAAGCAAATCCTCTTCCTTCACGGGGGCTCTTTCTCGAAGTTTTGCACGGGGTTCATCAGGGAGACGATCGGTAAGTTCCAAAACGTCTTCCTGTTCGCGTCGCGCCTTCTCCTCCTTTTCAAAATCAGGACGAAATTGTTCTGCGAGAACGAGCGCCTCAGCTTTCGTTGCTCGAGTATCAGCGTCTTGTGCGCGAAGTTTCTCTCGGGCCGCCTCCGCCGCAGCTCCTGCCTCGGAACTTAGCGGCGAGACTTTTTCAGCTTTGAGTTTTCGCAGATAGCGCTGGGGCACGGGTACTTCATGCGGAGGTTTTTGCTCCGTGGCGGCGTTAATCCGTACCGTACGGTAAAAATCACTTCGGTTTTGAAAACGCTGCAGTTCATTTGTGTAAGCCGCGGATGGCGCTACGAATTTGTTTTCAGGGCGCAGCTCTTTTGTGGTTGAGGTCCTTGCCGTGTCTTTCTTCATAGGTACGGTATCTTCACCTCTCCACTCACCACCAACGTTTACTCGCCGGACCATCTTCGCCCCTCCATCACGTTGACGCCGGTATTCCTGACCTTCCGGCTCTTTCGCTACCATAGGCGCGTCAATCTGCGCCTCCTCGTGCGTGGTAATGGTTTCAGTACTTTCGGTTGAGACATGGCCGGGTTGGGAATCATCCACCTCTACAGCGGGAATTTCGATTTGCGGTTCCTCGTACGTGGTGATGGTGTTGCCACGCCCTATCGTTTCATTTGCTCGGACACGATCCCCAGGAGCAACCACGGTAGAGACCTTGGACGGTTTCTTCCCATCGCGTGAGCCGCGTCCGTATCTTTTTTCGAGAACTTCCTTTTGACGACGCACACTTGTTACCCATTGGTCATGGCCAATGGACTTTTGGATGTCTTTAACCTCGTCCATGTGTCGTCGGTACTTGGTGGCCACTCCTCGCGCGACTCTCCCGAGCTTCCCAAAGCGATCCCTCCCTTGAGCGGGCTTCTCTTTGGAAGTCGCTCCAACTTCAAGGTGCTCGGTTTTATCTGACCGTTTCATTTCAACAGTCGGACGAAACCGCAGTGGCGAGCGCCTAACCGTAGTTCCCTGTTCACTTTTGGGACGCCGGATACCAACGGGGATGGGAGCACCTTTTTGGTTAACCTGGGCCTCTCGATCACCCAGGGCGTTTTTGGATGGAGAGCTGGTTAGTTTGCGGGCGTTGTTGAGGGGTGACTGACCTTTTTTCCTTGAAGAAGGAAGGTTCTCAATCCTTTTCATGTCGTCAGTGTATCAGAAGGGTAAATTTTGTCGGAAAATGAGCCTACGAAAGCCCTTTTTTGACAAAATATTGCTATCCACATGTAGTTTGCATGGCAGTTGACGCGCCTACCCCGGGGGCTATAGTGGGTATATACCGAACGGAAGCTAAATCCATGGCTCAACAGAGCCATTTTTTCTGAAAAGGATCGAAATTCCGCATAAAAACAGGCCTATAGCTCACGAACGCTCAAAGCTCAGGTCAAAGCTGAAAATATGGCTTAACCGGGCCAAATACCGAGTACTACGCGCACTTTTCCTTTCCGGGGTTGTCGCTTCCCTTTCCTTTACCCCGATCATTGCAAGCGCCGGCCTTCTCTCAAATCTTAGCGGTATGTTGGGCACATCCGTATCTGCTGCCTCGGCCACCGCACCGAAGACTTTCTGGAATCTCCAAACCATGCCGCTTCTCCAGGCGGCTCACAATCAGGATCTGACGCTTGCGCGCGGCGGCGGGGACATCACCATCGTCGATAATACCTCGCTTCTCCCTGAATCAGGCCCCTCGGGAACACTTGCCGACATAGAGGATGCACAATCGACCGTGATCAGCGTCTACGTCGTACGACCAGGCGACACGCTCTCCTCGATAGCCAAACTCTTTGGCGTGACCGCCAACACCATCTTCTGGGCCAACGATCTCAAGAGCATCCGCGACATCCATCCTGGGGACACCCTCGTCATTCTCCCCATTTCGGGCGTTCGCTACACGGTGAAGAAAGGTGATACGGTCGCCTCCGTCGCTAAAAAATTCAAAGCCGACGCCGCCGACATTATTTCCTACAACAATCTCGGCGACGGCGGGCTCACGGTGGGTGCGGACATCATCATCCCCGACGGCGAGCTCGCAACTCCGCCAACGCCGGTAAAAGGGAATCCTTACCGTGGTGGCAGTGGCCCTCTCTACGCGGGTTACTATATTGCACCACTTGCGCACTACATAAAGACGCAGGGCCTCCATGGCTACAACGGCGTCGACCTGGCTGCGCCCTACGGCTCCCCTGTTCTTGCCGCAGCGGGTGGCACTGTAATCATCGTCAAAGACTTTGGCTGGAACGGCGGCTACGGCAACTACATCGTCATAAGCCATCCAAACGGCACCCAGACGCTCTACGCTCATACGTCCAAAAATATCGTTTCTGTGGGCGAGAGCGTCGTTCAGGGCCAAGTAATCGGCTACGAGGGAGCGACCGGCAAGGCGACCGGGCCTCATGTCCACTTCGAGATACGCGGTGCGAAAAATCCGTTCTAACGAAGCGGTTTCGCCCGAGCGCGAAGAATCCGCTCTAGAGCCGCTCTACGTCGCGAAACTCTTCCTTTCGAGTTTCAAGCTCTTCCGGGGTTTGTTCACCATAACCTTTGATCTCAAGAAGTCCTTCTGCCACGAGATTGATTGAGGCGGGCAATTTTGACTGAACAAATTCATATACCTGCGGACGTAGTGTATCGATAATTTCTCGTCGCACCGAAAGGGGAATGGTCGCCAGGAGGCCTTTTTTGCTGAATGCCCGCATTGGCGGATCGCAGGCAAACACTATGTCGACGTCGCTTTCCTCACTCATTTCCTTCCCAAAAGCATTTCCGCCAACGACATAGAGAGCTGTCTCCTTGGTGGTGACGCCAGCTGCGGCCTCAGCGATGGTTTTAAAAAGTTCTACTACCTCTGTGCGCTGCTCAGTCAGTACGGTAAGTACAGCTTCGAGAGTCTTTTTTCGTTCCGAAATTTTTGTTGGATCGGAATCGGCCACAGCTTCTCGAGCTTGCATTCTTTCGATAAGCGACGGAGAGGGTTTTTGTGGAAAAGATTCTTTCATTGGATGTTTTGTTTAGGGCGGTACCGCAGTGCTTCAAGCACGTGCACATCGGCAACCTCATCAGCGCCCTCGACATCCGCGATCGTGCGGGCGATTTTTATGACACGGTGGTAGGCGCGAGGTGAAAGATCCAGCTTTTGTGCCGATTCATTGAGAAGTCCTCGGACATTCGGCGCAAGTTCGGCGAATTCCTCTAGATCTTTCACGCCCATGTCGCTGTTTTTCGAAATAGCCCTGCCCGCAAAACGCTCACGCTGACGCTCTCGAGCTTCCGCGACGATCCTCTGCGCTCGCGTCGTTTCGCCCTCGGAGCCGCGCTTTCCCGAAAGTTTTTCGTGGTCGATATGAGGCACCTCTATCCAGAGGTCAACGCGATCGATGATGGGGCCGGAAATTTTTCTGCGATAGCGCGAGAGCGCGACTGGCGTGCACAGGCAGGGCTTCCCTGAGCCGAAATTGCCGCACGGGCAGGGATTCATCGCGGCGATAAGAGTGAAGTTCGCCGGAAAACGGGCGGAGCCTTTCGCGCGGGAGATGGAAACGACACGGTCTTCGAGCGGCTGGCGCAGGGCGTCGATGACGCGCCGGTCGAATTCGGGAAACTCGTCCATGAAAAGCACGCCGCGATGGGCGAGCGTTATCTCGCCGGGTTTAGGGAACGCGCCGCCGCCCACAAGCGACACGTAGGAGGCGGTGTGATGGGGCGAGCGAAGCGGTGGCATCGTGAGAGGTTCTCCGGATAGCGTACCGGCAACCGAGTGAATGCCGGTCACCTCGAGCACTTCCGCCGAGGAGAGCGGCGGCAGGAGGCTGACGAACGCTTTGGCGAGCATGGATTTGCCGGTCCCCGGCGGACCGTAGAGGACGACATTGTGCCCGCCCGCAGCTGCAATGATGAGCGCGCGCTTGCCGCTTTCCTGTCCGCGAATGTCTTCAAGGGCGACGAGCGGTTCTTCATTCTTCACGTCGATCGGAGTCAGTGGAGCTGGTTGTATGCGAAATGTGCTCACGTTCCCGGATCTTTCCCCCGTAAGATGTTCGATGAGTTTACCGAGGGTTTCAAGAGGGTATACTGAAATGCCTTCGATGAGAGCGGCTTCCTCGACGTTCTCTCGAGGAACATAGAGCTCCTTGATTCCCCCCTCGCGCGCAGCACGCGCCGCGGAGAGGATTCCAGTAATTTTACGTATCGAGCCGTCAAGACCAAGCTCACCCAAAAACAGCTTTCCCGTCGGATCGAACGTTATCTCGTCAGCCGCGAGGAGATAAGAAAGTGCGATCGGTACGTCAAACGCGGGCCCCTCTTTTTTGAGATCGGCCGGTGCGAGGGATATCGTTATCTTATGGTTTTTTGATTTTGGGGAGACGAACCCCGAATTTTTTATCGCCGCCGAAACGCGGTCCCGCGACTCCTCAACGGCTTTATCCGGGAGGCCGACGATAGTGAACGAGTGGAGACCGCGCGCGATGTCAGCTTCGACCGAGAGCAGACACGCGCCCAGAAGTTGTGGCTGGGCACTCCCGACTTTTGCGAACGACATGGAAATCAGGCGTTCATGTGCTTTATGCACGTTTGCGCCGCCGGGTCGGCATCGAGGCGCTTCTCTTCGATGGGCTCTCCGGATATTTTGCAGATGCCGTAGGTACTCTGCTCAATGCGAGCGAGTGCGTCTTTTACCTCGTTGTAGCGCGTCTCGAGCTCCTTGAGAATGGCGGAATTTTCTTCGTAGCCCTCGATGCGGTCCGCCGCTTCGTTGGTATCGGCTTCGACGTCCTCCGCGAGCGGGGCGGTCGCCTCCCAGTCGGCCGGATTCTGAGGATTCTTTCGCCCGACGCCCCGGAGCTCCTCTTCGAGCTCAGTGAGCTCTTCCTCGAGACGGCTTTTGTATTTTTTCACGTCGATCATGTGCGCCATCATACCAAGAGGGCGCGGGCACGCAAACGCTAAAGGCGTTTGCTTTGGAGTCGAGTGAGCACCTCGGCGAAGGTGTTTTCGTTGGTCGTGATGACAAGCGTGTTTCTGTCGACGAACGAATACACGAGACGCATCTTTCCGGTCTCGTCATAAAGCGCCCGCGCGTCGTGGTTTTTTATGATTTTATCGACGAAGGCGGGATTGAACGCCGGCGTCGTCGTGCCGCTTGCGGGGTGTGAAAGGAGTTGCGGCCCGAAAAAGCCGAAAAAGTCGTTGAGAATATTTCTCTCGAATGCGAGCATTCCTGAAAATGCCCCCTCATAGTTGTCGGTTTCAAGAATGAGGAACCCCTGATTGCCGTCGAAGACATGAACCCCGAGCATAAACGGTGCGGAAAGCGTTCGTGTAAGCTCTTGCGGCGCAGAGGTGCCGAGGAGTTTTAGAAAGCTTTGCGCGTCGATAAGTTTTTTAGTCGCATCTTCCCCCTGCGTGAAGTGGATGTCCTCAACGCTCCCGAGCCGCAAAGTGACACTATCCCTCTCAGCAACGAGACGCTGTCCGAGATTTCTTCCGAAGAGCCCCATGACGGGGATTTCGGCTTGCTTGTCGACGAATATGAGCGGCGTATAGACGAAACCCTCTGGCGCTGAGGAAGGAAGCGACGAGAAGTAGAGCCCGATACCTATCGAAAGTCCGACGACGACGAGCACCGTCGCCACGGTAACGGTAATGCGCCTGACACGAGTATCGTGAATTTCCCGTTTCATCTCGTCGCTCAAGACCTCGGCTTCTTTGGCGCTGTGCGTGCGTTTTTCCTGCTCTGCGGCGGCGACCTGCACGGTCGATATATGCTCGGTTTTGATGATCTCAGCGAGATCATCTTTGAAGGTGCGCAATCGCGGGATGGAACCCTCCTCGGAGGGCGTCTGCATGCGGGCCGACGTTGGTATAGATGGTCCGTTCATCGGTCCACCTGTCGGGTTTTTGAGATCGGCACTACTAAATCGCCGCTCGAATTCGCTGCTGAGCGCTGACTTTATCTTTTCATTTTCTCCCTGGGGAGATTCTTTAATGTCGTCGGCCATTGCCGTGTGTGGGTGGGCGCGGTGAAGTGTCGGGCTCGACTCCTTTGCGCGAGGCGAACTCCGGGTCTACGTCTTTGATCGAAAGGTTGATGCGCCCCTCCCTGTCGATCTCTCGTATGACGACTGGCACTTTCTCGCCAAGCGAGAGCGCCTGCTCGACGCGGCCGATGCGGAAGGGCGCGATCTCCGAAATGTGGACGAGTCCCTCGGCCGAATCATTGAGCCTCACGAAGGCCCCAAATGTCGCGATGCGCGACACGGTGCCTTCGAAGCGCTCCCCGGCTACGTACTGCCGGGTCATATCGACAATGATAGCAGCAGCCTTGTTTGCCGTCCCGTTTTTTCCGGTGATAAATACCGAGCCGTCGTCCTCGATGTCGATTTCTTCGACACCGGTCTTTTCCTTGATGGCCTTGATGACTTTTCCAGCCGGCCCGATGATGGAGCCGATTTGATCGGGGCGGATCTTGAGCGCGACTATCTTCGGCGCATTCGGCGAAATATCCGGCCGCGGCGCGGCGATGGCGCGCTCGATGACGTCAAGAATTTCCATGCGCGCGGTCCTAGCCTGCGCGAGCGCTTCAGAGAGAATCCGCACCGGTATCGCACCTACCTTGATGTCGAGTTGGATGGCCGTGACGCCGCGGCGCGTGCCGGCCACCTTGAAGTCCATGTCTCCATACTCGTCCTCCGGACCCTGAATATCGGTGAGAATTTTGTACGCTCCGTCCGTGTGGTGCTTCGGCGAGAGCATGAGTCCCATGGCGATGCCAGCAACGGGCGCTTTAATGGGCACTCCGCCATCCATGAGCGCGAGCGTGGAGGCGCAAACTGAACCCATGGACGTAGAGCCGTTGCTGGCAAGGCATTCGGAGACGAGGCGTATGGTGTAGGGAAACGTCTCCTTGGGCGGAATGACGGCTTCGAGCGCTTTTTCCGCGAGAGCGCCGTGTCCGACCGCGCGGCGATTCGCGCCTCCAACACGGCCTGTCTCGCCCGGCGCGAACGGAGGAAAGTTGTAATGGTGCATGAAGCGCTTCTGTGCCTCGCGCGCTTCCATGGAGTCGATTATCTGAGAGTCCTGCGGACCGCCGAGGGTGAGGGTCGAGAATACGTGCGTGCCGCCGCGATAGAAGATTCCCGAACCATGGAGCATGGGCGAAAAGTCTCCAGCCTGCGCGAAGAGTTGGCGCAGCTGCCCCATACCCCTCCCGTCGGCACGCGCGGTGCGCTTCACCGCTCCCTCGTGGATGGCAAGGTCGACGCCATCATCGAAGAGGCTTGAAGCTTGTCTAATGTTCGCATCGGGAAGTTTCTCCGTGAGCGCCGCCTTCCACTCATCCTTAAGTGCGTAAATTTTTTCCTTACTTGCGGAGTTGGAGAAGACGGCCTTTTCCATCCTCGGCGCAATGAGCTCGTCGTAGAGCGCCCGCACGTCGACTGGAATCTCGGACTTTGCGAACGCACGCTTTTCCTGCCCAAGCTCGGTACGAAGTTTCTGTTGGAATTCCTGCAGCTTCTCGATTTCTTCCGATGCGCGAGTGAGGGCGGCGATGAGCACCTCCTCCGACACCTCTTGCGCACTGACCTCGATCATATTAATAGCGGCATCCTTGCCGCAGGCGAGGAGGTCGAGCTCATAGTCCCCGTGAGCGCGGCTCGCATACGAAGGATTCACTTCGAAGCTGTCACTGCCGTGCTTTTTCCCGATGCGTACCGCGCTCGCCGGTCCACTCCAGGGTATATCACTGGTGTGGAGCGCGACCGAGGCGGCGTTGATGGCCATGACGTCCGGATCGTCCTCGTCGATGGAGAGAACGGTAATGATGGCCTGCACCTCATTTCTGATGTGATGATCGAAGAGAGGCCTAATGGTGCGATCGACGACACGCCCGGAAAGGATCGCCTCCTCAGAAGGCTTCCCTTCGCGGCGTACGAAACGCGAGCCAAGAATTTGCCCGGCAGCATAAAAGCGCTCTTCGAAATCGACCGTGAGCGGAAAATGGTCGATATCGTCGCGTGTCTTCTCCGACAGTACTGCCGTCGCGAGCACCACAGTGTTGCCGTAGCGTACAAGGACCGAGCCGTTGGCATTCTCGGCGAGGTCCGAGAAGGTGAAAGTCATGGGTTTCCCGCCTACGGCAAGCGAGTATTCTTTTTTCTGCATCAAAGGAGTGACCTTCGGATTCCAGAATTGAACCGCGGTTCAATGCTGTCTATCCAAAGGCCACGGTTACGAGTAATGATCCAACAATAACAAAATGGCAAAAAAAGAAAATTCTCGAAATTGAGGGAGTTGTGGCGATACGTTGTTTTTGGTAATTTCTTTGCAGTTGGTCTCAACGAAGGAGAAATGTCGTGCAACATGTGCACCCCAAAAGCGGCAAGATCGTCGAAGGACTTCGTCTCGTGCCAGGCGCTGTCTTCCGGGAGGAGGATCTCTACACTTCCACATCTGGGGACTGGGAGCCATGCCCTATGGACGTCAGCGAAGGGGTAGAGCTAAAACAGACCCCAGCTATCTGGATTCGGCCGGGGAATCTGTCCGAACCCGCGCGAACCCTCCTCGCCGTTCTCAGTGACCCAAAAGCCTTTTATTCGTGCGCGATCGAATCGACACGAGGAACTGTGGCAGCTCCTGCTCCTCACTGGAACCACGATGGACGCTGGGACTTGCCAATAATTCTTCACCCCGAGTGCCTCCAAGAGCTCGTCGACGTCGGCTACCTGAAATTCGGCGAACATCCGATCAAGAATTGGGAATCGGATTATGCCGTGTGCCGACCGGAGGGCACCAACAAGGCCTATACGGTCACAGAAATAGGTAAGCGAAAGGGCGAAGAGCTTCGCACTACGTGAACCAAAAACCCGAGCAGGACTACCTGCTCGGGTTTTCTTAAAAGTGTATGAGGGGTTTGCCTTCGGCTCGGTAGCCGATGAGGAACTTGCGCGGGTCGTCGCACATGTCGATGAAATCGTCAACTTCCTCACGCAAGCGCGAGGAAGTTGATTTGCCGAACGCCATCGCTTCCACCTGGCAGGAACCCTTCAGATACTCGACGAGCGGCACGAAGTCCCCATCCCCGGAGGCGATGATGATGGCGTCGAGCTTCGGAGCCATCTTGATGGCGTCGACCGCCATGCCCACGTCCCAGTCGGCCTTCTTGGCGCCACCGTAGAAAACCTGGAGGTCCTTTGTTTTCGTCTCGATGCCGATCTTGGTGAGCGCATCGAAAAACGCCTTCTCCTCCCCGCTCTCCGTGGTGACGACGTAGGCGACGGCGCGCACCAGAATGCGTCCGGCGAGCGCTTCTTTTAATACGTTTGCGAAATTGACCTTCGCTCGGTAGAGATTCTTGGCGGAGTGATAGAGATTCTGCGTGTCGATGAAAAGGCCGACCCGCTGCGCCTTATGTTTAATGATAGCCATATAAATTACTGACAAAACTGCTGTTAAAAAGTGCCTGCTGGCACGACTGCTGACGTTAAAAAACAAGAAAACCTACAAAAAGTATACGCCCGAAGCGGCGAAAGGAGAAAAACTACTTCTTAAGGTCGTGTTTCTTCAAGACCGCGTTGTAGAGACGCTTGTTGGTCTTCTCGAGGTAGCGAAGGTGTGCGCGGCGATCGGCCACCATCTGCAAAAGTCCGCGGCGGGAATGCTTATCCTTCCCATGCTTCCGGAGGTGGCTTGTAAGCTCGTCGATGCGTTTGGAGAGGAGCGCGACCTGAACCTCCGGGGAGCCGGTATCCGTGTCGTGACGCTTGGTTTCCTTGATTACGTTAGCTTTTTGTCGTTTCGTGAGCATAAATGCAGAATATCACGCTTTTTTCACCTTTGCAAGACCCTCGAAAGAAAAGAGGGCTCACCGAGAGCCCTCTAAGCGGCACGTGGAAGCGGGATAACCTTGATGTACTCGGCGCACCCCGGGGATTCGACCACAGTGGCGAGGCGGTGATTTGCCTCGCTGCAACCACAGTGCACACAGAGGCCTTCGCGCAGTCTCCGAGCAAGTTCGTCGAGGTATTCGGGCGACAGATCATAACCGCGGAGTTTCAGCATGGCCACCTCCCTCAATCCTATGTATAAGTGTAGCGCTTGGATCGTGAGCGCTCTAGATATTTGTGTGTAAAAGCAAGCGGCCCCCACCGGGTTGCTTGCAATATTTTGCATCAGATAAAAGAATTGTCAAGTATATTGTGCGACGTTTGCGTTAGCTGCACAATATCCCTATGGCCGACCTTGAGACGCTCAAACGCCAGTTCCTCGAACACCTTGAGATAGAAAAGGGCCGCTCGCTCAAGACGATCGAAAATTACGATCGCTACCTCTCGCGCTTCCTCGATTTCACCAAAACGAAATCCCCCAAAAGCATCTCGGACGATTCGGTGCGAGAATTCCGGCTTTGGCTCAACCGCCAGCCAGGCGGCGGCAACGAGACGCTCAAGCGCAAGACGCAAAACTACTACCTCATCGCGCTTCGCGCGTTCCTCAAGTACTTGCGCAAGCGCGGCATTGAGTCCATCTCCCCGGAGCGCATCGAGCTTGCCAAAGTATCGCAGCGGGAACTCGATCTCATTTCAGGAAGCGAACTCGAGCGTTTGATGAAAGCACCGGAAGAGAACACTCTCTCTTCCCTTCGCGATCGCGCCATCCTTGAGCTTCTTTTTTCGACCGGATTGCGGGTGTCAGAGCTCACCTCGCTCAATGCCGACATCGACTTGGGGAGCGACGAGCTTTCCGTGCGCGGCAAGGGCGAAAAAATACGCGTGGTGTTTCTCTCCCCCTCAGCCAAAGATGCCCTGAAAAAGTACCTCGCGAAACGAAAGGACATGGACGAAGCGCTCTTCGTGCAGATGGGAAAAAACGCTAAAGGAGTGAGTGAACTTCGCCTCACCCCGCGCTCCGTCGAGCGGCTCGTGAAACGCTACGCGATAAAGGCCGGCATCACGCGCAAGGTGACCCCGCATGTCATCCGTCACTCCTTCGCCACCGACCTTCTTCATAATGGCGCGGACCTTCGAAGTGTGCAGGCGATGCTCGGGCACGCCAACATCGCGACGACGCAGGTCTACACACATGTTACCGACAAGCACCTACGAGACATTCACAAACATTTTCACGGGCGTAAGCGTCGCTCCTAACAAAAAAACCGCGTGCCGGGGAGGGTTCCCAAAACACGCGGTGCGTCCAGTTACGGCAAGGGCGGACGCAAGTACCCCTACTCTATCACGCGATACGTCGGCCTCCCTTGTACGCGGGAGGGGTTGCGGACGGCTATCGTGCAGCGCGCCTTCACTGCGCCGCCTTTCTCCCAAAACGGCACGCGCTGCGATACCGCCTCGCCACGAGTGAGCGTTTGTCTAAGGAGCGGAAGTGGTCCTGTCCACATGCTGCGCGTGCCTTCCATAACGATGCAGGTCTTGATCGATACCCTCACGGTATCGCTCGAGCCGTTTTCGAACACGAGGCGTGTCGTGCCAGAGAGCGTGCATACAAGGACGGTAATGCGGAGGTCAGTGCTCACCCCTGGTTGACAGCGCCACGAGGGCGATGCGACGGTCTGCTGCGAGAGGACGATAAGAGCGAGAATAGAGAGCGGGAACATACAGCGCACGGGTACCTCCTTATGCGAACCGCTCCCACCTTACCATAGCGGCACCGTAAAAGAAGAAGCCCGCTTTCGCGGGCTACGTACAGGTCGGAAAGCGGCGCATTTTTTCAAGGATATGCTCCTCCCGCTCCCTGCTCTTGCCGAAAAGTTTGAGGTGCTTCTCGCTTGCGTGCAGCATCTGCTCACGGACGAGCGAGAGACGCACCATCTGGGCGAGGAGCTCTTCGAGCCCGAGGCCCTCGGGAAGGGGAACGGTCTTGTTGAGCTTCTCCAAATCGAGTCCGCGGTCGCGCGCAAGCATCCAAAAGAGGTGTGCCGCGGCGAGCATGCGGTCGGTCTCTCGCCGCTGCTCCTCGTAGTCTCTCGAGAGAAGAAACCACTCCTGGCGCTGGAAGCGAATGTCCTCGGGCGTGCAACCGCGCCGGGCAAGAGCCACAGGATCTATCTGCTTTGGTTCGTCAGGCTTGGTCTCGTCGACCGTGGTCGCCAGAACGTATTTGAGACGCAACAGGTCCATAGGACCCGGCGACAAGCTCCCGTACAGAACGCCGCAGCAGGCCGCTACGGCGAGGATAGTGAACACCTTTCGCATCATGGGGTTCCTCCCCGTTTCCTTCATATACTGAACCGCCGCGAGCCTTTTTTGTCAAAAGCATTCGGTGCGTTTGCAATCGCCCGACATACCGGTAGCATGTAGCTATGAAAATTTTTTCCTGGAACGTGAACGGCCTGCGCGCAGTGCATCGAAAAAATCTTTTCATACCGTTCATCGAGAGATACGATCCCGACATTCTCTGTCTCCAAGAGACCAAAGCGCAGCAGCATGAGTCGGTTATCGATTTGCCACAGTACGAAGAGTATTGGAATTCCGCCGAGAAAAAAGGATACAGCGGCACGGCGATTTTCACGAAAGAAAAACCGAAAAAAGTTATGTTAGGGCTGCCGGAAGATTTGGAGAAGAAGTACCGTCTCCACAATGACGGCTACGGAGATCCAAACAAAGAGGGGCGCATCGTCGTTGCTGAGTACAAAACATTTTTTGTGGTGTCGGTGTACACGCCAAACGCCAAGGATGATCTCTCGCGTCTCTCGCTGCGGCACAAACAGTGGGACCCGGCATTTCTTGCGTACATGAAACGTTTGGAGCGAGAAAAACCTGTCATTTTTTGCGGAGATCTCAACGTCGCTCATACCCCCGATGACTTGGCGCGTCCAAAAGAAAATGAAGGCAATAAAGGTTTCACGAAAGAAGAGCGCGAAGGGATACAGGCCCTCGTCGACGCGGGCTTCGTCGACACGTTCCGCCTCTTCACCAAAGGCAACGGGCACTACAGTTGGTGGAGCCACTTCGCGGACGCCCGCGCGCGCAATGTCGGTTGGCGCATCGATTACGTATTCGTTTCACCGGTGCTAGGCGGAAAGGTGAAGAAAACATATCTTGAGTCGAAGGTCATGGGGTCCGATCACTGCCCTGTCGGGATAGAAATCGCGGTTTAGGCCTCAATTGCGGCTTATTCTTTCGGACAATCCACACGTTGTCCTTTACGAGTGGTGATGCTTTGCATACAATGGTTAGCGGAGAACATGCGGTGTCATTAAGTTCTTTCTAGAGTTCTTTAACGTTTTTCCAGTTCTTTCCGTGCGCTCCGAGAGACAGTGCGTGAACGGCACGTTCACTACGATACATATACCTCCAAGCTTTAACACTTTTGTACTCACAGGTATGATGTACGGGCTCTGACGTCCCGCTCAAACACTCTCTTACGAAGCAACAATAAAAGCCGTTCAGGCGCAAATCTCCACCCGAAGTCGCCATGGGCGGCTTTTTTCTTTGCCTATTTTCTAGGAAACGTGGTAGCGTCCGCGAATTTTTTTTATCTCCTCCCCTTCCGCCTCAGCCTTTTTCTCTTTACCGCTATCACCTAACTTTTTTAGTTCTGCTTCCGAAAGCTTCACTAATTCTTTCGAACGCGATTCAAGATACTCCGCTGAATTTTTTTTCGGGTCATCGAGTACTTCTTCCAAAAGTGCGTGCAGAACGAATCCTATTTTTGGCCCGGGCTTTTCATTCGTCACCTCCATTACCTTCACCCCATCGATTTTGAGCATGCCCACGGAGATCGGATCGCGCAACGCCTCCTCGACCATCGATTGATATTTACGAAATCGAAAGGGTTGTTCTTTCGGTCGGCCCGTGCCGATGCGATCACACACGCGCAGATTCATAAGATCCCAAATATTTTCCGGTCCGACATTTCTAATGACGCGACGCACTGCGGAAAGTGTTATTTTTTCTGGATCGGAAAAAAACATGTGCCAACGAACAAGCTCCACAACCTTACTGATGGTGTCGCTCGGAAAGCGCAGGTCGGTGAGGATTTTTTTAGTACGCTTCGCGCCAACTACGTCGTGGCCGTAAAAAGTCCAGTCTTTTTTTTCATCCGACCAGCGTCTCGTCTCCGGTTTAGCTATGTCGTGAAAAAGCCCCGCCAGGCGAAGATCGAGCGACCACCCTTTATCTGCCGCGTGCTGAAGGGTGCGTAAGTTATGCTCAAAAACGTCGAATTTGTGGGCTTGATTTTGATCTACCCCGATACCCTGCTCGAGCTCCCCCGCGATGAAGGGCAGGACCTTGAGTTTCTCTGCCAGCCAGAGACCTTGGGCGGGACTATCCGTTTGAAGAATGCGGACAAACTCGTCTCGAATACGCTCCTTCGATATCTTGGAGAGGCTTCTGGCACTTTGTTCTATGGCTGCCGCCGTCCTCTCTTCTAGAGAGAAGGTAAGGTCGGTCGCTATGCGAATAGCGCGAAGCATGCGAAGCGCATCCTCGGCGAAGCGGTCTGCTGGCTCTCCCACTGCACGAACGAGTTTCTTTTTAAGATCCACTTCCCCCTCAAAATGGTCGACAACCTCTCCGGTATGGGGGTTTAGCGCGAGTGCATTTATGGTGAAATCGCGGCGCTTGAGATCTTCTTCGAGTGTGGCACCAAATTCAACCGAATCAGGGCGGCGGGCATCCGAGTACTTCCCCTCCCGTCGGTATGGGGTTACCTCGATAACCTTCAGACGAAGGTCGACGGCCTCCTCGTTCACTACCCCCACTGTGCCGAATTCATTGGTGTAGAAGGTATTAGAAAACAACTTCTGTATTTCCTCGGGACGGGCATTCGTCGCCACGTCCCAATCTTTTGGTTCGCGTCCGAGGAGGAGGTCGCGTACGCAGCCACCGACGATGTAGGCCTCAAAACCGGCCTTTTCTAGGGCTTCAGTGACAGCGAGCACCTCATGTGGGATGGAAACGTCGTGCGATTTTGGCACCCCTGCATTATACGTGTTTTCCCATAAGCTCACTTTGTCGTAGTATGGCCTCACTGCCCCCGTGGTGAAATGGATATCACAACTGGCTTCGGACCAGTTATTGTGGGTTCGAGTCCTGCCGGGGGCGCAAACGGCACAAAACGCGGTGCATTTTGCGCGTTTGCGCCAGGCGGAGCGATGTTTTGCGAGTACACAAAACCGTGAGCCGAGGCCGCGAAAATTCTGAGCGACGACGAAAAACTATTTTTGTGACCGCCTCGGCGTCGGGTGACAGATTCTAGATTGAGAAAGCACTGACGCGTGCTATAGTTTCCCCGAAGTATAAAGCAGGCGGCCATAGTTTAGTGGTAGGACGGATCCTTGCCAAGGATCAGGTGGGAGTTCGATTCTCCCTGGCCGCACAAAAGGACACTTCCCTACGGGGTCAGGGAGAATCGAACGGGAAGGGGTCGGGAAACGGCAGTTTCCCGCGGAGGCGGAGGAAGGCAGGCAAAGCCTCTGGAAAACCTGGGTTTCCAGAGAGTGAGATAGCGGGGCGTCTCCCTGGCCGCACAATACGTAATAAACTTTTCTTACATGGCCTGTCTCATAGAAAACTCATAATTTGAGCGTTTCTGTGGATAAATCTGTGAGTATGTGTATTAAGGACAGTCCTATAACCAAAGAATGGCTTTAAATCCGTAAAAGTTTCACGTGAAAATTAGTTACACGTGAAAATGTTACATGTGAAATGGCAATCCACAATGAACGAACTGGGAAGACTCGGAGAGGACATTGTTTGCCGCTATCTTTCTGATAGGGGGTATCGGATTGTTTCAAGGAACTATCGTAAAAAGTGGGGTGAAATTGATGTAATTACGACTAAGGGCGGAATCCTCCATTTCATTGAAGTTAAAGCTGTTTCGCGTGAAAATCTTGACTCAATTTCACAAGAAACAAATTCCTATCGTCCAGAGGACAATGCTCATCCGGAAAAGCTCAGACGCCTTGCAAGAACCGTTGAAACATATTTACTGGAAAAAGGTGTAGAAGGTGGGCAGTGGAGATTTGATGTTGCGGCTGTCTATATCGATCAGAGGAAAAAGAAGGCAAAAGTTTCTCTTCTCGAGAACGTTATTTTATAGGACATTATTAAGGACATGTCTTTTGGCGCTCAACCGTGCTATGATTTTGCCAACCATGGGGCGTGGTGTAACGGCTAACATACCCGCGTGGGGAGCGGTTTTCCTTCGAGTTCTTCGTCGGGGCGTGGTGTAACGGCTAACATACCCGCTTTGGGAGCGGGCGACTCCCGGTTCGAATCCGGGCGCCCCGACGAAGCATTTGAATAGACGCGCTTAAGCATGTCTTTTCTATTGGGGGAGCTGGTCGGTGAGGAGCTTGGTAAGAGTCGGCGCTACGGTCGCCTGAAAAGTCGCCGCTTGCACCGCGATATCGGCGGAGAGCATGCCACGAAGAGAGGTGCCGCTTCCCGCGATAAGAGAGCGATTTATGTGTGCAAGAGTGATGGCATGGAGGTCGCGAATGTCGGTCGTCGGGCCGTCCGAGCTTGTCGAAACGATACCCACGAGGTCGCCCTTTGAGGAAAAAACACCACCGCCTGAAGAGCCTTTTTGCGCCACAACAGAGCCGCCGATCGAAATGACATCGATGGTCGAGGTGTCGAAGGTGAACACCTCTTTGATGGTGGTATAGGCCGAACTTACATACAGGTCTCGCAAGATGGTCTCCGCTCCGAGAAAGCCCGCAGGGTAGGCGGCAACGAGCATCGTGGCACCTACCGTGAAGGCGTTTTCCGAGGTATCTAGCGAAGTCGCGGGGAATTGCGCTGGGAGCTGGTCGCTTGGGTTGGTGGGGGCGGTCACATAGAGGAGCGCAAAGTCATTTTCTCCCGTGCCGACCGGCTCGGTACTCTTTATCTGTGGGGCATTGTCACGCACCCACTGCGGCGAAATGTAGAGGAGACCTAGCTTGTAACGCGGATATGCTGGGCTTCCGGTGCGAGCAACGCACTCCACAAAGTTGGGCATCGGGTAGTCTTTGAGGAGAAGGTACTGGCCCACGTGGGCATTGGCAAGAATAACTCCGCGCGAGTCGATAAAGACGCCGCTGGCGGTTATAGGACTAATGACCCCGCCGTACCTCGTGGTGCAGAGAATATTGACGATAGAGGGACGAGCTACCGCGTTGACGTCAATGCTTGCGTTTGTTGGCGCGGGTGGGGGTGGTGGCGTGAGAACAGTAACTTTTTGGGTTGGGACAGGAGATGCAGACTGAGCTTTTTTTGCCTCGGGTTTTTGAGTGAGCGTGGCAGCTTGCGTGGTTGTTGCTTGTGTTTGCGCGGCGGTAGTCGCTATTGCCCGGCCTTTCTCAGGCGGGGGCGCTAGTCGGGGAGTTCCCGGCAGGAGAGTAGAAAGCAGAGCGAGTGTACCTAGAAAAATGCTGAGGAGTAGCTTTCCCGTTAGTGAGTAGATGGCGGTAAGAAGCGACATGCGCGGTCAGTATACCAAAGAGAGTGAAGTGTTTTTCTTTTACTTTTTGTTTGCTACAGTTGCCTTCGAGACGAAATGCGGGCATAGTTTAGTGGCAAAATGGGATCCTTCCAAGATTCGGTCGCCGGTTCGATTCCGGCTGCCCGCACAAAATGAAATAAGCGCCGCACAAAGGCGGCGCAGCACAATTCACATGACTTCCTTGAAGTAACCGAGACCTTTCGGGGGTCGGATGGTACCGGATGAGATGATCGACTCGATCACATCGTCGGTGTCGGTCGGATCGACGACAACGACAACGACGGCGCAATTGAACATGATGCTTTCCGATTCTTCCCGACTGTCGAGATATTTTTGCATCTCGGCATCGCCAGGGAGCGAGTGCCATTGCGCAGGCGATTCACGATCATATGCGATCGCGAAGAGGCGTCGACGCCCCTTTTGACGAGCTTCGGAAATTTTTTGCACCATCCCATTCCGGTTGAGATTCCATTTTCTGACCGATCGAGGCATGGCCGCCTCCTTTTTGCTGCTCGCCGCAGCATACTCGACAGACTGGTCGTGTCAACTTGGTCAGAAACATAAAAACCCCACGCTGTGGGGTTTTTATGTGTAGTGGTGAAATTCACCGGCCGGTGAATCTTACTTCACGGCGTCTTTGAGGGCCTTGGCGGCGCGGAACTTGGGTACGCGCATCGCCGGAATCTGGATGGTCGCGCCCGTGCGCGGGTTGCGTCCCGTACGGGAAGGTCTCATTTTGGTCGCGAAGATGCCGAGACCCGCGATCGAAACTTCTTTGCCGCCTTTGAGGCCAGCAACGATGCTGTCGATCATGGTGTCGACGGCGCGCTCTGCCTGGGCTTTTGTGCCCCCGAGCACTTCGTGCACCTTGTCTACAATTTCAGCTTTGTTCATTCAAGAATATTATGAGCCGATAATGTCGACCTGTGTGAAAAACGTGCGGTGTACGAATTTGAGCCGCGAAACGACGGCTTAAAATCGTCAGTGTCTGAAAATAAGTATATAGTGCGCCGTTTTTTGGGCAACAGCTCCTGTGGAGAGAGAAAAATTGACGAAAAGGGCCACTATTTCATAATTTCAGCTCCTCCAAACGGAAAAAAACCAAGCAATTCCTTCGTTTTTGCTCTATCGGGCGAATTCAATTGCTCGGGACTCCCGAATCACGTTTACCTTGATCTCACCGGGGTACTTGAGCTCTTGTTCAATGCGGTTGGCTATTTCACGGGCCAACTTTTTAGCATCGAGGTCGCTCATTTCTTCAGGACGAACAAAGACGCGCATCTCGCGGCCAGCTGCGATGGCGTAGCTCTTCTCGATACCGGGGAAGGAGTTGGCGATAGCTTCAAGATCGGTAAGGCGTTTAATGTAGTTTTCGACGGAGTCGGAGCGCGCTCCGGGGCGACCGCCAGAAATAGCATCTGCGACCTGTACGATGATCGATTCGAGATTTTCATACGGGTACTCCTCGTGATGAGCCTGCATGGCCTTGATGATCTCGGGGTCGACGCCGAACTTCTGAAGGATTCGGCGACCGATTTCCACGTGCGTTCCCTGCACTTCATGATCGACGGCCTTGCCGAGGTCGTGGAGAAGCGCTCCCGCCTTGGCGACCTGGACGTTGGCCCCCACTTCCTGCGCAATAATGCCCGCAATGTGGGCCATTTCTACCGAATGCTGCAGGACGTTTTGTCCGTAGCTGGTGCGGAAGTAGAGACGGCCAAGGATCTGAAGAATGCGCGGATCGAGATTGAGAACCCCGCACTCATACGCAGCTTGCTCCGCTTTGTCTTTCATTATTTTTCCGATTTCCTCCCGCGCTTTATTGACCATTTCCTCGATCTTCGCGGGCTGAATGCGGCCATCAACGATGAGGTTTTCAAGTGCGACACGCGCGATCTGGCGGCGCACGGGGTCGAATGAGGAGAGAGTAATGGTTCCCGGCGTATCGTCGACGATGACATCGACGCCGGTTGCTCGCTCGAACGCTTTGATATTGCGACCTTCCTTGCCGATGATCTTCCCCTTCACCTCATCGGAGGGGATAGTGATGGTGGTTGCCATCATGTCCGAAGCGACGGAGTTGCCAAAGCGGTGAATGGCGGTCGTAAGGATCTGTTTGGCCTTTTCCTCCAGCTTTTCTTTCCCGCTCATCTCGAGCTTTTGCATGCGCACGAGGATGTCGCCCCCGTACTCTTTTTCGACTTCCTTCAGAAGCTCATCTTTTGCGGCATCGCGCGAGAGAGACGCCACGCGTTCGAGTTCGGCTACCTTGGCTTTCGCCATGTCCTCGACCTTTTCGCGCACCTGTTTCACTTCCGCTATCTTTCCCTTGAGGGCCTCCGCCTCTTTTTCAAGCTCTCCCTGGCGTTTTTCTATGGTTTCTTCTTTCTTAAAGAGGCGATCTTCGGTCTTTTTGACCTGCTCTTCCTTCTCTTTGACCTCGGCGCGGATCTTCTCGGCTTCTTCTTCTGCTTTCACCTTTCCCTCGTCGATGACTTTCTTAGCCTGCTCTTTGGCATCGAGCATCATCTTCTTTATCTCGAGCTCCATGGAGCCCTTCCGGCCGAGCGCGACGAGAAAGCGCAGAAGGTACCCGGCTCCGATGCCAACGAGACCGGCAAGGCCGGCGAGTATGAGTGCTGTGGTTACTGACATATGCAAGCACGTGGCTTGCAGGGTCGACGTATCCTACGAAAAATTAGAGCGTCGTGCTGACGGTGCGGGAAAGTGTCGTGTGTGCTAGTCGGAGAGACATATCTCTAACGGC
This sequence comes from uncultured Candidatus Saccharibacteria bacterium, assembly GCA_964429815.1. Lineage (GTDB taxonomy): Bacteria > Patescibacteriota > Minisyncoccia > Phycocordibacterales > CAYSCM01 > CAYSCM01. The sequence goes on from CAYSCM010000001.1 coordinate 232,204, forward strand.
TCGGGAGATTCGGTACTGCAAGAAACGTGGAATAAAGTTTCGGATAATTTTGATACAAGGTAACGACCTCAAAATACCACTCGCTCGAGGGCCTGTAAAGCAAACTTGAAATTCTTAAAGATCGTGGTAGGGTTTTGTCGAAACGCACCTTAAGGAGGAGCTATGGACGGGCAGGAGATCATTCGGCGCCTCTCGCCACTTTCGTTGCCAGCCGGACAGTATTGCTGTTTCGGCTCGTGCACCCTCGCGCTTCTCGGTATCCGGGAAGCCAAAGACATTGACGTCCTCGCCACGCCGGAAATTTGCGATGAGCTCCGAGGGCTCGGCTGGAGGGAGGAGCTTGTTCCCGCTGGCAGACCACAGAAGCAAACGCCCGTGTTGCGGCGTTTACAGTACCCCAACGTCGATATCTTCCGGACCTGGGACTACACAGGCTTTAATCGGACACCGACCGAGATAATCGCCGATGCAGACGAGTCAGACGGTATCTATTTTGCCAAGCTCGGCGACGTCATCGACTGGAAACACGCCTTTGGGCGTGAAAAGGACAAGGTCGATCTCAAACTGATCGAGCGGCATTTGAAGAACCTTCAGAAGTTTGTTAACCGATGAACGAAACACTCGCGAGCTTCGGCTCGCGGGTGTATTTTTTTCGTTTAGCGCGCTTTATACACCTCGTCGATGATGCCGTACTTGCGTGCCTCGTCTGCAGTCATCCAGTAGTCGCGCTCGGCGTCTTTCTCTACCTGTTCAGGGCTCTTCCCAGTGTTTTTCGCCAAAATCTTGTTGAGATTCTCCTTGGTGCGCAGAATGTGCTTGGCGGCGATAGCGATGTCGGTCGCCTGACCTTCGACGCCGCCCATCACTTGGTGGATCATGACCTCAGAGTTGGGAAGAGCGAAACGCTTGCCCTTGCTACCGGCGGAGAGGATGACCGCTGCCGCGGAGGCTGCTATACCGACGCACACAGTCGCGATGTCGGGCTTCACGTGGTTCATCGTGTCGAGGATCGCTAGGCCCGCAGAGACTGAGCCGCCCGGAGAGTTTATATAGAAGGAAATGTCTTTCTTTGGGTCTTCGCTCTCTAGGAAAAGAAGTTGCGCGATGACGAGGTTTGCGGTGTGGTCATCAATAGGGCCGCCAAGGAAAATAATGCGGTCCTTGAGAAGGCGCGAGTATATGTCGAAGGCACGCTCACCGAGGGGGGTCTTTTCGACCACCATCGGCACTAGCTGGCTGGAAAAAGAGGAGTTTTTCATGGGGAGAGTCTAGCAGATTAAGGCCTATAAACAAGGACTATTGGCAAAGCGGTCTCTACTTTTTAAGAGGCCGTTCTTCCTGCTAGACTTAAGGCATGGCAAAGATGGAACAAGGGCCAAACGGAGGCGGGCTTAAGGGAAGCGAGCTCATGAAAGCTCATCCCGAGGTGTTTAATTATTTAAAAGAGAAAGTAGAACCGCAGCTAGCGGAACTCTTTGGGCCAGAAATAGAGGCCAAGCGTTACTCAGCTGAGGAGCTTTCCTCGCGCGTCGCCAACTTTATTGCGCTACGTGCTGAACAGCACAAACCGATAAAGACCAGGGAAGATGTCGATGAGTTAGCAGAGCAAGCATCATTTCAACAAATGCTTATCGATGCCGCCGCACGGCGTGATCAAAGTCTTCGCGAATAGTGTAGAAATGGAAAAGGCCTCGGACGAATCCGAGGCCTTTTACTAGTGAATCGATAAGGTTTCTGGCGCGGGCTTCAAAGACCAGCGCTTGATGAACGTGAGCAATTTCACCCGTTCGCACGGGGAGTAGCCCGCGAAGAAAAGTTGCTGCTCCGGCGTGAGCGGAAAGTCTTCTTGGAGAGCCGCAAACTCCGCCAGACATTTAGTATCGGACTTGCCGAAACCGCTTCCTTTTTTAAAATCCATCTAGTCCTCCTCAGAACCTAAAGGTACTTTGTGCGTTTTCGAAAACCTTACAACGAATATACGGTTTTGCAAGTGCATTGTGCAAAATGTCCGTTCAACCCTACAATACCTTTATGGAAAAAATGCCTCTCCCGCAGGAAGGATCGAAAAAAGGAGAAGAGAAAATGACCCGCCGTGGATTTCTTAGCGGACTTGGAAAGTATGTTGCCGGAGCTGCGGCCATAGCTGGTGCCTCAGCCATTGCAGGGCCTATTTACAAGCCTACACAAGAGAAAAAGCTCCCGGATTTTGGCAAAGTTGACCTGGATATTAAAGAGAAAAAGCCAACTCCTCCCCAGGCGGAGGTGAAAGAAGAAAAATAGTCATGCTAAAGGAACTCCAGGACTTTGGACTCTCTGAAAAAGAAGCAAAAGTGTATCTCGCCTCACTTGAGGTTGGACGGGCAACCGCAGATCAGCTCGCGAAGCAAGCTAAAGTGAATCGCTCGACCACGTACGTACAAATGGAGTCTCTTATGAAAAAGGGACTCATGAGTACCTACGTAAAGGGCAAGAAAACCTATTTTGCCCCCGAGTCGCCGGAGTATCTCGAGCAAATTCTTCAACGGAAAAGAAGTAATCTAGAATCAACGGCACTGGAGCTCAAAAAGAAACTCCCTGATCTGGTGCGTCTCTATGACAGTGCCGGCGAGAGGCCATTTGTGCGTTTTTTTGACGGGAAAGATGGCATAACCGCCATGCGCGAGGAAACACTCCAGCTTCCGAGGGGAGAAACTTTTTATGTAATGTATTCTTACGACGCACTGAGATCCCTTTATTCATCAGAAGAAATTCAGGATTTTTCAGAGCGACGTGAAAAGAAGGGTCTAAAAATTAAACTTCTTTACACTCGCAAAGATGGAAAATTTGATCCAAAAAACATCGCAGTCGACACGGAAAGACGTTTTTTCTCTCATGAGAAATTGGGACTCGATACCGATTTTTTTATTTATGGAGATAAAGTTGCTCTTATGGCTCTAAAAGGGAAGGTGTTTGGTATTGTCATTGAAAGCGCAGTTATTGCGGACAGCTTCCGTACTATATTTGAGCGACTCTGGGAAGGAGCTGAGGAAGAATAAAAAAATAAAAGGCCGTGGAACGCAGAAGCATTCCACGGCCGGACGTTGAGCACGAACAGATGTTGGAGGCGACTAGGCTGCCCCCACAGGTCTACCGCCAGTTTACCAGCCGGACGGATCGCCTGGATCCAGTCTCATTTTGTCTGCCGCCACCTTTGGGCGGCAAAGAACTTTTTTGCCGCTTTCGCATGGCGGCCCTTCCATCAAACCCGGGTTTGGAACTGGGCTTTCCCGGCAGTACCCAGGTCGGTCAGGCGCACGCCTTAACCGATCCGCAGAAAGTCTAGCATATCGAACAAAATTTGTAAAGGTTCTGCAAAATAAGGTCAGTTAAAATTGACATTACTATTTTAAAAAATGGCTTTAAATATAGAGATTTTTATTACTTCATGATATAATTTGTCAAAAGCACTTGACAAAAATATAGGCGGCGCTATAATGCCGTTGTCAGTGTGAGCTAACAGGTTGGTAACCTGCATAAGCATCTTGTTTGTCCATCCTCTGGACCCCGCAGCCATTCGCTTTGTGCAGCTGTATCGTGGGCCGCTGGACGCGGCTTTTCTTGATGCTCGGTTTCGACCTTAGCTCACCCTGTTCGTTTCACAATAACCCTGCTCGCTGCTTTCGCAGCCAGCAGTGCCCTCGGAAGAAATTCTGTGTGCACTGTTGGCTGTGGAGAGCCAGTAGCCCCGCAAGGGGGTATAGGTGACGAAGGCGTCCTCTTCGTTGCCGGCTACTTTCGTAGCCAAGTCTCCACGTGTATGGAAACGGTGCCCTCGGAAGGGGGACTTCACATCGTTCCTACACGGCCGAGCCCTTGCAAGGGGCAGAGTCGTTAGAAATCGATAGCGGCTTGCAACCGCGATGCGATGGAAAGTCAGGAGGCGAAGTGTACAGATCGCAAGTCTGTGCATGGATCTCCTCACGCCTGGCAAAGGACAGTGGGATCATGAAAAGATCTTGCTGATGCCAATAGTGAGGGAATCGGATGAGCGTCGGGCCATGCCCCAATCCCTGCGCCGGTGGGACGGCGCAGGTGGAAAAGGGGAGCGGTTACGCACCGCATGGAGGAAGCCCTGGCCGGGGTGGATTCCAAGAAGCTCATTCGAGGATAAAAGGCACAGCATATGCCTTCGACCCAAGGGGCGACCCAAGGGATATGCGGTCAGAACCGGCAGCTGTCAGCAACAGCGGTCCATCTGGGCAGTACATGCGCCCAGCGATGTCGGTCGGGAACATTGGCCTTATGTTCCGTCTCCCACATTTTCGCTTGTTCCTTCAGGTTTGTGCCAAGGGTGTCCACGGCAAAGTTGGCGGCTCTCCAGCCGCCAACGTGTCCGGCGGCATCCGGGCAACCCAGTGCACGGAGGTGCACGAAATGGATTGGTCTCGCTGAGGACCAGTGCACGTACCATCTTTTAGGGTACGGGTGCAGAGGAGTGTTGTCGCGATGCCCGCGGCCGCGCTCCTCATCAGTTGCTTCGCGAGATGTGTGTCTCGCCTGATGAGCTTGAAAGAGCGAAAAGCACAGTTCTCTATACATGCAAATTGAGTCGTTTGAAGAGGATGCTGCCGCTTCTTCCTCAAACGACTCAATCGCCACGGAAGGAGGGACCCGATGAGCGACATTTGCGTTGTCTCCGAGAACGGGCACGTTCTCGGCACCCACTCGTGGGTGGAGGGGTTCAAGCCCCTCAAGGTGTCCAGCCGCACAAGCGAGATAGATGTGCTCGCCCACGCGCTCTATCTGGAGCGCACGGTCTCTTCGGAGGCTGGCCTCGAGTACATCGAGGTGTGGGAGAAGCGCAAGCTTCTTCGCTAGCGGTTATGCCGGGAGAGGAGGGGGGATCCTCGCATACCGGCGGGGGTGAAACTTCACCTTGGCAACAGAAGATTTCTCGGACCACACCCCTACATAGTCAGAGAAATCAAGTTTTGGGCGATGATGAATCGCCCTCTCCACTGCGCACATGAATCCTTCGTGTGCGAAGACGAGATCTTTGGGAGGAAACCATGACCGAATCGAGCTCCGTGCAGAGCGCGCCCCGCACGTGCGTCTCCTGCGGGAGGCCGGGCGCCAAGTGGGATCTCAGTGTTGGCGGGAAACTGCCGGTGCCGGCCCACAAACCCTGCGCGGAGATAATCCGCGCGACCGCGCCGCAAGGTACGGTCGTGACGGTCAAACCGTCACCCGAACTCCGCGAGGAGTGGGCTCGTGAAAACGCCCGCAAGTTCTGGGAAGGCCAGAACAAACTCGGCGCGGCCTTACAAGCCGCAGGGGTCACGCTGCCGAAATCCGGAAACGGATCGCTCGGCGGGGGTGGGAGCTAATCCATCCTGGCAACAGAAACAAAAATCCGCGTGGCGAACGTTCCTCGCCATTTCTTTTGAGTTCGCGAATCCTCGTGGGCTCATCGAAATAGCTCTTTGGGAGATACAGATGCGCTACGTTGCAAATGCTTTTTCACTCAACATGCTTGCCTCGCTTTCGGCAACAATCAACTCGGTCGCGATCGGCGCGCGTGAGGCCGCCGCGTGGGCCGAGGGTGCTCAGTCGATCGTGGGTCACCCCGATACGGCCGCAGTGATGAGTGCGACGCTCGGGACCCCCGTTCAGTTCAATCGCGAGAGTGTGCAGCTCAGGCCGGGCGACGAGCTTCTTGTGGGCCAATACCGTGGCCCTCGGCTCCCGGAAGGGGCAAAAGTCCTTCCGGAAGGCGCTCGCTTCGAGTGGGCGCACGTCAAAATCATCGCGTAAGCGTATTCACAAGGCGAGGTCCCAGAACGTGTCCGACTATATATCTCGGACACTACCTACGCTGTTCGTCTGGTAGCACCAGACGTTAGGGAAAATCCTCTCCCGTAAAACAATGAGGTCAGGCTGAGGGGGCCTGTGTGTTTGCTCCGCGGACCTCCCGAAAGGAGCGTCGCGTAAAGGAACACAAAACCCCGGGCGAGTGCACGTGTTTACTCGCCCCTCTTATCAAATGCATCAATGGTGGTGCATTTGAATGGAGGTCCACACATGGACAAGTTCGTTGCGTTTGTGCTCGCGAGGCTCTGCGCGCCGCGCAGATCCGCCTCGAAGCGAAGCGCAACGTCGAGCAGCGTTTTGCGGCATAGCGACGCAACAGCTCTTTTAAGAAAGGAGGGTCGCCATGAACAGGCGACTAAGTACAAGCTACGCGACCATCACTCACGGGGTGGTCGCTTTATTTTTGAGACTCGAGAAATTCGATCGCTTTTTGGTTGGTGAGTGCGTTCGCGACATAGGCACGAACACGGTTTTCGTCAGCGCCCTTGTGGTGCTCAAGGAGGTGCTTTGCTTCACCGGCGATTTCCTCGGGAGAGGGAAGAAGGTTCTCGCGTATAGCGATTTCGTGGAGTATGAGCTGGAGCCTAGCTCTCTTTTCAGCGTCGGGGCGCCACTCTTTTCTCAAATCATCCTCGCTCTTTTTTATATGCGCAAGATAGTCATCGAACTTTCCGCCGAAGCGCTCAACATCGTCGCGAAACTGCAGGAGGAGCTTTCCGAGCTCGCTTTCAACGAGAAGCTCAGGGGTATCAAAGGAGCTTCCCGCAACGATGGCTTCCATAATGGCACTTCGACGCGATTCGATGGCCCGGCGGCGTTTGTCTTTCACGAGGTCCTCGCGCAGCATCTTCTTGAACTCGTCGACGGAGGCGAAAGGACCGAGGGCTTTTACGAACTCATCGGTTATTTCGGGAAGGATTTCCTTGTCACCCTCCCTAGATGCTGACGCATCGGGCGAACCTCCGTCTTCGGCGGAGGTTTTAGCCTTCGTCGCTTTGCTTTTGCGCAACTGCGTGAGGGCGTCGTCGAACTCTTTGTCAGTGACCTCGAACGTCTCCGGAACTTTTTCCTGTTTCATCGCGAGCTTTTTATAGTCAGGAAGAGCGATGTCCGGCTTAACGGTAACGACGATAGAAAAACCGACTGGATTTCCCGGTGCAAGCTTGGTGATTGCGATGCGCGGCTCTCCGAGCGGTATGAGCTTGTGCTCCTCTATGAGTTTTGGATAGAGCTCAGAGAGCGCCTCCTTAGAGGCTTCTTCGAGGAGCGCCATCTCGTCGACCCGCTGGAGGACCATTTCTTTCGGGGCCCTGCCGGGACGAAAGCCGGGAAGTTTGGCCTCTTTCACAAAGTGTTCGAGCGCATGCTCACGCAGCCGCGCTATGGTAGCGGTCGGAATTTCGCCGGTGATGATGACGATCGAGCCCTTTTCCTTCTTTACGGAAATGTTTTCGTACATGAAATCCGAGTCTAGCAAAGGAGGGCGGACAATACAAAATCCGCCCGAGGGCGGATTTTGTGTCAGGGAGCGTCGTTAGAGGGAGTTGATGGACGTATCCATCGTCGAAGCGCCCGAATCGAGCGTCGCCAGGTCGGTAGCGTTGAGGTCCGCTTCTATCATCGAGAGATTGTCGGAAGAGCTCAGGCTAAGGAGCGAATCGGTCGCCGTATCGCCGGTACTCTGCGGCTGCGTTTGCTGCTGCGGCTGCGTCTGCCCGCTCTGCTGCGGCTGTGCGCTTTGCTGCTTGGAGAGCTTCTCTCCCCAGAAGTAGAGGGCACCGACGATAAGAAGGAGCACGATGATGAAGATGCCGAACATGGGCCCCCACCCGCCGCGCCTCTGCGGTGCGACTGGAGGGAAGGAGTTCATGTTCATGGGATTTGGTGTCTGTGGGGGCATGGGATTTAGTTAGTCATTTTGTTTGGTCGAACTTGCCGTTGAGGTCGCGTGGCCGGGGTTATTGCTCGAGCCAGTCGCTGCGCGGGTGGCTTTCAGCGCATCAACGAGCGCTTTGTGCGCCTCACGGATTGCTTTCACGGTCGGGGCGATGAGGTCGCGCGCCTTTTTCATGTTCTCGCGCGTCGTTGAAGCATTGAAGGCATTCGCAAAGGCATTGTTGAGGTTGTTCCAGGAGTTTTGGGCCGTGACAATGGCGTTGGTCGCGATAGTGAGCTTTGCCTCGGCGTTGCTAGTATCAACACCAGTGGCCTTTATCTTTTGGATGCGCGAGGAAATGCGGTCGGCTATTTTCGTGAGCCGATTGATAGCGGCCTGAAGACGAGTAACCACCCGACGAGCAACCTCGAGAATGTGCTGAAGGGCCCGAGCGCGGATGTCCGCGCGGACCTGCTCGCGTGTTTGCGTCGAGGTCGCGGAGGCGCTATTGCTCGAAGTACCCTGTGCGAGGGCTGGAGTGGACGATGCGAGGAGCGCGGCGGCAAACGCGGTCGCTGCGGCGATCCTCATGAGCTTGTGCTTTGAAGAGAGTGACATAGACGTGATTAACGATAAGTACCCTCTAGTATACTCCGCTTCTTTTTGCTGCCAAGATTTTCCCATGGGAAAGGGAAACCCCGGCCGCGTCCCGCGCGGCCGGGGTTTCTCAGAGCCTTATCTATTTAGCAAACTTCTCTGTGTACAGTTTCCTAGCATGAGCGAAGGCCTTGTGTGCTTCCGAAACGCCGTCGAAACTGAGGACTTTTACTTCTACGGGCTTTCCTTTGAGCTGCTTGATGGTTTCAAAGAAAAGTTTTATCTCGCGGAGGGTGTGGGGGTTGAGATCTCCCACGTCCTTTACATTCTCAAAGCGACGATCTTCAGCTGGCACACCGATAATTTTGTCATCTGATTCACCCCCGTCGATCATTTTCATTATTCCTACGGGACGAATAGTGACCAAGACCCCTGGATGGAGCGGGAAAGTCGAAAAGAGAAGAACATCTACAGCATCCCCGTCGTCCCAGAGCGTTTGCGGGACGAAACCATAGTTCACGGGGTAGTGAGTGGGGCCATAGTTTACTCGGTCGAGCTTGATAAGGCCGGTGTCCTTATCCAGTTCATACTTATTTGAAGACCCTTGTGGGATCTCGACGATAACATTCATCTCCTCCGCACTACCCGCGTCGACATCATGCCAAAGATTCATGGAATTATTCTTTAGTTTCTTTAGTAACTTTCTCGGGAGCGCCCTCTTCTGAGGCTTTTTCTACCCCTGTCGCCACCTCCTTCTCCGGGGCGCCCTCCTCATCGAGGGTTTCTCCCTTGAGAGATTGAATATCGATGCGCCAGCCGGTCAATTTCGCGGCAAGGCGCACGTTCTGACCCCCCTTTCCGATCGCAAGGCTCTGCTGATCATTGGCCACCTCGACGGTTGCTTTGTGCTCGGCCTCGTCGATCGTGACGGAAGCGACTTTCGCGGGGGAGAGAGCGTCCTCGACGAAGGTCTTCGGGTTTTCGGACCACTCGACGATGTCTATTTTCTCGCCTCCGAGTTCGCTCATGACCGTCGACACGCGCACCCCGCGCTGTCCAACCAGGGAGCCGACCGGGTCGATGTGCAGATCGGTGCTCGCGACCGCGACCTTGCTCCTTGAGCCTGCCTCGCGCGCGATAGCTTTAATGACCACCGCGCCTGAATTAAGCTCAGGAGCTTCGAGCATAAAGAGTTTCTCGAGGAATTTTGGGTGCGAGCGACTAAGCCTCAGGTAGGTACCGCGCGGGCTTTCCTCTACCGAGTAGAGGTAGGCGCGGATGCGCTCGCCCGGGCGGTAGCGCTCGCCCGGGATCTGCTCGTCGTAGGGCAAAATGCCCGTCGCGCGGCCAAGGTCGATGAAAATATTGCCCCGCTCCATGCGCTGGACGATGCCCGAGACGATTTCTCCCTGGCGTCCGCCAAACTCCTCGAGAATGGAGACTTTTTCTGCCTCGCGAATCTTCTGGATAATGACTTGCTTTGCGGTTTGTGCCGCAATGCGGCCGAAATCGCCCTTATCCTCAAGCGGAAAGACCAACTCTTCATCGAGCTGCGCGTCCTTTTTGATGCGGCGTGCATCTTCTATAAGAATGTGGTGCTCCGGGTTATAGCGGACGCGCTCGTCGGTTGGCTCGCCTTCTTTGGGCTCCGGGAGGGGCTCACCTTCGACGCCTTCTTCCTCCATCTTGACGCGGCTTTCGTCGACAACAATTTTTACCTGGTAGAAGCTGGTCTTCCCGGTATTGATATCGAAGTCGGCGCGGACGATTTGCCCGCGCTTTCCGTACTCGCGCTTGTAGGCGGTCGCGAGCGATGCTGCGATTGCCTCGATCATTTTTTCTCGCGGAATGCCGCGCTCCTCCTCGAGCTGATCTATGACTGAATTGATTACCTTGAGATCGAACATGTTTTCTGTGTTTGCTGATAAAAGAGAAACCGCCCACTCGGGGCGGTATCAGGTAGGGAGAGTGTAGCAGCTCTTTGCTGTTTGTCAATACGGCCGCAAGGGTATATTGACAAAATATAAAAAAGTGATATTATTTGCTCATCCTGTTCCTTACTAACCCTAACCACAAGGAGAGGCCACATGGCCTACTTCACCTTATCCTTCCCGTTTACTGGAGTTTGCTTTGGTCGCATGACCGAGGAGGACTACAGTAACGAGCACTTCCTCGTTGAGGAGCGAAGCTGCGATTTGGAAGATGAGCGCGAGCTCTTCGCCCAGATCGACATTCCCAAGTGGCGTCTGCCGGGGATAGAGCCTCGCATCAAGCCGTGGAAGTTGCGGGGGTTGAGAGTGGGTCTGCATAGCGGATACGTTCTCCATCCCCGGGATGAAGAGCCCATACTCTACTCAGCGGTCGAACAGCTTCGTTTGCTGGAGAGCAGGTGCCCCAGCAACCAAGCAGACCTCGAGCAGATTGTAGGTCACCTTAAGCCCGGCCGGCTGGTGATCTTCATCCACTCATAGGTTTTGACTCCCGGGCGCGCGCCGCGCGCCCGGAAACGGAGGACGGACAAACGTCGGATTAGGGAAACAGGAACAGAGTATCTTAGCCCTCGCGCCAAGCGCGAGGGCTTTTCTTTATGCATTTCTACTTTTCCTTGGTATTTTTATTTTATGGGTGAAAGACAGTACGCCCACACTCTTTTTGAAACTCCTTTTTGGACAATTATATTGAACAAGAATGACCAACGTTATTTAGGTCGATGTATGGTGATTTTGAAACGCCCTTGTGGCGACCTTGCAGATCTTACTGATGAAGAATTTATCGACTTTAAAAATGTTGTTCAGAGATTAGAGTCGGCTGCGCGGCAAGCATTTACAGCAACCATGTTCAATTGGAGTTGTCTTATGAATCTGGCTTACAGAAAAAAACCTTCCAACCCTCAAGTTCATTGGCATTTTCGCCCGCGTTACGATCACATCGTGACGGTCGATGGAAAGGAGTTTCAAGATCCAAATTTTGGTTCCCACTATCTTCAGGATGAAGGTGATGAAATAGCGCCTAGCGAGAAAATACTTCAAGAAATCGCTGTCATACTTAAGCGTTACGTTTAAAACTGATTTGAGATAGCGCCAAACTAAAGATCTACTGTATCCAAATTTCTTATATCGAGGTTCCCCTTATAAAGGATATGAGGGACGAGGTGGAAAAGAAGCGGGCGTTCGCCGGCATCAAATTTTTCTTTGTAGTACGCGAGAGTCTCAGGAGGAACTTTTCTATATTCCTCCATTCGGCCCGGATCAAATGGCTGAAAGTCTCGCAGTCGCGGCACAATACCGGCATCGCGTCGGTACAAACAGGTTGTGGTATTTTCAGGTTCGAAAAGTGAAACGGGAATTTGAAACCACGTACGCGAGAGCTCCATCGTGGAAGTATCAAACCCCGCTCCTTCAAGGTTTTTGGACAACGTTTTCGGGTGCACTGCGGTGAAGTGGAGTACATCGTTCCACAGGCAATGAAGCGGCGGAATAGGGGATTCTAAAAGTCTTTCGCGGCCAGCGTATTTCTTTACGTGCTCCGCGTACGCATCCGGATAGATTTCTTTGAGGCGATTGAGGGGGTATAGAGTCGTCCCTCGAAAATCTTTGACGACTCGATGATAGACGAACGGTCCTTCCATACTAGTGCGGCAAGTGAGCAAAATCGTTTAGAGTACGCAGAAGCCAACCCTTGTTACTGTTTTCCTCGTCGTATTCGACGTAGGTGATGCCCGTATTTGCTGTTTGAAACCCAAGAATAAAACCTGTCATATCACGGCTTGAAAAACCCTCTTTAAAAAGTATGGATCCGGTAATAGCTCGTAAAAAGAAGCCGTGGGTGACCACCAATACATGCGTGTGAGGTAGGTTTTTTAAAAAAGTGAGTGCCGCTTCCGCTCTTTTCTTCAAATCCTGAAAGTTTTCTTCGTCCGAATAGCGCCAATCGGCTTCATCCCAATGCTGGACTATCTCATCCTCCATGGTGATGAAATCTGGGTCACTCTTTTTCATCCTGAAGCTCTGCGAAGGGCGACGACGCTCCACAAAAAGATCAGAAAATTCGATCTCTTTGTTAAGAATTGTAGCGATCTCTTCTGCGGTGTGATGAGCTCGCTTCATCGTACTTGAGACGAGGTGATCTATCTCAAGATCAGCAACTCTTTTCGCGATCGCTTTTGCCTGGAGCTCGCCTTTTTCAGTGAGGGGAGATGAGCCGTCTTGGATTCCTGACCCAATATTTCCTTCGCTCTCACCATGTCGCACAAAATAGAAGCGTCGCATCAGGAAACACTACCACATCCCCCTCGTACACAGGAAAATGGCGCCGCTAAAGGGCATTTCGCGCTACACTATAGATACGCCGTTCTATGCACGTTGAAGAAAAACAGCTTAAGGAATTTATCCTTGACTCCGGCCTCGTTTCCCGAAGTGCTGTCGAGAGTGCTGAAAAGGAGGCAAAGGAGCAGCAATCCTCGATAGGTAAGGTTCTGGTGACCAAGGGATCGCTCTCCGAAGACGATTTGCGCCGGATGCAGGCGTACGTGCTCGGTATTCCCTACGTATCGCTGAAGCGCCAAAAAATCCCCTTCGAGATACTCTCCCTCATCCCCGAGCCCATCGCACGCAACCACAACATCGTCGCGTTTAACAAGCGCTCCGATAAAGAGCTTGAGGTCGCCATGCTCGACACCGATGACCTCGCCGCCATCGAGTTTATCAAGAAAAAGACTGGGCTCAAGATACAGCCGCGCCTCACCGACACGGATTCCATCAAAGAGGTGCTTCTCCAGTATCAGCGCACGCTCAAGGCCGAGTTCGGCGACATAATTCGCAAAGAAACCGACGCCCTAAAGACGCTCTCAGAGAAGGAGGGTGATCTCTCCGAAGGGGACCTTAAGAAAATGGCCGAAGACCTCCCCGTCGTGCGTGTCGTCGACGCGCTCCTGCGCCACGCTATCATCCAGGACGCTTCCGACATACACATCGAGCCGCAGGAGCAGGAGGTTCTCGTCCGCTACCGCCTCGACGGCATTCTCCATGAGGCGATGACACTGCCGCGCTCTGCGGGCGCTTCCATCACGGCCCGCATCAAGGTGCTCAGCAATCTCAAGCTCGACGAAAAACGCCTCCCCCAGGACGGCCGTTTCAAAATGGAGCTCAATGGCCAAAAGGTTTCTTTCCGCGTTTCCATTCTTCCCACCTACTTTGGCGAAAAGACCGTCATGCGTCTTTTGCGTGAGAATCGCTCGGGCTTCACGCTCGAGAGCCTCGGCTTTCACGGCAAAGGGCTCGACGACATCCACGAGGCCACGAAGCAGACGACCGGTATCATTCTGACCACGGGGCCCACCGGCTCAGGGAAGACGACAACGCTCTACACGGTCCTTGATATTCTCAACACGCCCGACGTTAATATTTCAACCATCGAAGACCCTATCGAGTACCAGATGCCGCGGGTCAATCAAACGCAGGTAAAACCCGAAATCGGCTTCACGTTTGCCAATGGATTGCGCAGCCTCCTGCGCCAGGACCCGGACATTCTCATGGTCGGCGAGATACGCGACGCCGAGACCGCGGGACTCGCCATCAACGCCGCTCTCACGGGGCACCTCGTCCTCTCGACGCTCCACACTAACTCGGCCGCGGGCTCGATGCCGCGCCTCATCGACATGGGGGTACAGGCGTTTCTCATGGTCTCGACCATCAAGGTCATCATTGGTCAGCGCCTCGTGCGCAAACTGTGCGCGGACAGGGAAGAACACCAGCTCACCAAAGCGGAAATGGCGCAGCTCTCTCATGCCGTCGATATGGATAAAGTCCTCGTCGAGCTCAAGGCTGAAAAGATCGTGCCGCAAAACGCGACGTGGAGCACGGTGCCGTTTTACAAAGCAAAACCTTCGGCGGAGTGCGAAGACGGGTACCGTAGCCGCATCGGTATCCACGAAGTCCTCAAAGTGACACCGACCATCCGCGAACTCATCATCAAAGGTGCGACGACGGACCAGATCGAAAAGCAGGCACGCGCGGAGGGAATGCTTACCATGCTTGAGGATGGTGTCTTCAAAGCTGCGCAAGGCATTACGACCATCGAAGAAGTATTGCGCGTCGTGTACGAATAAACGCCCATGGCCCTCTATACATTTAAAGCGGTGCGGGTAACCGGTGAACCATTCGAAGGGCAGCTTGAAGCATCGGATCGATTCGCGCTTTACAGGGAAATACGCAAGCAGGGCGGTTCGGTGCTCTCCGTCCATGAAGCGAGGAAAAAGAGAGGCCTCACGTTCGACCTCGGTGCACTTTTTGGTTCGGTAAAGACGGCCGAGAAAATCGTGCTTTTACGCAACCTCGCCGCGATGATAGACGCGGGACTCTCACTCGCTCGCGGGCTCTCGGTTATGGAGCGACAGTCGCGCAACAAAAAGCTCAAGGAAGTGCTTCAGGCGATAGAAGGGGAGATAAACCAGGGAGGAACTCTTCACGATGGCCTCGCCAAGTTCCCAAAAATTTTCCCGCCTTTTCTCATCGCCATGGTGCGTGCGGGAGAAGAGTCAGGAACGCTCGGGAAAGCTCTGCGCATCGTCGCGCTTCAAATGGACCGCTCCTACCACCTCACCAAGAAAATCCGTGGCGCCATGATATATCCCGGCATCGTACTCTCCGTCATGGTGCTCGTTGGAGCTATCATGCTCATTTTCATCGTGCCGACCCTTACCTCGACCTTCAACGACCTCCACGTGACGCTCCCCACCTCGACAAAGATAGTCATCGCAGTCTCAAACTTTCTCGCGCATAACACGCTCGTGGCGCTTGCGGGGCTTATCTTCCTTGTTGGCGCGTTTATCTACGCCATTCGTACGCCGAAGGGAAGCCGTGCGCTCGACTGGACGCTGCTGCGGGTCCCCATCATCAACGGGCTCGTAAAACAGACCAATACCGCACGCACCACACGCACGCTCTCTTCGCTCCTCTCCTCCGGCGTTTCCGTGACGAATGCCATCACCATCACGCAGGACGTGCTCCAAAGCTCGTACTTTAAAGCGGTCATGAAAGAGGCGCGCGAGCACATCGAAAA
Organism: uncultured Candidatus Saccharibacteria bacterium; assembly: GCA_964429815.1. Lineage (GTDB taxonomy): Bacteria > Patescibacteriota > Minisyncoccia > Phycocordibacterales > CAYSCM01 > CAYSCM01. The sequence goes on from CAYSCM010000001.1 coordinate 247,586, forward strand.
AGGCGAACAGATCGCCGCGACCATCGAAAAGTACCCGAACCTCTATCCGGTCATGGTGGGCGAGATGATCGCCGTCGGTGAAGAAACGGGGAAGCTCTCGGAGCTCCTGCTCCAGGTCGCGGAATTTTATGAAGACGAGGTCGAACAAAAGACCAAGGATATGTCCACCATCATCGAGCCGTTCCTCATGGTCGTCATCGGCATTACGGTGGGCTTCTTCGCCTACTCGATGATAACGCCGATTTATTCGATAAGCAGCAGCTTTTGACGTATGAACGCGCGCGGCTTCACATTGGTCGAGATACTCCTGACGATCCTCATCATGATCCTGATCGCCGGTGTGCTCTTCTCCGCGTTCCGCTCCTTCACCTCGCGACGCATCCTCGACGGCGCATCGGCGGAGGTCGTCTCGGCGCTCTCACAAGCGCGACAGGATACCCTCGACTCGCTCGCCGACTCCTCCTATGGCGTACACTTCGGCAGCGGCAGCGTCGTCATTTTCAAAGGGGCTTCGTACACGCCGGGGGATTCGAATAATCGGACCATTACGCTCACGTCGCTCGTGACCCTAACTCCCTCCCTCACCGGCGGCGCGATCGACATCACCTTCGCTCGTCTCACGGGGAAGGCGAGCGTATCGGGCACCGTCGTGGTCTCCCTTAAAGCCGACACGTCGCAAACACGCACGGTAACGGTGACGCTAGGCGGCATAAGCTCATGAAACAAAACCTTCAACGCGGGGTCGGGCTCATCGAGGTGGCGATAGGGATCGGCATCGTCGCCGTTTTTATCGTCGGCGTCATACTCGCCTTTCGTCAGTACTTGGCGGTGGGGCTCGGGAATACCGCAAAAATCCAGGCCGCCTATTACGCCGAAGAAGGCATAGAAGTAGCGCGCGCGCTGCGGGACTCTAGCTGGAGCACGTTTGCCGCTCTCTCGACGACAACGACGTATTATCTCGCTCAGGTGAGCGGGGTGTGGGCGACGACAACGACCGCAACGACGACCCTCCCGGGGTTCACGCGCACTCTGCAGCTTGGGAGCGTCTATCGGGACAATTCGACGAGCAATATCGTAGCGGCCACCTCCTCGAATAAGTATCTCGATCCCGATGCGCGTCAAGTGACCGTGAGCGTTTCGTGGGTCGGTCCTACGCGCTCCACTATTTCCTATACGCTCACGACCTATCTCACTAAAATTTTCTGACCATGAACACGCACCGACACGATCGCGGATACTCGCTCGTCGAAATGATCATCTATATCGCCATTCTCGTCCTCGTCGCGGGGCTCGTCATAGAGGGACTCCTGCCGCTGGCTCGTTCATATCGGCAAGTGGTCCTTGCGCTTGCGATCGACGGCTCGGCGTCCGCAGCGCTCGAGCGGATGGTGCGCGAAATCCGGCAAGCAAGCGCCGTCTCGGGTTCGAGCGTCCTCAACTCCTCCCCGGGGACGCTCGTTCTCACTTCGACAGATAGTTCCGGAAACGGCACGACCATTACGTTTGATACGAGTGCGGGCGCCGTGCGCATCCAGGAGGGAGGAGGGGCTCCCTACAATCTCACCGGAGGAGGGGTGAGCGTTTCAAAACTTATATTTTCGACCCAGGCGAACGGTACAACCTCCGCGCTCGTCGGTATTGACATGGTACTTTCGGCGACGTTCGGTTCGACAACGCGTGCGAGCGAATTTAAAACAAGCGCGACGCTGCGCAACAGCTACTAATATGCGATACGGCACGAGAGGTCAAGGAGGTCAGGCAATGCTCGGCGGCGTACTCTTTTTTCTCTCCGGAGCACTCCTCGTCATCGGCGCCATCGCCTCGCCGGTGCTGCGCGATACCCGTATGGCTCGAAACCTCGCGGTCTCCAAGGTTACGTATGCCGGCGCAGAAGGCGCGCTCGAGGACGCTCTCTATCGCTATATCAAAAACAAAACGATCGCGAGCACGTATGCCATGAGCATCGGCAGCTCTTCCCTAACCATATCCGCGCAAGACGTCGTCACCGACAAGGTGATCACCGCCGTGAGCGCCGATGAGGGGAGGGTTCGCAAGGTCACCGCCACCATCGTTCAGGGCGACGGCGCATCGTTCAATGCGGGGCTTCAGGCGGGAACCGGAGGGATTTCGATGACCAATTCGGCGTCGGTGATCGGAAACGTTTTCAGCAACGGCCCCGTGACCGGGTCGAATAGCAATATTATCTACGGCGGCGTCGTATCGGCCGGACAGGCCGGCATTATTGACGGCGCTCATGCAACCGGTACCGCCTATGCACACACCATTCAAAATGCGGTCATCGACAAAGACGCTTATTACCAGGTGATAACGAGCTCGACCGTGGGCGGCACCAATCACCCCAACAGCACCGATGTTTCTACGACGAGCCTACCGATTTCCGATGCCCAGGTAACCACATGGGAGAACGACGCGGCCGCCGGCGGCACGATATCCACGTGCCCCTATACCATAAGCGCCAACACGACACTGGGTCCCAAAAAAATTGCCTGCGACCTCACCCTTAAAAACGCGACCCTCAACCTCACGGGACCGCTTTGGATAACCGGCAACTTTACCGTGGGAAATGGATCGTCTATCACCATCGATCCGTCCGTCGGCAACAAAAGCGTCGCCATAGTCGTCGACAATCCGAGCGATCGCGCAACCGGCAGCACCGTCACGCTTCAAAACAACATTTCGTTTAGCGGAAACGGCAACACCGGCTCGTTCGTTCTTCTTCTTTCCCAAAACAACAGTGCGGAAAATGGAGGAAGCACCCTTGCTATCAACCTGGCCAATCAAGCGACGGGAGACCTCATGCTCTATGCCGGCCACGGCAAAGTAAGTCTTTCGAATAACACCGGCGCCGCAAGCCCAGTGCGCACCGTAACCGCGTATCGCATCGAATTATCGAACTCGGCCCAGGTCATTTATAAGATCGGTCTCATAAGCGTCATTTTCACAGAAGGCCCTTCTGCGGGGTATAGCATTTCCAAGTGGCAGGAGACGCAGTAAAACCCTGGTACCAGGCGAAGAAATATGGTATAACTTCGCGCGGAACTGAACTCACAAGGGCAATCATAAGGGATTACTGATGAGTGAAAATCTGACTGCAGCAGCGGAAACGCTGCTGAAGCCGCTCGCTCCCGACGGTGCATCCGCCTCGGCCGCGAACGGAACTTCCCTCATAAACGAGCAGAAGGCCTCGATCACCCGCCCGGAAGAACCTATCGTGCTTCCAGGTGCGGCAGCTGTCCCCTCCGAGACTCCGGTTGCGGCTGATGAAGCGCGACCGGAAGAACTTCGAGCTCCCCAGTCCGTACGCCCGAACAAATTCCAAGAGCTTCTCGCTCGCTCCATCGAAGCGCGATTACGGCTCCGGTGGGAAGAAGCGGCTGGAGAACTCGCGCTCCTTGGTATGACGCCGGAAGAGCGCGAGAGCGCCTTCAGGGCGTGGGAAGCTCGACATCGGCCGCTTGTTGATATGAAAGAAGAACGGCGGATGCTTCTGCGCTTGAAGCGTTCGCGGGTCAAGGAAAAGAAAAAGGAGGGCGACTACTTGCAAATCCTCAAGAGCAAGAACGTCGACCTCACGCCGTTTGAGGACTTTTTCGCACATGAGTGTGAAAAAGACCCTCGAGTCCGTTTGCGCAAGGACCTCTGGAACAATTTCCTTCGAGCTAGCGATGTAGGCCGTGGTGCGCTTCTACCGCTCTCGCAAGCTCTTCGCTTCACGGGCCTAAGCGACAAGATCGCCTCAATATCGCTTGCGGGCGACAAGGGTCGCACAGGCGTGATAACTCTTAGCATCAGCGGAAGGGTGGTCGTCAGACACGGGACCCCGGGCGTTACGTGGATCGGCGAACACGTGATACCCGTCATCGTGTTTTCCATTCGGACCTGGTTTTCCGGCTGGCGACGATTCCACTGTCGTCCCAGGACACAGATGTTCACGTACCCCTTGGTCTCGTGGATCAAGCTCACCACGACAGCACAGTTCTGCGATACGGATAAGGTCGGCAGAGCCGTCGAACCGATGAAACTCGAGCGTGTCATCGAGGCACTCAAGGATCGGGAGTCTGAGGAGCTTTCAACCTCGTTCGAGGTCCGCCGCTCTGGGACGCACGACCACCTTCGGTTCGTTGTGCGCACCAGCATGCCCTACGTCGGCGTGAAGTACGTCGACGACTGCGACGCGAGTCCTGAGCTGTGGGGGGTTCTTGGCGAGGACGTGCACAAGCTCTTCCTTCCCTGGATCCCGCATCCCGGCTTCGCGCCGGCTCCCCGAGCGGCATCGTCTTCCTGAATTTTCGCGCCACGGTACCAGGCGCCCGCAGTGCGGGCGCCTTTTTCTTTTTGTTCTTTTTAGAAATTGCGCGGCGCCGTCATGCTACAATTTCTCCATGAAAAAAGGGCTCGTCGTCGCCAATTGGAAGATGAACCCGCAGAGTGTCGCGGAGGCCCAGAGGCTCCTGCGCGCGACCAAACTCGTAGCGTCTCGCTCCAAAATTCAGGTCGTCGTGTGCCCTCCCGCGCCATTCCTCTCGCTTCTTAGCTCCTCGATGCGCTCCGGCAAACTCGCACTTGGCGCGCAAGACCTCTCTGCGCTCGATGGGGGTTCTCACACCGGGGAAATTTCTGCCGCCATGCTCCGAAGCGTGAAAGTCTCCTATGTCATCGTAGGACACTCGGAACGCCGTGCACTCGGAGAGAAGAATGACGCGGTCGCGGCGAAACTGCGTCGAGCCCTTTCGGATGATCTTACCCCAATCCTTTGTGTCGGAGAGCATGAACGCGACAAGGAAGGCGAGTATCTCGAGGAACTACGGACCCAAATAAAAGAGTCACTCAAAGGCATACACCTCACGGACCTCAAATACCTTGCCATTGCCTATGAGCCGGTGTGGGCCATCGGCCGCACGGCAGCCTTCGCGCTTCCCCCGAACGAGCTCGTTCAGACGACGCTCTTTGTCCGCAAGGTACTTTCAGAACTCTACAATAACGCCACGGCTCTTTCCGTTCCTATTCTTTATGGTGGTTCCGTCGAGCGGGACAACGCAGCACAGCTCGCGGAAAGTGGCGCCGTCTCCGGCGCGCTCGTCGGGCATGCTTCTCTGAAACCGGAGGAATTTTCGATTATCGTCAAAGCTTTCGACCACTAGCTATGGCCCTCTCCGTCCCCACCATACGAACGCTTGGTAACTTGCGCGGTACGCGCGTACTTCTGCGCACCGGTTTTAATGTTCCGCTTACTTCGGAAGGGGAGATAGCAGATGACTTCCGCATTCGCCGGGCGCTGCCGACAATAGAGTATCTGGTCCAGCTTGGGGCCCGCACGACCATCGTGGCGCACCTCGGGGACGGCAATCGCTCACTCTCCGCCATCGCTACCATGCTCGAAAGCCAGCTGCCCCTCACGTTCGTGCCTGACCTCGTGGGGCGCGAAGCGAAAAAGGCCCGCGAGGCGCTCCAAAACGGGGAGGTACTCCTCCTCGAGAACGTCCGCAGTGACGCGCGCGAGGTGCAAAATGATGATGCTTTCGCCCGTGAACTTGCCGCAGGGGCCGATATCTATCTCAACGACGCATTCGCCGACTCCCACCGCATGCACGCTTCGATAGTCGGTATCCCCAAACACCTCCCTGGCGGGGCTGGCTTTCTCATGGAGGAAGAGACGAACAATCTCTCGCGGGCGCTCTCACCGGAACACCCGTCGCTGTTCATTCTCGGTGGTGCGAAATTCGCGACCAAGGAACCGCTCATCAAAAAGTTTCTCGACATCTATGACCATGTCTTCGTTGGGGGAGCCGTCGCCAATGATTTTTTCAAGGCGAGAGGCTACGAGGTCGGCCACTCGCTCCTCTCCTCCGGCTGGCTCAAGGCACGCGAGCTCATGAACCACCCCAAAATCCTTCTTCCCTCCGATGTGACCGTGGCCTCTCTTTCAGGGAAGGAGGCGAAACTTCTTATCGATATCGGAGAGAACGACACCATACACGACATAGGGCCGCGCTCGCTCCTCGAGCTCTCCGACGCGGTCGCCAACTCGCGCTTCGTGCTCTGGAACGGTCCCTTAGGTAACTACGAAATGGGCTACACGGAGCCCACCGAGGAGATCGCGCGCGTCATGAGCTCCTCTTCCGCCTACTCGATTGTCGGCGGCGGTGACACCATCGCCTCCATCGGGCGCCTTAAACTCGAAAAACATTTTTCCTTTCTCTCGACAGGCGGCGGCGCGATGCTCCAGTTCCTCCAAAGCGGCACACTCCCCGGCATCGACGTACTGCGGCGAAAAACGTAGGCTCACAGGCTCCGGCGTATCTTTTCCGCCACCTGCTGCGCCTCTCCCGGCTTATACGCGCGCTTCCCCCAGTGCGTATAACCGTCTTCTCTGAAGCGGGGAATGACGTGGAGGTGGGCGTGGAAGATGATCTGTCCCGCTACCTCTTCGTTGTTCATGGCGATGTTGATGCCGCCCGCGGCAACCGCCGGTTTTACTGCCTTTGCTATTTTCTGGACGGTACGCATGAGCGCCGCGAGATGATGGTCGTCTAGTGCGTAAAGGTTTTCAAAATGCTTTTTTGGAACGACGAGCGTGTGACCTGGATTGTTCGGGTGGATGTCCAAGAACGCGAGCGTATCATCGTCCTCGTATACCTTGTAGGAAGGGATTTCGCCCCGAACTATCTTACAAAAAACGCAGTCGAGAGAATTCATCGTGCTAGGATTGTACCATGCGCCGTTATGCTCTCCGCGAAGCACCTCATCCGGACACCCTACAAGAACTCTCCACTCTTCCACCGCTACTTTCCGAACTCCTCGTCGCGCGTGGCATCACTGAACCGCTCGGGGCTCAGGAATTTCTCAATCCCTCTTACGAGAAACATCTTCACGATCCCTACCTTCTCCCTGATATGGAAAAATCAGTGGAGAGGATTCTCTCAGCGATCGCAAAGAGCGAGAAGGTCGTTATTTGGAATGATTATGACTGTGATGGCATCCCCGGCGGAGCGCTCCTCCACGATTTTTTTAAAAAAATAAACTACGCCAATTTTCGAAACTACATTCCGCACCGTCACAGGGAAGGCTACGGGCTCAATGTGGAGGGAATTGAAACGCTCAAGGCAGAAGGAGCCGCTCTCATCATCACTGTTGATTGCGGGATCGTGGATCACGTCCCGATTGAAAAGGCAACTCAGCTGGGAATCGATGTCATTGTCACTGACCACCACCTGCCGGGCGAGACTCTACCGCCGGCCTACGCGGTCATAAACGTAAAGCGCAGGGATTCGACCTATCCCTTCGATGGTCTTTCCGGCGCCGGAACCGCATTTAAGCTCGTTCAAGCTCTTCTTATAAAGAATCGTTTCGGGATTAAAGAGGGATGGGAGAAATGGCTTCTCGATATGGCAGGGCTTGCGACGATTGCTGACATGATGCCGCTCATAGGCGAAAACCGGGCCCTCGCTCACTATGGCCTTAAGGTACTTCGCAAATCACCGCGGCCAGGACTTATGAAACTCTGCCGTCTTATGAAAACTGAACAATCATCCATCACCGAGGATGATGTCGGTTTTATGATCGCACCGCGCGTCAATGCCGCCTCACGCATGGACAAACCCGAAGATGCGTTCCATCTTTTGACCACAACGGACGAAGGGCAGGCTGACGAGCTTGCAGCGAAGCTCAACCGCATCAATGACGAACGGAAAGGCGTGGTAGCCTCGACCGTAAAAGAAATAAAGAAGCGCATCGCATCCTTTACGGAAGTGAAAGAAGTGATCGTCATGGGCAATCCCGCTTGGCGCCCGGGACTCCTCGGACTTGCCGCCAATACACTCGTTGAAGAATACAGTCGGCCGGTGTTTTTGTGGGGGCGTGAGGGAGGAGAGATCATCAAGGGCTCGTGTCGCTCCGATGGATCGGTCAATGTGGTCACTCTTATGGGTGCTGCGAAGCGGGTATTTGATGACTTTGGTGGGCACTCTCTTTCGGGAGGATTCTCAATGTCACAAGAGAAAGTACACGTGCTCGAGGAGACGCTCATTGCCGCGTATAAAGAGGTAAGACTTGAAGAGGGAATTATTGAAGAGGCAATGATAGATAAAAAACTCTCGCTTGAGGATGTAACCTTCGATACCTATCGCCTCATCGAAAAGCTCTCGCCGTTTGGGGAGGGGAATCCGAAGCCGCTCTTTATGTTCGAGGACGTCGAGGTGAAAGAAGTTCGAATGTTCGGCAAGGAGAAACAACACCTCGAGCTCCTATTTGAAAATTTCTCCGGGCGAAAAATATCCGCCATAGCCTTTTTTGCTAAACCCGAGGATTTTCAGCGTGTTCCCGTAGCTGGAAAGACGATAAATCTCGTCGCTAACATGGAAAAATCCAATTTTCGAAACTATTCCCAGCTGCGCCTCCGTATCATCGATATCGTTTGAAAAGAAAAGCGCCCGACCAAAGAGTCGGGCGCGAACAACAGAGGATGCACTAGGTTCGAATGGCGCGGACGTTATCTTTTTTTCTTTGCTCACGCATTGCGCGTTGTATATCGACAGCAATACTCCGGACTTCGTGGGCGGCCGGCACGATGCCGATGATGAGCAGAACAACCAACGGATCGGCCCAATTCCATGGAACGAAGCCAAACTTAGTTATGGGCCCGGCTAAACAGCCGAATATGTGGGCGGAAAGAATCAGTATGAAAGCGGAGAACCACTCGAGGGATTCATCTTCCATCATTTTGTTTATCATCCAGAAGGCATAGAGAATGAGATCGGCAAGGAACAGAAGACCCACCCATATAATGATCAGCCCGGAGATGCCCCCTCTGTCTTTAGCCCCCCTCGCCGCGTCCTTCACGAAAGCCGTATTCACGGAGTCGCCAAGCCATACGGCAAAGTAGGCTATGACGAGGCTGAGAGCAATAGTTAGGATTCGGTTGGACATTTTCCTCTCCGCAGTTGGGAATGAACAGCTTCGTAAGTATTTAACAAAGATTTTTGTTTCTGTCAAGTTTCAATACTTGCTGATATACTTTTTTGAATGAAATTCACCATCTATACCGACGGGGGAGCGAGGGGAAATCCCGGACCTGCGGGACTCGGTGCGGTCATTGTCGACGAGAAGGGGAAGGTTTTGAAAGAAATTTCTAAATTTCTCGGCCATCAGACGAATAATTTTGCCGAATACGAGGCGATTATTGCGGCGCTCACCGAACTTAAAAAAATTGTTCCCGAAGGAAAGCGAAAAGATACGCAGGTTGAGATGAAAATGGACAGCGAACTTGCTGTGCGGCAGCTCTCGGGGAAATACCAAATTAAAACAGAGAGTCTGTTTCCAAAATTTATAGCCATTCACAATATGCGGGTGAAAGATTTCCCGAATATCACCTTCACCCATGTGCGCCGAGAGCAAAATAAGGAAGCGGACAGACTTGCGAACGAAGCGATGGACCGTGGTGCGTAAGTATGCGAGACAAAATTTTTCTCTGGCTCATTCTCGGGTTTGCGGGCGGGATCCTGCTTCGTTCGTTTTTTGATTTCGGACTTTTTCTTCCGATCATTTTTTCGGTCGTCGCTTTTTCCGTCATTCTCTCCCGTGCGTTTTGGGATACATCCACCGCCGCGGCACTCCTCGTCGCGGCGGCTCTCTTCGGCTGCTCCCTGGGCATGCTCCGCTATGAAAAAGCGGATCTTCCCAAAAATCCCCTCATTGAGTCGTTTCAGGAAAAAAATGTGGCAGCAGAGGGTGTAGTGGTAGGCGAGCCAGATGAGCGAGAAAACTCAACATTGCTCTACGTCCGGCTCGACAAGATCGAAGACCAAAGCGTCAACGAAAAAATTCTTGCGGTTGTGGAGCTGTATCCAAAAATATCCTACGGTGATGAAATTACGTTGTCTGGAAAGATTCAATACCCACAGAACTTTGAAACTGACACGGGAAGAGTATTCGATTACCGCGCATATCTTGCGAAAGAGGGAATTACGTACGAAATGACATTCCCGAAACTTTCAATAGAAGGGCACGAGAAAGGAAATCCCGTTCTCGAAGCTCTATTTACACTTAAAGAAAAATTTTTACACAATGTCGAGCAGGTTATACCGGAGCCAGATGCATCACTGCTCGGGGGTCTCGTCGTCGGCGCAAAACACTCGCTCGGAAAAGAGCTCCTCGATGATTTTCGCACCGTCGGCGTCGTGCATATCGTTGTGCTTTCCGGCTACAACGTCACCATTGTTGCTGACTTCATTCAAAAAGTATTCTCCTTTTTGCCCCGCTATGTCGGCATCGGGCTCGGCTCGCTTTCCATCGTCTTTTTCGCGCTCATGACCGGGGCGACCGCGACGACCGTGCGTGCGAGCATCATGGCACTCCTGGCGATTGTCGCCCGCGCGACAGGGCGCACCTACGTCATCACCCGAGCTCTCGTGTTGGCGGGTTTTTTCATGCTTCTCCAAAATCCCCACATCCTCGTCTTCGATACCTCGTTTCAACTCTCGTTCCTCTCAACCCTTGCGCTCATCTATGTCTCCCCGCTCGTTGAGGCAAGACTTCTTTGGATTCCGGAGAAGTTTGGACTGCGCGAGATTGTGACCGCAACCATTTCGACACAAATTTTCGTGTTACCGTTTCTCCTCTATACCACCGGCATCTTCTCTGTCGTTTCATTACCCGCCAACCTCCTCATTTTGCCTTTGGTGCCGGTGACCATGCTCTTCGGATTTCTCGCGGGTACCCTCGGTTTCGTGAATCTCATCGTGGCGGCACCGTTTTCTTGGGCCGCCACCGCGCTCCTCTCGTTCATGCTCTTTGTCGTCAAAGAATTAGCGTCGGCACCGTTTGCCGCTGTCGTACTGCCAGCGTTTCCGTTTCTCCTCGTCATGTTCTGGTACGGTCTATATGCGTATGGGTATGTAAAAATGAGAAAGCCCGCCGCAGCGGAAGCTGCGGCGGGCGCTGCTGCAAGAAGTTAAGACGCCGCGGAGAAGCGTTTCTCCGCGACACTCCAGTTGAGGTTGCTCCAGAATGCGTCGATGTAGTTTTTCTTTTCCGCCGGCGCGTAGTCGACCATAAAGGCGTGTTCCCACATATCGAGCGCGAGAATGATCGGAAGCCCGGCAAGCTGTCCGAGCTCATGATCACCTACCCAATAGATATGGGGTGTTTTTCCTTTACCATCCCACGCAAGCACGGTCCAGCCGATGCCGCGCATGAGCCCGATATTTTTGAAGTGCGATTCAAACTCGGCGAGGGAGCCGTATTTCTCGACAAGAACCTCACCGAGCGCTCCAGATTCCAAAAGGCCAGCGGGGCCACTCTCCCACTGCTCGAAGTAGTACTCGTGCATGCGCATGCCGTTGAACTCGAAACCAAAGCGGCGCATCACCTCGCCGAGGGCGTACGCGTTCTTTTCGCTGTCGCTTCGAAGATCAGCAAGGACCTCCCGCAGATGGTTGGTGAATTTCACATAGCCAGCGTAGAGCTTGAGGTGCACGTCGAGCTGCTTCTGCGATATTCCTCTGAGCTCGGGCAAGGAGAATTTCTGCTCTGCGTAGATCATGGTGCCGCTTAGTATAGCATCGGCACAATGATTTTCCGGTGTGTCTACCTTGTGGCCATGTATCGGCGTGGTTCAATACAGGGAGCACCTCAGTTCTCTACAGAAAGGGCAAGAGCATGAAACGACTCTTCCTCATCGTATTATTCTGCGTTTTCTCGGTGCCGACGTACGGCCAAGTGCAGCTCCTTCGTTCTGACCCTCATAAAGCGGTATGGGCCACATACGCCTACATTCTTCAGAACTCCCTGCGTCGTATCGATGTAGCGACCTGTGGGGAGCCCATCCGACGCGCCATCGGAAAAGTTCTCGCGTCCAAAGATGACCCCTTCACCCTCGTCGAGCAGAACTTTATTTTGCAGACTCGCGGATGCTTTGATCATTACTCGCAGTTCGTCCTGTTCCGAAGGACTCCCAATCCGCCCCAAGAAAATACCTCCGGAGGAACAACGAAGCTCGCGTACCGGACGGTCATCGGTGCTCCGCTGACCGAGACGACGCAGTACGTACTTATCGAGCGTTTTGGCTCCATGACAGCGCGCGACTTTGCTCGGGAGCTGTCTTCCACCAGGGGAATGCGCAACCTCGTCCTTGACCTTCGGGACAATCCGGGCGGAAGCCTCGATGGCGCGCTTAGCATCGCGCACCTCTTTGCGCGCTCCGAGAAGCTTGTCCTCGCGGAGTACGTATTCAAGAACGGGGACGTCAAGACGCTCGTGACGACCTCCGCGGGAATATTCCGTCACGTTCGCATCATCATGCTGGTCAACCGCAATACGGCCTCCGCGGGGGAGGCTCTTGCAGGGGCGATCCGGTGCAGCGCCGGGGATGCCCGCATTCTCGGGGAGAGGACGTACGGCAAGGGCGTGTTCCAAAACGCCCTCGTTCTCGATGAGGGCATTGGCCTCTATCTCACGGCCGGAGAGTACTTCGTCGCCGGGGACCGTGTTCGCGGCAAGATCCAGGGCATCGGGCTCCTGCCGGATGTACTTCTCCCGAATACGCGACCGACGGAGGTCGACCGCGATGTCGCTGTGAAAATGGCGCTTACGCTCCTCGAAAAGTAGCGGACGGGCGCGACCCTTGGTCGCGCCCTCTTTCTTTTTTATATATAGTAGTGCCGCTATGCAGAGACTCCGTCAGCGCGTCCTACTCTCCATCGTTCTCGTGCTCGCCGCCGCCGCAGCGCTTTCGCTCTATGCGCTCGTGCGCGAGAGCGCACATCTCCTCACCGTGGCCTTCCTCGATGTCGGACAGGGCGATGCCATCTATATAGAATCGCCAACAGGCACTCAAATCGTCGTCGATGGCGGCCCAAACAGCGCGCTCCTGCGTGAGCTTGGCAGAGTTATGCCGCTCTACGACCGCTCCCTCGACGCAATCGTGGTGACGAATCCCGATGCGGATCACTTCTCCGGTTTTATTGACCTGTTATCCCGTTACAAGGTTGGCATCGAGCTCGAGCCGGGAACGGAAAAACACACGGTAACCTATCAGACGCTCGAGAATACGCTTAGAGAAAAAGGCGTGAAGCAGATCATTGCGCGACGGGGGATGGTCTTTAATCTCGGCGGCGGTGCACACCTGGATGTTCTCTACCCCGACAAAGATGTCTCGACGTACACACCAAACGATGGCTCCATTGTCATGCGCCTTGTCTATGGAAGCACAAATATCCTCCTCATGGGCGACGCGACGGCAAAAGTGGAGAGTCGTCTCCTCGCCATCGCCTCATCGACCTCATACAAGACCGATATTTTAAAACTCGGCCACCACGGTTCCAAGACGAGCTCCTCGCAGGCATGGCTCGCAGCAGCCTCTCCCGCCTACGCTATAATCTCCGCCGGGCTCAAGAATCGCTATGGGCTACCGAGCCCGGTCGTCACAGAGCGCCTCGCGAGCGACAGCATCCCGACGCTTGAGACGTTTCGCGATGGCACCCTTATTTTTGAGTCAGACGGGAAAAACTTTGTACGAAAGTAAAACCGCCCTGCAGGGCGGTTTTACTTAGATAATCCCGGCGTCTTTGAGAGCCCTGAACGCGCCTTTCTTGTTGATGGTTTTGATGCCGGCGGTTGAGACGTTGAGCACAAAGGTTTTCTGTAGCTCGGGAACAAAGATGCGGCGGCGCTGGATGTTGGGCTGGCGGCGAACTTTGCCGGACGGGTTAAACTGCGTCGCGCGGACGCGATTGCTGTAGCGGCCCCCGACCAGCGAGCCCTTTCCGGTTATGGCGCAAACTTTAGCCATGATTTCGAGACCTTATCACAACTGCTGGATCTACGCAAAATCGGCTCTGTGCTAGGATGGTCTTCACGATGGACACTCTCTTTCAGATCATCGTCCTCATTTTTTCCGTCATTCTCCACGAGGTCTCTCACGGCTATGTCGCGGAGCTCTACGGCGACCCGACCGCGCGGCTCCAGGGGCGCCTTACGCTAAATCCTCTGCGGCACATCGACCCATTCGGCTCCGTCATACTTCCCGCACTCCTCGTGCTCTCCGGCTCGCGCGTCCTCATCGGCTGGGCCAAGCCAGTGCCCTACAACCCATACAACCTCAAAGGCCGCTTCGCCGAGACCATGGTCGCGCTCGCCGGAGTATTCACAAACCTACTCATTGCCGTCCTTTTCGGCCTCCTCATCCGCTTTGCGGGAGCGATGATGTCGCCGGCATTTCTCTCGCTCATCAGCACCGTCGTTTACATAAATCTCGTGCTCGCTCTCTTCAATCTCGTGCCTATTCCGCCGCTCGATGGCTCGCGCGCACTCATTTCTCTCCTGCCGTACCGCCTTCTCGAAACATATCGCCGCTTCGAGGGCGCCATCGCGAGTTTCGGCCTTATCGCCTCGTTTCTTTTTCTCTTTCTCGTCATTCAGCTTATCTGGCCATTTTTCTCAACGCTCATCCAGTACCTCTTCGTGCTCATTACGGGTGTTTCGCTTTGAAATGAAGGCGCGATTTGCGCCCCGGAGCTCTCTATAGTAGAGTGGCCATGCGCAAAAGGCGCGTTTTTGTTTTAGAAAAAATGTCCACAATAAACCAGCTCGTGAAGCGAAAGCGCAAGGACGCGAAGCGCAAAACCAAGACGCTCGCTCTTACCTATGGCTTCAACACGCTTGAGAACCGCCCGAGCAATTTTAAGTCGCCCTTCAAGCGCGGTGTGTGCACGAAAGTCACCACCAAGACCCCTCGCAAGCCTAACTCTGCTATTCGCAAGATCGCCCGCGTTCGCCTCACCAACGGCACCGAAATCACCGCCTACATTCCCGGTATGGGGCACACCCTCCAAGAGCATTCGGTAGTGCTTGTGCGTGGAGGTCGCGTAAAGGACGTTGGTCTTCGCTACCAGATTGTGCGTGGTAAGTACGATGCTACGGGTGTCGATACGCGCCGCCAGGGCCGCTCTCGCTACGGTAACAAGCGACCTAAGGGTTAAAAATCAGGATATGAATAATCTAGCTATAGCAAAGTTATTCATACGCCAACATCGACAAAGATAATCATGAGAAGGAAAGTTAAGAAGCGAAATATTCCCGGACCGGATCTTGTCTATCAAAATCCGAAGGTTCACAAGCTCATCAACTACGTGATGAAGGAGGGGAAGAAGAACGCTGCACGCAAAATCGTGTACGGCGCGTTCGATATCATCAAAAAAGATCATGGCGATCCGGTCGAAGTCCTTGAGCTCGCGCTCAAAAACGTCGGCCCGACTATGGAGGTTCGCTCTCGCCGCGTCGGCGGTGCCAACTACCAGGTGCCGCGCGAAGTGCGCCCGGAGCGCCGACTCGCTCTCTCCTACCGCTGGCTCCTCGACGCTGCAAATGGCAAGAAGGGAAAGCCTATGGCCGTAAAACTTGCTGACGAAATTCTCTCTGCTTCGAAAAACGAGGGTTCAGCCGTGAAAAAGCGCGAAGATACGCACAAGATGGCGGAATCTAACCGCGCCTTTGCTCACTTTGCGTGGTGATTTTCGAGTAAAGCGAAGAAAATTCTAGTTGCAAATTGGAGCATCCCGCTCCAATTTTGTTTTTCTGTAGAAGCCAAGGGACACAGTACTACGATAGTATCGCAGTATCTCGCAAGGCGCGTGCGCAGGTAGCGTTTATCTCCTGGGCGAAGCGCCTTGCGTCTAAATAACCTCGCAAAATTGGGGTCGAGGCGCCCACTTCGCCTAGTAAAAATCGCTCAGAAACGAGCAGTTTTTACTTGAAGGCGAAAATATTGACAATTATAAAACTCCAATTTATAATGATCCTAGTGGAATGAGTTCCAACTTTGGAGGAGAATATGTCCGAGATCTCGCTGATCTGGGTGCTCAGGCTCATCGGTCTCACCACCCTTCTGGGGCTCATTGCCTTACCGACGGGGATCCATTTTGTTAGACTTTTTATTTACCGACTCGAAAAGAGATGCAGCGTGCGGTTGGAAGCGGCCTCGGCATCACTCTATTTACTTAGAGAAAGTTTTCGACCCCTGCTCTATATCCCAACTGCGCTAGGGTATCTGCTGTGGATCGCATCGTTTCTTTCGGTGGTTGGGACGACGCCTCTCTTCGTTCTTTATCTTTTTAAGTCAGACTACCCAATCGCTAGCGCCATCGAGGCCGCTGCCGTATTGGCTGCCTACATAATCGGCTGGCGACTTGGGTCAAGCCTTCATTTTCTCCAGCTAAAAAAGCTGAATGACGAAGCGCTCCTCGACCTGTATCCCCCGAGTTATGATTATTAGTACTTTGACGTAGAGGACCCGCAACGCGGGTCCTCTTTTTGCAAATTTTCCGCTTTGGAGTATTCTACACATCACGCCACTGGCGCTTATTTTATTTATGAACCGGGACTATCCACTGGAGCGAGTACGAAACTTCGGCATCATCGCGCACATCGATGCGGGGAAGACCACCACGTCCGAGCGCGTCCTTTTTTATACCGGCTCCCAGCACAAAATCGGGGAGGTGCACGAAGGTGAGACCACGACCGACTGGATGGAGCAGGAGCGCGAGCGCGGCATTACCATTACCGCGGCCGCCATCACTTGCTTCTGGAGCAGGACTGATGAGGTGGACAAGAATAACAAAGAAAAGAAAACGCGCTTCAACATCATCGACACCCCGGGACACATCGACTTCACCGTCGAAGTGAAGCGCTCGCTTCGCGTGCTCGACGGGGCCGTCGTCGTTTTCGACGGTGTTGCAGGGGTCGAGCCACAATCCGAAACTAACTGGCGCTACGCGGATGAGGCTTCGGTGCCGCGCATCTGTTTCATCAACAAACTCGATCGCATGGGCGCCTCCTTTGAGCGCTCCTATCAGTCAATTCTCGACCGCCTCAACAAGAGGGCGGTACGCATGCAGCTCCCGATCGGGGCAGAGGAAAACTTCTCGGGTGTTGTCGATCTTCTCAAGATGAAAGCGTATCGCTTCGAAGGAAAAATGGGTGAGACCGTCATCGAGATGGAGATCCCGGCAGAGCTGATGGATGAGGTTAAGAAGTATCGCGCCGAGCTCATCGAGCGCATCGTTGAAAACGACGATGATGCCATGAATGCCTACCTCGAGGGCACGGAGCCGTCGATCGATGAGCTCAAGAAAATCCTCCGTAAAGCCGTCATCGCCAATAACATTTTCCCCGTCTACACCGGAAGCGCGCTCAAGAACAAAGGCGTACAGCTCGTTCTCGACGCCGTCGTCGACTACCTTCCGTCCCCTATCGACCTCCCGCCGGTTAGGGGTACTGACCCAAAGACGGGCGAGGCCATCGAGCGCAAGCCCTCCGATGCGGATCCGTTCTGTGCGCTCGCCTTTAAGCTCCAGACTGACCCCTTCGTCGGAGCGCTCACGTTCTTCCGCGTCTACTCAGGCACGGTGGAGGCGGGCTCCTATATCTACAACTCCACGACCAGTACCAAGGAGCGCCTTGGCCGCATCGTGCGCCTTCAAGCGGACAAGCGCGAAGAGGTGAAGAAGGTGTTTGCCGGTGAAATTGCCGCCGCGGTCGGCCTTAAGGACACAAAGACCTCCCACACGCTATGCGACGAGAGTAAGCCCATCGTGCTCGAGCAGATCAAATTCCCCGAGCCGGTCATTTCGATGCGCATCGAGCCGAAGACCAAGCAGGACCAGGAAAAAATGGGCATGGCGCTCAAGAAGCTCTCCGATGAAGATCCGACGTTTAAGGTCTCCGCTGATTCCGAAACTATGGAAACGCTCATCTCGGGCATGGGTGAGCTTCACCTTGAAATTATCGTCGACCGCATGAAGCGTGAGTTTGGTGTCGAGGCAAACGTCGGCAAACCGCAAGTCGCGTATCGCGAAACTATCCAGAAAGAGGCGGATGCGGAAGGCAAGTACATCAAGCAAACCGGCGGTCGCGGCCAGTACGGACACGTACGTATTAAGATCCAACCGCTCCAGCCGATCGATCCAGAGGCGAAGGTCAAGAAAAATGTTTCGCGCGAAGATCACTTCGAATTCGTCAACAACATCAAGGGCGGTGTCATTCCGCAGGAGTACATCCCCGCGGTCGAGAAGGGTATCAAGGAAGCGATGGAGCGCGGCATCGTCGCGGGCTTCCGCATGGTGGATATTTCTGTCGAGCTCTATGACGGCTCCTATCACGATGTCGACTCCTCGGAAATCGCCTTTAAGATCGCTGGTTCCATGGCATTCCAGGATGCCGCCAAGAACGCTCACCCTGTCCTTCTCGAGCCGATTATGAAAGTGGAAGTTGTCGTTCCGGAGAAATTCGTCGGCGACATCACCGGCTCTATCAACGGCAAGCGCGGGCAGATCGAGGGTATGGAAGAGCGAGGTATGGCTCGCGCCGTGCGCGCCAAGGTGCCGCTCTCTGAAATGTTCGGCTATACGACCGCACTCCGCTCCATGACGGAAGGACGCGCTTCCTTCACCATGGAATTTGATCACTACGAAGTGGTACCGCCAAACGTCGCAAAAGAAATTACTGAATCTCGCAAGTAGCAAAACCCGCTCTCTGGCGGGTTTTGCGCTAGTTTGTAAGAAGCACAGAGGAGTACCTCATGAGTACGCAAAAAGCTAACCCCGATCCGTTCATCGAGGGCCATCTCCGTGATCGCTACGAGCGCGGCGAGCGGCCGGACTTTCGCGAGCCGCGAAATCCTCTGCCAAAGGTGCGTCCCGGTGCCTCGATGGAGGTCGTGCCGAGCTTTATCGCCGGACGTAAAAAGAAGTAGCGTGCGGGCCGCCCCTAGGCGGCCCGCGATTTATTTGCAATACTGCGGTTAACAACGTTCTTTCATAAACAGAGGAGAGAGTCATGCTGGACACGTTCGGCCGCTCGATCATGGCCCTTTCGAACTCGTCCTCCAGTGGTTACTGGGCCAGCTGTCGCAGGTGGGAAGGCGTCATTGCCTTCCTCGTCATCATCGATGAAGAAAAGAAAAAGACGGCGGACGTACTGCTCCATCCGCACGACATCGAGCCTGTGCTCTATTTCTCTCTTACGGTCCCGGGCGTTCGTATCACGGAAAAGAACCGCGAGTCCGTAGGGAAGCTCGCTAGGATGGTCAACGCGCGCTTGCCGTACATCTCGATAAGCCCGGAGACGGGCGATGGCACGCTCTTCTGCTATTACGTATGGCGCTACCCCCGCATCATCGACGCCAAAGAATTCCGCGATAACGTCGAGGAAATCACCGAAGATTTCGGTGAGGTCATGCGAACATTCCACCGCTATTTCCTCTGGCTCGTGCGCGGGAAAATAAGCCTCGAGGATCTGGAGAAGCTTCTCACTGAGCGCTTCCCCCTTGAGGGAGGCCCCCCGAGGCTCTCCTGAAATCAAGACGCTCCCCGCGCGGCCCCTTGCGGCCGCGCGGTTTCTCTTTTTCATTCAGTTGACTATTTTTAGAAGCCCCTCTACAATTCCCCCTACGCAAGAGTGCGTTCTTTTTGTTTACCCCGGTGCACGGCCGAGGGTCACAGAGAGGCGCGCCAGGCAGATTAATAGAAGCCAAGTCTTCTTGGGTCAGGCGTCTCTCGCGCACTTACTCAAGACAGGGTTGGAAAAATTATAAACACATACAAATGGCAACATTTGACCGTTCGAAGCCGCACGTCAACGTGGGCACCATCGGCCACGTCGACCACGGCAAAACGACGCTCACCGCCGGCATCCTCCATGTTCTCAACATGGCAGGAGGTGGCTACGGTGCACGCGCCGAAGCTGTCGATCAGATCGACAACGCTCCGGAAGAGAAGGCTCGTGGTATCACCATCGCCCTTCATCACTCCGAGTACTGGACGCCTGCGCGCCACTATGCGCACATCGACGCTCCGGGCCACGCTGACTACATCAAAAACATGATCACGGGTGCCGCCCAGATGGACGGCGCAGTGCTCGTCGTTGCAGCGACCGACGGTGTCATGCCGCAGACGCGCGAACACATCCTTCTCGCTCGCCAAGTCGGCGTGCCGAAGATCGTCGTCTTCCTCAACAAGGTAGACATGGTTCCGGATAAAGACCTCATCGACCTCGTCGAAGAGGAAGTCCGCGAGCTCCTTACCAAGAACAACTTCGATGGAGCTAATGCTCCGGTCATCCGCGGCTCGGGCCTCAAGGCGCTCGAATCGAAGGATATGAACGACGAGTACGCACAGAAGGTGCTCGAACTCGCCAAGGCACTGGATGAATACATCCCGACACCGGTTCGCGAGACGGACAAGCCGTTCCTCATGCCGATCGAAGACATCTTCTCGATCGAAGGGCGCGGTACTGTCGTCACGGGCCGCATCGAGCGCGGCAAGGTGAAAGTTGGCGAAGACGTCGAAATCGTCGGTATCAAGCCGACGGCCAAGACGACCGTGACCGGCATCGAAATGTTCAACAAGCAGCTCGATGAGGGTCTCGCCGGCGACAACGCAGGCATCCTCCTTCGCGGCACGAAGAAAGAAGATGTACACCGCGGCCAGGTCATTTGTAAGCCAGGCTCGGTCACTCCTCACACGGAGTTTGAGTCAGAGGTCTACATCCTCAACAAGGATGAGGGCGGTCGCCACACGCCGTTCTTCACCGGCTACAAGCCGCAATTCTACGTCCGCACGACCGACGTCACCGGCGAGGTCACCCTCGCACAGGGCGTTGAAATGGTCATGCCGGGCGATACCGTTACCTTCAAAGTGAAACTCACCGCTCCGGTAGCGCTTGAGGAAAAGCAGCGCTTCGCTATCCGCGAAGGCGGCAAGACCGTCGGCGCCGGCGTCGTCACCAAGATCGTCGCCTAACCGCCTCTTACCTCTTCTGATTTCCGACCATGGCAAGCGAAACCACCAAAAAACCCCGCGCACCTCGCACCAAAAAGGCCACTAAGGCCCCCGAGGCGCCGATTCAGAAGCTTCGCATACGGGTGCGCGCCTACGAACACAAGCTTCTCGACGCGTCCGTAAAGCAGATCATCGACACGGCAATACGCTTCGACGCGACGGTCGTGGGGCCGGTTCCGCTTCCTACGGAAATTAAAAAATATACCGTCAATCGCTCGACCTTCGTCCACAAGAATGCGCGAGAGCAGTTCGAGATGCGGGTCCACAAACGAATGATGGATATCATGAATCCCAATCCGAAGGTGATCGAGGCACTCACGAACCTCAATCTTCCCTCCGGCGTCAACATCGACGTAAAGATGGTCTAACAAAAATGCGACCACCCAAAAACGCTCCCAATCAGGGCGTTTTTTGGTGTTACCGGCACATTGACAAAATGGCCTAATTCGTGCTATAATGTGTGCAGTATTGAACATCCTGCACTGCAGGCCTGCACCTCAAGGTTTAGGGGTAGGAGTAACTCCGATGACGACCGCCGAAATCAGGATCAGTGGCAAGCGCCCCCCGAACACTCATGGCATCATGCACCTCTATATTGAGGGACAGGCCAAGCCCATCTACATCTGGACGCCTGAGGAGATCGACTGGCTCTGCGGCCATGCCGTTCACCGGCTAGACCACGCGTATGACGCTTATCTAAGGGATCTGTCCTGTCCGGAATCGATCGAGAATCCCGAGCTTCGCGAAGCAGTCCGTGTCTGCCAGAAAGAGCGAGCGGAGAAGGTGCCCCACGAAAAACGCACCTGGCTCCTTCTCTCGCCGAGAAAGATTCGCTATTCGGCGTGGGCGGGGACGCTCGTCCTTGTCTCGAACCGTGCCCGCATCGAGGAGCTCCTCCAGCTCGCGGCGGCCTAAGCCCACACGCGCGAACCTATTCCGCCCGGAAGTCTCGAACCTCCGGGCGGTTTTCTTTTGACTTTTTATTTTTTTGTGATATTATTTTGGAGGCGTCTAGAACCCCCTCAGCACAACTAGGAGTAAGAATATGAGAAACTCGACCTTCGGGAAACTCCGCCTCCTGCCTTGGGAGACACGATACACGCCGTTCTCATACTTCATCCGAAATGAAAGAAAAAAGAGAAACGTGTCGCTCAGGGCCTTCTATAAATTTCTTGTTGACAGGCACGGAGGACCAATTGTCGGGGTCGATAATTCTCTAATCAGCAGATGGGAAACAGCAAATGCGGAACCGTCCGCTGATGCAGTGCAAGTTCTTGCAATTATTCTCGAAGTTCCACTGCAGGCGCTAGCATCTCTCATTCCGAGCGCGTGGTCGTTACTACTAATCGAGGTAGCGGATATCGTGCACATCCTCGCGGAAAGAAAATCCCAGGAGAACATGACGATTGGAGAGATGGTCCGTATGTTGCAGGACCATATTCGCCACAAATACTGGGATGAAAGCAACGATAGGATTTCACTCAAGTAACAGATTTTCACCCTTCCGCCCGGCAGTCTCGCGACTGCCGGGCGTTTTCTTTTTTATTTGCATATTTTTAGAGGTTCCTGTAGTGTGTCCCCATTCGCTACGTTCTCTAGGGAATACCCGGTGGGAACCAATGGCAAGAAGGCTCTAAGAGCCCGGCGCCATTGTTGGCGTTTTTTTGTTTCAACCATGAAATTCATCGTCGGATTCAAACAGCATATGACGCAGATCTTCGACGAAGCTGGCACGGTGCAGCCGGTTACCGTGCTTTCCGCTACTCCTAACGTCGTGACTGCCATCAAGAGCAAAGAAAAGGATGGCTATATTGCGGTGCAGGTGGGTGCGGGGGAGCGCAAGGAAAAAAATATTTCAAAAGCCGTTAAGGGGCACGTGAAAGGCCACGGCAATTTTTCGGTACTTAAAGAGTTCCGCCCCGAAAATGTCGGCGACGAAGGTGAAGTCTCCAAAATGACACCAGGCACCGCGCTTGCGGTTGATGTGTTCGCTCCGGGCGACAAGGTGGTCGTCTCGGCAATTTCAAAAGGCAAAGGGTTCCAGGGTGTTGTGAAGCGCCACGGTTTCAAGGGAGATTCTCGCACGCACGGCCGCAAGCACTCCGAGCGCGCACCAGGTTCCATCGGCGGCGGAGGCCGCGCAGGAGGCCGTGTGGTGAAAGGTATGCGCATGGCAGGCCGCATGGGGTCTGATCGCATTACGGTAAAAAACCTCAAGGTGGTTGCTATCAATAAAGAAGCTGGAGAAATTCTTATTTCGGGAGCCGTTCCGGGTCGTCGGGGAACGGTCGTTGAAGTGCGCGGCATGTAAACACTATGGCTGAAGTAACTATCTACAATCAGAAGGGTGAATCGGCGGGGAAGGTAAAACTTCCGGGCTTCTTCGAGACGAAGTGGAAGGCGGATGTCGTCCACCAGGTGGTCGTCGCGGAAGCGGCAAACGCTCGTGTGTCTATCGCCAACACCAAGGATAGAAGCGATGTGCGCGGTGGCGGCCGCAAGCCGTGGCAGCAGAAGGGTACCGGCCGAGCTCGTCACGGATCTTCTCGCTCGCCGATCTGGCGCGGAGGCGGTTCCACCTTTGGTCCGCAGAAAGAAAAGGACTACTCGCAAAAAATCAATAAGTCGATGCGCCGCAGGGCTCTCGCTATGGCACTCTCCCGCAAGGCCGCCGATGGGGAAGTGATCTTTGTCGATAAGCTCGTCTTTGCAAAGCCTTCAGCTAAAGAGGCTAAGGCAACACTCCTCGCGCTCGGCAAAAACAAGGACTTCTCCTCGCTCAAGGATCGCCGCAACAACGCCGCTCTCATCGCGCTTTCCGAAAATGATAAAGAAGCTAAGAAGAGTTTCCGCAATTTCGGCAATGTACTGATCGAGGAGGCACGCAACATCACCGCATCCGAGATCCTCGGCAAGAAGTACCTCATCATCGAAAATCCAACCGCGACCCTTCCGCGCTGGGAAAAAATTCTTAACTAACCACCATGGCTCTCTTCAATTTTGGAAAAAAGAAAAAGGACGCTCCGAATCTTCCTAAGAAGGCGACCCAGGCCGTGGCCGCACCGGCGAAAGACGTAAAGATTCCGAAGGCAGCAAAAGTCTCGGGGGAGGGAGCGGGACGCTACGCGCACGTGCTTCTTCGCCCGCGCATCACGGAAAAAGCGACCGATGTCACCTCAAATAGCGTCTACGTTTTTGAAATCGATCCGCGAAGCGACAAGCGTGCCGTGCGTGAGGCGGTCAAAACCCAGTACAAGGTAAATCCGGTGAAGATTAACATCGTGAAGCTTCCCGCTAAGCGTGTCGAGTCAAAACTTCGCGGCGGATTTCCGGGCGCGACTGCCGCGACGAAGAAGGCCTACGTCTACCTTCCTAAAGGAACCACTATTGAACTTGCATAACTATCATGAAAAGCCATAACCCCACTTCAAAAGGCCGCCGTCAGCTTGTCTCGATCGAGTACGGCAAATACCTCACCGCAAACGAGCCGTGGAAAGGACTCGTCTCGGGCGGCAAGCGCCGCGTCGGGCGCAACGCGTTCGGCCGTATCACGACTCGCCACAAGGGCGGCGGCCACAAGCGCCTCTTCCGCGATGTCGACTTCATGCTCACCAAGTTCGATATCCCGGCGCGCGTCGAGACTATTGAATACGACCCGAACCGCACGGCCTTTATCGCCCGCATCGTCTATCGCGATGGCGAGCGCCGCTACGTGCTCGCGAGCAAATCCATGCGTGTGGGCAATGAACTCCTCATTTCGGAGAAAGCCCCGGTGAAGCTTGGCAACCGCATGCCGCTTCGCAACATGCCGGTCGGCACTTTTGTCTACAATGTCGAGATTCAGCCGAAGGGGGGCGCCAAACTCATCCGCTCGGCAGGGAACACTGCGGAAATCGTCGCGCAAGATGGTGACTACACAAACCTCAAGATGCCTAGTACCGAAGTGCGTCGCGTGCTCTCGGGGGCGTGGGCGACGATCGGTGAAGTATCCAACGATGAGAACAAGCTCCGCTCACTCGGAAAGGCCGGACGCTCCCGCTGGCTCGGCATTCGCCCGACCGTGCGCGGCTCCGTCATGAACCCGGTTGATCACCCACACGGCGGCGGCGAGGGTCGCCAGGGACGTGGTCGCCGACGCGCCATCTCCATCTACGGCAAACCGACCGGCAAGGGCCAGAAGAGCCGCCGACCGAAGAAGTACAGCAACGGCATGATTCTCTCCCGACGTCGTGTCGGAAAAAACCGCTAAAACTGATGAAAAACGCCGCGACTTCCGTCGCGGCGTTCGTGTTCACCAGTACGCAAAGGGATCGCGCCAGTCTGGGTAGTTATCATGGAGCCATCGGTATATTGGAGGATGCAGTTGCGGAAGTCTAGCTGCACGGCGTTTACTGTCTCTCGCCGCGTCTTCCTCAAGAAGGCGTGTATCTTCATCGGTTATTCCGTCGAACTTTCTTTCCTTCCGTTTTTCGACGTGCACAATGCCAATAAACTCGGCTGGTTTCTCTGGCTCAACAAAGGTACGGTCGATTACCACGTCGATGATATAGCCTCTTGGCCGTTCGATGGGAGCGGTGTGAATGTTGGGCGGATTCAAAGCGTAGCGACAATAGACTTGAGCGCTCTCTAAACCAAGTCGATCGTCGCTGAATTCCCGGTGTATATGTACCCGGAGATTCCCTTTCCTATCGAGAACATGAAGAATTCCAGAATCAGGCCTTCCGTAGGCATCGTATCCTTCGACCGCTCTCCAACCGGATGGGAGCACTACATCGAATCTCACATAATTTGGTGGCGGATTAGCCAACTCGTTAAAGAGTTGTCCATTGAGATCAAATGCTCTCAGCACCTGGAAACCTCCTCGTTGGAGCGTTTCGCGCATTCCCTTCAGTCCCTGCCAAGGGAATTCTGCATTTTCAAGAGTAAACCAGGGGAGTACTACGGTACCAGACATGTAATCTCCTTTTGTTTGTGGATCAGTCCTGAGGTGACATTAAATTTAAACAGCGCTTTTTGCAATAAAAGAAATTCACCCCGCACTTCTTTGTGCGGGGTGAGTTCGTCATCCGGTCTCGGACGGCACGCTGTTTTCGAGCTGTGAGCCGACCAGAACGAACGAATTAACGAAGATGATGAGAATACCCGCGAGAATGCTAAGAAACCACAGCGGGCTCGAGAGGAGTATAATGAAGAGCGTGTAGAGTAGGGTCGCCGTGACGGAAAGCGATGAAAGCCAGGCACTTTCCTCGTCCCAATCCCACTCCCACTTCACGAAGCTTTCAGCGACCAGATACAGGACGAGGGCCGGCCCGCCAAAGAAAAAGAGGAAAAATCTCGCCCCATCGATCGCCTGAGTCATCATGGCGTCGAGGGTCATCAGCACGTGCGCCATCGTCCACGGTTTCGTCATAGGTTCTCCCTTCACGGTCTCTTGCGGAACTGTAGATCTTCTTGGGATTTTTGCAAGAATTTGCAAGAATATGAGGGATCCGAAAGAAAAACGCCGCGATCTGATGCATCGCGGCGGGGACCAAAAATTCAGGCAGCGTCCTTTTCGCCGGGGAATAGAGGGTCGCTAAGCCTGTACTTAGTGATTCCGTCGCGGCGGTAGAGCGTGCCGGGTGCGTAGCCATGGCCTCGCTTCAGGCAGTAGGCCGCGACGTAGGCCCTCGCTTCCCCTTCGCTCTCGGCCGAAAAGTACTCGAGTTTTTTCTCTGCACTTCGAGCTCCCGAGACGGGATTTCGGAAAAATTTTACGTAGTTGAACTCGAACTCCTGTCGGGGCATGGAAGGCTCCTTCAGTTGCGCTCCGGCCACTCTAGACCCGTTCTGTCTCCCTCGCAAGCCTCCGTTTGACAGTGCGGGCTCGCGCGAGTAGTATGTTGCCACAAGCTCTTCAGCGAGCTTTTTTGATTGAAATTATGAGCCGATCGCTCAAAAAGGGACCCTACGTCGACGAGAAACTCCTCAAGAAAATCGAGGGGAAGAAGCCCCAGTCAACCGGGGTTATTAAAACGTGGGCTCGCCGCTCCGTCATCGCTCCTACCATGGTCGGCTTCATCTTTGGCGTCTACAACGGCAAGCAGCACATCGACGTGCTGGTGACCGAGGAAATGGTAGGGCATCGCCTGGGGGAGTTCTCGCCGACCAAGAAGTTCACCCGCCATGGCGGCAAGATGCAGAAGGAGCTTGAAATTAAGAAGAAGGAGGCTGAAATTGCCGCCGCGCAGGCCGCAAAGACCGCTGCCGCGGATGCTGGCAAGAAATAATATGAAAGCCTCTCTCAAAAACTATCGACAGGCTCCGCGAAAGGTGCGCCTCGTGACCGACATGGTGAAAGGGAAGAAAGTTCCTGAAGCTCTCGTTGCGCTCACCCATCTCCCCAAGCGTGCCGCGCTTCCCATGAAAAAACTCATCGAGTCGGCAAGCAGGAATGCCGAGAATCTCGGCATGAAGCGCGAAAATCTTTTCATCAAAGATATTCGAGTCGACAAAGGGATCGTCTTCAAGCGCATCATGCCGCGCGCGCGTGGCCGCGGAGCCCTCATCCGTCGTGAGTCGAGCCACATTTCTCTTTCTCTTGCTGAAGGTAACCCGCCGAAGAAGGGTCGCAACGCCCCTAAAGCGGTCGCCGCATAAACACCATGACGCACACCGTACATCCCTACGCACACCGACTTGGAATACTGCGCGACTGGAAAAGCCGTTGGATAACTTCTGATCCCAAGCGCTTCCGGGAATTTGTGAAATGTGATACGACTATTCGCGAGTTCCTCACCAAGCGCTTGCGCGGCCTCTATGTCGCCGGCGTCGACATTGAGCGCAACAATAAAGTGCTTCGCGTCATCATAAAGACTTCCCGCCCCGGCATGCTCATTGGTCGCTCCGGAGAGGGGGCTGTTAAGCTCAAGGCCGAACTGGAAAAGCTCATCGCCAAGCTCGGGCTCTCCGATCCGGTGCAGCTCAAGCTCGATATCGAAGAGGTTCGCAATCCGGAAGGCAACGCCGCCATCGTAGCCTACATGGTCGCCGAGGGTCTCGAGAAACGCCTCACGTTCCGGCGCGTTCTTAAGATGACGGTCGAAAAGGTGATGGCAAACCGCGATGTCATCGGGGTGCGCATCGCCATCGCGGGGCGACTCGGCGGGGCCGACATGAGCCGTGCGGAGGAGATCAAGCGTGGTCGCATTCCGCTCCAGACACTGCGTGCCGACATTGATTTTGCCCGTGAGAAGGCGTACCTTCCCTACGGCGTTATAGGCGTCAAAGTCTGGATCTATAAGGGCGAAGTATTCGCCGACCGCAAGGGTAGTGCGCCGAAAACCGCTAAATAATCACCATGCTCTTTCCGAAAAAAGTAAAGCATCGCAAGTGGCAGACCGGACGCTGGAACCCCAAGCGCCTTACCCCCGACACGCGCGGCATTACCGTGGCGTTCGGTTCTTTTGGCCTTCGCGCGATGACGCATGCTCGTGTCACGAGCAACCAGATCGAGGCCGGTCGCAAAGCGATATCGCGCCAACTGGGGAAGACCGGCAAGAGCTGGATACGAATTTTCCCCGATCGACCGTTTACCAAGAAGCCGCCGGAAGTGAAGCTCGGGAAGGGAAAGGGCGACCCGCAGGGGTACGTCTTTGAGGTGCTCCCCGGGCGCATTCTCTTTGAGATAGACGGTGTTCCCGAGAGCGTGGCTCACGTAGCCCTGCGCAAGGCAGGCGCCAAACTTCCGGTGCGCACGAAGGTCGTTGCCCGAACATAATCATGGCTACAAACGATTTCAAACATACACCAGAGACGGAACTTCGGAATCTCGCCAACGACAAGCGGGAAGCTCTTCGCGCGTTCCGCTTCGGGGTTGCCGGCAGCAAGACCCGCAACATCCGCGAGGGGCGCAACCTCAAGCGCGACATTGCCCGCATCGAAACCGAGCTTAACGCTCGAAAGAAATAATATGATTGCGAAAACCACCACAGCATTCAAACGGAAGTTCCAGGGCGTCGTCGTCTCGGACAAAATGCAGCAGACCGCGGTCGTACTCGTCTCGCGCTACGTGAAGCATCCGAAATACAAGAAGTATCAGCGCCTCACGAAGCGCTACAAGGCGCACAACCCGGAGAACAAGGCAAAGACCGGCGACTCCGTCGTTATTGAGGAGTGCCGTCCAATAAGCAAGGATAAGCACTTTCAGATATTGTCCATAACGCCCGCCAATTCCGGGGCAGAAGCCTAATATCATGATCCAGCCCCAGACACTCGTCACCGTTGCAGACAATTCCGGCGCCAAAATTGCCCGTGTGTTCAAGATTCTTGGAAGCTCCAAGAAGCGCTACGCCGAAATAGGAGACCTCGTTGTCCTCTCGGTCCAGGTCGCCGAGCCGCGCAAGATGATGAAGAAAAAGGAGGTCGCGACCGCCGTCATCGTGCGCCAGAGGAAGCCTTTTAGGCGCAAGGACGGTTCCTACGTGCGCTTCGATGAGAACGCGGTCGTCATCATCGATAAAGCAAAAATGGAGCCGAAGGCCGGGCGCGTGTTCGGCCCTATTCCGCGCGAGCTAGGGGAGCGCGGTTTCCAGAAAATCGTCTCGCTTGCCCCCGAGGTCGTGTAATTCATCATGAAAATCCACAAAGGCGATAGCGTCATAGTGATTTCCGGCAAGGACCGCGGCAAAACGGGCAAAGTTCTCCGCGCACTCCCATCCGAACACAAGGTCGTGGTCGAAGGCGTTAACTTGCTCAAGAAGCACCAGCGCCCCACGCAAAACAACCAGAAGGGCCAAATCGTCGAGAAAACGATGCCCATCCATGTAAGTAACGTGATGCTCGTCGATGGGAAGGGTAAGCGCACGCGCGCCAGCTTCCGTCACGTGGGAGAAAAGAAGCAGCGCTTTGCCAAAACGACGGGAAGTGAAATCTAATACCATGCTCGAACTCATCAAAAAACAAAACGATGCGCACAAGGCGCTCTCCTACAAAAACGTAATGCAGACACCAAAGATCGAGAAGGTCATCGTCTCGATCGGCGTTGGCTCTGTGAAGGACAAGAAAAAATTTGACGTCATAACAGACCGCCTCGCGAAGATCACGGGCCAAAAGGCCGCTCCGCGCGCCGCCAAGAAATCGATTGCAACCTTTAAGCTGCGCCAGGGGGACGTCGTCGGGTTCCAAATCACGCTCCGAGGCTCGCGCATGAAGAATTTTCTCGAACGCCTTCTCGCGGTGGCGCTTCCACGTACCCGCGACTTCCGTGGGCTTGATCCTAAGGCTATCGACGAGATGGGTAACCTCACCATCGGCATTAAGGAGCACACTATTTTCCCTGAAACCTCTGACGAGGATCTCAAGGACGTCTTTGGATTTGCCGTGACGGTGGTTACTACCGCCAAAAGTCGCGACGAGGCACTGAAGTATCTCACCTACCTCGGATTTCCTTTCAAGAAATAAAAAGCCCTAGCTTTCAGAGCAATTTGTATTTTTTGGGCTTCAGCTTAGGTCGAGCTTTCGGACCGGAGCAGTTGACAATCTCCACTATTATATAGTATAATTCTTTCCATAACACTAGTTCCTTGATTTGGTTTTGCCCTGGCAGGAAGAGCTTTCGTTGAGAGAATTTCCTGCTGTGGCAAAGCCCGTTCGGGCCGAGTCTGAACAGCACTGTAAAAACGCTCAAAGGAGGTAATCTCATGAGCGAACAACAGATCGCCAAGCTCGCCGGCGCATTGGTGGAGCACCAACGGCATTTCGGTGCCATGCCAACCGAGGATCGCCAGTGGGCGATCCAGAATACTGAAGCGGCCATCGGTCTATTCGCCGTTGCAGTGAAGAACCGCGACAACGGCCAGACACAGAAACCAAGGACGCTCTTGAAGTTCGTGGCGAGCGTAAGCATCGCCGCGATCGAAGGCTTCAAAGTCTCCGAGAACTTCGAGGAGGGGAAGTTGGGCCCGGTCAGAATCTATTGGCTCGGCGACGACTTCAAGAAGCACTTCGGCCGCAAGACCGAGAGCGCTTTGGAAGCAGTCGAGCTGAAGGTTCACACTCTGACCAAGGCTTCGCTCGATGCCCCGATCATCGCGGAACTCGCGGGCAATGCGGAGATCACGATGGGCCAGTTCTTCGCTCTGCTATCGAAGCAGGGCAAGGGCGAGAGCGGGCCGCTCCTTACGAACGGCTACGCCAACATCGCCTACATCCGCGACGACGAGGGCGTCCTATGGGCGGTGGACGCCCACTGGCACGCCGGCCGCGGGGGCTGGGACGTCTACGCCGACTCAGTCGCCTACCCGGGCGAGTGGGACCGGGGTCGCCAGGTTCTTTCCCGCTGATTCTCGAACCCTTAAGCCCTCGGCCTGAGATCCTTTGACCCTCTGAAACTTTGCGAAGCAATTTGCGAAGGAGTAGGAGGGTCTTCTATTTTTTATTTTGATATAGTAAGACGTGAGGAGTGCTACTGATGCGGCGGCTACGGCTTCCGCACAGCGCCTCGAGTATCTGTATCGCCAGAATCACGTCGGCTAAGGCTTGCGCGAGAGCGCGTGCAGGTACTCTTAAAAAAGATAAAGAATCGGTGCCTCATGCTGGCGGACTTCAAGGTCCCACATACGATACAGCTCGGAGAGTATTCGATGGGTGGTGTTATTGATGGCTTAAGGCACACAACGGATGGGCGGTGAACGCCAACTGGAACGCCGACAACGGGGGCTGGAACGTCAACGCCAACTCAGTCGACAACCCGAACGAGTGGAACCGGGGTAACCAGGTTCTTTCCCGCTATTCTTTTCTTCCCCCGCCCTTCGGCGGGGTTTTGCTTTCGAGGCCCCTCTTCCATCCCCCAACCATCCGACCCAGTTCGTGCACTTTTTCCGAGAGAGCAGCATACCTCTTTGTGTCAAGCGCGCGCAGCTCCCATGCGACTCGTAAAAGGAATTTCGCGGTGTCTATTTTTTTGAGTGTGTGAAAAAGTGTCGGCACTTTTTCACCCGAGCCCTGATAACTTGCGGTGAAGAGAAGTTCCAGCGTGTCTATGAGCGAAAAGTCGATGCGCTCACCGAGTGTATACCGGGCGTTTTTTGGAAAGTTGTTCCTGCACTCATGCCAGATTTTATATACTGCAACAGCATGTTCAATAACCGGCAAAAGTCGTTGGGGGGGTCGCTTTGAGGTCGCAACTCGCTCATACGTATGACGATATCATCTCGCTAGAAAATCTCCTTGCCGCATGGCAGGAATTCGTGCGCGGGAAGCGCAAAAAATGCGACGTGCAAGAGTTTCAGTTTCGGCTCGTGGACAATATTCTTGAGCTCTACCGTGACTTGAAAGAGAAAACATACACGCATGGGCCGTACCACCCTTTTAAAATAAGCGACCCTAAACCCCGCGACATCCACAAGGCGAGCGTACGCGACCGGCTCCTCCACCACGCAATATATCGGAAACTCTATCCATTCTTCGACAAAATTTTCATTGCCGATTCGTACTCATGCAGGAAAGGCAAAGGAACACACAAGGCGATGAACCGTTTTCGTTCCTTTGCATACAAGGCGAGCTTAAATCACACAAAAACGCTTTGGGTGCTCAAGTGCGACATCAAAAAGTTCTTTGCATCAGTCGATCAGCATGTTCTCCTGGAGATTATTAGGCGCTGCATTTCTGACACCGACATCCTCTGGCTCATCGAGCGAGTCGTGCAGAGTTTCAATCCCAGCAGGGAGGGCACGGGTCTCCCGCTCGGCAATCTCACCTCGCAGCTTTTAGTGAATGTGTATATGAACGAGTTTGACCAGTTTGTGAAGCGCACCCTCAAAGCGAAATACTACATCCGTTACGCCGATGATTTTGTGATTTTCTCGCAAGATGCGAAATGGCTCCAACAAATATGCAAATATATCAGCATATTCTTACGTGAACGGCTGAAACTCGAATTGCACCCTAATAAAGTATCGATCACAACGCTCGCATCCGGTATCGATTTTCTCGGCTGGGTGAATTTTCCTGATCATCGCGTGCTACGCACCTCGACAAAGCGGCGGATGTTGAAGCGAATGACTGGTGAGCAATCTAAAGAGATCATCAAACCGTATTTAGGGCTTCTTCAACATGGGAACAGCAAAAAGCTGCAATTGAAAATCTTGTTTGACACAGCAGAGGCAATCAAGTAAGCTCATCCCACAAAGCCGAGTAGGGCTTTTCTTTTGGCAAGTGCTAAACCGTCTACGCGGTCGCATACTCCCAGAAGAAAGGGAAGAATACTTCTCTTTTTTCACTCCACACGTGGGGGATTGCCAGAAGTTCGTATACCACATGGCAAAAACCTCAGTCATCGTTCGAAGCAAACGAAAGCCCAAGTTTAAGTCTCGGGTTGTTCGTCGCTGTTTCAAGTGCGGACGCAAGCGCAGCTACATGCGCGACTTTGACCTGTGCCGCATCTGCTTCCGCGAACTCGCGAACGAAGGCATGATCCCGGGCATTAAGAAAAGCTCCTGGTAATTTCCATGTTGATCACTGACCCAGTCGGAGATTTCATAGTGCGCCTCAAGAACGCGACCGACGCGGGACGCTCGTCGACGACGGCGCCCTACAGCAAGCTGAGAGCCGCTATCGCGGAGAGTCTCAAGGGCCGCGGCTTCATCAAGAGCTACGACAAACGCGGCAAGAAGGCGAAAAAGGTCATCGAAATCGAACTCATCCCTGAGAAGATCCAAGGCGTCGCGCGCGTCAGCAAGCCGGGCCGCCGCCTCTACATTCGCGTCAACGAGATCAAGGCCGTCCGTTCCGGACAAGGAGCACTCGTGCTTTCGACCCCGAAGGGAATTCTCACCGATCGCGAAGCCCGCAAAGAAAACGTCGGCGGCGAAGCGCTCTTCAAAATCTGGTAATTCTATGAGCCGCGTCGGAAAACAAATCATCATGGTCCCCGAAAAAACCGAGCTCACCCTCACGGGAGACCTTGTGTCTGTGAAGGGGCCGCTTGGAGAGCTCTCCCGGGCACTCGATAGCCGCATCAAGGTGGAAGTAAACGGCAACGAAGTAAAAGTTCTTCCCGCAGTCGCCGGTAAAGAGGGAGACGTCCTCTCGGGAACCTACGTCGCTCATATCAAGAATATGGTCGAGGGCGTCAACAAGCCCTTTGTTAAAAAACTCATCATCGAGGGTATCGGCTACAAGGCCGACGCGCAGGGCGATACCATCACTTTCGGCCTCGGTTTCTCGCACCCGATCAAGGTGAAGATTCCGACGGGTCTCAAGGTTACGACCGAAAAAGGTGTCATCACGATTTCGGGAAGCAACGTCGAGCAGGTCGGGCAGTTCGCCGCGGACCTGCGGGATCTTAAGCGCCCAGAGCCGTACAAGGGGAAGGGTATCCGCTACGAGGGCGAGGTCATTCACCGCAAGGAAGGTAAGAAGAACGTCGCATAACCGCTATGGCTTCCCTCAAAGAACAAAAACGAGAACGCCGCCACAAAAAGATCCGCACGCGTGTCGCGGGTACCGAGTCGCGCCCACGCCTAGCTGTCTTCCGCTCCAATAAGTTCCTCTACGCGCAGCTCATTGACGATGAGAAGGGCGTTACCATAGCAGCCGCAAAAACCTCTGAGGCAAACAAGCCGATGCACGAACGAGCCGCTGCTGCGGGGGAGGAAATCGCCAAGAAGGCCCTGGCAAAAAAAATCGAGAAGGTAGTGTTCGATCGGGGCGGTTTCAAGTATGCTGGCGCGATCAAGGCATTCGCGGACGCGGCAAGGAAGGGAGGGCTTCATTTTTAGACGACCATGACTGAGGAAACAAAAACAACGGGAGAAAATGTCGCAGTCGTGCAGGCGGCGGCTCCGGCTTCTGTTCCAGGAGGACCGCAGCGCCCCGACATGCGCGAACGACGCGCCCCACGCGGACGCGGACGCGGTGAAGGCCGCCGCGGGCAGCGCCCGGAGCGTGCTCGAAGCGAATTCGACCAGAAGATAGTCACCATTCGGCGCGTGACTCGCGTTATGGCAGGAGGGCGCCGTTTCAATTTCTCCGTCGCGCTCGTCGCGGGGGACCGCAAAGGGCGCGTGGGTGTGGGGCTGGGTAAAGGTGCCGATACGTCGCTTGCGATCGATAAGGCACTTCGCGCGGCGAAGAAACACATGATACGCGTGCCGCTCACTCCGGAAGGACGCATTCCACATGAGGTCTCCGCAAAATTTGCAGCGTCCCGCATCATCATGAAGCCAGCTCCGGGGAAGGGCTTGGTCGCAGGAAGCTCCGCTCGCACTGTGCTTGAGCTTGCTGGTGTCAAAGATATTTCCGCCAAGCTCCTCTCAGGAAGCAAAAATCGCATCAACAACGCCCAGGTTGCGCTTGAGGCGCTTAAAACGCTCAAAGCCCGCTAATACCATGAATCTCACCACCCTTAAACCAGCGCATCCTCGGCATAAAACGCCTCGCGTCGGCCGCGGCGGCAAACGCGGCAAGACCTCGGGCCGCGGCGGCAAGGGGCAGACCGCGCGCGCTGGCGCAAAAATACGTCCGGAATTCCGGGACATTATCAAAAAACTTCCGAAGCGTCGCGGCTACGGCCGCAACCGCTCACGCACTGTCTACACGATGCGTCCGCGGCCTATACCCATCTCGTTCGCCGACGTACTTAACGCTTTCGATGTCGGTGCAGAGGTGAACCGCAAGGCCCTCCTTGAGAAAGGGCTCATCGAGCGTCGCGGCGGCAAGCTTCCGCAGGTAAAAATCATCGGCACGGGCGAAGGCAAGAAGCTTTCCCTTGTTGGGATCGAGGTTTCAATGTCAGCACGCGCGGCCATCGAGAAAGCAGGTGGCTCCATCGCCTAGGCCATGCAATCTTTTTTCGAAAAAATCCGAGTCATCATTACCGACGCAGCGCTCCGTAATCGCATCATCTTCGTGCTCGGCGCGCTCGTCGTCTTTCGGCTTCTCGCCATAATTCCGATCCCGGGCGTCAACACAACGGCCCTCAACCAGCTCTTCTCCAACAACCAGCTCCTGGGACTCTTCAACACTTTCTCCGGCGGGGGCCTCAGCAACCTTTCGATCGTACTCCTTGGTGTCGGTCCCTACATCACCGCCTCGATCATCATGCAGCTTCTCACCATTATGTCGCCGCGCCTTAAGGCGCTCTATACCGAAGAGGGGGAGGCGGGTCGGGAGAGGTTTTCCCAATACAGCCGCCTCCTCACGCTCCCCTTGGCGCTCATCCAGTCCTTCGGTTTCCTCGTTCTCCTCGAACGACAAGGCGTCGTCTCGTCGCTCTCCAATTTCAACTTTGCGGTAAACGTTCTCGTGGTCGCGGCCGGCTCGATTCTTCTCATGTGGATCGGCGAGCTCATTACGGAGTACGGCATCGGCAACGGCGTCTCGCTTATCATCTTTGCCGGCATCGTCTCGCGCCTTCCCGCAACCATCTCCCAACTCGCCTTCACCTTCACTGCCTCCCAGATCCCGCTCTATCTCACGTTCGTGATCGCGGCGGTCGCCATCGTCGCAGCGGTCGTCATCCTCACGGAAGCCGAACGACCCATTCCCATAACCTACGCCAAGCGCGTACGTGGTATGAAGGTCTACGGCGGCACTTCTACCTACCTTCCGCTTCGGCTCAACCAGGCCGGAGTTATTCCCATCATCTTCGCGCTCTCGATACTGCTCTTCCCGCAGCTCATTTTCAATTTCCTCTCGCACGCGCACAGCGATGTGATCGTCGGTATCAGCAATGTGATACTACGCTTCCTCAACAATCCGTTCGCCTACGCTGCCATCTACTTCGTTCTCGTGTTCGCCTTCACGTACTTCTATACCGCGGTCACCTTCGATCCGGATTCCATCTCGCAAAACCTTCAAAGAAACGGCGCCTTCATTCCCGGCGTGCGTCCGGGCGAGACGACGTCGCGCTACCTCGCAAAGATTCTTACCCGCCTTACGCTCGTCGGCGCAATTTTCCTCGGCATCATCGCGGTATTGCCGCTTGCAGTGCGGGCGATCACTGGCATCCAGGCGCTCGCGATAGGCGGCACCGCGCTTCTCATCGTCGTGCAAGTGGTCATCGATTTCATCCGCCGCGTCGATGCGCAGCTCTCCATCCGGGAATATTAAACTGCAAGGAGCGCAGTGTTGGTGATAAGCTACTCTCCATGGGGCCGAAAACGTTCATTTTCACGGGCCGCTCCGGCTGCGGCAAGGGGACTCAAGCATCGCTTCTTATTGATGATTATGCCCACGAAGGCCAGCCAAGCTACCGCATCGAATCAGGGG
Source organism: uncultured Candidatus Saccharibacteria bacterium (assembly GCA_964429815.1). Taxonomy (GTDB): domain Bacteria; phylum Patescibacteriota; class Minisyncoccia; order Phycocordibacterales; family CAYSCM01; genus CAYSCM01. Next base: position 284,689 of record CAYSCM010000001.1, read on the forward strand.
CGATGTTCCGCTCGTTTATAAGCGAGCATGGCTATACGAATGCCCTTGCCGCCGATATCCTCAATTCCGGCAAGCTTCAACCCGAGTTTCTTTCTATCTGGGTGTGGAGCAACCTCCTTATACGTGACTTCCAAGACCCCTCCCCGCATCTCGTGCTCGACGGTATGCCGCGACGGATTCACGAAGCGCCGGTACTTGATGGGGCCCTCGATTTCTACGATCGGGCAGAACGATTCGTGATCTATCTCAATGTGTCGAGGAAGTGGTCCGAAGACCGACTCCGCGCTAGGAAGAGGGATGACGATGTGGAGCAGTACATACAGAATCGCCTTGATTGGTTTGAAAGCGAGGTGATGAAGGTAATCGAGTTTTTCAAGAAGAATACGAAGTACACGTTTCTTGATATCAATGGCGAGCAGCCCATTGAGAAGGTTCGGGTTGATATCGCCGCTGCCATCAATGCACATTCGAAACACTAACGATATAGAAATTCTTCGCGAGGGAGGTCGCCGTTTGGCGGTGGTTTTGCGCCAGGTCGCTGCGGCCGTGAGGCCGGGAGTTTCCTCCGACGAGCTCAACAAGCTGGCGCAGAAACTCATCGAGGAGGGTGGCGACAGGCCGGCGTTTCTCGGCTACACGCCGGAAGGTGCTCCGCGCCCTTACCCCGCGGCGCTCTGCGTTTCCATCAACGACGAAGTCGTGCACGGTATTCCCAATGAGATACCGACCGTTCTGCGGGAGGGCGACATCGTCGCCCTCGACCTCGGGCTCATCCATAAAGGGCTCATTGTCGACGCGGCGGTTTCAGTTCCTGTCGGAAAGGTAGACGCAGAAGCACAAAGACTCATCACCACAACTAAAAAGGCTCTCGAGAAAGGCATCGCCGCTGCCCGTGGAGAGGCGAAGGTGGGCGACATCGGCGCGGCGATCCAGGCATTCGTCAAGCCGCACGGCTACGGCATCCCCCTTGAGCTCGGAGGCCACGGCGTTGGGATCAAGGTCCACGAGAAGCCCTACATTCCGAACGTTGGAAGGAAGGGGACGGGAGAGAGACTTACTGTCGGCATGGTCATTGCCATCGAACCCATGCTGAACGAAGGAAGGGCGGATGTGCGTATGGACAGCGATGATTACACCATACGGACCGCCGACGGCTCACGAAGCGCCCACTTCGAGCACACGATCTTGATAACTGAAGGCGCACCGGAAATTTTGACGAAAGAAAACTAAACAAGAGAGAATTAAAAACGCGGGACCCTAAGGGTCCCGCGCCGGTTTTTCCGGAAGCATACCGAGAAAGTCGCTGGCGAGACGGGACGCTCTACCTCGTCGCTGCGGCGCCTTGGCGCGCGCTCGCTCGATTTCCTGCTCGAGCGCGCGCTGCCCTTCGAGCTTTTTCCGCCTTCTTTCTTTTCGTCGCTCCCACAGCGAGTGGATAGTGGTGCGCATGAAACCCTCCAAAAAACGTTTCAGCGACTATACCGCAGGTGTGCATCTGTGCAAAGTCGCCGATACGAGCGGGGTATACTAAGGTGCATGGAAAAGATGGCTGCTGTCGAGGGAGTATTTCAAACCCCCGAGGAAGAAATAGCGCATTTACGTGAGCAGCTCACACGGCACGAGATAGCCGCGATCGTCGGAACCTCCGGGCCGCCCGAGCCGCTCCAGCAGGTAATTCGCGCCTACGCGCAAAAGCCTCCTCACGAGGTCATACCCGGCCCCTCCATGCTTCCCGAAGGGCGTGCAGGCGAGATCGCCCTCGAGCTAAAACCCGAGTCGCATGACGAGAAGATGGCGGAGCTTCTTGGTATTCTCCAGGAACACGGAATAAAAAACGCTCTCACGGTCGCGGAGAAACTCGGTCCCCACGTTGAAGACGATTTCCACCGTTTTTTGGTCGAGTATCTACGCGAGGGGTTTTCCGTAAAAGGGTTCCACGAAGGAGGGGCGCTCTGGCGGCCGCTCCATATGAGGCTCTATGAGGTGCGCATATCACAGAAAGAAGAGGAGGCCGGCAAGGACCTCAAGAAAGCCCTCTCAGGAATGGAACAGCTCTACGCCGCACTCCTCGCCTCCTCCGGCAAGCGTGAGTTTCGCAAAGATTTCTTTACGCTCGAGATCGCGGTCGGAAATTCCTCGGAGGATATCGTCTTCTATGTTTCCGTGCTCGAGAGCAAAGCCGACCTCCTTCAAAAGCAGACACTCGCGCTCTTTCCGGGCGCGCGGATCGAGCTCCTGCGCGATGATTATAATATTTTTAACGAAAAAGGCGCCTCACTTGCTTCCTATGGCTCTCTTGCCCGGTCGCCGGTCTATCCGCTTCGGACCTATGATGAGTTCGACCACGATCCGCTAAGTGGCATCATTGCGGCGTTCTCCCGGATGCGCAAGGAGGGCGAGGGGGCCGCGTTCCAGCTCTCCGTCTCGCCCGTCGGAGACGAGTTCAATGCACGGTTTAAAAAGGCGGCAGTAGACCTCGAGAAGGGAGTCCCCGCGCCGAAGGCGACCAGGGTCGCCCTCTCCACGGGAGAGAAAATTGTCTCCGGCATCAGCAAACTCATCGGGGGAGAGGGCAAAAAGAGCGATACCCAGAAGCCGGTCGACTCCGTTGCGCTCGAGGAGGTAAAGAAAAAAATAGGCAGCCCCATAGTTCTCGCCGGCATTCGTCTCGTCGTTTCGGCCGAAAACGAAATGCGCGCGAGCGCCATCCTCTCCGACCTTGAAGCATCGTTTGGTCAATTCAGTGCGGCCCAGGGCAACGCGCTTTCGTTCAAACGGGTCCCTCGGAAAGCCCTCACGGCATTTCTTTCCGACTTCTCCTTTCGCTCATTCGATGAGGGGAAGGGCATGCCCCTTAGCCTGCGTGAACTCACCAGCCTCTACCACCTCTCCGGTGCAGCGCTTGTCCCCAGCCGCGAGGTGAAGCAGACGCGCTTCAAAACGGCTCCGGCGCCGCTTGAGCTTGTCGAGGAAGGGATACGCCTCGGCAGCAACCGTCATGGAGGCGAGGAGCGTCCCGTGCGGTTTGCCGATACCGATCGACTCCGCCACCTCTACGTCATAGGGCAAACGGGCACCGGCAAGTCTGTGTTCCTCAAGAACATGGTCATCCAAGATATCGCACGAGGGGCCGGGGTGTGCTACATCGATCCGCATGGCTCGGATATCGAGGAAGTGCTCGGCGCGGTGCCGCCGGAGCGCGAGGGAGACGTCATCTACTTCAATCCGGCCGATCCTGAGCGCCCCTTGGGCCTCAATATGCTCGAGTACGATGCGCGCTTCCCCGAGCAGAAAACGTTCGTAGTCAACGAGCTTCTCTCCATTTTCAATAAGCTCTTCGACATGAAGGTCGCGGGAGGGCCCGCATTCGAGCAGTACTTCAGAAATTCAGCGCTTTTGGTTATGGAGCACCCGCAAAGCGGAAACACCCTTTTTGATATCGGGCGAGTTCTTGCGGACCGCGGCTTCAGGCAGATGAAGCTTTCTCACAGCCAAAATCCAACCATCCAACAATTTTGGCGCACCGCTGAGGAGACGACCGGCGAGCAATCGCTTGCGAACTTCGTTCCCTACATCACCAATAAGTTCGACGTCTTTACGACCAACGACATCATGCGCCCCATCATCGCGCAGGAGCGCTCGGCGCTCAACTTCCGGGAAATAATGGACTCGAAAAAGATTCTCTTGGTGAATCTCGCCAAGGGGCGTCTCGGCGACATCAACGCGAACCTCATCGGGCTTGTGCTCGTCGGCAAAATACTCATGGCCGCGCTCTCGCGAGTCGACTCATTCGGTGCAGATCTCCCGCCGTTCTACCTCTACATTGACGAGTTTCAGAACATCACCACTGACTCCATAGTTTCCATCCTCTCAGAGGCGCGTAAGTACGGCCTTTCGCTCACCATCGCGCATCAATTCATCAAGCAAATACAGGAAAATATCCGCGACGCGGTCTTCGGGAACGTGGGGAGCCTCTGTACATTTCGGGTTGGAAGCGACGATGCGCAAGAGCTCGAAAAACTTTTCGCGCCCACCTTCAAGGCTATGGATCTTCAAAATCTCGACAACTACAACGCGATCCTCAAACTCCTCTCCGGTGGAAAACCCATGGTGCCGTTTTCCCTCGCCACCGCAGCGCCGGCTGCGACCGACCGCGACACGGCCGCCCGCATTAAGAAATCCTCCGCGCTTCGCTTCGGGCGCCCCAAGTTCGAGATTGAAAAAGAAATTGCCGCACGCTATAGTCAGCCCCTATGAAACATCCTAAAGAAGAACGCACGCTCGTCCTCATAAAGCCGGACGGCATCCAGCGCACTCTTATCGGCGAGATCATGGGGCGCTATGAGCGCCTTGGGCTCAAGCTCGTCGGCCTCAAGATGCTCGTGCCGACCGAGAAGGAGGTCGAGGAGCACTACACGCTCGACCCAAACTGGCGCCGCATCACCGGGGAGAAGCGCATCGCGAAGGCACGCGAGCGCGGCGAAAAGCCGCCGTCAGAGGACCCGCTCGAAATAACCGCCATCATTCTCGAAAAGCTCAAAAAATACATGACCTCGGGTCCCGTCATCGCAATGGTCTGGCAGGGAGCGCACTCGGTCGAGCTGGTCCGCAAGCTCACTGGCGGCACCGAACCGAGAAGCTCCGATGTCGGCACTATCCGCGGGGATTTCGTACTCGACTCCTATGGCATGGCGGACACCGATGGTCGGGCTATCCGCAACCTTATCCACGCCTCCGGCACGGTGCCTGAAGCGGAAAAGGAAATTCCACACTGGTTCTCCAGAAAAGAGCTCGTCGACTATCGTCTCGTGCAGGAGCAGATACTCTACGACGTTAATCTCGACGGAATCTTTGAGTAAAGGCCAGCCGAAGTTCTAAAAAACACGCCTATTTTCAGCTGAAAATGTGCTCCGCTGGGCGCTGTCCCGCCTGCGCGAGGTTTTTCGTCCTTCGGCGGGAGAGTATTGAATGTAAAATACCGGACTACGTAACCTTAAGCCCTCTCTTTGGTATACTGGAGGTAGGTTCGTCTGGCGTATTACCCCTTACGCAAACATTAGGGAGTCCTATATCTCGCCGCGTCCGTGATCGCCGGCCTAGCCGCGAACTACGATGCGCCGTTGCGGACACCCACCTGGCGTAGCGCCAGGTAATACGCACAAATGAACCTCCACAGAGTGCTCCCGCGGTGCGGGGGCATTTTGTTTTTCGGGGTATACTGCTAGGTCATGGCCAGCGGAAAGCTCACGCTCACATTTTACGGCGGCACTGGGGCCGTGACCGGCTCCAACTTCCTTCTCGACGACGGGGAGACGAAACTCCTCATCGATTGCGGGCTCCAGCAGGGCACGAAGTTCGTCGAAGATTACAACCGCCAGAGTTTTCCTTACAATCCCCGTGATATCGCCGCACTCGTCGTCACCCACACTCATCTCGACCACATCGGCCGCATCCCTAAACTTGTACGGCAAGGCTTCCGGGGCCCCATTTTTTCGACTCCGCCGACCAAAGCGCTCGCAGCCATCCTTCTTCGCGATGCGCTTTCCGTCATGGAGCACAACCATAAGCTCCACGGCGAACCCCCCATCTATGAAGCAGAGGATATCGAGCGGGCGCTTTCGCTGTGGCGGGGGGTGCCCTACCACGCGATGGAAAAGATCGCCGGCGATTTCTCCATCTATCTGAAAAATTCCGGCCACATTCTCGGCTCGGCTATCGTGCAGGTCTACCACCGAGGCATCTCGGTTGCTTTCACCGGCGACCTCGGCAATTCCCCTTCGCCCCTTCTTCCCGACTGCGAAGAGGTGACTGACGTCGATTACCTCGTCATGGAGAGCGTGTATGGGGACCGCAATCACGAGAAACGCGACGAGCGCCGCGACGCACTTGAGGACATAATCGAAGACACAGCGCATCGCGGCGGCACGCTCCTCATCCCGGCGTTTTCCCTCGAGCGCAGCCAGATCCTCCTCTACGAAATAAACCGGCTCATGGAGGGAAGCAAGATACCGCTGCTGCCGGTGTTTCTCGACTCGCCGCTTGCCATCAAAGCGACCGTAGTCTACGAGCAATTCTGCGACTACCTCAAGAGCGATGTGCGCGGCCAGTTTAAAAAGTGCGAGGAGATTTTTTCCTTTCCCCAGCTCTTTCTCGCCCGGGAGCGCAAGGACGCGCAGCGCGTTTTGGAGGGGAGGGGCCCCCGTATCATCATCGCAGGCTCGGGCATGTCGATGGGAGGCCGGGCCCCCGAGCTCGAGAAAAAAATTCTCCCCGATCCGGACTCGACGCTCCTCCTCGCGGGGTTCCAGGTGCCGGGAACTATAGGCAGGCGTATTCTCGACGGGGCCAAGGAGGTGGTCATAAACGGAGAAACGGTGTCGGTGCGCGCCAGGGTGCTCTCGATACGCGGCTACTCCGCGCACAAAGACTCTGATGCGCTTGTCGCGTTCGGACAGCGCGCGGCGGACGCGGCCAAAAAAATATTCGTCACGATGGGGGAGCCGAAAGCATCTCTTTTTCTCGCGCAGCGGCTTCGCGACTATGTTGGCGTCAATACGGTCGTGCCCAAGGCGGGAGATAGGGTCGAGCTCATCTGATTCTCCATACGCAAAAGGAGCTTTTGGACGTATAATCAATCTCCATGGGCGAGGAAATGATCCGTCACGCACATACGAAGGTAAAGGTCTGCGTCTCCGGCGCGGCGGAGACGGGGCATTGCGGCCTCAATGCATTTGAAAAGGGAAAAGACCTTGGTCGCGAGATAGCTAAGCAGGGCGCGGTCCTGGTGACCGGCGCCACGACCGGCTTTCCCCTGTGGGCCGCGCAAGGGGCGAAAGAGGAAGACGGCCTCGTCATCGGTTTCTCGCCCGCTTCCTCCGAGCGCGAGCACGTCGAAGTGTTCCGGCTCCCCGTCGATTTTCATGACCTCATCGTCTACACCGGCTTTGGCTACCCCGGACGCGACCTCATCCTCACGCGCAGCTCCGACGCCGTCGCATTCGGTTGCGGCCGCATCGGCACCATTCACGAGTTCACCATTGCCTTCGAGGATAGAAAGCCCATCGGCGTTTACGAGGCGGAGTGGGAGACCGACGAAGTTATACGTACCATCCTTGAGAAGGGACACCGCCCGGATGGCTTCGTCCTCTTCGATAAGGACCCCGGAGTTTTGGTAGGGAAGCTCATCAAAATGGTTCAAGACCGCAGAAAATCTTTGAAAATATAAAACAAAAACTCCCGCGCACGCGGGAGTTTTTGTTAGGTGACCGTTTTGACTACTTGCGCAAAGGTCTCGGGGTGCTTTTCGGCGAGGAGGGCGAGAATCTTTCTATCGAGTCCCACCTTTCCTTTAGCGAGCGCGGCGATGAATTTGCTGTAAGAGATGCCGTGTTTGCGGACCTCGGCGTTTATCTTTACTGTCCAGAGGGCGCGCATGTCTGCCTTTTTGTCACGGCGGTGCGCGAAGGCGTACTTGCCGGCATGGAAAATGGCCTCGCGGGCCTGGCGTTTCTTTTTGGAGCGGCCGAAGCGGAAGCCTTTCGTTTGGCGAAGAATGTACTTGCGGCGGCGTGTATTGACTACTCCTCCTTTGACGCGCGACATGGTCTAGCTGTTAGGCAAAAAGCGGCTCTTCTGCGCGTTGGTCATCTTGAGTTCAACGAGTCCACGGCGGTTGAGACGCCCCGTCTGCGACTCCTTGGCGTTGAAATGATTCTGTCCGGCTTTGCGCGCCAAAATCTTCCCCTTGCGGGTGACCCGGAGCCTTTTGGTGAATGACTTGTTCGTTTTCATGATGCTTTTTTGCTTTTATTCCGCTCGATGAGGACCGTGAAGCCCTTGGGCGACTTTTTTATCGGGTCGGCCACCCGGTGAGGCTCCCCGATGATGAGCATGAATCGCTCGAGCCGCTCCTTCAGGAATTTTTCGTCCATGTACTTGTAGCGTCCCCAGAGGAAGAGGTCGATTTTGACGCGATCTCCCTCCCGCAGCCACTCAGAGGCCTTCTTGGCCTTGAGCGCGAGGTCGTGCTCGCCGGTGCCTATCTTGATCTGCACGCTTTTTACCTCGGTGGTGTGGGCTTTGCCTTTTCCCTCCTGCTCTTTCTTCTTTTGGTCGTACTGAAACTTACCATAGTCCATTATTTTCGCAACGGGCGGGTTGGCACCCGGACTTATCTCGATTAGATCAAGTGTCGCTTCTTTTGCCCTTCTGAGAGCCTCCGAGGTCGGGATAATACCTAAATTGGCGCCGTCAGCGCCAATGACCCGCAGTTCGGGCACTCGGATGGACTCGTTGATTCTTACTTTTTCTGCCACAGGAACCGGCCTACTCTAGCATTTGCGAGCCGTTTTCGCAATTGGAACTCCGGGTCGATTTTTCTAGTATTGATACTAGATGAATTGGAGTTACCCATGATCTTCACGTGCCTCGACCACGTCTCGGTCCTCTGTAGAGACTACGAAGTATCGAAGAAGTTTTACATCACGATCCTCGGCTTCAGGCTCATTCGTGAGGAATTCCGATGGGACCGTTTCTCCTGGAGGGGAGAATTGTCGCTTCGTGGACGCTACCTCGTCGAGCTCACCTCTCTCCCCAACGCTCCGGCACGCCTGACTAATCCCGAAGCAACGGGCGGTAGGCACCTGGCGTTTGCATGCGGAGATTTCGACAGTGCCCTCGCACATTTGCGGGAGCGTTGTTCGGTTGAGAGCGTGCGTTTTGACGCCTTGCGAAAGCGGAGGTTCACGTTCTTTTTTGATCCGGACGGATTGCCCACCGAACTTGTCGAAGCGAAAAGGCCTCACGTATAGGGGCCTTTTTTCAGTCTTCAGGCGGGTACATCTCGTGTTTGATCGCCCGGAGCTTCGCGATCACGTCGGGATCAGTGATGCGCATGAAACGCTCGACCTCATCACCGTCCTTTTTGGCCGCCTCGTAGAACATGTGAAGCGGTCGGTTATCGAACATCTTGCCGAGTTTGTATACCGTAGCCTCTTTGTACAAAGGTCTGTAATTAAGCATGAACTGATCGATTGGCCGGCAGTCTTCTTCAGTATGGTGGCCGACGCCGTAGATGTAATAGGCGTAATTGTTAATCGCCCCCGCAGGATCGTGTTTGTAGTGGTAATAGTAGCCGGGCTCCGGCACTTTTTCTGGTGGTTGCGGATTGTTGCTCATGTGAAATTTCCTGTTGCCCCTCCAACCTTACTTCAGAATTTTAAAATACAAAACTCGCCATCGAACGTGTTTTGTGTTCGGGTAGAGAGGGGTGGAATCATAGGGATATTCCTAACCACCTTAACGTGATATATTTCGATAAAGTTTTATCCTCCTGACTGAATGCAAAAAAATATATACATAATCACTGGCGGACCTGGGTCTGGAAAAACGAGTATGATCGAGGAATTGAAGAAGCAGGGATTTAATGGCTCTGAAGAATTATCAAGGCAATTTATTAAGGAGCAGATACAGACGAAAGGGAGGTTACTTCCCTGGGTCGATAGATTGGGATACAGCGAAGAGATGCTCAAAAGAAGAGTGAATCAGCATGAAAAAACCTCTTCCAGTGATTTATGGTTTTTTGATAGAGGAATTCCGGACTTAATTGCCTATATAAGAAAAGATAAGCTTAGCGTGCCCGAGATCTTCTATGTCTCAGCAAAAGAGTACAGGTACAATCACATTGTATTTTTAACACCTCCCTGGAAAGACATATACGAAAACGATTCTGAACGAAGAGAAACTTTTGAGGAGGCAAAAAAAATTCACGCCGAGATTGTGAGCACCTACCTAAACCTAGGATATGAAACCCATACTGTACCAAAGGGCACCATTGACGAGAGGGTCAGTTGGGTTTTGAATCTCGTCGGCGGCTGAAGTTATCAAACTGAAAAATCCTCCAATACCCCAGGGCTTTTCGAGGTCTTTGTCAGTGAAACTCCTAGATGTAGAGATGGGCGGAATCGACATACCAAGTCACTAATTCGCTTCGCTCATAAGTGCTTGCCGGCCCTCCTCGCCGTCGCGAAGCGACATGGCTCCGGCCGTTCGATTCCGACGAATGTGCCACATTCTCCAACAAAGGCAAAAGAAAAAACCGGCACAAAGCCGGTTTTTCTTTTGCTGTGGAGATGGGCGGAATCGAACCGCCGTGCAAAATAGGGTAAACGCGTTTCTACACTATCTAGTCTGCTCTCAATTCTCGAAGTTATGCGTTAAGAGCAAACAAAATCGCATACCTTCCAGTCTCGTAGTTTAGACGCGCTCGTGAGACACCAAATGCGTCGAGTCCGGAAATATTACACCCAAGAGTGCCTAACAGACTTCAACAAGCTGGATGGGATTAGGCCGTCGCGTAAGCGAAGGAGAAATCCTTTGCCGAAAAATACGGCGAAGTAACTGATTTTGCAGTTATTTTTTCAGGATTTTAAGGAAGGTCCTGACTTCCACAGTGCACGTTAGTTTACGGATTATTTTGTCTAGGCCGATCATCCCCGAGGAGGGCACGAGCGTGTTTCAGCGATTCACGTGTTTTGTTGAGGAGGCAAGTTTAACGCTTGCCTCTATTTTCTTTAGGTGGAACGTTTCCCTTTCACTGCAAGGTACAAGACCATGATGAGACCTACTGCTAGCAGTACTCCCCACCCGAAAACGATGTTCTCGCTCACCCATATGAGATGAGCATTGAGATCGCACATGACTACCTCCAAGTTTCCTCAACAAAACACGCAACTCACGCCCTCTTTGGGAAGGCCTAGTATTCTTTTTTCAACGAACGCCCTATGTCTCTCTGCGCCTCGCGCTTCTTCATATCTTGACGTTTGTCATGGAGTTTCTTACCACGCACGACCGCGATGGAGACCTTTATCTTGCGAGCCTTACCATACATCGAAATAGGCACTATTGTCAAGCCCTTTTTGCTCTCAAACCCCAGAAGCCGGGAGATTTCCGTGCGGGTAAGGAGAAGTTTTCGTGTGCGTTCCTGATCGTAGTTCTCGGGGGTGTTCTTCGGCTGGTAGGGCGGGAGCTGCATGCCAACGAGGTATGCTTCATTGCCGCGCACGACGATGCGCGCACCTTCCAGTTTTCCGCGCCCTTCGCGCAAGCTCTTTACCTCAAGACCCAGCAATTCGATACCCGCCTCTAAGGTTTCGAGTATCTCGTAGGTCAGGCGCACTTTTTTGTTTTCGACCAAGGCGGCCATGCCCCCGACTATAGCATTTTTCCTCAGGGAACCCTACCCAAATGCCGATTTTTGTTTTCTAGTATTTTCAGTCCTTTTGTGTATACTACTAGTCTCTATGCCTCCGATGGGAGATCAAAAAGAGAAAAAAGGCGATAAAAAGCGTAATCCACGTCGTCCACTCTTTCCGCTTCCGGGAGGGGGTGGGTTGTGGGCCAATCTTTTTACCGCGCTCCTTATTTTTCTCCTGCTCGCCAGCATCTACTCATTCTTTGCGGGAAGCGCCGGCAACCCCGAGAATATTCCCCTTTCGCAGCTTGCCACCGACATCACGGCGGGGAAGGTGAGCAGCATCGTTGTTTCTGGCGACGATCTCAAGATCACCTACGCGGACAAAAGCGAGAAAGCTTCGAAAAAGGAATCGGGCACCGCGCTCACGCAGACCCTCGATAACTACGGAGTCACCCCTGACGCGCTTCGGAAAGTTTCCATCTCGATCGAGAATCAGTCCGGGTTCCGTTTTTGGTTCCTCGAGCTTTCGCCCTTTATCCTCCCGCTCATTTTTATCGTCGCTCTCTTCTGGTTCCTTTCGCGACAGGTGCGTGGCGCGGGCATGCAAGCCTTTACGTTCGGCCAGAGCAAAGCGCGCATGATCGATCCCAATGACAAAAATCAGCGGGTGACTTTCAAAGACGTCGCTGGTGCCAAGGAGGCGAAAGAAGAGCTTACCGAAATAGTTGACTTCCTGCGCAACCCTAAGAAATTCCTCGACATCGGCGCGCGCATTCCGAAAGGGCTTCTCCTCATGGGCGCCCCGGGAACAGGGAAGACCTTGCTTGCTCGCGCGGTCGCAGGTGAGGCAGGCGTGCCCTTCTTTACCATCTCCGGAAGCGAGTTCGTCGAAATGTTCGTCGGCGTCGGCGCCTCCCGCGTGCGCGACCTTTTCGCGATGGCTAAGCGCGCCGCTCCGGCCATTATTTTCGTCGATGAGATCGACGCTGTGGGGCGCGTGCGCGGCACCGGGGTCGGCGGCGGCAACGATGAACGCGAACAGACGCTGAATCAAATCCTCGTCGAAATGGACGGCTTTGAACCGAATGAAAAGGTGATCGTCATGGCTGCGACCAATCGTCCCGATGTACTCGATCCTGCACTCCTTCGCCCCGGTCGCTTCGATCGCCGCGTCGTCATCGACCTTCCCGATCGCTCCGACCGCGAGGAAATTCTCAAAATCCACGCACGCAAAAAGCCGCTCGCTGAAGATGTGAATCTCACGACGGTCGCCGAGCGAACGCCCGGCTTTTCAGGAGCCGATCTCTACTCGCTTATGAACGAGGGTGCCATTTTAGCCGCCCGCGAGAATAGGAAGCGCGTCTCGCAGTTCGACCTTATCCGCTCTATCGAGAAGGTGATGCTGGGGCCTGAGCGCAAGAGCCACCTTCTTAATAAAAAAGAGAAGGAAATAACTGCGTACCACGAAGCCGGACACGCCCTTGTCTCCTCAATTCTCCCGTATTCAGATCCAGTCCATAAAATCTCGATCATTTCTCGTGGTCGCGCGGCAGGGTACACGCTCAAGCTTCCGTTTGAAGAGACGAAAATGCAGTCACGTCGTGAGTTTCTCGATGACATTGCCGTCTCCCTCGGCGGCTACATAGCGGAGCGTATTGTTTTCGGCGATCTCACGACCGGCCCAAGCAACGACCTCCAAGTTTTGACGGCGCTTGCGCGCAACATGGTCACCAAGTACGGCATGAGCGAAAAAATGGGACCCGTCGCACTCGAGGGCGAGGGAGGGGCTCTCTTTGGTGCGGGTGTAGGAAGCAAGGAGTACTCTGAGCGCGTCTCCGCGGAAGTGGATGCCGAAGTGAAAGGCATCATCGATGGGGCCTACAAGAAAGCAGAGACCACCATTAATGAACATCGCCAGCTCCTTGATGCTATTGCTAAGCGCCTCATCGAAGTCGAGACAATCGAACGCGATGACTTTGAAAAAATTCTCATTACGCACGGCGTGACGCCGAAGAAAAAAGACGAGCGCATTGATACGACCGAGACGCTCGTCATTCGAGACTAGATAAAAAAGCGGCCGCGACTCTCGTCGCGGCCGTCGTCGCTCAGGCGGCTTTCTTCTTCCGCATCTCCTCGATATCCTTGAGGATCACCTTGGGGATCTTGGGGTTGCCGTTGCGGTAGACGAATCGGAGCGCCTTGGCCCGCATCTGCGCAATTTTCTGCACCGCTTTCTCGGAGAGGACTTCTACCGGATCGACGTGCTTTTCCCGCTCGTCAGCATACTTCACCGCAAATCGAATGACTTGTGCCATCGTGAGCGGCCGCTTTTGCTTCTGCAACTCCGCGATAATGAAAGGAGAACCTGAGACGCTCACTCCGAGAAGCGTGTTCTTCCGAAAACCGTGAAGATGGAGCACGACGCTCCCATCGAAGGCGCGGTCCTCCACGTCTGTCTTATTGCGGTTTCGCCAGGGCATAAGTGTGAGCTCCTCAAAAAACGGCATCGCGAAGAAGTTGGTCGAAGGTGGTACGCGCGGGATCTGCCGCATGATCTCGGCGATCCCAGGGAAACCAACGAGACTAACGGTTTCCACGCGAGTTTTCTTTGTGCGCATTGCTCTCTCCTGTTTTCTGGTCTCCAGAAAGGATACCCAGGCAGAAAAACTAATCAAGTACTTAAAGGAAGGCGAAAAAGGCTGCAACCGCTGCAATCTGCACCGCTTTAAGGACGGCACCTATAAAAATAAGTTGTTTCGCCTTTTTCTTGCTCACGTTTATGTAAACGTAGAGAGAGGCGTTTCGTTACAAATTCCTGATTTACATGATGTGCGCTATAGTCCCGAGGATGGGCGTGTAGCTCAACGGTTAGAGCACCAAGCTTATACCTTGGTGGTTCCTGGTTCGAATCCAGGCACGCCCACTATTCGAAGTGAAGGTTGGCAGACGCTTCGGCGGCTTTTGTAGCGACGTGTGGGTACTTAGCGAGGGTAGGATCCTCCTCAACAAGCGCCTCGGCCTCCGTGCGGGCCGCCTCTACCATTTTGAGATTGCTCATCGCTTCCATCGCGATATCCGAGATGCCCCACTGACGCCCTCCGCCGAGCTCGCCCGCACCACGCAGCTTGAGATCAAATTCGGCGAGTTCAAAGCCATTTTTTGCTGTTTTGATGGCGCGTAAACGATCCGTGGTCTGCTTTCCCTTAGAATCCGCAAACACGTAGCAATATGCTTGATGTGTGGAGCGAAGCACGCGGCCACGAAGCTGGTGGAGTTGGGCCAGTCCAAAACGTTCCGCCCCCTCGATGACAATTACCGTCGCATTCGGAACATTCACGCCCACCTCGACAACCGACGTTGCAACCAATATCTGGATTTTATTCGCAGCGAATTGCTCCATAACGGAGTCCTTGTCCGACGCACTCATTTTGCTGTGGAGTATGCCAACATCGAATTCCGGAAATACTTCATCAGCGAGGCGTTTCGCCTCTTTTTTCACCGATTTAGCGAGAAGAGCGAGCTCCTTGGTGGGATCGGGCTCGTCAATGCGCGGGCAAATGACGTAGGCTTGGCGGCCCGCTTTGAGCTCGGAGCGGATTTTTTCGTAGACACTTTCGCGCTCACTTGGTGCGACGATTTCTGTCACTATCGGCTTGCGTCCCGCGGGCATCTCGTCGAGGAGTGAGAGGTCGAGATCGCCGTAAATGGTAAGGGCAAGTGTGCGGGGGATGGGGGTCGCCGTCATAGAGAGAAGGTGAGGTGCAATGTCGTCCTTACGTACCAGTTTTTTCCGCTCCCTCGTGCCGAAGCGATGCTGCTCGTCGATGATGACGTAGGCAAGATTCTTAAATTTAACCGCCTTTTGAATGAGAGCGTGGGTGCCGATGAGGATGGGTATTTCGCCATTAGCGACCCACCTGAGAAGCTGTGCGCGGGAGATATCCGTAGCACCCTCGCGGTTAACTTTTGAGGGGAACTTTTTACAGCCCGAGCTCGTGAGGAGGCCGATGTTGATGGGAAGGTGCTTAAATAGCGCTATGAAAGATTCAAAGTGCTGCTTGGCGAGGATTTCGGTCGGTACCATGTAGGCGACCTGAAGATTGCCAAAATTCTGCCCCGCCGGTCGGGTCATCACGGTGGCGTACGCGGTCGCAGCGGCAACCGCGGTTTTCCCCGACCCCACATCGCCCTCGAGAAGGCGCGACATAGGGTGTCCCGATTTCATATCAGACACAATGTTTTCAATAGATTTTTTTTGTGCACCGGTGAGGGGGAAAGAAAAGCGTGACGTAAATTCACTGATGTCGCGCTGCTCGAGTGCAATTTTGAACGATTGATGGTGTTCGTACTCACGACGCTCCTTAAACTTTCCGACCTGAATAAAAAATACTTCCTCAAAGGCGAAGCGCTTTTTTGCCGAAATTGAATCCCTAAGCGTTTTTGGGGTGTGGATCCACACCAGAGCGGCGGCTTTGGTGGGGAGGTGGTAGCGCTCGATGATCTCGGCGGGAATTGGGTCGACGATTTTCTCCAGAATGCCGCTTTTGAGGACACGGTCGATGGCATAGTAGAACCACTTCGAGGTGATGCCTCGGCTCTCGGGGTAGATGGGGTAGAGGCTCGAGGCGCTCATATCGGAAAACATGGGCCCCGTGCCGGCCTCGTTTATGTGAGCGGCTTCGATTTCGGGATTACCAAAGTACACACCCGATTTTCCCGAGCCGACTTTGCCGGCAATTTTTACAAAACTCCCGTCGGGATGCATTTTCGCGATGTAGGGCTGGTTGAACCAAATGAGTTTGACCTTGCCGCTCCCGTCCTCGAGGTAGCCCTCCGCAATGGGGACCTTGGAGCGGAAGGCGCGGCGTGTTTTGGGCCCTTTGAGAACGCCGTAGAGCGTTGCGGCCTCACCCGGGGCGAGCGTCGCCACCGTCTTCGTCCTCCCTAAATTTTCGTAGCGGGTCGGGTAGTGGGAGAGGAGGTCGTCGATCGTTGCGATGCTGAGTTTCCTGTGGGCCCGTTTTTGGACTTCTGAAATACGAAAATGTTTCTCGACGGCGTCGGTGAGTTCCATGGGCCCTAGTATACGTTGGATAGGGAGGTTGTGAGAGGAGCGGGAATGACGCTACGATGGGGTAATGAAACTCGAAGGCGGTGCGCCGGAGCGTCCCCGGATGGAACTGCGTAAATTAATACCTAAGACAGACTCGGAAGAGAGCTCGCTCTCTTCCGGACCTCTTTCCCCGATGGCGAAGCTCGTCCAGGAGATCCGCAAGGCGCCAAAGGGTGCCAAGGCGCCACAACCACATGAGCGACTGGAGAAGGAGCGTCCAGCACCTGCCAATATCAACTACGAGATAATCACCAACTGGGTCAGTCGGGTCACAACGGTAGACGATATCAAAAACTTACTCCAGGGTCTCTATGAAAAGCCCCTCGGCGATCCGAGCGACGAAGGACACTACCCCGGCTACCCGTGGGATGAAAACCCCGACGATATCATCGGCGCGCTCACGACATATCTCGCGAGCGAGCGTACCGACGAGGCTGCGCTTGAGCGCATACCGCAGGAGTGTGGTCTGCGCAAGAAGGTCGTCGAGCTAGTGCCGCCACAAACGGTGCATTAGGAAAAAGACAAAAAAGTGTTATTGTTGGCGGTGAGAGGAGTTCTTCGCTAAGGAGAACGACGATGACTATCATCCCCGACCCAGCTGTCGAGTTCCTCGAACTCGCGAAGCAGTCAATACAGACGACAGACCACTTCCACATGGCATGCCGCCTGGCGTCTCTCCACGATTTCGGCTCTGAAGGTAATAAGCTCGTGCATAGGGGACTCTGTGAGATCGGGGAGGGAGTTCTCGAGCGCATCCGCACCGACTTCGAGGCTGAGCTCGGCGCGCTAGCGCTTGCAAAAGCCGCGAGGTTCAAAATCGCGGCGTAAAAAAACAAAGCCGCCGGTTCCTGACCGGCGGCTTTTTGTCAGCTTGCTTTAGAGTGTCTTGCATCAAGCGCTAGCGCTAGCGCCATCGCGGCGATCGAGATGTCCCGGAAGAGGACAACAAACTGCGCACCGTTGAAGATTACGATCGCGGCGAGCATGAAGGTGGCAAGAGCGCAGGGGATGAGTATGCGCCAGCCCGAGAGGATCCAGAGAGCAATCACCACTTCAACAACTTCGAAGAGAGTGAGGAGTGTTGTGTCGGCGACGTAGCCGCGCACGAGCTCAGGAAAGTAGCCTGTCCAACCACTCGGATCTCCTCCGAAGATCCACACTGACAGCGGCGGATAAAGAAACGCAAACGCGACGCCGGTGCGAAGGAGGAGCGAAGTGCGTTTATCCATATGCACTTAGTATCGCACGGCGGATTCTACTGCACGACGATGGTGCACTTCTGACTGGCGCGCAGGTGGTTGTGACAGCCCCACTTTCCGGCATAACTGAAAGTAAAGTCGAAGTACTGTCCGGGCCCGAGCGCTTTGCAAGCGTCGAAGGAGCTTCCGAGACAATCTGAAGCGCTCTTTTGCGGGTAGAGCGAGTGTGTGGGATGAATGTCCGAGGCTGGCCAGAAGGATGCCGAGGTATCGTTGTTCATAAAACGCACCGTCTGGCCTTTTTTGATCGTAATGGTTGTCGGGTTGAAGCCACTTGTGCTCCAATCCACCATGGCATCGTAGCCTTGCGTGTTGGTCGAGGAGCTCTCGTTTCCTGTCACGGTGCCGGTCTCCATGCCACTTCCCGTGGGGCCTCCTGGGGTATAGTCGGAGCCTCCGGAGGTTGTTTGCGTCTGCCCCGACGGAGAGGGGGAGGCGGTATTTTGGGAAATGAGGTACCAACCGCCTACGACGATGATAACGAGTATGACGATGATCCAAAGGGTACGCGTGCTCATGGAATGGACAAGGTTAATGAAAAAGAAGCCTTAGTATACCAAATCTACGAAGTGGAGGCGTTTTTGGGTGCCGAGCGCTTCTCTACTTCGATCGCAAGAAAGAGGGGGATCTCTTTGCGGGAGTGATCTTCGGCAGCAGCCCGTGGGCCCTTCTCGCTCACCTTGTGCGAGATCCACTCTTCAAGGCGGGTGATGGAAAGCCCTGCCGAGCGAAGTGCCTTCGTATAGTCTTGCAGCGATCGGTGAAATGAATACGTAAATTCTTTCGCCGCCGAACCCGGGTGCGTATCTATTTCGATCTTCGCGGACGAAAGATAGGCATCGATTCTGCGATACTGCACCCTTTCTTTCTCATCGTAGCCCCAAGAACTTTTTTTCGGGATACGAAAGGCGGGATGATTAAGGACAAAGATAAAACGCCCCGTTTTCGTCAGCACGCGTGCCACCTCCGCAAACACCGGGGGAAGCGATTGCATATTTTGAAGCGCAAGGACGCACAGCACGACATCAAAAGAAGCGTCGGCGGCAAAGGAGAGGTGTGTCGCATTGGCAATATGAAAGGGTATCTTCGGTGAGGCAATTTTCGCCCGTTCGATAAGGGAAGGTGAGAGATCACACCCAACAATCGTTTTGGCGTTTTGTGCGAAAGCTCTCGTGAAGTATCCTTCTCCGCAAGCAAGATCAAGCACGGCCTCGGCCTTGTCGAGCTCGAGGATACGCTTGAGATTGGGGAGAAGCACTCTCGCGTGGTAGGTATCCCCCTCCTCGAGGTGTTGCCCGTACCAATCCGCGACATTTTCCCATGACGTGTCTTTCTTTTTCATCTCTTTTCCAAAACAGCGATCACACGCTCGTACAGAGTGTCGATGGGGGAGGCTTTTATGAGTAAGAAATTGTTGGATTCTGCTTGTTTTTTGATCTTATTTCCGTATGTGTAGTGATACAGGGCATCTTTCTTTGCTCTCTCTCCTTCCTTATTACCACGCTTGCGCAGAGTCTGTCTCTCATAAATGGGCTCGACTTCGTCGTAAAGGAAGAGTGCCTTTATTTGGATCTAGTCTCTCGTGGCCAATAGATCGGGAATAATCCCATCACCTTCGAAAATTACCTCTTCATTGCATCGTATATGTTTCGAAAGGAGTGTATTGAGAGAAGGCCATACTGCGTGGCCAACATCGAGTAATTTCTGAGCGAAAACCTCGGCAGAAAAATCTTCAAGATAATTTTGGTGATCGACAAACGTAAACAATGCTGGAGACCTTGAGCTGTCGGCCACTTCGCGGATCGCAATTCGTATGTCGTCTATCTCGGTCAGGGGAATCTGATATTTATTTGCAATCTGTCGAGCCAAATACGATTTTCCTACGCCGGAACTTCCGCCAATAAGGAGGACTGTCCATTCTTTCTCCATCCTTCAATTATAAGGCGAGCTACTCTGGATTCAGAAAACCGTCGTCAATCCCCATAAGGGTATTTTAGCGCTTCTAAAGACGACTTGTTGAGGCTCTCAGGTCGCTAAGATTTATGCACCGCTTCAAGATTGTGGCCGTTGGGGTCAATTACAAACGCAGCAAAATATCCAGGCTCATAATCGCGCAGGCCGGGAGCACCATTATCAGTCGCGCCACGGGTAAGTGCAATTTTGTAAAATTCCTCAACGGCCTGCCTGCTCTTTGCGGTCAGGGCTATGTGTACGGATTTTGAAAGGGGCATGTCCACTCCGGCCTGGCTTATTTCGAGCATGTCGTGAGGGTTAGACCCAAAGCCAACTACGACACCTTCAATTTCAAATACGACATTGTACCCGAGTGCCCCAAGTACCGCTTCGTAAAACAAGCGGTTCTTTGCGAAATCTGTTACTTTAATTTGTACGTGGTCAAACATACTTACATTATAGTCGAGTGTTGATACCCGGATCTGTCCGATACAAAAGTCTTCGGGCGGGCCGCTCGGGATTCAAACTTTTAAGCTCAATAAACACGAGGGTATTTTTGGCCCATCTTGGTGCAATCTGTTGAGGCCTTCGAGTCGCAAAGGTTTCTTTGGGATTATCCGAATTGAACTCCGGGAAGATCCTTTCGACGTAACCTGCTACCATTGTCCGAGATCAAGAACCGGCTTGCCGATAACCGCGTTTTGTGCGACGGTCCAAGTGGAGGTTGCGGACGGATTGTCCTTGGAAAGATACCACTCGCCGCTCTGAATTGTCGTTCCGTTTATTATTTCACCAGGAACGCCAATAACCCGAGCGATGATATTGTGCGAACTTTGGCCAGAACCAACTCTGGCAAGAATGATATCGCCTTTTTGTACGGAGCGATCATATTTTTCAATTATGAGATATTCATTTGCCGGATAAGTTGGCGCCATCGAATCCCCGCTCATCAGAAAAGGTTCGAGGAGAAAACCCCGAAAAGCTACAATGATTATAATCGCAAACAACCAGAACGCGACAGAGCCGGTGAGGAGGGCAGGTAAAAATTTCCAGAAGGTGACGGCAAAATATTTCCGATACAGAAAATACGCAACAGCGTAGAAAACTAAAGTTATCGAGAGCTTAAAGATGCCTGCTCCAAGCCAGAAAACCAGCACGCCCACGATGGCTGACGCGACTGTGGAAAGAAAAAGAATTATTGCAACGCGCCCAAAAGTGCTTGTTTTGATCCCATACAATTTATTTGCCAAATTCACAAACTCGATGCTACCAATGAAAAACAGTCCGCCAACAATCAGTATGGGCACAAGAATAGTAAGACTCATGTTAAGATTATACCTTTCCAAAAAGGTTACTTACATTGTTCACTCAAACCCTCAGGTCTACCGATAAAAAGTTGTCAATGCGGAGAGGGCCGGTCTAGAACTCGGCCTCGTCAAGCAGTGTAAGGGTTTCTTGGCAACTTGGCGACCACGCGTTTTCAGGGAGAACGGTCGGGAGCTGTTGAATGCGACCTAATGTAATCTCTTACCAGATCGCATCATCGCGAGAAGTACTTCCATACGGCGAGCTCTCGTTTCTAGCCTTTTAGCCGTTTGGAGTCTCCACGCAATCGCGTAGGTATTCACACGATTGAGTGACTTGAAAAAATCGTAAGCCTTCGGATCTTTTTTTACCGCTTCAACAAAATCCGCGGGGACCTCCGCCGTACTCCCGACGTCATAGGCTCGATCCCATCGGCCATCCTTTTTTGCCGCGTCTATCTCCCTCTTCCCAGCAGCGGTCATGCGGCCTTCTTTAAGTAGACGAAGGACGTGCTCGCGATTCCGCTTCGACCACATGCTTTGTGGACGGCGTGGCGTAAATTTTTGCAAGAATGAACCGGCATCATAGGCCTTCTTTTGCCCGTCAATCCATCCATAACAAAGCGCTTCATCGAGGGCTTCATCATAGGTTGCGGATTTGTGGCCGGAACCTTTTTTGTAAATACGGAGCCAAACACCTTCCGAACGCGAGTAATGCTTTGAAAGCCACGAACGCCAACTCGCAGCCATAGCAAACAATTTGATCGGAATTTTTTTCGCCATGAGCCAAACGTTTTGCGGGCCACTCGGGATTCAACTTTTAGAGGTCAATCCCCGCAAGAGTATTTTGGTGGATTCAATGCCGACTTGTTGAGGCACTCGGGTCGGAGTCTATAAAGCAGTGGGCTTACTAAATTGCCTGAGGCTACCTGGCATCTGTTTTGATCATTTTAACGATTTCCGGGAATCGCTCGATGTTGAAATGTCCGTTTTTGCTCTTGAAGATAGTTATTTGCGCAGTTGGAAGTTTTGCTCGATATTTTTCTGCGTGCGCGACTGGGACAACATCGTCATCTTTCGAGAACAGAAGGTAAAGATTCTTACAGTTCTGCTGAATCATCGAAAGGTTTTTCTTAAGCTCAAAGCCTCCGGCTAGCCTGTCGCCTGGCATGTCGTCGTCAAACGGAGGACATACGAGATATATCGAAATTGCTTTCTTGGACAGTTTGTTTTCAGAAAGATATTTAGCGAGGAAAATGCCACCGAGAGAGCCACCAATGAGAATGAAAGGTCGTCTAAGGAGCAGGAGATAATTCTCGAACATAATCTTCCAATCACGATACTGCGAATTGTCCTGCAGCGGCATTCGTGGAATCGTCACAACAAACTTGGCGCCCAGATCTTTTTGGAGATTATCGCTGTTCCAGCGGATCCGTTTACCCAGCGTTACCTTCTTAGTTTTAAGATATTTGACATATTCCTTGTCGGACACAAAAGTATTGCCACCATGGATATAGAGGACATCTATTTTCCTTTTCATATTAGAACTATAGCAATAATGAGGGCCAAGATCTTCGGGTCTGTCCGATAATAAAGTTTTCGGGCGGAGAGGGTGGGATTAGGTCACAAGTATTTTTCTGCTGAAAAATCTCGCGACCCCGCCTCGCGCCAGCGCTGCGGCTTTCGAATCCCATCCCTACCGCAATGATGAATCGCGCAGACGCCTCCCCGGGCGTCTTTGCGAATCATTGCGGAGAGGGTGGGATTTGAACCCACGGTCCAGTTTCCCGGACTCCGCATTTCGAGTGCGGTGCCTTCGACCAACTCAGCCACCTCTCCAACCTGCAAAACATACCATAGCTCAGACAATTTTCATCTTTGTAAGGAGTCGCACCAGGTCCGTTTCCTACACGGTGAGCTCTAATGCGCCAGTGCGATGAGGACGACTTCGCGCGCTCCGGGAAGCCGGAGCGCGCGTTTTGCTTCCGAGAGCGTAGCACCGGTGGTCATGACGTCGTCGACGACGATAAGAAGGCCCTCCGGCAAGGCTCCGGTCAGAGCGAAAGTCCCTTCAACATTCTGAAGCCTCCCCTGCCGGGAGAGCGAAGTCTGGGGCGCTGTGTCGCGCATCTTTTTTAAAAGTCCCGCGACACGGGCCTCGCCGAGCCTTCGTGCCGCAACGGCGAGAACAAGCTCGACCTGGTTAAAACCCCGCGCACGCAGGCGCTCTTGCGAGAGCGGAGAGGGGATGAGAACGAGCGGGCGCTCGAGCACGCCCTCGTCTTCCACAAACGACAGCAGGGCCTCGGCGAGTGCGCTTCCGAGAATCTCCGCACTGCGCCTATCCCTTCTGTACTTAAGCTCTCGTATGAGCGCGCAGACAAGGGGATCTTTGTAGGAGGAGAGGACATGTATACCGTCGACAACGGTGCCGAAGGAGAATTTCGAAAGCGCTTCTGCGTCGCTTGTCGCGGCGATGAGCGCGGCTTCTCTGCGTTGCGGCAAGAGGAGGTTGAGAAGTTCCAAAAGCGCACGGCGAACTTTCTCCATGACCTTAATCTAGCCACGCTAACGTTGTGGGCGCAACGGGGTATACTACAAGGAATGGTACGTTTAGGTGCTTCACTTTCTTCGCTTTTTGGCGGTGTGTTTTCGCAAAAACCCGCCGAAAGCGTCGTGGGCGTCGACATAGGCTCTTCTTCTATAAAGGTCGTACAGTTGCGGCGTAAGTCCGGCGTTCCCGTCCTTGAGACGTACGGCGAGCTCGCGCTCGGCCCTTACGGCGGAGTCGAGATCGGTCGCGCCACGAATCTAGGGCCCGACGTCATAGCCAAAGCGCTCAATGATGTTGTGCGCGAGGCCAATGTCACCGCAACCTCCGGCGGCTTCTCCATCCCCTTCAGCGCCTCACTCATTTCACTCATCGAGCTTCCGCAGGTGCCTCCCGGTCAGCTCGCCCAGATGATCCCGCTCGAGGCGCGCAAGTACATCCCCGTCTCAATCGGCGAGGTGACGCTCGACTGGTTCGTCATACCCAAAGAAGAAGCGCGCTACCTGTCCCTTTCGGAAGATAAGGAAAAGGCGCCGGAAGCGTCCAAAATAAACGTGCTCCTTGTCGCTATCCACAATGACACGCTCAGCAAGTACCGCGACATCATAAAACAGACCAAGCTTACACCAGGATTTTTCGAGATAGAGATCTTCAGCGCCGCTCGCGCTTCACTCGAGCAAGGCATTGCACCGGTCATGGTCCTCGACCTCGGGGCTGCGACCACGAAGCTCTACATCGTCGAGTACGGCATCGTGCGTGCCTCCCACAACATCAACCGCGGCGGGCAGGACGTGACGCTCGCACTTTCCCGCACCCTCGGCGTTTCCGTCCAAAAAGCGGAGGAGATGAAGCGCGAACTCGGGCTCCTGCCGGGGCAAAACGGCACGGGGGTATCGGAGACGGCGCTCCTCTCCCTCGAATACATTTTTTCGGAAGCCAATCGTGTGCTTCTCTCCTATGAGCGGCGTTTCAATAAAAACGTCAGCAAGGTGGCCCTCGTCGGCGGCGGAGCCATTATGAAGGGACTTCTTGAGGTCTCGAAAAAACATTTCCAGACGGACGTTGTGCTCGGGAACCCTTTTGCGAAAGTCGAGGCTCCAGCGTTCCTGGAGCATGTTTTGCGACAGGCCGGGCCGGAATTTTCCGTCGCGACGGGACTTGCCCTTCGAAAGCTCTCCGAGCAGGGATAACTTGCTTGGAAGAGAATGTGAGCGTCGCCTATACTATAGAGTGAAATGGAACCGAAGTTCCGTACATCTTTCATTCCAAAGCAGCCCATCGTGGCCGTCCCGGCGAAATCAACGCGTCGTGGCGGCGGGCTTCTCTTTCTCGTCGCGCTCATAATTTTTCTTGCTGCAGTCACCCTCGCCGGCGCGGTATTTCTCTACCAGCAGTACCTCAAGCAGGCGATAAGCTCCAATAAAGCTTCCCTTGAACGCGCACGGGCCGCGTTCGAGCCGGCGCTCATCCAGGAACTTGAGCGGCTCGACAGCCGCATAACGGTCGCCGGGCAGCTTCTCGGGAAACATACCGCTCCGGCAGAGCTTCTCACCTTCCTCGCCGACAACACGCTCCAGGACGTGCGCTTTACCGACTTCAATTACACCGCATCTGCGGACAAGATATCGCTCACCATGAAAGGGGAAGCCAAAAGTTTCGCCGCGGTCGTCCTACAATCGGATGCATTCGCTAAAACCCACGATCTCCACGAGCCTATTTTCTCCAATCTCAATCTCGACGATAGGGGGAATGTCCAGTTCGACTTCGCCGCGTACGTAGAACCCGGCCTCGTTTCCTACGCCGCGTCTCTCGATCGAGGGCTCGGCGCAGCCGGTACGCAGCAGGGGACGAATGGTTCACAGCACGCCACCTCAACACCATGATAAAGTTCCTTATTCCCATCATCTTCGTTGGCACCGCAGCCGGGCTCTTCTTCGGCTACATCGACCCCACATACTCGAGCGTGAAAGGGCTTAAGGGGGAGAACCAGCAGTACTCCGATGCGCTCGATAAGGCCAAAGAGCTCCAGGCAGTGCGCGATCGCCTCCTCTCCAAGTACAACACCTTCCAGGGCTCCGACCTCGACCGTCTCCAGAAGCTCCTGCCGGATGCCATCGACAACGTGCGTCTCATCCTCGACCTCGATAACATGGCAAGCCGCTACGCAATGCGCACTCGCAACGTCACCGTAAGTAACGAAAGCGCTCCCGCGCAAGGAACCGTTGGGCCGGACGTAAACCGTTTCGGCACGGCGACCATCACCTTCTCGGTCATCGGCTCTTATGAAAATTTCCTTGCTTACTTGCGTGACCTTGAGACAAGCCTGCGACTCGTCGATATCACGACTGTTGTCTTTCAGGTCAACCAGGGAAGCGACCTCAACACCTACACCATTACCGTGAAGACCTATTGGCTCAAGTAACCATGAACTTTTTCGCAAAATACAAGAACATAACCGTCACCGTCGTTATCGCGATCCTTCTCTACCTCGGCTATTCTTATTTCTTCGGTGGCGTGAGCGCTCCGTCGAACATCGTCACGGAGACCGCGAACCCGGCGCAGAGCGAAGTCGGCGGAGACCTTCTTCAGACGCTTCTCACACTGCGCTCGCTTACCCTCAACGAGGGGATTTTCACCGACAAGGTGTTCGTCTCGCTCAGAGATTTCAGCCAGCCCATCACACCACTGCCTGTCGGCCGCAAGAACCCCTTCGCTCCGTTCACCGCCGCAGCGACGAACCAAAAAGCGGGAACGACGCGCTAGTGCGCGGGAGGGCACAAGCGCGAGTTCGGCGTCAGGAGGACCATGGAAAAACTACTTGAACTTTTAGTCGACAAGGGAGTTCTCAGCGCTTCCGATGCCGCTGCAATAAGCTCGCAAGCCACCGCCGAAGAGGGGGCCGAAGAGCAGCTTCAAAAGCGCGGCGTGAGCGCCGAAGACATCCTTACCACAAAGAGCGATTACTACAAAGTTCCCTGGAAGACACTTGGCGACGAGACGGTCGCCATCGAGACCCTGCGCTATATTCCCGAAGAGTCGGCGGCGCACTACCGCTTCGTGCCGCTCGCACAGCGCGACGGGGTCCTTGAGGTTGGTATCCTCGACCCGGACAATATCGAAGCGCTCGATGCCCTTAATTTCATAAGTTCGAAAATGGGTGTGCCCTACAAGGTGTTCCTCATCACCGAAGAGGATTTCAAAAAAGTCATTGGCATGTACAAGGGCCTCTCCTCCGAAGTGGGGAAGGCGCTATCCGAGCTCGGCGGGGAGCTTGGAGAGGCTGACGACCTTGAGACTCAGCTCTCGGAGGTGAAGGGGAAACTCAAAGAGGACGAAGAGCACATCAAGGAAGATGCCCCGGTCACGAAGATGGTCGCCACCATCATCCGCTATGCGGTCGAAGGGCGTGCTTCGGACATACACATCGAACCCACCGCCACGAATGTGCGCGTGCGTTTCCGCGTCGACGGCGATCTCTACACGTCGCTCACTCTTCCCGCTGCCGTACAGAAAGCCATCGTCGCGCGCATCAAAATACTCTCCCTCATCAAGCTCGATGAGAAGCGGAAGCCGCAGGACGGTCGTTTTTCGGCCATGGTCGACAACCGGCGCATCGATTTCCGCGTTTCGACTTTTCCCACCTCCTACGGTGAAAAGGTCGTGATGCGCATCCTTGACCGCGACAAGGGAGCCATCAAGCTCACCGACCTCGGGATGGAAGAGGAGCAGCTTGCGGCGGTCCGCGACATGATAAAGCACCCCTACGGCATCATTCTTCTCTCGGGCCCGACCGGCTCCGGTAAGTCGACAAGCCTCTACGCGATGCTCAACGAGATGGACCGCGAAAAGAAAAACGTCGTCTCGCTCGAGGACCCGGTCGAGTATGACATCCAGGGCGTCGCGCAGTCTCAGGTCCGCCCGGAGATAGGCTATACGTTCGCTTCGGGGCTCCGTTCTATACTGCGCCAAGACCCGAACGTCATCATGGTCGGCGAGATCCGTGACAAGGAAACGGCCCAGCTTGCGGTGCAAGCGGCCCTCACCGGACACCTCGTCCTCTCGACCATCCACACCAACACGGCTGTCGGCGCAATACCGCGCCTCATCGATCTTGGCGTCGATCCGTTTCTCATCGCGCCGACCTTGATCGGCGTCATCGCCCAACGTCTCGTCCGTGTGCTCTGTAAGGGAAGCGGCAAGAAAATGCCGGTCGAAGGGAGCATCAAAATAATGCTCGAGAAACAGTTCGCTGATCTACCCGCCAAGTACCGCAGCCAGATCCCAACCGGAAAGTCCGTCTACGGTCTCGATCCGACGCCAGAGTGCCCCTCGGGGACCCGCGGGCGCACGGGGGTGTTCGAATTCCTCACCATGGATGCGGCGATCGAATCGATCATCCTCAAGCATCCGGTCGAGGAGGAGATCTGGACCATTGCGCGCGGTCGAGGCATGTTCACCATGAAGGAAGACGCGATCAAGAAAGCGATGAAAGGAGAGATACCGTTCGAGGAAATAAATACCCTCGGCGGGGCGCTCCTCACCGACGAAGAAGCGCCGCAAGGGGAAGAGGCGAAGTCATAGTCTGTTGAAAAGCGGCGCGGATAGGCTCATGAGGGCGGTATACTGAGGGGCATGGCACTCCAGAGCAAATCGATCCTCATCGTCGACGATGACCGGTTTCTCATCGATATGTACTCGCTGAAGTTCAAAGAAGAAGGGTTCACGGTCTCCTCGGCGCAGGGCGGGGAAGAAGCCATCAGCAAGCTCTCGACTGAAGCTCCGGACGTCGTACTCCTCGATCTCATCATGCCGGGCGTCGACGGCCTCGAAGTGTTGCGGACCGTTCGGGAAAAGAATCTTGCGAAAGACACCACGTTCATCGTGCTTAGCAACCAAAGCCAAACCGACGACATAGCGCGCGCCAAGGAGCTCGGCGCCAATCACTACATCGTCAAGGCGAGCGCCGTACCCTCCGAAGTGGTCGCTGAGGTGCGCAAAAAATTAGCACAAACGTCATAATCGTATGGACTATAAAAAAGAGCTCGTCGAACTTATCGAGACCGTCATAGCGGAGGGCGCTTCCGACCTCCACTTCACCGCCGGTCGACAGCCGACCATCCGCGTTTCCGGCTCGCTTCTTCCCCTTATCAAAAAACAGACGCTAACACCCGCCGATACCCTCGGCTTCCTCACCGAGCTCTTGCGGCCGGAGAAGAAAAAAGAATTCCTCGACACCCAGGAGATCGACTTCTCCTACGCCTTTAAGGACAAAGGACGTTTCCGCGGCAACGCTTTTTTCCAGCAGGGCACCATCGCGGTAGCGCTGCGCCTCATTCCTCGTGACATCCGGCCTCTCTCCGAGCTCAACTTGCCGCCCATTCTCGGAGAATTTACCAAGCGC
The DNA here is from genome assembly GCA_964429815.1 of uncultured Candidatus Saccharibacteria bacterium. Lineage (GTDB taxonomy): Bacteria > Patescibacteriota > Minisyncoccia > Phycocordibacterales > CAYSCM01 > CAYSCM01. Next base: position 313,464 of record CAYSCM010000001.1, read on the forward strand.
GAACAAGGTTTCTTCCTGCTCGTGGGTCCCGTCGGGCAGGGAAAGTCGACCACCCTTGCGGCGCTCCTTGAGATGATCAACCAGGAGCGCTCTGAGCATATCGTGACCATCGAGGACCCGATCGAGTACCTTTTTCAGCCGAAAAAATCCCTCGTCGAGCAGCGCGAGGTGCGCATCGACACCAAGGATTTCCACATCGCGCTTAGGCAGGTATTCCGTCAGGACGTCGACGTCATTATGATCGGCGAGATGCGATCGCCGGAGACCATATCGACCGCGGTCACCGCCGCGGAGACTGGCCACCTCGTCTTCTCGACGCTCCACACCAACAACGCCGCCCAGACCATCGACCGCATTATCGACTCGTTCCCCTCCGGACAGCAGGAGCAGATCCGCATCCAGCTTGCCGGCTCGCTTGCGGGTATTTTCTCGCAGCGCCTCATCCCGCGCATCTCCGGGGGGCTTGTGCCGGCCTATGAGCTTCTCATCAATAACGCTGCAGTCGCCAACCTCATCCGTGAAAAGCGCTCCCACGAGATAAACACCGTCATCGAAACGGGCGCCGACCAAGGCATGATCGACATGAATCGCTCCCTTGCGGAGCTGGTCCGGCGGGGCGAAATTACGGTGGAAAACGCCTTCATGCGCTCCCTTAATCCCAAGGTTCTGGAGCGCCTCGTCTAGCCATGCTTTTCTCCTATAAAGCCATCGACGAAACAGGTGCCGCACGTGAGGGTACCATCGATGCGGTCTCGCAGGACGCCGCGATAGCGGCCTTGCAGCGGCGAAATCTGGTCTTGACCTCCATTGGTGAAGCCGGAAAAGGCGGCGGACTCTCGCTCAATCTCGCTATTTTTGAGAGGGTTAAGTCGAAGGATATTGTCTTTCTCTCGCGCCAGATCTCGACCCTCTTCGAGGCTCAGGTCTCAGCGCTTCGTGTCTTCCGCCTCCTTGCCGCGGAATCGCCAAGCCCGGTGCTCGGTAAAAAATTGGCCGACGTCTCCGACGAGCTCCAGGGGGGAAGTTCCATCAGCAAGGCTTTGAGCAAGCACCCCGAGGTCTTTTCCGATTTTTACGTCAACATGGTGCGTGCGGGGGAAGAGTCGGGAAAACTCGACGAGATTTTCCGTTACCTTGCCGACTACCTCGACCGCTCCTACGAGGTGACCTCGAAGGTGCGCAATGCCCTTATCTATCCGGCGTTCGTCATCGTAACCTTCGTCGTCGTCATGATACTCATGCTCACCCTCGTCATCCCGAAGCTCTCCGTCATTCTCCTCGAGGCGGGGCAAAAAGTCCCCATCTATACGCGCATCATAATCGGGCTTTCGCAATTTTTCGTGAACTACGGCGTCTTTCTTTTCATCCTCGCCGGCATCGGCGGCGTCTTCGCCTGGCGCTTCGCGCGCACGAACAACGGGAGCTACTATTTCGATTCCCTTAAAATAAACATCCCCTACGTCGGAGACCTCTATCGCAAGCTCTACCTCTCTCGCGTGGCGGACAATCTATCCACCATGCTCCAGAGCGGCATCCCCATGGTGCGCGCTGTCGAGATATCTGCCTCCGTAGTCGGCAATTCTGTCTACCAGAAGGTGCTCCTCGAGACGCTCGAGAGCATCAAGGGCGGTATCTCGCTCTCCGATACCCTGGCGCGCTACCCTGCGGAGATCCCGGGCATTCTCGTCCAGATGACGCGGGTAGGCGAGGAGTCCGGCGAGCTCGGCTCTATCCTCAAGACCCTGGCCAAGTTCTACCAACGCGAGGTAAGCAATGCCGTCGACACCTTGGTGGGGCTTATCGAACCGGTCATGATAGTGGCGCTCGGCCTTGGCGTCGGCATCCTTCTCGCGGCAGTACTCCTACCCATCTACAACATCGCAAGCGCGGTGTAGAGCCCTGCTACGGCCGTCTCGTTATCCACACGCGCCTGCGTGGGGCATGGGGTAGCGACGTATACTTATGGCGTACGCTTTAGCATAAAAAGCGGTCGAAATTTAACGGTATTAATCAGTAACCATGTTTACAAGAACTACTACATCCAAAGGCTTCACCCTCATCGAGCTCCTCGTGGTCATCGCCATCATCGGCATACTCTCCTCGGTCGTCCTTGCTTCGCTTTCGACCGCTCGTGCCAAGAGCCGTGATGCAGCACGTGTCGCATCGCTCAAGGAAATGGCGAAATCCATTGCGCTTGCGGACGCAGACCCCGCTCCTGCACTTACGACCTGCACGGCAGCCGGCGCCAAGGCGAACACCTGCAATGGTCCCTCACCGGTCAACTTCGCAAGCTACTGCGACCCAACAGCCGGTTGTGGCGGCACAGCGTGTACGACGACCAATGGCTCGGCTTGTCAGTATGCGATAGGCAAGGCAACCCTCGCAACGGCCAACCCAACCACCCAAAGTTGGGAGATCTGTATCTTCCTCGAAACCGGCGCAGGTTCGCTGAGTTCGGGTATGGTCCATTCCGGCTCCGATACCGGCGGCGGCGTCGTAGCGACCTGCAACTAGCCTCTATTTCTCACGAAATATCGAAATCCCCAGCGGTCGCTGGGGATTTCGCTTTATAGCGCTATACTTTTCCTATGAGAAAACCCTATCGCCGCGGCTTCACCCTCATCGAGCTCCTCGTGGTCATCGCCATCATCGGCATACTCTCCTCGGTCGTCCTTGCTTCGCTTTCGACCGCTCGTGCCAAGAGCCGTGATGCAGCACGTGTCGCATCGCTCAAGGAAATGGCGAAATCCATTGCGCTTGCGGACGCAGACCCCGCTCCTGCACTTACGACCTGCACGGCAGCCGGCGCCAAGGCGAACACCTGCAATGGTCCCTCACCGGTCAACTTCGCAAGCTACTGCGACCCAACAGCCGGTTGTGGCGGCACAGCGTGTACGACGACCAATGGCTCGGCTTGTCAGTATGCGATAGGACTCTCCTCGGCAATTGGGACCGGTGGCGCGACCACGCAGAATTACCAAATATGTACGTGGCTTGAGACCGGGGCCGGCTCACTTACACAGGGTCCGGTGAGCGTGCGAAGCGACACAGGAGGTGGCGTCGTGCAAAATTGCATCTAAATCCCCAAGTTCTTGGAATTTGTTGTCGGGAGTGGATATATACTTAGTGTATGAAAGAGTGCATGAAAGAGAAGCGCGGCTTCACCCTCATCGAGCTCCTCGTGGTCATCGCCATCATCGGCATACTCTCCTCGGTCGTCCTTGCTTCGCTCCAAACTGCGCGCGCCAAGAGCCGTGACGCTAAGCGCATATCCGACCTGCGCCAGGTACAACTTGCGCTCGAGCTCTACTATGACGTCAATCGGGCATATCCATCGGCCATCACGACGGCGACCCTCGTGACCCCCGGCTACATCCCTTCGATACCCACGGACCCGACGACAGGCGTTTCGTATAAGTATTCGGTGCGCAATGCCACCTGCACCAGCTATCACCTCGGCGCGGACCTCGAACAGACGAGCAATATCGCGCTCAACAACGACTCCGACGCAACGGCCGTCGCCGCAACGAGCGCCACGTGCCCCGACGCATCCGTGACGACGAGCGACTTCAGTGGTGGATTCCCGACATGCTCTGCGACCTCGGGTACTCCTGACGGTTGTTATGATCTAACGCCGTAGCGTGCAAGGGAAAACCCGCGCCCGCTCTCAGCGGGGCCCGGTTTCTTTCGCGTTATACTAAGATGAATGGCTCTTATCGGTATTGGCGCGTTCATGCTCGGAACCATCATCGGCAGTTTCCTTAACGTCGTCGTCCTCCGGCTTGGCTCGGGGCGCTCCGTGACGGGGCGCAGCGCCTGCCTTTCCTGTGGGACGACGCTTGAAGCCGTCGATCTCGTTCCTATCCTCTCCTATCTTTTTCTTCGCGGCCGGTGCCGTCGCTGCGGGAGTCGCATGTCAGCCCAGTACCCGCTCGTCGAGCTTGCGACCGGCATATTGTTTCTCCTCGTCGCACTCCTCCCTTTTTCGCCCTATGAGATGATCTATCTTGCTATCCTCGTGTCCCTTCTTGTCGCCATTGCCGCCTATGACATCAGGCACAAAATAGTACCCGATGTGCTCGTCTATCCGTTTATCGCACTTGCCCTCCTCCATGCCGCATTCGCCGCGTTCATCTTCATTCCCGCCACACCCTTTGCTCTCTATGTAGTCTCCGGATTTTCCTTCGCGCTACCCCTTGTCCTTATCTGGTATCTTTCTCATGGCCGCGCGATGGGGCTAGGTGACGGGAAGCTCGCGCTCGGACTGGGCTTCATGCTCGGTCCCATCGGGACCATCTCGGCATTCGTCTTTTCATTTTGGAGCGGCGCGCTTGTTGGGGTTGCGCTCATCGCTATTCAGCGCGTTGCTTTGCGGGCGAGGGGCAAGGCTCTTACAATGAAAAGCGAGATTCCCTTCGCCCCCTTCCTCATCTTCGGGGCGATGCTCGTAAAGCTCCTGGGAGTCGAGCTGCCGCTTTTTTAATCCCTACTCCATGCACCCTAGAGACGACCACGCTCGATACCCTAAGGGCTTTACGCTCGTGGAACTTCTCGTTACGGTCTCTATTCTCGTCGTCATCACTGCTATCATACTCGTGAGCCAAAACCGCTTTGGCGGTCAAATAACTCTCACGAACCTTGCATACTCCCTGGCACTTTCCATTCGGCAAGCTCAAACGTACGGACTCGCTGTACGTGAGGTGAACTCCGGAAGCGGAAACTTCTCCGCTGCGTTCGGCGTCCACTTCGACCCCGCGACGCCGTCCCAGTACATCATCTTCGCGGATCTCGACGGCAACGGTCGCTACACAGACTCAAGCGAGAACTATTCGTTCATCAGGATAACGAGCGGCGGCAAGATATCTTCCGTGTGCGGCGTGCTCGCCAATGCCACCAACAAGTGCAACCCCGACATTTCAACCCTCGATATCGTCTTCAAGCGCCCCAATCCCGACGCGCTCATCAAGAGTAATGTCCTCACCGACACCTATGGCGGCGCCAAAATAGTCCTCACCTCGCCGCAAGGGGATACCCGCTACGTCTATGTTGCCGCGACCGGTCAGATCTCGGTCCAGCAGGCCGCCACGACGCTCTATACGCAGGCCTCCTACTATGCGCAGGGGTACTACCAGTCCTCCTACTACAGCCAGAGCTACTACCAGAGCACTTACTACAGCCAGGGCTACTACCAGAGTTACTACGAGAGTTCCTATCAACCCGGTTATGCATTCTAAGTATTTCGCGACAATGAAGAGGGACGAAAAGCTTCGCGACGGCGGCTTCACGCTCATCGAGATCCTTGTCGCCATCACCATTTTTGCAATCGTCATGATGATCGCGGTCGCAGCACTTCTTGCTCTCGTCGACGGCTCTCGAAAAGCGCAAGCGCTCGAGTCGGTCATGAACAACCTCAACTTTGCGCTCGAGAACATGACGCGCTCCATCCGCGTTGGGACGCTCTATCACTGTCAGACGACGAACACCCCCTCATCAAACCTTCAGACCCCTCAAGACTGCACGACCGGTGGCGTACTCCTCGCGTTCGAAGGGGCAACGGGGGATACAACCACGAACAGCGACCAGATCATTTACCGCCTTAATGGGGCTCAGCTTGAGCGCAGTACCGATGGCGGTGGCACCTTCATTGCCATTACGGCTCCTGAAGTCAATATCCAAAGTTTTGCATTTTACGTGAGCGGCACCACACGGGGGGACGGACAGCAGCCCAGAGTCCTCATGACCATACGCGGCATTGCCGGCGTCTCCCCGAAGGTACAAACTCCTTTCTATCTGGAGTCCATGGCTTCCCAGCGCCTTCTCGACCTTTAATATGGCCTCTTTCCAGAGAAAAACCGGATTTACCCTCATTGAGACGCTTGTCGCCATCTCAGTCCTTCTCGTGTCGATCGCGGGACCGCTCACCATCGCTTCTAAGAGCCTCACCTCCGCCCTTTTCGCCCGCGATCAGGTAACCTCTTTCTACCTCGCGCAAGAGGGCATCGAATTCGTCCGTAATTGGCGCGACAACAATGCGCTCGCGAGTGCGGCTTGGCTCACGGGGCTTAGCAACTGCATCTCACCGAATGTCTGTTCGGTCGATCCGAAAAATAACCTCATCGTTGCCTGCGCCGGAGGTGTGTGTCCCGCGCTCAAGTACGACAGTGCTTCCGGTTTTTACAACACTCAAACTGGTGCCAACTCTATATTTACCCGCACTATTAAGTTAACCCAGATAACCGCCGATGAGTACGCGATTTCATCAAAAATTTCGTGGACCTCGGGGCTTTTTCCCAAGACCTTTCAGGTACGCGATAACATTTACAATTGGGCGGGCACCGCCGTCTACGCGCAAGGAGCCTACTACAGCCAAGGCACCTACTATAGCCAGGGCACTTACTACAGCCAGGGCTACTACCAGAGTACCTATCAGTCAGGGTACGCGTTCTAAAATACCATGTCTCGCTCCTCAGACGGATTCACTCTCTTGCTCGCAGTCCTCATCAGCAGCGTCCTTCTGACGCTTGGACTCGCTATCTTCTCGATCACCATCCGCCAACTCCTTCTCTCCACGACCGCCCGCGACTCGCAGTTCGCCTTCTATGCCGCCGACGCAGGCGCGGAATGCGCTCTCTACTGGGATTTGCAGCACAGTGCTTTTTCGACCACGACGTCCTCCAACATCAACTGCAACTACGACGGAAGCAATACCTCCAACCAAAATATGCCCGTCGGCGGCAACTCGCAGGTAGGGGGAAGTGGATGGGACAAACCAAGCACCTTTGCGCTGACGTTCTTTCCGGACTCGTACTGCGCGGTCGTTTCGGTGACTAAACATAACGCGGGAACGCAGGCATCCCCCATAATCCAGACGACCATCGATTCGCGCGGCTATAACTTCGGCACGAAATCGAGCACTACGTGCTCTTCCGCTGACCCACGTCGCCTGGAGCGTGCCGTTAGGGTAATCTACTAGGCATGACAGGAGCGGTGCCACGCGACGTACGGGAGCGGTACGAGAATTTGAAACGTTCCATAAACCGCTACCGCTACCTCTATCACGTCAAGGATATCGAGGAGATACCAGCCTCTGCGCTCGACTCCCTCAAGCATGAACTCACGCTCATCGAGGAGAAGTATCCGTCGCTCGTAACGCCAGATTCCCCCTCGCAACGTGTGGCCGGAGAGCCGCGTAAGGAATTCGACAAAGTCCGCCACAAGGTCGCGCAGTGGTCGTTCAACGATGCTTTCGATGAAGAGGAGATGCGTGATTTCGACGCGCGCGTGAAGCGCTTTCTCGGCCTTGCTGCGCCCAAGCGCGTCGCGTACGTGTGCGAACTGAAAATAGACGGCCTCAAGATCGTCTTCGAGTACCAGAAGGGCTTGCTCGTAACTGCCGCGACGCGCGGGGACGGAAGAGTCGGGGAGGACGTGACGCACAATATCCGCACCATTGAATCCGTGCCGCTGTCTCTGGAGCGTCCTATCGACATTATCGTCGAGGGAGAGGTGTGGATGAGCGAAGAGGCGCTTGAAGCGCTTAACAAGAGCCGGACGAAGAAGGGGGAGCCGCTTTTTGCCAATCCGCGTAATGCTGCGGCAGGGGGCTTGCGGCAGCTCGATCCGAACGTGACGGCATCGCGCAAGCTCGATACGTTCATTTACGACGTGGCCGCGACCGAGGAGAAGATGCCACTCACTCAAAAAGAAGAGCTTGAGTACCTGCAGGACCTCGGTTTCAAGGTGAATAGGCACTTTAAGCTCGCGCACGATATCGATGAGGTCATCGCGTTTTACAACGAGTGGGAGAAAAAAGGCCGCAAACAAGGCTACTGGATAGACGGCATCGTCGTGAAAGTCAATGAGCGCCCGCTTCAGGAGCGTCTCGGCTACACCGGTAAAGCGCCGCGTTTCGCGATAGCGTGGAAGTTCCCTGCAGAGCAAGTGACGACCGTCGTCGAGGATATCGTGCTCCAAATAGGTCGCACCGGTGTCCTCACGCCGGTCGCCCACCTGCGTCCGGTATCGGTCGCGGGCTCGGTGGTATCGCGCGCGACTCTTCACAATGAGGATGAGATACGACGACTTGATGTGCGCGTCGGAGACACCGTCGTGCTGCAGAAGGCTGGGGATGTCATTCCCGACATCGTTTCAGTCGTCAAAGACTTGCGCACCGGGAAAGAGAAAGCGTACAAATTTCCAACTCACGTCCAGGAGTGCGGAGGTGACGGCCGTGTTGAGCGCATTCCCGGCCAGGCCGCGTGGCGCTGCAAGAATAAAAATTCCTACGCCCAGTTTCGCCGCCAGCTCTATCACTTCGTCGGCAAGCACGCTTTCGATATCGACGGCCTCGGCCCCAAAATTATCGATGCGCTTCTCGAGCATCAGCTCATCGCGAGCGCCGCTGAGATTTTTTCACTCACCGAGGGAGATTTGGCGCTGCTGCCGCATTTTAAGGAGAAATCAATTCAAAATCTCTTCAAGGCTATACAGGGCGCCTCGACGACAACTCTGCCGCGCCTCATTATCGGACTCTCTATTCCGCAAGTGGGCGAGGAAACCGCCTATGATCTCTCTGAGAAATTCGATTCAATTGAGAAACTCGCAGGCTCTTCGAAAGAGGAGCTCCTGAGTGTTGAGGGAGTCGGCGACGTGGTCGCGGAATCAATCATCGCGTGGTTTTCGGAAAAACAGAATCGCGGGCTCGTTAAAAATCTCCTCAAGCACGTACGCGTGCGCCGCGGCGTCATTGGCCGTCGCCGCGGCGGTAAGCTCGCGGGGAAAACATTCGTGCTCACCGGAACGCTCCCCACGCTCTCTCGCGACGAAGCCAAAGATATCATCCGACGCGAAGGTGGCGAAGTGAGCGCCTCGGTTTCAAAAAATACCGATTATGTCCTTGCAGGAGAGGAGCCGGGAAGCAAGCTTGACAAGGCCCGGCAGCTCAATGTTCCCATCATCGACGAAGGGGCATTTAAGAGGCTTGTTGCCTAGCGGCGGCGGTTCTGATTAGGTAGAGAAAGAAAGGGAGGCCCGCCATGCATATGCGCGGATATGGATCTTCGGAGGGCGAAGTGAATATTCTCCTCCTGTACCTGCTCGTTGGGCTTGTTGCACTCATTCTGTGGGTTACGGCTCTCACGGATAAGCTCCGTACTGGCCTGCGGGTAGTTGCCACTCGGGGCAAGAGACTCGTCGGTCGATTCGACACCCGAGACACTTGACAGGCTTCATAGAGCTCCGCACTAGTGCGGAGCTCTTTGTTTCAGCTCTAAAAGTGCTAGCATAACGCTATGTTCGGAACCGATGACGTTAAAAAGCTCGCCGCCCTCGCGCGCATCGAGCTCGGGAAAGCCGAGACGGAAAAGCTCGCCAAGGAGCTTTCCTCCATAGTCTCTTTCGTCGACCAGGTGCAAAGGGCACCTACGGGCACTGAGGAAGACAAACCGTCGCTCCGCAACGTCATGCGTGACGACATCGATCCGTATCCGCGCGGAGCCTTTTCAGAGAAGCTCCTTTCCGCGGCCCCGAAGCGAGAGGGCAGGTATTTCAAGGTAAGGAAGATAATCACCCGCTCATGAAAGAATTACAAGGGCTTTCGCTTACCAAAGTCCGCGAGCTTCTCCATGCACGGGAAATTTCCTCGGAAGAACTCACCCGACAGCTCCTCGAAGTAGTCGAAAAAAGGAACGGACAGGTAAACGCATACCTGGAAGTATTTGATGACGCACTTGCGCAGGCGAAGGCCGCCGATGCGAGAATCGCTTCGGGAGAGAGCGGCGCGGTACTTGGGGTCCCGCTTGCGATAAAAGACAACATCCTCATCGAAGGGCGTCGTGTCGGGGCGGCATCGAAGATCCTCGAAGGCTATGTCGCAAGCTACGACGCGAGCGCGATAGGGAAACTCAGAGCTTCCGGAGCGGTATTTGTGGGCCGCACCAATATGGACGAATTCGCGATGGGCGGCTCAACGGAAAATTCCGCCTATGGCGCGACCAAAAATCCCCACGACGAAACTCGCGTAGCCGGCGGCTCTTCCGGAGGGTCCGCTGCAGCCGTCGCCATGGGCGGGGCGTGCGCCGCGCTTGGCTCAGATACGGGCGGCTCGGTGCGGCAGCCGAGCTCGTTTTGCGGGGTCGTGGGGCTCAAGCCGACCTATGGCGCCATTTCCCGCTATGGGCTTATCGCCATGGGCTCCTCGCTCGACCAGATCGGTCCGATAGGAAAAAGCGTTTCTGATGTCCAGGTCCTTTTCGATGTCATGCGTGGTCGCGACAGTCTTGACTCGACCAACACGCCACCGGAGCTTTATCCAAAAGGCGGAAAGCCGATGACCATTGGAATCCCGTACCATTTTTTGGGAGAAGGAATGGAAACCGATGCACGTGCGGTGTTCGATTCCGCGGTCAAAAAAATGGAGAATGCCGGCTATAGGATTAAAGACATCAAACTCCCGAGCGTCACCTATGCGCTCCCGGTCTACTATATAGTGATGCCGGCCGAGGCGTCGACGAACCTTGCGCGCTTTGATGGCGTACGCTACGGGCTCCGCCGGGACGGGAAGGATATGCTCGACGAATATCTCAAGACCCGCGGCTTTGGGTTCGGCCCGGAAGTTCGGCGTCGCATCATTCTCGGGACTTATGTTCTGTCGGCCGGCTATTACGATGCATACTATCGAAAAGCTGATGCACTCCGGCGCGTCATCGCAAGGGAGTATCAAAACGCATTTGAGGATGTCGACCTCATTGTGACGCCAACGACCCCGGGACCTTCCTTTAAGGTTGGGGCGAAACAGGACCCACTTTCTCTCTACCTCGAAGATATTTTTACCGTCCCCGCAAACCTCACAGGGCTTCCCGCTATGTCAGTGCCTTCCGGAGTAGTCTCCCGGGACGGCCAGGACGTGCCGCTTGGCATTCAATTCACGGCACCGCAGGGAGGAGAAGGATCTTTGTTTGCGGCCGGGATAGATTTTGAACAGGTCCGCTGAAGACGGGTGCTTGGTGTCGTATACTAGAGAGCGAAATGAATGAGATAACGTTCCTCAATCTCGAGTATTTTTTTCTCCTGATTTACAACTTTTTTACGGGAGCGCATATCGTCGCCGCGCCCGAACACATTCGGGCCATTTGGAAGACGTTTTCTTTTTTCTCCACGTTCATCAGCCTCCTTTTCCTTTCCGTCGCCATATATTCCTATGTGCGTCTGAGGGCCATCCGTCGGGATGAAGTGAAAAAGTATGGATACGTGCCCCTAGTCGAGTCTCCGCGGGAAAGGCACGACCCTCGTTGGCAACGGGTAGAGGCGCTCATGTCTTCGCTCAATGAGAACGACTGGCGCCAGGCCATCATCGAGGCGGATGTCATGCTCGACGATATGCTAAAAGGCATGGGCTACCCCGGCGATACGCTCGGGGAGCGGCTCAAGTCCATCGAATCGAGCGATTTCGAAACCCTCAACGATGCATGGGAAGCGCACAAAATACGAAACGAGATAGCGCACGGCGGACTCGATTACCACCTCGACCGACGTCGCGCGCAGCACGCTGTCAACCTCTTCGGGAACGTGTTTCGTGCAAATTATTTGATATAGAAACCGGGGATTGGTCACACGTTTCGCTTCGCGAACTCGCGATCCCGCCCCACCGTCGCCTCACTCTCTCCGCAATCCAGAGAACAGAAAAGGACACGCAGAAGCGTGTCCTTTTCTGTTCTTGTTACACAGCTAGGACGATAGTGGCTCAAGATTTATAAGTTGGTTTTCCACACTTATGCTGCCTAGAAGTTTATATTTATGACGGTTCCGGCTACGTCTGAAATGTGGAAATAGGGTGGAGGTGATAAGGATTCAGAATTGAAAACGAAAGGATGTGAGGTTGTGGAAATACCGTCGCTTGCCTTGAAGGAGATCTGAAAAGTCGGGGTGTAGAATACTACAGTCGACATAAGATCACTTAATTTCGTTACCATCGGAACTAGATAATCATATATGCCGTCATGACCAACCGTTGCACTAATGGCTGTCATGTTTGGCGTCAACGAAAAAGTAGAGGTTGCATTAGCAAAATGGTCATACGCGACGACCTGTATTGAACGGAAATCAATTGGAAAGGTAGTGTTCAAGGTAACCGAGCTGTTAGAAAGAACTGCGTAAATTACCTTTTTAGGAAGCACAGGAATTTGAGGACTTGCTACCGCTACTACAAGAGGCGGTGGGCCTTGTGGTGTAGGTGGTGGTGCCGGCTGGAACTCCTTTTTCTGCTGAGCAATTAACATATTCATCTTATTCTCTAAGTCCTGTATTGCGGCCGTTGTCGTGGGGGCGCTTTGACCGTCAGCACTTGTCGAAACCTGACTGATATGTTTCCGCGTAAGGGGACCGACATAACCCGACGCAGGAGAAATGCCCTCTTTAATTTGGAACGCGATTACAGCCCTCTTTGTCATAGGTCCGAAGAATGAAGTAATCGGTCCGGAATATACATTTTTTAATGTAAGAAATTGCTGAAGAGCAGCAACATCAGCACCTCTGATTCCTAGTGACAGGTTTCTATTGAAAGTAGCGTCAGCAAAAGCTACTAGAGGCAAAACTGCGAATACCAAAAGAAGTTTCTTCATTGAATACAATATGCAACAACTGGCGCCGTTAAGCAAAATTACTCGAATCCGTCAAAGTGTGAGATTTTGTTCATTGCGGGGTAATTGGTCACGGATATTTCGCTCGTCGTCGCTCGCGAAATTCCGCGACCCCGGCTCGGCATCGAAATCCGCTGATTTCGATATGCCTGCGCCTTGCAATTCCCGCCGCGAGGCAAGTAGTTGCCTCGCTCTCTCCACAAACCAGAGAACAGAAAAGACACGCAAAAGCGTGTCTTTTCTGTTCTTGTTGCGGGGGCGGGAATTGCACCCGCGACCTCAAGGTTATGAGCCTTGCGAGCTACTGCTGCTCCACCCCGCTATGATGGGAGAAGTATAGCCAAAGGGGAGATTTATGCAAATAAAAAAGTAACCCGCTGGTGTATGCGGGTTACGAGGCTTTGCCGTTGTATTTCTTTCGGCCGCGCTTAAATTCTTTGAGCACTTCGTCAGAGATGAGGAGAAATTCCTTCTGCCCACCATCGTCCACGTGCTTTTTGCGCCGAATCGGAATTTTCATCCAAAGGGTCCTTGAGCGGGTGTAGAGGTAGATCACCTCTACGGGTCCCTCGTCGGAAAAGACGCCGACATCCTTTCGAGGATCCTCCGGTCCAAAACCTTTCTTATAAATGTGCTGCGGTTCCTTGGGATCGTCGTTTTTCTCGATGTAGGGCATCCCATGCGGGATGTCGCGAAAGTGCATGAGTCCCAATTTCATGACCAACCCCCTGTGCTCCTTTTTCCTACTTGATGATGTGATGGAAATAGAGTTGCGTCAACGAACAAAGCCCAATTCAAGTTTTTATTTTGCGTAACCTGGTGGACGCTGTTGGAACTAAAATACGTGAAAATCAGGAATGCATTTATATTCCCGATCTATCCTAAGAATCACCCTCAATCATCTCGCCCACCAAAAAGTCGCAGCCATTAGGGCCGACGACTGCCGTGTGCTCCTTACTAGGTGGGACATCAAATCGGTCACCTTCTTTAAGGGTTACTTCTTCATCACCAAACTGAAACGTGAGTCCGCCGCCAAGTATGTACATGCTGACTTTGTCCTTGTGGACATGCGCCGGGTACTTCGTTCGTGCGTCATCATGCCATTCATACACGTGAGGGAATCCTTCGTCAGCCAATTTGTGCTTCAATACCTCTTTATCCATAACTGAATTGTAACAAAAATGGACTATCTTTCGGATAGTCATTTTTCAACCAATCTACGATTATTTGCGCGGTGGACGGTAGCGTGGACCTGGTCAGGCATTCCATAATCGCCGTCGCGATTATGGCCGCACGACCCTGCCTCGCGGTTTCGCGTGCTGGCGAAACATCGCTCCGGCCTTCAAGTCCCGATGCCGCTTCGCGGCTTCTAAAATCCAAAACCCGCCGGAATAAATCCCGACGGGTTTTGACTTAGCGCGGCGGACGGGACTTGAACCCGCAACCTCCCGCGTGACAGGCGGGTGCTCTAACCAAGTTGAGCTACCACCGCATCTTTACGATGCGAACGCAGACACTGTAGCAGAAAATGAAGGTCTTTCAAACGGTCTCACTCTTTAATGTTCTGAAAAGAAAGGCGGTCATATTCATCTGTAGGAAAGACAGCAAAACCTGAGTCCTGCCAGAGCACAAACTCTGCAATGCCGCAGTCGAGAGCCAGGCGGCTACAAACGGTGCAGTAGGGCTTGCCAGAGTGTTTGGGTTCACCCACCTCCGTTACCCGAACAAAATATAAGCGGGAGCCTTTTATTTTTTGTGGATTACGGCTTTGCGCGTCCAGTATCGCGCGCCACTCCGAATGCATGCAGCATGTATGATCGTAGCGATAGTTTTTCGGCAGTTCATATTCACTGAGGCAGGTCCGGTAAATCGGGTTGTCTAAGGGAGGAGCGTTGTATCCTTCGCCTATTACTTCGCCGTCTTTTACGATGACGGTGCCACACTTTGCCCTAAGACATAGCGCCTTTCGGGCGACTCGGGCCGCCTCATCAATCCAGTGTTTAGCTTCTTGTTCTGCAACAAGCTTCATGATCTTAAAGCTGTGCCGGGGGACGGGATCGAACCGTCGACCTGACGCTTATGAAACGTCCGCTCTAACCGACTGAGCTACCCCGGCGCAGTCTTACGCTATCATCGTGCCAAGAACTCTACAAGGAGCGCGCTATACTGTGGTAATGCGCTCAATTCAGATTATTTTGCTCGGGCTCATCTTCATTGGGATTGGTCTCATTGCGACGAAAAATCTCTGGCTCCCTCCGCTTGCAGATGCTGTGGTAGAGCGTGAGGGAGCGAAAATATGGATCGATCAGTATTTCTCAAAAGATCCTTCGCATGTGTACTACGCATCCTTCCAGGGCGGAAAGGAGGGCGTGATAACGGTCACGACCAAGGCTCTCGAAGGAGCGGACCCGGATACGTTTAGAAGAGTAAGCGATATGACTGTCAGCACGACAACCGCCAGCTATCGTGAGTGGGCGCTCTATAGCGACAAAAACTCGACGTACACCTACCTCATTTTCAAAACCGCGGGCGGCGTTCAAACGCTCGTGACCGCGACAAGCTCAAGCGCGCGGTAGCATGAAGCGCATCTTTAGTTTCCCACGCAATATTTTCTTTCTCGGACTGACGAGCCTCTTCAACGATTTTTCCTCCGAGATGATCTACGCTGTATTTCCGGCTTTTTTCACCTCTGTCCTCCATGCTGGCGCACAGTCGCTCGGGCTTGTCGATGGTATCGCGGAAGCTGCTTCAAATTTTTTTAAGATTTATTCCGGCAATCTCTCCGACCGCCTCGGGAAGCGCCGGCCGCTGGTCATTGCGGGCTACACACTTTCCGTTTTCACACGTCCGCTCTATGTACTGTTTGCTTCCGTGGGCGGGGCGCTTAGTCTGCGCGTTCTCGATCGTGTTGGAAAAGGCTTTAGGGACGCGCCAAGGGACGCTATTATCTCACTCTCGACACCGAAAGAAGAATTGGGCCGATCATTTGGCTTCCATAGGTCGATGGATACCCTCGGTTCCATTTTAGGACCCCTAGCCGCATATTTCCTTCTCCTCTATTTCCCGGGACAATTCGGTTCGCTTTTTTTGGCTTCGTTTGGAGTAGGCCTCATTGCGCTGTTTTCGCTCCTTTTTATCTCCGATGCAGCGATCTCGACCGGGCCGCTCAAGCGCGGATTTATCGGCTCACTCGACCGATACTCAAAAAAATTCAAACTGTTTCTCCTCGCCGTATTCATCCTCTCAATGGGGGCCCTTCCGGTTGCGGTCTTGCTCCTCAAGACAGAGTCGCTCGGACTCAACATTGCCACTATACCCCTCTTCTACGTCGTCTACAGCATTTCTTACACCATTTTTTCTTTTATCGCCGGCAGTGTGAGTGACAAGATGGGCTCTCGCATTGTTATATCTCTCGGCTATCTAACTCTCATCGCCAGTTACTTCTTTATAGATGCCGCGCGGAGCGCCTGGAGCCTCGCGCTCGGTTTTTTTGTGTTAGGACTTTTTCCGGCCCTTACCGATGGAGTTCAACGCTCTCTTGCGTCACAACTCTCGGGAACGCAGGAGCGCGGAGGGGCGCTCGGTCTTCTCAATGCGGCAGTGGGCCTCGGTGCGCTCATTGCGGGAGTTGGCGGTGGCTATGTGTGGCAAATGTTCGGCCCCAGCGCCGCATTTTTCGTTGGCGCTAAAGTGATTCTCGTAGGTCTCGTTGTTTTTGTTATCGCATCGCGATTACGCAGGTAATGTTTTTGCAAAACGGGCGAAATTGGCTAGTATGTTCATTGTTTTGTGCCACCTTAGCTCAATTGGTAGAGCAACGGTATCGTAAACCGTAGGTTCCCGGTTCAAGCCCGGGAGGTGGCTCCCTGAAATGTTCAGGTCGCATACGCGATGCCGAAGTAGCTCAGTTGGCAGAGCATTCCCATGGTAAGGGAAAGGTCGCCGGTTCGATTCCGGCCTTCGGCTCAACATGAAGGACGAAAAAGACGTAAAGAGACGGATCGTTTTACTCGAAGCCGCCATGGCCGCGCCGGATTTTTGGGCCGATAAAGAAAAAGCACAAGCTTCCATAAAAGAACTTCGGGAGCTCAAAGCGGCACTGGAGGGGAGAGGAAAGTACGATGCTGGCGAGGCTATCGTTTCCATTTTCTCGGGAGCGGGGGGAGATGACGCGGAGGATTTCTCCGCGATGCTCTTTGGCATGTATCGCAAATTCTCCGAGGGAAAGGGGTGGGGACTCACCCTTCTAGGGGAAAATCAAAACAACCACGGAGGCTTTCGCAACGTGACTTTTGAAATAAGGGGCAA
Source organism: uncultured Candidatus Saccharibacteria bacterium (assembly GCA_964429815.1). Taxonomy (GTDB): domain Bacteria; phylum Patescibacteriota; class Minisyncoccia; order Phycocordibacterales; family CAYSCM01; genus CAYSCM01. Next base: position 330,407 of record CAYSCM010000001.1, read on the forward strand.
AAACGTATACGGCACGCTTAAAAACGAATCGGGCGTGCACCGGCTGGTGCGCGTGTCCCCGTTCAACGCCCAAGGTAAGCGTCAGACGTCCTTCTCTCTCGTCGAAGTCGTCCCGAAGCTTCCAAAGACCGACGACATCGATATCCCCGCCGACGACATCGATATCCAATTCCAAAAGGCGGGAGGCCCCGGCGGGCAAAACGTCAATAAGCGCGAGACCGCCGTGCGAGCCGTCCACAAACCTACCGGCATTTCGGTCCACGTTACGAGCGAGCGCAGCCAAGCGCAGAATAAGGAAAAGGCTCTTGAGGTCATCAAAGGAAAGCTCTTCAAAAAGCAAGAAGAAGACAGAAAACGTGAGGCTGCGGGCCTATCAATCTCGAAGACGACGTCCATCGAGTGGGGCAACCAGATACGTTCCTATGTCCTCCACCCCTACAAGCTCGTCAAAGACCACCGCACGAGCGTCGAGGCGCACGACCCAGACTCCGTGCTCGCAGGAAATCTAGAAAAATTTATTGAAGCAGAGAAAAATTTAGAGTAAACTGTCTAAGTTGTGATCTATTTCGATAAGGTCAGTAAGGTCTACGCCGATAACTCCGTGGCGCTCGACGATGTGACACTCTCGATAGCTCCGGGAGAGTTTGTCTCCGTCGTCGGCCACTCTGGTGCAGGAAAGACGACGCTCCTCAAGATGCTTCTTGCGGAAGATAAGCCGTCTTCCGGAAACGTATTTTATGAATCAGTCGATGTGCACCGTCTCAATAGGACCCAAATAAACGAGTACCGACGTCGTATTGGCGCAGTTTTCCAGGATTTTCGTCTCCTGCCGCACAAAACGGCCTACGAAAATATCGCCTTCGCGATGGAAGCCGCCGGGCGCAGCGACGAGGAAATAGAATCCGACGTTCCGCACGTTCTCGAACTCGTAGATCTCGCCGATAAAATGTGGAATTTCCCAAAAGAGATGAGCGGCGGAGAGCAGCAGCGCGTCGCCATCGCGCGCGCCATCGTCAATCAGCCGGATATCGTCATTGCGGACGAGCCGACGGGGAACCTCGACCCCATCAATACCTTCGAGGTGGTTCAAATTCTCAAGAAGGTAAATGACTTAGGCACTACGGTGATCCTCACAACGCACAACAAAGGGGTCATAGACTCTCTGGGAAGACGTGTCATCACCCTCGATCGCGGTAGGATCGTGCGCGATGATAAGAGCGGCACGTACGTCCTCTAAAAACTGTTGTATACTGGGTCGGTATGTGGACGGCGACAAAGCGCATCATACGGGGCGGGTTCATAGGATTCCTTCGCAACGGGTTCGTCTCTCTCGCCTCTATCCTCGTCATGACCGTGACCCTCTTTGTAATAGGGTCGCTTTTGTTTTTGGGAGCTATTTTCAACGCGTCGCTCCAAGAGCTTAAGGACAAAGTCGACGTGAACGTCTATTTCGTAACGACAGCTCCGGAAGACTCCATCCTCGCGCTCAAAAAAGACCTAGAGGCGCTTCCGGAGGTAAAAGGGGTGACCTACACGAGCCGGGAACAGGCCCTTGCCACGTTTCAAGAGCGCCACAAGGACGACCAGCTCACCATCCAGGCGCTCCAGGAACTCGACAACAACCCACTCGGCGCGTCGCTCTCCATCAAGGCAAAAGAGACCTCACAGTACGAAGGTATCGCGAAGTTTCTAGAAAGCGGCTCGGCGCTCGGAAAGGACGGCACACCGATCATCGACAAGGTGAACTACTTCCAAAACAAATCGGCGATAGACAAACTCTCCTCGATCATCGATTCCGCCAACAAAGTAGGGCTCGCCGTCACGCTTATCCTCATCGTCGCCTCCATCATCATTACCTTCAATACTATCCGGCTTGCTATCTATACGAGTCGCGAGGAAATCTCGGTGATGCGGCTCGTCGGTGCTTCTACCATGTATGTGCGCGGGCCATTTGTTTTCGCGGGCGTTCTCTACGGGCTCATTGCGGCGCTCGTGACGTTGCTTCTCTTCTATCCACTCGCGCTTTCCTTGGGGCCAGCTACGGAGCGTTTTTTCGGCAGCATCAACATCTTTTCCTACTACGCCTCGAATTTTGCCCACCTGTTCCTTGTCATAACGCTCTCCGGCGTTATTCTCGGCGGAGTGTCAAGCTATCTTGCGGTCCGAAAATACCTTAAGGTGTAGGCATACGGGAGCAATGGCAGAACGTCGGCATGACCAAGAAGGGACATAAATACATTTTCGTGATAGGGGGCGTCATGTCGGGAGTCGGCAAAGGCATCGCCGCCTCCTCGATCGGCAAAATCCTTCAAGCGAAGGGTTTTATTGTAAATCCCGTCAAAATCGACCCCTACCTCAATGTCGATGCGGGCACCATGAACCCGACCGAGCACGGGGAAGTCTTCGTGCTTCGGAGCGGACTTGAGACCGATCAGGACATGGGCAACTACGAGCGTTTCATGGAGCTCGATCTCACGAGCGAGGATTACATGACCTCGGGCATGGTCTATCAATCGGTTATCAAGCGTGAGCGCAGTCTCGGCTATCGGGGGAAGTGTGTTGAGGCGATTCCCCATGTACGCGATGAAATTATCGGACGTATTGAGGAGGCTGCGAAAAAAAATGGCTCCCAGATCTCCATTATCGAAATTGGGGGCACCATCGGCGATTTCCAAAACGCTCTCTATATAGAGGCGGCACGCATCATGAAGATGGAGCACCCTGATGACGTGCTCTTCATCATGGTCTCTTATTTGCCGGTACCCGGGAAGCTCGGCGAGATGAAGACAAAACCAACGCAAAATGCCGTACGTCAGCTCAATTCCTACGGCATCCAGCCGGACATAATCCTCGCACGAAGTGCGGTGCCCCTCGACCGTAAACGCAAAGAGAAACTTGCTATCTGGTGTAACGTGCGTGCCGATCATGTCATCTCCGCGCCTGATATCGAAAGTATTTATGAAGTACCGCTCAATTTCGAAAAGGACGGACTCGGAGACATACTCCTCGAACAGCTCAAAATAAAGGCCGCAGGGCGCAAGTCCGATCTCCGCGCATGGAAAAATTTTGTCACCAAGATCCTCAACGGAAAAACCGAGCTTCAGGTGGCGATCGTGGGCAAGTATTTCGATACGGGGGATTTCGTCCTCTCCGATGCCTACATATCCGTCATCGAGGCTATTAAATTCTCTGCCGCCAAGCTCGGTGTGCGGGCGAAAGTGTCCTGGCTCAACTCAAAAGATTTCCAAAATGGTGCGGCAAAACTCGCATCTCTCAAAAAATTCCACGGCATTATCGTCCCAGGTGGTTTTGGGGAAACTGGCATCGAAGGAAAAATAGCGGTTATTCGCTATGCACGCGAGAACAAAATTCCCTACTTTGGGCTCTGCTACGGCATGCAGCTTGCCGTCGTCGAATTTGCCCGCAATGTATTGAAGCTCAAGGGCGCTCATACGCGGGAGATCGACAGCAATCCTACGCATCCGGTCATTGACATCATGCAAGATCAAAAAAAGAAACTCGCTCAAGATGATTACGGCGGCTCCATGCGGCTTGGCGTCTATCCGGCCCACCTCAAGCTGAGAACGCTAGCACGGGAGGCCTATAGGAGGGACATGATCGAAGAGCGTCATCGGCATCGCTACGAGGTGAACCCCGACTACGTGGCGAAATTCGACGGCTCCGACATGCTTTTCTCCGGCGTCTCGCCGGATGGGGTTCTCATGGAAATCATGGAGCTCAAAAAAACTGTCCATCCGTTTTTCCTGGGCACTCAGTTCCACCCAGAGCTTCAGGCGCGCCCGCTCCACCCCCACCCGCTCTTTACGGCTTTTCTCGCCGCCGCGCTTTCTCGCAAAAAGCGCTCGCGATAAACTGGGGAGGTGGCGACTATAGAAAAAAGGATATGGCCAGGGAACTTCGAAGAGGTCCTCTCCGGCAAAAAGACGTATGAGCCGAGACTCCAGGATTTTGTAGTTGAGCCGGGAGATACGCTCATCTTGCGAGAGTGGGATCCTAAATTAGGCGAATATACAGGACGTAAAATCAAGAAAAAAGTTTCTCAGGTTTCTAAACTTTCTGCAAAGGAGCTTCGAAAGTATTGGACCCAAGAGCAAATAGAGCACTACGGGCTTCAAATAATCCATTTCACCTAACGCCGTCTTGATGCGGCGTTTCTCGCCCTTGTCGCGCTCGGCTTCCAGAACTGTAGCGCGATGGCGGGACGTGCTGCGAATAACGGGGCTATACTACTCTCATGCAAGAGTTCGGGAAGAGGATAGCGCAGGGGTATGAGCGGTTGTTTTCTATAGAAGAAATACGCGCCACCCCTCTCCTCCAGTGGATGTTCGGAGCCATGCTCCTTTTTTTCTTTTATTCTTTCTCCATCTGGCTCTTCACGGGCGCTGGCACGCAGGAGGCATATAGAAGCGGTGCGGTCGTGTGCTGGCCGTATTTCCCCGATTGCGGCAACTATGCGCTCTTTCACGATCTCTACGTCGACTATTCGAAGGGCATTTTCTACATGCTCCTCTACGCGATACTCCTCGCCATCGTGTGGTGCATGTGGAAAGGGAGATGGGCGGCCGCGCATGCACTCATGGTCATTCTGTTCCTATGGCAGGCGCTGTTCTCGCTTGTCTTTGCCTACACAATGACGGGGCCGCCGTACTACTACCATCTTTTTTTGACCGCCATCCTCCTCTTTGTTCCGTTTAAAGAGTATTTTTTACGAGTCGCCTTTGTTCTCTTGTATTTTCTCTCGGCCACCATTAAATTCGACAGCGGATGGGTACTCGGTACCGAATTTACGACGCTCAAGACCGGTCTCCCGCTTTTCTCCGACGCGCTGACCCCCATTTTTACCAACATCGTCATCTTTTCGCAGGTGGTCCTGTGTTGGTTTTTGCTATCGAGCCGTCCAAAGCTGCAGCGCGGAGCGCTCCTATTTTTCGTATTCTTTCACTGGTACTCCGGGATTTTCGTCGGATACCTCTTCCCGACCATCGCCCTCGTGCCGCTTCTCATTCTCTTCGGGCCGATGTATCGGCCGCTTCCGGCGCCGTTTGACAAACGTGCGCTCCCCGGCGTTTTCGTGCTCGGGCTCATGATCGCGTTCCATGCTGTCGGGTTCCTCATCCCTGGGGATCGTCGCATGACGCTCGAGGGGAGCCGGTACGGATTTTTCATGTTCGATGCGAATTATCAATGCCGCATGAACGTGACTATCTACAGCGACCTGAGGCCTCTGCCTCCCTCAGGGCTTGAGGCGTGGGACAATCCGCTCGGTACGCGCTGCTACGATTTCTATTGTCTTGTCGGTGTTCATGGAAGCTCGACTAAACACGAGCTTGTGCGGAACGAACGTTACGAGTCAAATTTTTCCCAGCACAGCTGCGACCCGTACGAATGGTGGGCCCGGTATCGGCCGCAATGCGCCGCTTCGTCGACCAGACGGATTTCTCTTCAATTCGACAATTCAGTAAACGGCAGCCCGTACTACCGCATCGTCGATGTCGATAATGTCTGCGCTCTCGACTACAGACCATTTAGCAGAAACGAATGGATCAAAGAGCCACCGGAAGCTCCTGTCGTCGGATATCCGGTCAAGGACGTATATCGCTATTGATATGAATGTCTCAACCACGACGCTTCTCGTGCAAAAATCTTTCGCGGGGAATCCCCCGGTCGAGCTCAACGCGCTCCAGCGCTTCCTCGAGCCGCATGCGACGACCATCGTTCATGCGTGGGTCGTACTCTGGATCCTAACCGCTCTGTTCGTTTTGTTGAAACTGCATCGAGACTATCGTTCTCGTAGATAGAAAAAAGACGAAGACATGCTAGAATCACGCCGTTATATTGCGGGATCGTCTAATGGTAGGACACCAGGTTCTGGCCCTGGTAATCTAGGTTCGAGCCCTAGTCCCGCAGCAGCAGTCAGCGCAGTATCGTGCGAGACCGGAGAGCCTCAGAACTCAAAGGTCCGCCGATTCGCTGAATGTACTATTCCGTTATTGCATATCCGGTGAGTCCGGTATTCAGAACAAAAATCGCCCCTTACAGGGCGATTTTTGTTGGCCGACTATTTCTCTAGAGATATCTTTTTGCTTTTAATGTGATTCTGGTTTTAAGAGTTCCTAGCAGTTCACGCTTCTCAAGAACATCGCCTTCTGTCAGGACATGTCTCACATAATGCCGTGCATCGAAGTGTTCCTCGACACGCTGCGGTGATTGCTGCCCCAAGAACATTCTTTGGAATTTCTTAGCTCGGGCGCGTTCCTCCTCAAATTTCTTGCGAATTATCGGCTCATTGAGTTCTAATTTATCTATCTGCTCTATGAGTTGTCGGACAAGCTCCTCTTCGCGAATGTAACCGGCGGCTCTACAGGCGCGATCCTTTGAGCGATTGCATCCGTAGTACAGGTACGTGGCAGTCGTGCCCGTGCTTTTGATGAGTTTGTGCTTCTCCTCGGCGCAGACACCCGAGCCGCACGCTCCGCAGGTGATGAGTCGTGTGAAGGCGAACTCCTTGGACTCACCGCGCACAATTCTGTCGCGCTTGAGTTGTGCCAGCACCTTTTCATACAGTTCACGGGTGATTATCGGTTCGTGTTTGCCCGTGTACCATTTGCCGCTCCCGATTGGGTACTCAAACTGTCCGAAGTAGAACGGCGTCTGCAGGATTTTGTAAATGTTACTCAAAGTCAGAGGCTTATTGCTCGTTGCGCTTCGGAAATTCATATCGAACTTGAGCCAGTGATAGAGCTTTTGCCCAGACCATTTCTCGTATGCGACCTTCTCGAACATCTGCCGAACGACTGGTGCACGGTCGGGGTCGACCATGACGTACCCCTTCCGGTCGACACGTTTCTCGTTGAGGTAGCCGGTCGGCGCAGGCGCAGGCCATAAGCCCATCTCACAGCGCATGCGGAGGCCTCGCTTCACATTCACACTTTTGTTGTCGTTCTCAAGCTTTGCCTGACTGCACAAAATCATGAGAAGAAATTTCTCACTCGGTGAATTTGTGAACTTCTGGCCGTATGTTCGGATCTCGACGAGAAGTTTTTGGTCCATCAAGTCCACCAGACTCCCGAGGTCGCCTGCGTTGCGGCTCAGGCGGTCTGGGTTCCAGGTGAGTACACCGTTGAACCGTCCGGAGCGGATGTCTTTGAGAATCTCATTGAACACAGGCCGCTGGCCGGAGTCCTTCGCAGAGTGTGCTTCACGCCGGATGTCCACGATCTCGATGCCATCACGCTCCGCGATCTCGAGCATTTCCTTCACCTGAGAGTCGATGGACAGTGCCTGTTTTTCGCTCGTGTCCTCAGTCGACTTTCGAGCGTAGAGTACATACTTAACTGGTACTGCTAATTGCGGCACGAAAGTGCCTGGAGCTCTAGCCCCTCGGGTTATGGTTTCCATATACCCAAAGGAATGACGCCTCCCGCCAGGAAGTCCAACGTCTAAGTTGGTAACCTTCAGAGCCGATTTGACTTTGATTCATTTGATGCATTATGATGGTAGGTATGGAAGATTCAGTTTCAGGGTACAAAGCAGTTAAACGGCTCGCGGTAGAGCGGCCTGATTGGCTCCCTATCATTCGAGAGTGCTTGAATTTGCGGAAAGAGATTCACAACACTGACTTTGCTGGCGCATGGGTATATCAGCGTCTTCAAGAGAAGGGCGGACCGAAATTTTCAAATCTGCGTCTTCTTGTTAGCTTTGGCATCTTGAAGAAAGAGGCGACCTCACGCGGTGGTCGACGCGCGTACTACTCCTTCGTCGATCCTGAGGGTGTCGAGAAAGCATTAAGCGAGCTTTCATAATTTTATGAAAGTCAAAGTTGCGAACACAAGCCTACACGGCGCAAAGAAAGCGAAAAAAGACGAGTTCTACACTCAACTCGTTGATATTGAAAAAGAGCTGAAGCACTACAAAAACCAGTTTCGCGGCAAAGTCGTGTACTGCAACTGTGACGACCCGTTCGAAAGCAACTTTTTCAAATACTTTGCCGCAAATTTCAACGCGCTTGAGTTGAAAAAACTTATCACGACGAGCTTCGTCAAATCGCCTATCGCTGGTGGGCAGTTGCCGCTTTTTGAAATGCAGGGGCTAAAACCCGACGGCAAAGAACCGTTTAAAATTGCAATACGGGAGGTCCCAGACGCGGACGGCGACGGTGCAATCAATCTTGATGATGTGAAGTATCTACTGCAGCACGACAAGAACACAGCAACCCCGCTGAAAGGAAACGGCGATTTCCGCAGCGATGAATGCATGGAATTTCTTAAAGAGGCAGACATCGTCGTGACAAACCCGCCATTCTCACTTTTTCGTGAATACATTTCGCAACTGGTAGAACACAACAAAAAATTCCTGATCATCGGCAACATCAACGCCGTCACCTACAAAGAAGTGTTCCCTTTGATTAAGGCAAACAAACTATGGCTCGGTGCAAGTATCCATAGTGGGGACCGCGAGTTCCGAGTGCCGGAGGACTACCCGCTAAACGCAGCTGGCTACCGAGTTGACAGCGACGGAAACAAATATATTCGCGTCAAAGGTGTGCGCTGGTTTACCAATCTCGATTACGACGAACGCCACGACAGCGTTGTGCTTTACAAAAAGTATTCGCCAAAAGAATATCCTAAATACGATAACTACGACGCCATAAATGTGAACAAAACTGTTGATATTCCCATGGACTATAAAGGCGCTATCGGTGTACCAATTACTTTCCTTGATAAATACAGCCCCGACCAATTTACAATTCTAGGCGCACTAATCTCTGGTCCACTTGGACAAGAGCTAGGAGCGACCAAAACAAAACAGATCAGGCCAAACGGAAAAACGACAATGGAATACGGGCCTATTATCAAGACGAAGGGTTATTACGGAAGGATTGTCATTAAAAATAAAACGCTATGAAAATCGAGCTACAAAAAATAAAAATACGCGATGTCGTGAATGGCTACAAAGACAGCGCCGAGGAAGGCGTCGTAGCGTATGGTGGTAAGCTCGATATTCGTCCAAAGTACCAGCGTGAGTTCATCTACAAAGACAAACAGCGCGATGCGGTGCTTGATACGGTCAAGAAAGGATTTCCACTCAACGTTATGTATTGGATGGTGCGGGAGGACGGCGGTTATGAAGTGCTCGACGGCCAACAGCGCACCATCAGCATCGGCCAGTATGTCAATGGTGATTTCTCGCTCGGCGACCGCTATTTCCACAATCTCATCAAGGAGGAGCAAGAGCAGATTTTGAGCTACGAGCTGATGATTTATTTCTGTGAGGGCACAGATAAGGAACGGCTCGACTGGTTTAGGACAATCAACATCGCGGGCGAAAAGTTAACAGACCAAGAGCTTCGCAATGCTGTATACACTGGCCCTTGGCTTTCAGACGCAAAACTCAAATTCAGCAAGACGGGCTGTGCTGCCTATCACTTGGCAAACGACGGTGGGGCGCTCGTCAGTGGCTCGCCGATCCGACAGGAGTATTTGGAAACTGCACTCTCATGGATAAACAAGGGTGAGGTTGCGGCCTACATGGCGAAGCATCAGCATGACAAAGACGCTGAGAAACTATGGACTTACTTCCAAGACGTAATTGGGTGGGCGCGAAAGACGTTCCCCAACTACCGCAAGGAAATGGCGCATGTGAACTGGGGTGAACTATACAATGAGTTCAAAGACAAGAAACTGAATGCCGCCAAACTCGAAACCGAAGTCAAGAAACTAATGCAGGACGAGGATGTAACGAAAAAGTCCGGCATCTATCCGTATGTTTTGACCGGCAACGAGCGCGAACTTTCTATCCGCGCGTTCACCGACAAAATGAAGCGCGAGGCATACGAGCGACAAGACGGCGTCTGTCCGTTTTGCAAAAAGAAGTTTGACGTTTCAGAAATGGAAGCCGACCACATCACGCCATGGCATGAGGGCGGAAAAACAACAGCTGAAAACTGCCAGATGCTCTGCAAGCAAGATAACCGGACAAAGTCCGGGAAATGAATCGAGAAGTCATCGAAAAAAACATGGCGACGAAATGACACAGACCATAAATATCCCATGATAGAGCTACCATCTTGGCTTAAGATTGGAAAAATAATCGAAAAACTCGATTTCTCCAATTGGTTTAGTCGCCAGTTAAGAGATGATCAGCGTAAGTATGTGGGTGGGGACTACATCGAGAAAGTGGAAATACATAACCACGCTCCTTCAGGCACCATCGAGGAAGATCCGCTGGCCAGAGGACTGTATACGCTTGGTTTGGAAAGACGGCAGGTAGACACGTACGGGGGCTTCTTCAATAGTTTTTATCTAGAAGTAGAGAAGAGACGGGAGCGTCAAATAACGAGAAGTGCTCATACCATGCTATTGGGTGCGGTTTTTGCCGTCGGGACAAAGTATCAAAACAATCCTGAGTGGAAAGAACACTGCTCATCGTCATTACGTGAAATATTCCACGAGTGGAGTGGCCCAGATGAATTCAGGCGGGACCTTGTTTCTGTCTACAACCACAGCAACGCAAAAGGAGGGCTTGCAACAGACGAGGAGGATAGTCTAACGTCATTTTGGCTTCTGTATCGATATTTCTCTAGTATAGATCATCATCAAGCATCCGGAATACTGCACGCTCTACGCGCATTTCTTAGAGATAGCTCGCTTAAAATCGAGGACTGCGTGAATGACGATATTTTTATTGAGAGAGCAAAAGATTTCTTCTCACATTTATCTCGTATTTCTGAAATCGCAAAGAAACGTACTGAACCATGAACCAGATCGAATTACACAACAGGATAGATGAGTACATTGCTCACGGCCCAGGGAAGGCTGCATGGACGGCTGTAAAAAAAATAACTGAGATTCACCTCGACGTGAAGAAGTATTTTTATACTAGAGCCGATGAAAAGTGGTTTGACTTGGTACGCGGAGATATTCTGAATGTGGCGAAGACAAAAGCTAGTGATCCCACGAAATACTCATATCAAACGCCTGAGCTTGATTATTTGGCTCGGGTGGCTGAGATAATTCCACAGAAGGTCACTAAACTCATTTTAGACACTTCCATATCTAAAGAGAACTTCAATCCAGAAGTGGTTGATCGTTTTCTTTGGATTTCGAGCAAATTGCCCGCCGACCAACTTAAACGAGTAGTCGTGAAAATCCGCGATGATCAATGGATTCAACTTATGGCGCCTTTCAATAGGTGGGTTTTTGAATATCAAAAGATGTTCGAGACGCTTGCAGTTGCCAAGGACCAGGACAGCATACTTATCCTTGCGGAAGCGGTTTTGCGGACACGTTCAAAGGATGAGCTGGCAAAGATTAACAATGGGATATCGACGGACAATCCCTTCTTCCTTTCAGACCTCAGCGAAACAGACATTTTCAGTCTTCTTGCCTCTTCTGATGATAAACATCTAGATGCTGCTCTTCGGGTCGCAACTAATGCACTCGCGGGCGTTATCAGGACTGGCGATCGAGAAGATAACGTTTTTGAAATCGGTGAGATTTTTCACCTCTTTGATGTTGACTTTTTTTCTCTTGAATTGGGCAAGGGCCGACATTATTCACATAGAGATGAGGTCAGAGAACTGGCAGCCGTTGTCAAAACACTCGTGAATCGCTCTATTGGTAAGAGCTGCAACGATTCAAAAGAGACTCGCCGGATCTACGAACACATAGAACGTTTGCCGGATAGTCGATCCATGTGGCGACTGCGGCTCTATGTCTGGAGTCTGTGTCCGAAGGTGTTCAAGGACGAATTACAGACTGCATTTTTCAAGGGCCTAGAGTCGCGAGAAATGTTATGGCCAATTACAGGCGGTGCGGAATACGATCACGCTCTTAAAAGGTGTTTTGATGTTGTTCTGTCCGAGGAGGACCGGAAGGCATATATTCAACGTGCCTTTGAGATACTTGACGTGAATGAAGAGCACCCATACGGCTACGGTATATTTGCCAGTATCCAAAGGCATCTGTCAGAACCGCAGAAGCAGCGGGTGGAAGCCCTCTACAAGATGCCGCTTGATCCAAATTATACGCCTGAGCCTAGCGTAGGTCATTCGTATGCCGGCACAATAGTTTCGCAGTCACCCAAGGAGGCAGATGATGTCTGGGGAAAGCCGGTTCCGGAGATTGTACAAGCTCTAGAAACCCGCTTGACGCCGGAGCAACTACAAAAGATAGACGGTAGGAAAGATTTTCTAAAACCGGTAAACGCAGAGGGGGTGGCGGATAAAATGCGGTCACAAATGAAAGAACGCACGAGTGAATATACCGCCAACGCGACTTTGTTTTTCGATAGAAAACTAATGGATCCACACTACACCTACTCCTTCTTCCGTGGCGTGGATGAGATTATTCGCTTGCATCGAGAAAAAGTGTCAGAAATAAACTGGCAGCAGATTATTGCGCTTGGTGTCGCAATTACGAAAGAAGGACAACGAGAGTCTTTTGATTTCACTAAGCGAGAAAGGGAGCACTTCGATGCCTGGCTCGCAGGATGGATTGGTGTACACGACGGCCTCGGAGATGTTTTGCAGGATTATCTCCGAAATGATAACGGAATCACTGAGGAGTCCTTCAATAAGAACCGGGAGGATCTTTTCAAGATTATTTGCTACCTACTCACCATACCGGATCCGGTTCCTAAGGACGAGCAACCTGAAACGGCTGGCATGACTACCACGCCGCCCGGCGGAGAGAAATTAGTGAGCGATCCTTTCGCGATAGCCATTAACTCGGTTCGCGGCCGAGCATATCAAGCGTTCGTAATGTTTATGGAGTGGGATGGGCGTAAGTATGCGAAGGACGCAAAAGTGAAGCTATCTCCAGATGTATTGCAAGAGTACAAGGATCTTTTAGCGCGTGAAAATACCGGCGCAATTTTCTTCATGTACGGACACTATCTACCGTTTTTCTACTTCCGCGATGTTAAGGAAGTCCGAAAGCTCCTCCCGCAAATATTTACGAGCGACAGTAAAAAGGTTCATCTGTATCTCGCGGCGTGGGAGGGTTATCTGACTCGTAGTCTCTATCGAGAGATGTTTGTCCAGCTACAGGGTGAATACGAACGAGCAATCAAAAATAATCCTGACTCTTATCCGAAAAGAAATTACCGTGCAGACCTTGACGAAGCATTAGCAACTCATATGGCATTGGCGTACATCCACTTCGAGGATTTCACGCTTGATTCAAGTCTGTTCAAACTTTTTTGGAGCACTCCAAACCAAAAGAGGTATCAAGAGTTTGTATCATTCATCGGACGCTATGTGATCTCGAAAGATCATGCAAAGGAGAATCTCGCTGAAAATCCTGAGATCAAACTTTCTAAGCTTATTGACTTCTGGGATTGGACGCTTGAATACGTTAATGACCCGGATGTATTTGCCGAATATGGTTTCTGGATGGATACAACCGGTGGTTTATATGACGATGTAACGGCACTTGCCCGAAGGATTCAGAAAACACTCAAAAAATCTAAAGGTAAAGTCGACTGGGAGATTAAGCTAATGGATTCGCTCCCGACGTTGGCGGCAGCAGTCCCCAAGGACACACTGGAGATTTTACGACTTTATCTCAAACCACTTGATGTGAGCCCACGCAGTCGACACTTCATGCATGTCGACGCCGACCTTGTAAATATTTTCAGGACGCTGCATAAGAATCCAGAGACTCAAGACGAGACTTATAAGTTGATCGACGAACTCCTGCCGTTGGGGAATGGGGTGTATTGGAAGTTGAAGGAGGCCTTAACGGAGTAGCTTAGAGGAAATACTCAACATTCTTTCCGTATAGCTTCGCCAGCTTGTTGAGCCATATTGCTTCTACCCGCAATTCTCCCAGCTCAACTTTCGACACCCACGACTGAGAGCATTTGAGTTTGTCAGCGACCTCGGCTTGTGTCAGCCCCGCATCAAGGCGGGCTTTCCTCAGTCGCTTCACGAATACAGCCCGCTCGTCAGTATGAATGGACTTTCTCATACCTATAAGCGTCTATTCCGTTATGGGATATTCCAAAATGGAATATTCAATGTTAGGCTACGAATGTCCGACAAAGGCAAGAGTTGGTAACCTCCTTCGCAAGCCTCCGAATCTAAGTTAGGAACACCACATGGACCCTATATCCAATAACAAGCGTAATACCATCCTTACCGGCGTCTCCGGCGAGTACTACGTCGCCGCTGAACTTTCGCGTCGTGGATACCTCGCCTCTATCACACTTCGCAACACCAAAGGCGTAGACATCCTCTGCTCAAACGCGGAGGCGAGTAAATCTGTAGGTATCCAGGTAAAGGCAAAGTCGGGTAATGATCGTGTATGGATTCTCAACGAGAAAGGAGAACATTACTACGCGAACAATCTCTTTTACGTTTTTATCAACATCGACGACGGTCTCAACAAGCATCCTGAGTACACGGTCGTGCCCAGTAAGGTAGTTGCCGAGTACGCTCGCGAGTCGCACGCGAGGTGGTTAAGCGAACCGAAGAAGGACGGCAGCGCTCGCAAAGACACGACTATGCGGAAGTTTCAGGATCCGGAGGAGAAGTATCTTGGTCGGTGGGATCTGTTGGGTCTTTGAATTCGTTCCCGTATTTCTCATTCAACCTCTCGAGTGTCTTTTTGCTAATAACGATCTGCCCGTTTTCGTCTGAAAATGCTTCAATTAGGTCTTGTTTTCTCTGTCTCTCAACTTCGTCAAGGAATTTCTTCAACGAAGCCTCTCTGACAAGTAACTTCCCGTCGGGGCCGGTGAACATCCTCCGCAATTTCTTCAGGTCGATTTCCATCTGGTAGTCGGGACCGAATTCCTCATAGTCGTCGAACTTATCCATGAGCGGTATCTTCTCCTCCTCGCCGCGAAGCTTCGGGCTGTAGAACTTGCTGTTGTGCGTGAGGAAGAATTTGGAGTCCGCCTTGTCCCCGTTGTTGATCCCTTTGATGATGTTCGACTCCGCCTTCTCGCTCACGGCCTCCCGGCTCACTCTCCGCACGGTTTCCGCGGCCCGCTTGAATTCCGGGTCGTCGTGCATCCACCGGTATATGGTCATGCGCGTAACGTCGACCTTTCGCGCGGCCGTGCCGATAAACGGCGTGGTCTCCAACGCCTTGAGGAATTCCTCGCGTTTATCGGCACCGTGCGTCATAAACTAGCCGATCTTCACGCGCTTCTTGCCTGTGAACTTCTCCCAGCGATTGAGAATTACTTCGGCGTACACAGGTGATTTCTCAATCAGGAAACAACGCCGACCAAGCGTGATGGATGCGATGAGCGTCGACCCGCTCCCGCCGAACGGCTCAAGCACGAGCTGCCCGCGCTTCGTGAGCGTCTTGATGTACGGCACGAGAATCTCGATCGGTTTTACGCCGAAGATGATCGCTTGGCCTGAAGATTTTTCATCAGCGGCATTGAACTCGATGAAATCGGTCGGGCAGTATTTCTTGTCTTTGCCGTAGCTCTCCCAGTGTGCGCCCTTGCCGTCAATGGCAAAGAGTGCCGTTTGGTACTCGTTCTCGTACAACTCCTGTTCGTTCTCGAGATTCAGACCGCTGTACTCCTCGCTCGTGCCGACCATCGCGATGTCGTGCTTGGAGAAGAACTTATTGCGCCCCGCGTATCCTTGGTTGCGGTTCGGCAAGTGCCACACGATCATATTGCGCACCTTCCAGTGCTTTTCCATCTCACTCCAGATTTCGCGAATGTTCTTCCAGTTTTCGTAGCAGATGATTGAGAAGTCCTTATTCGCAACTTTCGCAACATTGCTCATCCATTTCTCGGTGAAATCGGCTGGCAATGATTCTGTTTCAAGATAGCGACGGTTCTTCTTCGAGCCGAACCCAACCGTTGGCTCGCCATTGCGGGTCTTGCCTTTGAGGTAGTCCAGCCGATACGGAGGGTCCGTCATAACCATGTCCGCCTTTTCGGACATGAGCTTGAGCACATCTTCTTCGATAGTGCTGTCCCCACAGAGAAGCCGCGAACCGTCGAGCTCGTACACGTCGCCCTTCCGCACACCGATTGTTTTGATGTCGAGCTTTTTGAGCTCTTTCTCAAGTGAGAATTCCGCCTCCGTAGAATCTTCCTCAAAGATGTTGTCGAGTTCTTCGGAATCGAAGCCGACAGCCTCAAGGAATGCTTCGTCGAACTCGGCGAGCAACAGGTCGTAATCCCACTCACCGACAGCCTTGTTGAGGCGGAGGCAGAGGTCCTTCTCTTTTTCGATATCGGCAATGTGGACGAAGACGCACGGCACCTCCTTGTACCCGAGATCTTTCATGACTTCGAAGCGGAGGTTGCCGCCAATAATGACGTTCTCGCGCTCCTTGGCGCGGTTTACTACAAGGGGATCAACACTTCCATGCCGCTCAAGACTCTCGCGCACGGGCTTCTTCGTGTCATCGTTGACCAAACGAGGATTATATTCGGCGTGCTTAAGGCTGGTAATGGGAACATATTCGACCCACAGTTTGTGAGCCGTATCCGCAGAGACTGCGACAGTGTTTTTAGTCATATGGTTACGACTATTAACGAATAATAGGAGACGCTATGCCTCCTGTATGTAGTAGTCGCCGGAAAATCGGAGTTTAATACCCGCCCCTCACAGCTCCAATCCTGCGGGATATACTCGATTGGTTATGTAGGTATCACGCCCCGCGCGGCGGCGGAGGTCCTTTATTCCGTTTTTGAGAATGCTAAGAACGTATGTACGCGGCGCTGCGCCATTTTTGTGCTTGAAATTGAGCTTCGCGTTGATAAGCCGCAACTTCAGTTCGCTTTCTATATCATCGGGGTCAAGATCTGGAACCCACTCGTATTCAGCAATCTTTCTGATGTCCGCGCTATATTGCAAATAGAGTTTAAAATTCGGTGCCATGCAATGGATTCTACAACCGGTGTTCGAGTAAAAGGTGCCAGGCGAGAACGCAAAAATCTCCAATGACCCTAAATGAAGCATTCGAGATTTTTGAAAACGGTGGATAACTGATTTGACGGGTTTTCGCAAAACTCTTGAGTGTCGTAACATTCGTATCATTTTCAAAAAATGACCCCAACCGAGACGGGTCAGTTTGCTATCATGAAAGTCTCCAAAGAATCCTTATAGTGTCTTACCACTCTGGGTTCTGAACCGGAGCGGCCAGCAGATTACTTGGATTTCAAATAAAGCTCGCTGTATTTAATCATCGCGTTTTCGATGACTTTGAGACCCCTGCCTTTTCCCGTTGCGGTATAGATCCCCTCTTTTGATTTTGCGATTAAGCCGAGCTTCTTGAGGCGCATGAGCTTAAGGGTAAGCGTGCGGGTCGATATTCCTTGAAGCCAGCCCTCAAGCTCAGAAAAACGCTTCGGTCCTTCCGTAAGCGCTCGCATGATAAGCATCGTCCAGGTGTCAGAAAGGAGTTCGGCAACCCTGGTAATAGGGCAGGTCTCTTTGGTCATAGCTGTACTCTAGCATAGAAGACTTTACAAAGTAAAGTCTTTATTGTGGGGCTATGGAAACTGCTTTACAAAGTAAAGTACTTAGTGGAATATAGTGCTCTACTAGCTTCTATTTCATGCATATGCCACAAGTCGCTGCATCAAAAAAAGAGAACGTGCCAACGTCACTCATTGATACGTTCAAAGAACGTAACATTGAAGTGATGCTCATCAAAGGTCGGGAGGGGGCGCTTGAAAAAATTAAAGAGTTGATTCCGGCAGGAGCGTCGGTGATGAATGGCACTTCGAGGACTCTCGAAGAGATCGGGTATATCGATTATCTGAAATCGGGCAAACATAGCTGGCGCAATCTCCACGAGGAGATTTTGAAAGAAAGTGATCCGGCAAAGCAGGCGCGCCTGCGCAAGGAGGCATCGATCGCCGACTATTACCTCGGGAGCGTACATGCGCTCACGGGGGAGGGGGAGTTCCTCATAGCTTCTGCCTCTGGAAGCCAGCTTCCGGGCGTTGTGTTCAATGCCAGCAACCTGATTTTCGTAGTAGGAAAACAGAAAATAGTCCCCGATCTGGCAGCCGCATTTAAACGCCTCAAAGAATACGTTGTTCCGCTTGAAGATGCACGCATGAAAAAGGCGCATGGCATAGGCACGCTTCATTCGAAGACCTTACTATTTCACCGGGAAGCTCCGTTTACCGGACGCAAGGTTTACCTACTCCTCGTCGACGAAGAGCTTGGGTTTTAGTCCGCCAAGCACTCACTAGTGCCGGCATAACCTCGCCCATGTTGCTCCGCACGATTGCTGCGGCAGAGGTATACTTTGTGTATGGCTAAAGTATGGCTTGGCGTTATCGGCCTCGTCATTTTGGGAGGGGCTTTTTGGGGATTACGGCATGAATTGTCCGCACCTGCTTCGACCGACCAAAATAATCAAGCCCAAAAAATTTCCTCGCTGCAGCCGACACTGAATTCGAATACGCAAACAAAAACCACCGAGACCTCATCCTCCCATCGCGCAACAGGTGGCGCACCCCTTAGCCAAAGCGAGCTCTTGGCACTCGCAGACAACAAGTATAGTAACGGTGCGATACCCCTTGGCGATTATAAGTACATCACCTCCGGGCCCAAGAAGGGCTACATCTACCTCTGTCGCGCCATGGGCGGAGGCGGTGGCGCGCAGGCGAATGGTCCGTGGATCCACGGAAGTACTTGGAATCCGAGCGAGAAGATTGCCGTACGCGGAGCAATCGTTTGGCCGAATGCGACATTTTCAAACATCATCTCCGGTGCCAGTCGCATTCTCTCGGGGAATGGACTCCCCGTCGGCTACACAACCGGGGTATTCCCGATTTCCGCAAGCGACCCCGCGTATGCTTACGATAGGAACCCTAACTCCATTTCAGCGCAGTCTTTGTTGAAGACCCTTCCGGAAAATCCCGCGTACAGCGATTCGCCCTACTGCATGGGCGGGGAAGTGGGCATCATGCTCTCGGGGTGCCGCTTTTCAATGGATTTGATGCGGACACGCGGGATGCCGTCGCGCATGAGGTGCAAGATTCTTGTGGCGGCCATCCGGAGAGGACCGGACAGTACCACTACCACGGGCTCTCGGCTTGTTTTAAGGACACGAATGTTTCGACCGTGCTCGGCTATGCACTCGACGGCTTTCCGATAACCGGTGGCACGGTCGCAGCGAATGCCTACCTCACGACCGAGAACCTCGACGAATGTCATGGACTAGTGAGCGACGTCGTCATAGATGGAGAGGTGCGGACGACCTATCACTACGTGTTGACGCCAGATTTTCCCTACTCCGCAAGCTGTTTCCGGGGGAAACCGGTGTCACTTATGACCGGGGGAGCGGGAGCGTCGGGTTCTCAGATAACACCAATAAGCCAGCCTTCGCAGAGCACGAGAGGCATCCCGGGGCAACCACCTCAAGAAGCTATCAGTGCTTGTATCGGTAAGTACTCAGGCATGTCGTGCTCTTTCACCTCATCTTACGGCGACATCATCTCCGGCAACTGCGCCACGCCGCCTGGCTCGCAGCTCGCTTGTGTTCCGCAATGAACCTGGACCTTACGCTATTTCGTGCCATAAACGACCTCGCTGGTTCGTCGCGCTTCCTCGATTACGTCGCAATTTTTTTCGCAGAGTACTCTCAATATCTCTGGGTCGTCGTACTCGCGGGGTTTTTCGACATTCCTTCAAAACGCCTTAGCGAACATCGTGACATGGTGACGCTCGCGCTCGTCGCGGCCCTCACGGCGCGTTTCGCTATCAAGCCGCTCATCGCTTTCTTTTATGCGCGACCGCGTCCTTTCGAAGCCCTCTCTGGCGTGCACCAACTTATCCCACTCATCGGTGGAAGTGGCTATTCGTTCCCCTCCGGTCACACACTCTTTTTCTTTGCAATAGCGACCGTACTTATCCGCTTTAATCGACGAGCGGGAACCATCGCTTTCATTGCCGCAACCCTTATGACGCTTTCCCGCATCTACGCAGGAGTCCACTACCCAAGCGATGTTCTCGCGGGAGCGATCATCGGCATCGTGGTCGGATTGGCGACGGTTGCCCTGTATCGACGCTACGCCGCGCCTGCGCGCACGTAAGACCCTTCTTCTCGTGAAGGTCCACGAGGGCCTCTCTCCCAGTGACGGCGTATTTTTAACCTTCCGTTCATGGGAGCTTTGGTTTGATGAGGATGGTCGACATTAGCGGCCAGCCTATCCGCACAGCATAGCGTATGCATGGAAACGGGGCGCACAACTCACGAAAAAAGAAACGTGGATTCGCGGCGATGGACAAGGAGTTACAGCGTAAAATCGCCAGCAAAGGGGGGAAAAGCCAGGGCAAGGAGAACAATCCCGGCAACTTCGCCAATAATCCCGAACGCGCCAGCGTCGCTGGCCGCAAAGGGGGCCAGTCGTAAGCCAAAAAAACACGCCACGTGTGGCGTGTTTTTTTGGGTGATTTTAATACGCGGAGAAAAATTCACGCTACCTTTAGCGACGCCGTGAGAGACTTCAGAGCATAAGTTACTAACCTAACAAGAAAAAGTTATGCTCATAACCATCGCGGTCATTCTCCTCATCCTCTGGCTCCTAGGCGTAATAGGCGTCTACACCATCGGCTGGTTCATCCAT
The DNA here is from genome assembly GCA_964429815.1 of uncultured Candidatus Saccharibacteria bacterium. GTDB lineage: Bacteria > Patescibacteriota > Minisyncoccia > Phycocordibacterales > CAYSCM01 > CAYSCM01. The sequence goes on from CAYSCM010000001.1 coordinate 350,996, forward strand.
ATTCTTCTCGTCGTCGCCGTCATACTTTTTCTCGTACGCATCATTCAGGGAAAAAATCCGCTCACCTAAGAATCGGATGAAAGGTTTTTGTTCGAGAAGATGATCTCGGCTAACGGTTCACCTACCCTTCATGACGGCTCCTGGTACAATGCGGCGATGAATCCGCATGCACGAGGAGGAATTCTCGGTATCGTCCTTGTGCTCGTGCTGTGCTCAAGCATTGCGGCGTATGTTCTCTTTCGCAGCGGGCTCGTCGAGACCGGGGGAGAGGGAGTGTTTGAGACAGGTCCATGCGAACTGATCGCGATGGTGACGACGACCGTCTACGCAAGGCCTGACAGGGACGCCTCCGTATCGGGGTTTCTCTCGTCGCAAGAAAAAGTAGGCGTCTCCGGCATAACTGCCAAAGGTTGGTTCGGCTTCGATCCCGGAGTTGCCCACACGGTATCTATCGGTCCGTTCCGACTGCGCTACATTGCACCGGACACAGGTGCCCGCCTCTCCGGAAACTGCGCTGACGTACCCACAGTGATCACACTTCCTCCGTTCGTGTGTTTTACTATGGCCGGAACGGTAACTCCCATATACTCACGTCGCTCCTCGACCTCTTCCATCGTCGCGGTCATGCACCTCGGCGATTATGTCGAGGTGACCGGCAAGACCGACGTTGAAGGCGCTCATGATTTCGTCCGGGTGGACTCGCGAGAAGGGAGTCTGCCAGGGGATATAGTCGGGTGGGTAGAAGGCTCCTCCACCAACCTCAATGGCGCTTGCGGGCGACTGCCGCACCTCTAACTTAGAAAAAAGAGGTGATATATGACGCGTACGAACGGGTCTATGTCCGGCCCGTAGACGATAGCCGTACCGAAACCTCCGGTTATCGTGATGGTGATAAGACCCGCGACCGAAAGAAAGATGCGCAGGGGAGGATACTGCAAGATTTTCTCGAGCCTTGCAAGACATAGCCCCGCCCATCTTGAAAAGAATTTCGAATAACGCTCCTCAAGAAAGAAAAGGGCGTATCCGATTCCGAGCGCCGAAAAGAGAAACGCCGTTGTGTAGCCGAACTGCGAATGGACCCCGATGAGAGCTTCTTTCTCAGGGTGCTGTGCGAGTACGTACTCTTGCGTCACCTCGCCGAGCTGCGTCGCGATAAGGGCGAGGACGGCCCCGGCGATGACAAGTGTTCCGCGGAAATGCCTCCAGTGAGGTCCGCGAAACCACCCACCGGAAGAAGCTATTTCCGCGATCGCATAGGCAACGAGGAGGCCGATTGGGAAGTGAACGAAGAGGGGGTGTAGGTTCATCGGCCTACGTTAGCGAGGCCGAGCTCCGGCGGCAAAAAAGGTTTCGGTGGTCGAAGCAGGTCGTATTTGGATCGAGTTTGCCGTAATAGAGCCGTCCGAATTGTTACTGCCGGCAGCAACGATGTTTTCACCGAGCACAAGGTCGTCGAGGTTCCCCGCGACCATTTTCCCGACCATCGTCGAAGCGCCGAAGAAGACGATGCGGGAACCGCCGGAAGGCAACTTTACGGTGACGCTTTGTTCGTCCTTCGCGATTATCTCTCCCACCGCGGCGTTACCGAGACGCCCCCGCTGGGTCGCCCCGGTCGCCCCGGCTCCGCCAAACCCTCCGGCAGTGCGTACTGCGCGCGCTCCGGTACCGGAGCGCGCGTGAAGCACGCCTGCGTAAAACGATGCACCGCTTGCGATGATGAGGACGACGGCGACGATGATAAGATTTTTTCGGTTCATGGTAGATGGTTACGTTACTAATTAATAATGCTACTCATAGCGAAGTGCCTCGATGGGGTTAAGCTGTGCCGCGCGCCGAGCCGGATAGTAGCCGAAGAGTATTCCTATCCCCGCCGCCACTCCGAACGCCAGGATGACCGAAGAGATGGAGACGCTCGTCTGTACAAGTCCGAGCGCTTTGACAGCACGGGCCAGAGCCCAGCCGAGAAGTATCCCAATGACACCTCCTACCCCCGTGAGCGCCACGGCCTCGGCAAGGAATTGGACCGTGATGTCGTGTCGAGTCGCACCTATTGCTTTGCGAAGCCCTATCTCTCGCGTGCGCTCGGTAACCGTCGTCAGCATCATGTTCATGATGCCAATGCCGCCGACCACCAGCGATATCCCCGCGATCGCAGCAAGAAGAATAGTAAGGGTCCCGGTGATGCTTGAGGCCGTCGCGATGATATCCGCCTCGTTGATGGTCGAAAAGTCGGCGGCGGTGGGGTCCGAGATGTGGTGGCGATTAAGGAGCAGCGTCGTAATATCCTGCTGCATCTGGGTCATGGCCGCCGCATCGACAGCCTCGACGCTTATGGTCGAGAGGTAGGAACTTCCCGCAAGGTAGCGCTGCGCGGACGTGAGCGGTACGTAGATAGCGTCATCGGGGTTGTTAAAACCGGACCCGCCCTTGCTTTTGGTGATACCGATGACCTTGAATTGCACCCCTTTGATACGGACGACGTCCCCCAAGGCATCCGCACCTTCGCCGAAAAGGTCGTCGCGGGCGGTGGGACCAAGGACCGCGACCTTGGCGAGCGAGCGGTCGTTTTGGTCGGAGATAAAAGAACCTTCGTCGACTTCAACGTTGCGAACCGTCGGGTAGCTGCCCGTCGTACCGATGACCGAAGTGTTCGTATTAGTGCCCTTGGCGCTTATTTGGTAGCGCCCGGTGAGTTCCGGCGCAACGGCTTCGACGGAATTCACCTCGGAAGCGACGGCGTCCGCATCGCCGCGCGTGAGCGACTGGGCCGTACCGCGCCCGGTAGATATAGTGAACCCCGGCCCGCGTTGTGCGCCCGGGGTCACGAGTACCAAATTAGCCCCGATCGATTGAATACTTGCTTGAATGGAATTTTGAGCGCCTTGCCCGACCGATATCATCGCAATGACGGAAGAAATTCCTATCACGATGCCCAGGACCGTAAGGGAAGAGCGCACCTTGTTGGCGCTCATGGCGTGGTACGTCTCATCCATAACGTCAGTGAATCTCATACATTGGCGTGAAGTCGATGTCGACCTGTCTTTTCATCGGAGACGACCATGCCGTCTCGAATGGAAATGATACGCTGCGCATGCTGTGCAACGTCGTGCTCGTGCGTGATGATGACGATGGTACGACCGAGCTCGCGGTTGAGGCGCCCGAAGGTGTCGAGCACTACCTCGCCCGTTTTGGTGTCGAGGTTACCGGTCGGCTCGTCGGCGAGGATGAGCACCGGATCATTGACGAGCGCGCGAGCGATGGCGACGCGCTGCTGTTGGCCGCCCGAGAGAAGGTTGCTCCGATAGTAAAAGTGTCCCTCATCGAGACCCGCTTCGACGAGCGCCCTCTTCGCTCGAGTCTCTCTTCCATGTTCGGGCATTTGGGCATAGACCAAGGGAAGCATCACGTTGCGCATGACGCTCGTGCGGCGCAAGAGGTTGAAAGTTTGAAACACGAACCCGATTTTGGCCCTTCGTATGGACGCAAGCGCATCGTCGGAGAGCGTCGATACGTCGATGCCGTCGAGCGAGTACGTACCGCTCGAGGGCGTATCGAGGCAGCCAAGTATGTTCATGAGCGTCGATTTTCCCGAGCCAGACGGGCCCATGATAGCGACGAATTCACCGGTTTTTATACTGAAGGAAATACCCCGGAGGACGATGGTTTCGAGATCACCAGCATGAAAGATCTTAGTGATGTCCGTAAGCTCGATCATGGTCAGCGTCCGCCCGTTTGTATCCGGACGTTGCCACCGCCGCGGGCGCTCCCGATGAGGCTCGGCGCTTGTTGCGTCACTGTCGTCGCAGCGGATATGGTGCGGGAGATTATTTGTTCTCCCTCGTCGAGACCCGAGGTTATTTCAACCGCGCTGTCGCTCGTGAGCCCGACCGTGACCGGCGTGCGGATCGGTGTCTCGCTCGTCGTAAGGCCCTGTGCCGAGTCTGTGGACGTCGCGACGGGCGGGTTAAAGACCTCGACGTAACTTGCACCGCCTTGTGATTTGACGGCGGAGGAGGGGACGATGAGCGCGTCCGTTTTGCTTCCGCTGATGATGGCGGCTGAAACGCTCATTCCAGGCTTGATGTGTGCGTCTTGGGTATCGAGATGAATGTCAACGGTATAGGTGACCACCCCCTGCGAGACGGTGCCCACCGTATCGACCGATGCGACTTCACCGGTGATGGAAAGCCCGTCGATGGCGTCGAAGGTAAGGGTGGCCTTCTGTCCCACCCTGACCTTCGCGACATCGACCTCGTTTAGGGTTACCTCGGCGAGTTGATCGGACGTTACGAGCGTGGCAACAGCGCTCCCCGCGCTCACCGAGTCGTATTTTTTAACGTTGACCTTGGCAAGCGTTCCCGCGAAAGGCGCGTACACGGCATAATTGTTTAGTGTCTGCTGCGCATCCAAGAGCGCGTTTCGTCGCTGCAACAACGTGAGCTGGGAGGATTGAATATCAAGACTATCCGCGCCCGCCTTTAATTTTTGAAGCGACTGTTGCTTTTCGAGAATCGTCGACGTAGCGGTCTCTATCGCCGTTTTGTTCGTCAGAAGGCTTTGCACGTCGCCATTGACCTGTCCCGTATACGTCCCGAGATTGGTGAGGTAGACAGTGAGCGTCGAAGGGATCGCAAGTGAGTGCTCGGTGAGCCGGTCTTTTACGAAGTTGTAGAGATCGGTCGCGCTTTTAATAGCGTCACTTATCTTTTTGCTGGTGTCATAGGATTCACCGATAAGGCCGGTAAGGGTGCCGGCGTCCGCGCCACGAGAAGTAGCTTTGTAGTCGGCAAACGTTTTGTTGTAGGCATCATTCGCCCCTAGGTAGGCAGCGATGGCGGCATCTTTGTAGGTTGTTACGTTGTTGTCGAAGAGGCGAACCATATCAGAGAACGCGGAAGCGTTGTCTTGCGTGTTTCCTCCGACATTGTTGTGACCATAGAGGGCGTCGTAGAGGCCGCTCATGACCGACGGCAAATTAAGGAACGCATTACTTACAGAGCTGAAACCATTATCAAGACCTTGGCTGTAATCGCTTTGCGCTTGAGAGAGCGCGTTTTGGGCCTGCGTCAGGGAGAGCGTGTCCGCTGGCTCCGTCAATTTTTGAAGCGCTATCTGGGCGCTTTGAAGGTTAGCCTCCGCGTCTCGCACTCCTTTTTGCGCGTCGGCGCTGTCGAGGGCGACGATAAGTTGCCCTGCATGGACGACCTGCCCCCGCGCGGGGCTTACGTATACGACGTCGCCTCCCGCTTTAGGCTTAAGGTCGATTTGCTGCGAAGCAAGAACCTGTCCGGTACCGGTCACCGAGGAGACGATGGTTCCGCGCTCCGCCCTAGCGAGCACGTAGCGCGTCTGACTCGGCGTCGACGAAAAAGCGCCATAGGCGTAATAGCAAAATCCAAAAAAGGCGAGAAGGGAAATAGCCGAGGTAATCTTATGAGCTTTTGCGCGGGCAACCATACGCATAAGAAAACGACTATTAGGAGAAGATTTCATACGTTAGCGCATCGGGGGCGGCGGCAGGACGCGAACAAACCGCGCGACGACCTGGGAGCTATCATTTGGATTGCCGATGACGACGACGTAATCATCCTCAGCAAGCGTTGAGGAAGAAATGATCTGTTCCCCGCTGCGAATAGTGGTGCTCGCGTTGAGAAGGACGACCTTTTCTTCTCCGCGCGGCTCTTCGACCAGGAATGTCGGGAGGGAGACTTTGATTATTTTCCCAAACGCACCATTTCCACCCGGAAGGTTGAAGAAAGAAGATCCCATCGGCATTCCACGATCTTCTCCCGAACGGAAGACACGGTAGTAACTATCCCCAAAACGATACGCAAACCCCGCCTCATGCCGTCCCACGACGACACCAGCCTGGAAGACGACAAGAACGCTGATAATGGCAAGGAGAGCTATCAAGACGCGACGCAACGTCTTCGATTCGAACGTCGAGTGCAGGTTCATGTGCAAAAGTTATGCGTAGCGAATAAAAAATGGTCGCGATGTGCCGAACAAAAACCGAAGCGACAGAAGGAAGGTGGAAAGAGACAGCAACACTGCAATGAATCCCATGACCGGCAGCGTCTGCGCGATCGAGAGCAGGAGCTCTCGCCAGACTTCTAGTGCAGATGAGCCATCGCTTACGACGAGGCGTACATATGAGGTAAAGCCGCTGATGCTCGCCTCATTGAGGAGCAATCTCATTGCAGGAACGAGGGCTCCGAACGAAAGAAGCGAACAAAGACCCATCGTAAAGATCTGAAGTCGATGGCCGCGCCTCATGCGTCGCATGAGCGCCTGTTCGATAGCGCCTTTCAAGGCAAGACGGGGCCGCGGTGAGGCTAGGCTTTGGAAGATTTCTTCGTAGGAAGTCATGGTATGTATACGTAAGAGGAGCGCATCTGGGTGCACTCCTCCTTCTCATGGCCGGCGCGATAAAGTCGGCATATCGCGCCAGCGCGATAAACGCGCTACGCCCATCTGGCAGTGCCAGCGCGCGCAGGCGAGAGGCTTATGGCCTCTACATAAGAATACGGACAAAGTGTGAATCTTGGTGCACCATGCTCATTTCCGCTCTCGAAGGTCGAGGCTGGAGCGAAGTTTTTCGATGGCGCGTCGATGTCGGCTCTTTACGGTATTGTTCGATTGTCCGAGAATGTTCCCGATTTCCTCAAAGGTGAACCCATCGATATAGTGAAGATGAAGTACTTCTTGTTGCGGTAGAGGGAGCTCCTCCATGACTTCGGCGAGATGTCGCGCGTCTTCGGCGCGAGCGGCCAGCTCGGAGGGCAGAGCAGCGTTATCGGGAAGATTCTCCGCAAACGAGCCGGCACGTTCGTCGCTCTCGAGCTCGGAGAAAAGTGTCTCGCGCCGCTTTCGCAAGAGATCTATCGAGGCATTACGGGCAATGTTGTAGAGCCATGTACGAAAACTCCAAAAACTGTCGTAGCGCGCAAGATTACGCCAGACTTTCACGAACGTTTCCTGTGCCGCATCTTCAGCGACTTCTTCTCGTCCGGTGAGCCGGAAAACGAATGCGTACACGCCAGGCAGATGACGTTCGACAAGATTCGCGAGGGCCGCCTCGTCGCCGTGCAGCGCTTCGTCCACGAGTTCTTTGTCTGAGCGCGGGTCCATGGGGGAAAGCGTAGCGCGTGAAAGCGAAAAGTAAACCGTCACGACTTGACTTGCTATACTAGGGTCGTAGTGTCTTGATACCTACGCTAACGGGCTGAAAACAGTTATAACGCGGCTTACCTTAAGCGTATTTTCTCCGCGAGGCCGTGGTAATAGCCTCGAGTCCGTATCGTCATCATTATGGAAGAACAAAAGAGGGCGTTCCTAGCGGCATATGAGGAGCATGCGGACGCGCTCTACCGCTACTGTTATTTCAAAATAAACGATACCGAGATCGCACGAGATTTATTGCAGGACACGTTCGCAAAAACGTGGAATTACATTGCGTCGGGCAACACGGTAAGCAACATGAAAGCGTTTCTCTATCGCTCGATCAACAACGAGATCATCGACGAATACCGGAGGAAGAAGCATGCCTCACTTGAGGTTATGGCCGAAGAATCGGGATTCGATCCGGTGGCTCCGGAGATGAGCTCTCACGAAGAGCTGCTCGACGGGAAGCGAGTATTGACGCTCCTTGGCCATCTGCCGAAGCTCTATCGGGATGCGATATTCATGCGCTATGTGGAGGAGCTTTCTCTCACCGAAATAGCGGAGATACTCGGTGAATCGGAAAATACCATCTCCGTGCGCGTTCACCGTGGAATAAAAAAACTGCGGGAACTTTTCGACGAAAACATACGAACATGAACGAACGAAACGCTAATTCAATAGAGGAAATCCTCACGCGCGGAAAAAGCGTCCGGCTTTCTGATTTTGAAAAGGGAGAGATGCGCAAATCCCTCATCAACACGATGGAGACTACTTCGTCGCGACCCCGCATATATCGCCAAGCGCGTGCTCTTTCTTGGAGTTATCTTTCGATGCGGGTGAGCGTCGCTTCGCTCCTCGTGCTTTTCCTCGGGGCTGGGACGTCGTTTGCGGCTCAGAGCGCGGTCCCGGGCGACGCACTATATCCCATCAAAGTCGGTGTGAACGAAAAAGTCGAAATTTTCCTTGCTAGGAGCCAAAAAGCGCTCGCCGAAGTAACCGCCAAGCATGCGCTCACGCGCCTTACGGAAGCGGAGACCCTCGCGTCGGAAGGAAAGCTCGACCCCAAGAAGAAATCCGAGGTCGAACAGCGTTTCTACAAAAACGTGGCCGATCTGCGCGGGAATCTCAAGAAATTGGAGGGGAGCGGCGACTACGCGGCGGCGACCAACGTGAGCTCCTCCTTCGAGGAGGGTCTTGGTGAGCATCTTGGTGCCTTTGTCAATCTCTCCGGAAACATTGCAACGGCAACGCCCGAAGTAGCCGCCATTGCCGACTCGGTGGGCAGCGAGCTCCAGTCGACCCAGAACGAGCGGGTAGCGATCTCTGAGCGGGAAATCTCCGAAGCGGCGACGACCACGCTCGCGCAAGTCCGTGCCGCTTCGGATAGCGCGCAGAAGAAAATCGCGGACGTTGAAGCGTTCGTGTCCCAATCTTCCTCCTCGACACCCTCCCCGGTATCTGCCGTTGTCACTGAGCGTCTTAGCGCTGCAGAAGAACTCTTTGCGCGCGCGGTGGCCCTTCAAAATGCCGGCTCCTACGGCGAAGCGTTCGCGCTCTTTAGGGAGGTGCAGTCGCAAGTACAGGACGTCAAACTCCTCACCATTTTGGGTACGAAGGTAAAGCGCGGACTCACGGTGCGCTCCGCTCAAGGGGTCGCAACAAGCTCGCTCACGGGTTTTCCCAAAAAGGGAGAGGAAGGCTCGGGTGAAAAGGTCCAGGTACGTGCGGAACTCGCCCCCCAACCAAAGGCCGCCGAGCTCGACATCAACGGTGAGCTGCGACAATCCGCTGATGAAAAATCATTGAGCACCAGCAGCGAAAGGAGGGGTATCAAGATACAGATCGATCGAGATGGGGAGCAGAGAGACGAGGAAAGCTCCGGCGTTCATCTCAATATCGATCTCTGAAATTTTGATACCCGACCGAGAGCCGGTCGTCTTCCTCAAGGAGGGGTACAATAGCCGGATGGAGCCGCTCGCCTCGAAAATACGCCCCGAACAACTTTCTGACTTTTTCGGCCAGGAACATTTGGTCGGGAAGGGTAAGCCTCTGCGCGAGGCGATCGAAGGAGGGCACCTCTTCTCCTTCATCCTCTGGGGACCTCCCGGCTCCGGAAAGACCACCCTCGCGCGCATCTACGCAAAAGCCCTCAATGCCGAGTTCCACGAGCTCTCCGCCGTCGACTCGGGAAAGGACGACATTAAGGCGATCGTCGGGAAACGCGGCCAACTTGCGCTCGGCAAACCCAAGGTCCTCTTTATCGATGAGATACATCGATTCAACAAAGCCCAGCAGGATTTCCTGCTGCCGTTCGTCGAAAAAGGAGAACTCACGCTCATCGGGGCGACGACTGAAAACCCTTCTTTCGAGGTCATCCCCGCGCTTTTATCCCGCTGCCGCGTTTTTGTCCTCTCGGAGCTTTCAGAAAAGGATATGGAAAAGATACTCAAGCGGACGGGCTTCAAGATGGGCAGCGAGGCTAGAGGGTGGCTTATCCGGCAAGCAGGAGGTGATGCACGACAGGCTATAACGACGCTTGAAGCGGCGCACCGCCTCTACGGAAAAATTTCCGCCGAAACGCTCAGAGAGACCATTCAGAGCACGCACCTGCGGTACGACAAGAAGGGGGAAGAACACTACAACACCGTTTCCGCGTTCATTAAGAGCATGCGTGCCTCGCAACCCGATGCGGCCCTCTACTATCTCGCACGGATGATCGAGGCAGGAGAGGACCCGCTCTTCATTGCACGCCGCATGGTCATTTTCGCAAGCGAGGACGTTGGCCTAGCCCAACCGACAGCGCTCGTCGTCGCCAACGAAGTGTTTCGGGCGTGCGAGACGATAGGCTACCCTGAGTGCGCCATCAACCTTGCCCATGGCACTGCCTACCTTGCGACAGCGAAGAAAAATCGGGACTCCTACAATGCCTACCTTGCAGCAATGGACGACGTGAAGACCTACGGCAACCTCCCCATACCGCTTAAGGTGCGCAATGCGCCGACAAAGCTTATGAAGGAGCTCGGGTACCACAAGGGCTACAAACTCTATGACAGAGAAAGCTACCTTCCGGAAAAATTGAAGGGAAAAAAGTATCTCGGCGGGACCTAAGCCCCCTTTGGTATACTCTCGCTATGCACAGAAACCTCATCGTCGGCTTCATCGCTCTTAGTGTCCTCGGGGTAGGCGGATACCTCCTCGTGGGAAGGTCTTTCTTGGGATCGGAGGTGAGCAGGAACCCTTCAGGACCGATGCAAAGTGGTTCCTTCCGCTCTCTTGCCGCGAGCGTGGCGCCGCGGCGCTGTTCCATCATAAGCGGCAGCGGCCCCTCTGCGACTAACGGAGTGCTCTACATCGCTTCGGGAAACGTCCGTGGCGACTTTACGGGCTCGGCGGGAGCCGGAAGCGTGGAGAGCCACATGATAGTGAAGAGGAATGTGAGCTACATCTGGAGCTCGGCGACGGCGCAAGGTTTCAAGATGAGCGTCCCCTCGGCGTCCTCTGGCGGACAGGAGAGTGTCTCTGGGAGCCTCTCCTACGACCAGACGGTAGAGTATTCCTGCGAACCTTGGAGTGTCGACCAGTCGAAATTTTCTCTCCCGACGGGGATTTCCTTCTCCGACGTCTCTCAAGTGCAAAGCGGCGCCGCCGGAGCGGCCGGGAATGAGGGTCTGCGCGGAACGGCCGAGCAGTGCAAAGCGTGCGAGAGCCTCTCCGGCGCCCAGAAGGCGCAGTGTCTTGTCGCGCTCTCGTGCCAGTAAATGATGGAGCGCGAGCGATTCGAAGAGCTGGTGACGCAGGAATTTCCGAATGCGGTACCGGAGAGATTCCGCGGTCATATCAAAAACGTCGCCCTCCTTGTCGAAGATGAACCCTCGGAGGAAGTTCGCGCCGAGGAAGGGCTTGCCGGCAACGAGACGCTCCTTGGTCTCTATCGAGGGATTCCCTACGATGACCGCGGCGGCCTCTATGGGGTGGGGGCGACGCTCCCGGATACCATAACGCTCTATCGAATACCCATTCTCGAGGAAGCGGGGGAGAGCGAGGAAAGGGTGCGGAAGATTATACGGGAGACCATCTGGCACGAGGTGGCGCATTACTTCGGGTTCTCGGAGAGAGACGTAGGGCGTCGCGAGGAAGACGGCACCAATTATTCACGCTAACCAAGATCCATGTCCTATGCAGGCAATGTCATCAAGGAAACCGAGGAGAACCACTTTTTTCGAAAAGTTGTGTACACGGGAGAAAAATCCCAACTCGTCGTTATGGAAATTCCCGTTGGCGGAGACGTGGGGGAGGAAATACACGAGCACGTCGAACAGTGGCTTTTCTTTGAGGCAGGAACCGGCAAAGCGGTCGTCGGAGAAAGGGAGTGGAGCGTGGGTAAGGGCGATGTTGTCATCGTGGCCGCAGAGACTCGACACAACTTCTTCAACGTCGGCTCGGAACCTCTCAAGATATATACGATCTACGTTCCGGCAAACCACATCGATGCGCGCATTCACAACACGAAGGCGGATGCCAAGAGGGATGCTCAAGATAAGGCATTCGGCGAGTGTGTCGTATAATTTGGGGATAAAAAACTTTGGGAAGAAAGCGCGCCGCGTATACTAACGTTATCGTAATTTTTTAGCAGCTGTTTGATTTCATGGACGAAAAAGAACCAATGATTGAGCGCAAGGCCTTCCAACAGTGGGCCGTGCTTGCCATCCTTATCCTTTCTCTGGCCGGGAACTACTTCCTCTACAAAGAAAACAGGAAGTTGTCGACGAACCCGCAGATCGCAGTTCAGCAGCAAATAGAGGCCATTGTCAGCAAGGTAAGCAAGCTCATCGTGCTTCCCTCCGACGAAACGCCGACCATCGTGACCATAGCCAACACGACCGATCTTAAAAATCAGCCGTTCTTCCAGAACGCCAAGCCTGGCGACCAGGTCATCATGTACCCGAGCAATCGGCGCGTCATAATATACCGCCCGAGCGAGAACCGCATCATTGAAGTGGGGTTCATCAATATCGGCCATTAGGAAAAATTAGGGAAAACGCGCCGCCCGACGCGGCGCGTTTTGCTTTTGAAAAAGAAAGTGCGCCGAAAAATTTCGGCGCACTAGGTGCACTGCGCGAGGCCTTCTATGGCCTTGCGGAAAATCTCCCTCCCGCGCTCGAGTACGCTCTCGCGGAGAGCGCGGTTCGCGGGGAAGAATATCTCGTCCATATACGCGCGGCTCTCGCGAGCGTACGGACATTCAGGGTCTTCGTAGAGGTAGGTTCCGACCGCGTTACGCGCACAGACGGCCCACGAGCTCTTGAGGAGCTTATAGGTTCCTATCTCGACGCATAGCCCGAGAAAGAGGGCGCCATGCTCTCGGGCGAGCTCATCGGCGACGAGCGTTTCGATGACGCCGGACGAGTGGACCGCGATCGATTCGTCCGCAGCCGTCGCTTCGATGGTTCCCACCCCGAACATCCGCTCCATCCGTTCGTTCTCACGACCTCCTTTCGGAAAGTGGCTGATGAGCGAAAATTCCCCGGCTCTCCCCAGGCCGGTATGGAGATCGAGAAGAAGCACACGCTCGGCGCTTTTCGGGAGGCACCGGCGGACAATGCGACGAAGAGCGATGGCGCTTCTCGTCGGTCGACCATCGCCGGCATAAAAGACCCCCTGCGGGTAGTCTCCTTGACCGGTGCCAATGACACGCTTTAGTTTCCGTTTCCCCTCAGCAAGGCTCCACTTCCGGATCGCTTCAAGCAGCCAGAACTCGCAAACAGCTTTGAGGCACCCGGTGTAGCGCCAGAGGTCGGGGAGGCGCGGGTTGATATAAGGGTTGAGCTCGACGTACTCCGGCGACGTCGCTACTTTGGTAAGCGTTCCGTCGCGAAGCTTCCATGCTTCCCAATTCGCGCGGTTAGGATCGACATTGTTTTCATCGTTTCGGTGTGAGTGCGATGAGCCCCACGGGTTGAGGCCGTGGACGGCGAGCAGTCCGACGTGTGCCGGTGCTCTCTTATCCCACGCACCCATAAGCTCGTTTACTAGCATGGATCCCATGTAGAGCTCGGATCCATGGAGACCCGTCGTGACAAAAAGTACGCTCTGTGGCTCTGACGTCCCGCGATAGGCGGCAATGGTGACGAGCTCATCCTCGCCAACGCTCTTCCGGTACAAGCCGCGAATGCCTCGGCGCCAGAGACATTCGACGTGAATGATCGCACCGGCCGCTTCCGCCGCGGCGTAGAATGCTTTGCACGAGTCTGGAAACGTCGGCCTTGGCATCGTGAGTAGGCGATTGGACATACTGTCCCTCCTATCCTTGTCGAGGTACGACGTGCTCCTTTAATCCTATACCCGAGCGGATGTGCGGGGAAGAGTACAATACAAGCTATGGCCATCATCGGACACATAGACCTCGACGCCTTCTTCGCCTCCGTGGAGGAGCGCGACAAACCCTTCCTCAAAGGAGAACCCATCGTCGTTGGTGCCGATCCGAAAGGGGGAAGCGGCCGTGGCGTCGTCGCGACCGCCAACTATAAAGCGCGCGAGTACGGCATACACTCGGCGATACCTATCTCGCAGGCATGGAAGCTCTCAGAGTTGGCACGAAAGTCGGGGAAACCCCAAGCGGTTTTTATCGTACCCTCCAGTCACAAGTACGGGAAAGCTTCGAAGGAAGTTTTCAAGGTCGTGAGAAGTCACGTAACGAGCATCGAGGAAACCTCCGTCGATGAAGCGTACCTCGACCTCACCTTCACGAAAACTCTTTTGGGAGCGATCGCGCTCGCGCGCGCTGTGAAGCGCGATATCTATCGCCGTACGGGGCTTCGCGCGACGGTTGGCATCGGGCATAACCGCATGATGGCAAAGATCGCAAGCGGCCATAAAAAACCAAATGGTCTCACGGTCGTCTCCGAACAAAAGGCCGAGAAATTCCTGGAACCACTTCCCGTTCGCATCTTGCCGGGCGTCGGCCCAAAGACCGAAGCGGCGCTTCGGCGCTATGGTGTAAAAACGGTCGGGGACGCTCGGAAATTCTCCTGGGTTGAGCTCGTCGAGCACTTCGGCTCATGGGGCTACGACCTGTATGAAAAAATCCGTGGCATCGCCCCGGCGAAGCTCTACAAGGACGAACCGTACAAATCGATCGGAGAGCACGAGACGTTTGAGACCGATACGGACGACCTCGACGCTATCATGAAAACGATAAGCGGCATGGCGGGAAGGCTCCTCAAACGACTTGTCCGTCACAATTTTTCCGGCTTCAAGACGGTTGTCATCACGGTGCGTTTCTCCGATTTCACCACCAAGAACCGCTCGGTGACCGCCAAGGAAAAGATAGATAGCCAAAAAGTCCTCGAGGTGCGCGCGCTCAAGCTTCTCCTGCCGTTTTTCGACCGAAGCGAGAATCCCCGAAGGCTCCCGATACGGCTCGTAGGACTCAGGCTCGAAAAACTCGTTTAAAAAGCGCGTGCTACAATAGCGCCATGAAAAAACTCATAGTCGGCGCGGCGGCCCTCTTTGTCGTTGCCCTACCGGTCTCTGCCGCTACGATGCGCGCGGGTAACGATTATATGCTCGGCCAGAACCAGACGGTCCCGGACAATCTCTACGCGGCAGCAAGCAACCTTACGCTCTCGGGCGTCGTCTTCGGTGACGCGCTGGTAGCGGGAAGGACGGTGCTCCTCAATGGGCTCGTCAAGGATGACGTCGCGGCCGCAGGGGGCACGGTTCAGCTCCTCTCGACGGTAAACGGCGATGCGCGCGTCGCCGGAGGCGACGTAACGATCGGCGGCAAGATCGCCGGCGACCTCATCGTCGCCGGCGGCACCGTGCATGTGCTCCAGAGCGCTGTCATCGGAGGGGACGTCGTCATGCTCGGCGGGGCGCTCACCTTCGACGGGGTCGCTCTCAAAGATGTGCGCATGATAGGGGGCAGTGCTCTCATCCACGGCCTCATTACAGGCTCACTACGCGCAAATGTCTCGAAGACGGTCACCGTCGCGACCGGCGCTTCCATTAAGGGGAACTTCGATTACGCCGCCCCGACCCCGGCGACGGTCGAGAAAGGCGCCATAATCGGCGGGAAAATAACCGCGACGACGACACCGGCAGCGCCAAGCGAAACGCAGGCGATATTCGCAACCCTCGTCTCCATCGCACTCCTAACGAAATTCATTATCTTGGCGCTCGCCGCGGCGCTCCTCGTCTATTTCTTCCCCCGTGCGAGCTCCTCCGTCACGATGAAGACGCTCGCTGAAATTCCAAAGAACACCATTCTCGGCTTTACCGCGCTCGTCGTCATTCCGATTGCCTCCGTTCTCCTTATGGCGACAGTGCTTTTCTTCCCCTTTGGCATCCTCGTCCTCATCCTCTACGCGTTCCTTCTCGGGCTCTCCAAGCTCTACGTAGGCGTCGTCGCGGGGGCTCTTCTTTCTAAGTGGTTCGTGAAAAGGGAGGGGGTGAATGTTGGCTTTGCCATTCTCGGTACGGCGGCTATCGAGCTCGCCTCACTCATTCCTATCGTCGGCTGGATAGTCTCAGCGGTGTTTTGCCTCGCTACGTTTGGGGCCATTATGCGCATCCTCAGCGCCCGCTACGGCGCGCAGCGATAGTGTGGATAGCGGATTCTGTTATACTACGCTCTGGCACGCGTGAGTTCCTGCTTTTTACTGTCTAGCGTAGTGAGAGAAATCAAAGCTTGCTTTGGTTTCCGAGCGAGCGACGACAGCAAGGGTTCCAAGAACCCTTAGTTTGCCCCACAGCGCAAGGTCCTTCTTGTTAGATGGGGCAAATCGGAGATGAAAACAGCCCCCGCTCTCCCCTATATCAGCACAGCTGATCGGGCGATCATCAGCATCGCTCGATGTTGATGATATAGCCGCGGCGGGCCGTTTTCGTTTTGCGCCTTACTTCAGGCTTATTTTTGCAAAAGAGAATGAATAAAACCGGGCGTCCCAATCGTCGGCACGTTCAGCGCCGACGCACGGAAGTAGCAGCGCCTGAGCGTAAACTTTGCAGTGGCGGCTCGTGCAAAAGCGAGCCGCCTTTTTCTTTTGATGCTACAATCCCGGCCATGACTAAGGGGAAGGTGATTGAGCGGAGGGGAAGAATCTTGAGAATGAACACACTCCTGAAGCGGCTTTACCCAAATGCAAAAATTGCCCTCCGTTACAGAAACAATTGGGAACTTCTTGTTGCGGTGCAACTTTCCGCGCAGTGCACGGACAAAACGGTCAATCGCGTTACGGAAAAGCTCTTCAAGAAGTACAAAACGCTCGACGACTACGTAAAGGCAGGTCCTCGAGAGTTCGAGCGGGATATTTTTCAAACGGGGTTTTACAAAAATAAGACCAAAAACATTCTTGCGGCAGCGAAGCTCATCAAAGAAGACTACGGCGGCAGAATCCCTAAAACGATGAAAGAGCTGCTCCTCATTCCCGGTGTTGCACGGAAAACCGCGAATGTTGTTTTAGGGAACGCGCACGGTGTTGTCGAGGGTATCGCCGTCGACACGCACGTGCGCCGCTTTGCGCTCAAATTCGATCTAACCGACCACCGCGACCCGGTCAAAATCGAGCGCGACCTCATGGAGCTTTTGCCTAGGAAGGAGTGGTTTGCCTTTACCTACCGCATTATCGAATACGGCCGGAAGGTCTGCCCAGCACGCGTTCACGATTGTGCGGCTCATCCCCTTAGCAAAATCTACGCTCTCGCTGCGGGGCGCTTTCCCAAGGCGAAGTAAGATAAAATGATAGCATGAGAAGGCTCGCCATCTTCGATATCGACGGGACCCTTTTCCGCTCCTCGCTCATCATCGAGCTCATCGAAGAGCTTATCGAGCAGGATATTTTCCCGAAATCCATGCGCGATATGTATCTGCGCGAGCAGGGGGCGTGGCTCGACCGGAGGGGAAGCTATGAGGACTATATAATGAAGCTCGTCGTTGCGTTCGAAAAGCATCTCAAGGGAGTTTCTTACAAAGACTTTACGGCGGCCGCGAAGGTCGTGACGGTGAAGAAGAAAGACCGTGTGTACCGATATACTCGTGACCTCATTAAAAAACTGAAACAGGAGGACTACTACCTGCTCGCTGTTTCGCAATCCCCGAAGGCCATTCTCGAGCCCTTCGGCAAAGGTGTCGGCTTCGACAAAATCTACGGGCGCATCTACGAAGTGGGGCCGTCCGAGCGCTTCACGGGCGGCATTGAAGACCTCAATCTCATCGCGAACAAGGCAAATATCGTCAAGCGTGTCCTCGAAAAAGAAAAGCTCACGCTCGATGGCTCCGTCGGGGTGGGCGACACGGAGGGGGACATAGCGTTTCTCGAAATGGTCGAAGAGCCGATATGCTTCAATCCCAATGCCGCCCTCTACAAGCACGCCAAGCGGCTCGGCTGGAAGGTCGTCGTCGAGCGGAAGGACGTCGTGTATGAACTCTAAGCACTTCTATGAAGAAACTCTTTAGGAGTGAGAGGGATAGGCGCGTCGCCGGCGTCATCGGCGGAGTGGGGGAGTATCTCGACATCGACCCGACATTCCTGCGGGTCATTTTTATTTTCATCCTGGTCTTCAGCGGGTTTCTCCCCGCTACAGTCGTCTACCTCCTCGCTGTTTTGGTCATTCCGCGGCACCCGCGGATCTCAAAACCCAACGCACTCCACTTTGACGCACAGGCGCATGACCTCTGAAGAAAAGACCGCCGGGGGTATGGCCGGCGGTTTTAGTCATTGACGCGATCGAAGGACGGCGGCTACGAAGAGCGCGAGGGCGATAAGGCCGATTCCTCCCCATAGCAATATTCCCCCAACGGTAAGTCCCCATGCATCGAAAGCGGGGAGCATGGACGGTTCCGTCGTTGCCGCACTTAGTATATCAGGATGATACAATGGCGTCGTGAACGCAGCGCCGACGTCCCGCAACGTAAAACGCTTTCAAAAGCTTGTGCTCGGACATTTCCAAAAAGCCGGCCGCGACTTGCCCTGGCGGCGCACCCGCGACCCATACCGCATCCTCCTTTCCGAGATCATGCTCCAACAGACGCAAGTGGAGCGCGTCATACCCTTTTATGAGCGTTTCTTTGCCCGATTTCCTGACGTTACGTCACTTTCCCGGGCCAGTTTCGCTGAGGTATACGAGTATTGGAAAGGGCTTGGCTACAATCGTCGCGCCAAAGCGCTACGCGACCTCGCCGAGGTCATAGTGCGAGAGCATGGTGGGGCGTTTCCCTCGACCGCAAAAGCGCTCGAAGAGCTTCCTGGAGTCGGTCGCTATACCGCCGCCGCGGTCGCCGCGTTTGCGTTTAGCAAGAGAGTCATCCTCATCGAGACCAACATCCGCACGGTCTACCTCCATCACTTTTTTTCGGGGAAGGGGAAAGTGGACGACAAAAGCATCGAGCCGCTCATCGAAAGAACTCTCCCCGACAGAGATTTCGCACGATGGTACGCCGCGCTCATGGACTATGGGGCACACTTAAAAAAGAACGGCGTTAAGCTCAACTCGAGGAGCCGCTCCTATGTCCGGCAAAAACCGTTTAAAAACTCGACACGAAAACTGCGCGGAGAAATACTGCGCCGTCTTTCGGAGAGCGAAGGGCAGATGGTGGAGAAACTTCGCCATGAACTTGGGGCAAAAGCGTACCTCTTTCGCCGTGAGCTGCAAAAGCTCAAGAGCGAAGGGCTCATCGTCCTTGAACGTGCCCACGTACAGCTTGCCTAGCGCGTATCGCGGATGATAGAGGCAAAAAATACGCCGCAGAAGGTAAGGATTCCAAAGACAAGAAAGAGGTAGCGAAGCGGCAGGAAAAAGAGAAGGACCGATCCGGTGAAAATGCCAAGGAGCGTCGCGGTCGGCTGTATCATGCGGAAAAGCGAAATAGCGTGGGCGCTGCGCCCGTCCACTTTTTTGAAAAAATAGGATTCGGTCGAGACCTCGACGAGCGCTCCGCCGACATTCGTCAGGTAGAGAATGGAGCTCCACAGAAGGACGCTCGCGGCCTGTGAGTAGGAGATGGCAGCGACCCCGGCCCCAAGTATCACGAAGCCAAGGATCATAAGCTCCTGCTCGCCGAGATAACGGTCCGCGATATGTCCGAGCGGTATTTCGAAAATGACGTAGGGTACCTGCGTTACGGCGAGAATGACGCCAAGCACAGGCCAAGAAAATCCAAGATGCACGTGGAGGTAGATGGGAATGTAGACGACGGAGATGGCGTAGAAAAGACGGAGCATGAGTTGCGAGGAAAATACGCCGAAGAGGTCGCGGTTGCGTGCGAGAGAGCGGAGCGAGCGCAGGAGGTCTCGAATCCCGATGCCGACGTAGGGAGGGTCGACGAAGTTGCGGAAACGCAGCGCGATGACGACAAGAAAAGGTATGAGGAAGAAAACCGACACGAAGTAGACGCTTCTGAAATGTTCTTCGAGGCCGACGATCGCTCCCATGATAAAGGGCGCGATAACGAACGCGAGGTTCGCCAACCCGAGATAGAGGCCTCGCACGCCGCCGGTCACATCGTCCTCGCCGTCGCCAGGATGGCTGTAATTCTCGAGGAATATATCCAGCGAAAAGAAAATAGCCGGCTCAAGTCCCAGAAGCAGTATGTCGAGCACAATTATAAGAAAAGGGCTCGTGACGGTAGCGAGCCCCAAGAGGATGCCCATTTGAAGGGCAGCGAAAATGACCAGCGAGCGATAATTGCCGAGCTTGCGGAGCACTTGTGAGGCGGCGATAAAAGTGAAGAGGGAGCAGAAAGCCGAGACGATGTAGACGACGCCGACGTAGCGCTCGCCGAGGAGGTTCCCTATGAAGTTGCTGTTGACATAGAGGACGAAGGTGAGCTGAAGGTAGGCTATGAAGCCAGCAAGATAGAGCCAGCGGATTTTTCGCAGACGAAGGATGCGGAGTGCCGTGGTAGACACTCCACCAGTATATAGAGTTACTTAGACCCCGAGAAGCACCGGAATGACGATAGGGCGCTTGTTGGTCTTTTGGAAGAGGAACATCTCGACCGCGTCGGTGAGACGATCTTTCACGTAGTCGAAATTGATGGGGTTTTGTCCGGCCGTTGAGTCCTCGACGCTCTTTTTGATGATGAGGCGCGCCTCGCCAAGGAGCTGCTGGCTCTCGCGCAGGTACACGAAGCCGCGCGATATGATGTCCGGCGATTTGCGCAGTTTTCCCGTCTTGAGGTTTATGGTCGTAATGATGACGAACATTCCGTCCTGGGAGAGCGCTTTGCGGTCCCGGATGACCACTTCCTGCATGTCCCCGATGGAAAAGCCGTCCACCATACGGATGTTGCTCGGAGCCTTTTCCTTGCGCACGCTGATGCGCGTGCCCTCCTCGCGTATCTCGACGATGGAGCCGTTATCGGGGATAACGATGTTCTCCTCTGGCGTCCCGACGGATTTCGCTATCTCGGCATGGACACGCAGCATGTAGTGGTATCCGTGGAGCGGCATGAAGAATTTTGCACCGATATGGCTGTGTATCCAGGCGGTCTCGTCGCGGTTGGCGTGACCGGAGGAGTGGACGTCGGAAACTTGGTAGTGGATTATTTTCGCGCCCTGGCGGGAGAGATTGTCCTTCAATTTCTGCACCGCGCGTTCGTTCCCCGGGATGATGGAAGAGGAGAGGATGATGGTGTCGTGCTTGCTGAGCTTCAAGTACTTGTGCTCCATCATCGCGGTGCGCATGAGCGCAGCGAAATCGTCTCCTTGAGCTCCGGTCGCGAGGATGAGGATTTTCTCTGGCGGGTACTCCCCCATCTCCTCAATGCCGATGAGCGTGCCCTTCTTAGTCTTGAGCATCCCCATCTGCTTTACGATCTCAACGTTGCTTTTCATGGAGCGCCCCTCGACGACGACCTTGCGGTCGTGCTTCTCCGCGAACTCGATGACTTTCATAATGCGCTCAAGCTGCGAGGAGAACGTACCAATGATGATACGTCCCTTGATGTCGCGAATGTACCCCTCGAGTGTATCGAAGACCTTGGTCTCGGGCACGGAATAGCCTGGTTTTTCAACGTTGGTCGAATCCGCCATGAGCATGAGGACCTTTTGACCTTTAAATATCGAGTACTCTTTTTCCTCTTTTTCGGATGGGACGCCGTCGATGTGATCGAGCTTAAGGTCGCCTGTGTGTACGATCCATCCATAAGGGGTTTCGATGATAACCCCCATCGAGTCGGGAATGGTGTGTGTGACTGAAAAGAAGCGCACGGAGAGTCCGCCTATTTTTATGGTCTCCTCTTTCTCGACCTCGATGATGGTCGGCTTCCCGAGGTGCGCAAATTCTTCCTGGCGCTTCTTTATCATAAGCGTCGTCAACTTGCGCGAGTAGATGGGCGGGTTGCCTATTTTGTCGATGAGGTAGGGGATGCCGCCGATGTGGTCGAGGTGGCCGTGGGTCACGATGACCGCGCGTATCTTGTCCTTGCGGTCTTCGAGGTATTTGGTGTTGGGGAGAATGAAATCGATGCCAGGGGTTTCCTCGATGCGGAACTGGAAGCCCATGTCGACAATGATAATGTCGGGACCAAACTCGATCGCGGTCATGTTGCGGCCGACTTCCTCGACGCCGCCGAGCGGAATGATGCGAACGACGCCCGATTCGATGGCGGGAATGTGGACTTCGGAGCCATTTCCGTTGCCGTTTTGCATCGCCTCTCCCACTTCTCGGGGCATGAAGCGCTGGTCACGACGCCTGCGTTCGCGGCCAGCTCCGCCACGGCGACCTCCGCGTCCCATCGGACGGGCTCCGCGCGAGGTTCCGCCTGCTTCCGTGGCGCGGCCGCCCATCGGACGGCCGCCGCGGCGACGCGAAAAGCCACGGGAATGCCCTTCCTGTCGGTGTTGTGGTCGGTTTTGTTCGTTGTCCATGAAGTTAAATCGTAGGTGCTAAAAAGCTCCATACCTTATCCGTCGCCATGTACCAGCTCCGGACATCGGCGAAGCGCTCTGCGGGCGTTGTCACAAGGCCGAGCTCGATGCCCTTAAGCGACTTGGGCACGATGTAGATAAAGTCCGGCGAGTAAAGGAATATGGCCGGGGTTTCTCCCGAGACTATCGAAGCGAACTTGTCGTATGCATCCATGCGCGCGTTCGGCTGCGAAGAGCTTCGTGCGGTCTCGAGGAGTTTGTCGGCGTCTTTGTTGGTGTAGAGGGCGATATTAAGACCAGGGTCATTGCGCTGTGAGCTGTGCCAGAAAGCGAAGAGATCGAGCTCGCGCCCCACAATCTCGCCGAAAAGGAGCGCATCATAGTTGCGTGGACGTATCACGTTCTGGTTGAGGTCGCCCGTATCGAAAACCTTGAGCGTCACGTCCACACCGAGCGCTTCCCAGTCCTTTTTGAGGAGCTCCGCCGTCTGTTTGAGCTCCGGCGCAGAGGCGGTCGAGAGCGAAAAGGAAAGCTTCTCAAGGGTCTTTTTGTTCTTCTTTTTTTCATACACTTTGTCGGTCTCGTTGTACGACCAGCCGTTGCGCTCAAGGATTGCTCGCGCGGAGGCGATGCGGGCTTCGGAGGACGTCGCGTCCCACGAGGAAGCGGGAAGGAGGTACGGCGGGAGCGGCGAGTCGATGACCTTGCCATAGCTTCCAAGCACGCTTTGCACGATCTGATCCTTGTCGATGGCGACGTCGAGAGCTTTGCGCACCTCGATGTGCGTGAATATCGACGCTTGATTCTGGTTGAAGAAGACCCCGAAGATGCGCGGCAGCGGGTATTTCAAAACGGTCTCACGGGAGGGAATCGTCCCGAGTGTTTCCGGAGAAAGTCCCGCGGCCGCCTGCACGTCCCCGGAGGAAAGCGCGGAGGCGAGCTCGCCAACGCCGGAGTAGAAACGAACCGTGAGCTGTGCTATATGGGCGGTTCCGAGCGCCTCGTTTTCAAACGGCGCAAGCTCGTAGGAGGTCGGGATGCCCGAGGAGTTTTTTGAGATGGATGAGACACGGTACGCCCCAGAGCCGATGGGGTTTACATTGTAATCGCTGAACGCGAATTGGTCGGCGGGGATGTTCTGCCAGATATGGGAGGGAAGTATCCCCATGGTCGTGTTCTCCAGAAACGGCGCGTAGGGGGCTTTTAGGTGGAAGGCCACCGTGCGCTCATCGATTTTTTCCACCGTGATGCCTTCCCAGTTGGCCCGCCGCGGGCTCTTTATCGTCGGGTCGAGCGCGCTGTTGACCGTGAAGACCACGTCATCGGAGGTCAAAGGCGTGCCGTCCTGGAAGACAAGGCCGGGTTTAAGGGTGAAAGTGTACGTCAGGCCGTCGGAGGAAATAGTATAGCCCTGCGCGAGGTCGGGAATGAGCGTGCCGGCAGGGGTCGGACGCAGAAGCCCCGCGTAGACAAGCTCGGTCAGATCGCGGTCGGCGTCGGAGATAGCGAGTATGGGATTGATGAAACGAGCGGTACCTACGACCCCCTCGGTGAGGGAGCCTCCGCGGGCCGGTACCGAAACGAGAAGAGAGGCGTTTACTTCGTAGACGACAAAGAGTGCCGCGGCCGCGACGAAAAGCGAGAGCGCTCCGAAAAGGACACGCTCCGCCGGAGAAAGCCGCGATACCAAGGCGGAGAATCTCTGCATAAAGGATGGCCGTTTTGAGGCCGGGGGAGATGATTCTTCTTGAACGCCCGAATGAACGTTCGATTGCTGCGGAAATTCCATACGGTCCGGGGAAGAGCCCCGGGATTAGGCGTTAGTTAGCGAAGGATAAGTGCGGCAAATGCGGAGAGCGCGAACAGGGTGCCTAGCACAACAGAGCCCCAGAAGAGGTAGAGCTCGAGACCACGGCGCGTGTGGAACGCCGCCGAAAAATTGTCTCCGCCAAAGGCTCCCCCTAGAGAACTCCCCCGTCGTTGCAGAATGATCGCGGTGACGAGGAGGACGGCGAGGAGGACTTGGGCATACGGTAAAACGGACTTCAGCAAACCCATGTGGGAGCTACTCTAGCAGACCCCGCTTTGGCGTGCAAGTATTTGGACTGCCTTTACATATTAGTGAACCTTGACTATCATGCATGCCTCCAGCACAGGAGGTCCCCATGGCTACATTGTCACGGACGGCCATAAAAAGAGAAAATCCCACTCCAAACAAAAAGAGAATCGAAATCGAAACCTTAACAGCGTGCGAATATCAGGACCGCCTCGTAAGGATCCTTACAGAACGTGTCAACGAGGGGTGGGAAATTGCGGCAGTAACTTTCTCTCACTTAGGAGAACCTGCAGGAGCGAACGGCTACGCGGTGGGTTTCAAGTGGAGGCACTTTTTTGTTGTTTTGAAGAGGGTCGGAGAGTAATGTGCTGCGCCGCCCGGTCTCGGGCGGCTCTTTTTTTGGAATTGACACGCTCTGAAACTTTTTTATACTACAGGCACTTTTATTTTTATTCCCATGACATCAAAAAAAGTCTCTAAAGAGAACCTGATTCCGCTTGGTGATCGTGTGCTTGTAAGGCCGGTCGAAGAAACACAAAAAGAACGCAAGCTGCCCTCCGGTATCATTCTTCCCGAGAGCGTTTCTAAGGATAAGACGGACAAGGGGATCATCGTCGCGACGGGAGAAGGGCGTGTGACCGATGAGGGAAAGAAAATCCCGATGAAGGTGAAGGTGGGCCAGACGGTGCTTTTCCAGTGGGGCGATAAGTTCGAGATAGGCGGCGTTGAGCACTACCTCGTCTCCGAGAGCAATATTTTAGCGGTCGTTAAGAAATAATCGATGTCCAAGCAAATTCTTTTTGAAGACAAGGCTCGCCGCGCCGTAAAGGGCGGCATTGATAAGGCGGCGCAAGCCATCAAAATCACCCTCGGCCCCCGTGGGCGCAATGTCATTTTCGACAGGAGCTACGGCGGCCCGACCATCACCAACGACGGAGTCTCCATCGCCAAGGAGCTCTCCTTTAAAGACAAGTTCGAGAACATGGGCGCGGAGCTCGTGAAAGAGGTCGCCAATAAGACCAACGATATGGCAGGGGATGGCACCACGACCTCGGTCGTTCTCTTTCAAGCCATTCTTGAAGAAGGTCTCAAGAACACGACCATGGGCGTGAATCCGATGGGGGTGCGCGCGGGCATCGAGAAAGCCTCAGCCCAAGCGGTAGATATCCTCAAGAAAATGGCGAAGAAAATTGCCGGGAAGGACGAGGTGAAGCAAGTCGCCACTATCTCTGCCGAATCGGCCGACATCGGGGTAAAGATTGCCGAGACCATCGATGAGGTCGGCAAAGACGGCGTCGTCACGGTCGAAGAGTCGCAGTCCTTCGGCATCGAGACCGAGGTTGTCGAGGGCATGGAGTTCGACAAAGGCTACATCAGTCACTATATGGTCACTAGCCCGGAGCGTATGGAAGCCGATATGCGAGACCCCCTCATCCTCGTGACCGACAAGAAGGTAGCCTCCGTGCAGGAAATCCTCCCTGTCCTCGAGCAAGTCGCGCGAAGCGGCAAGAAAGATCTCGTTATCATCGCCGACGACGTCGAAGGCGAGGCGCTTGCCACCTTTATTCTCAATAAACTGAAAGGCACGTTCAATGTACTCGCGGTCAAGGCTCCCGGCTACGGCGACCGTAAGAAAGAAATGCTCGGCGACATCGCGACCGTAGTCGGAGGGCAGGTCATCTCCGAGGAGACCGGCTCGAAGTTTGAGAGCGCGACCCTCGACATGCTTGGGCGAGCCTCCCGCGTCATCGCGAGCAAGGATTCGACCAAAATCGTCGGCGGCAAGGGAAAGAAGGCCGACATCGACACGCGCGCGAAGAGCCTGCGCAAACAGCTCGAGAATACCGATTCCAAATTTGATAAAGAAAAGCTCGAAGAGCGCATTGCGAAACTCTCCGGCGGGGTCGCCATCATCCGCGTCGGTGCGGCTACCGAGACCGAAATGAAGTACCTCAAGCTCAAGATCGAGGATGCTGTGAACGCGACCAAGGCCGCCATCGCCGAGGGCGTCGTTGCCGGCGGCGGCGTGGCACTCCTCAAGGCGGCTATCGAGCTTGAAAAGTGGATAGAGGCCCAAAAGGGAAAGGCGACGCGTGACATCGAGGTCGGCTACGGCATTGTGCTGCGCGCGCTCGAAGTGCCCATTCGCCAGATCGCGCTCAATGCGGGGAAGGGCGATGGCTCCATCATTGTGGAGAAGATCAGAAACGGAAAAGGAAATATGGGCTACGACGCTCTTAAAGATGAGATGGTTCCCGACATGCTCGATGCGGGCATCATCGACCCGGTCAAGGTGACGCGCTCAGGCCTTCAGCACGCAGCTTCTGCAGCGGCGATTCTCCTCACTACAGAAGCCGCTATTGCGGACGAACCAGAAGAGAAAAAGGATATGCCGGCTATGCCTCCCGGGGGAATGGGCGGCATGGACTACTAAAAAACCGCGCCCTTTCCACAAGGGCGCGGTTTTTTTCTCTCATTGCGCCGACATGGAGTTAGACTATACTAGTACCACCATGACCTACATCCTCATTGGCGTAGTCGTTATCGTGGTGCTCTGGACGATCTCTGCCTTTAACCGCTTTGTGACCCTGCGCAATCGCACGAGTGAGGCATGGGCGGATATCGATGTCCAGCTCAAGCGCCGCTACGACCTCATTCCCAACCTCGTTGAGACCGTGAAGGGCTACGCTGCGCATGAGAGCGGCCTCATCGAGCGGGTGACCCAGGCGCGCGCCAGCGCGATGCAGGCGGGCTCTACTGCCGATAAGGCGAAAGCGGAAAACGCACTCTCACAGACGCTCAAATCGCTCTTTGCAGTGGCGGAGAATTATCCGAACCTCAAGGCCAACGAAAATTTCCTCGAGCTCCAACGCGAACTCTCCGATACCGAGAACAAAATCCAGGCAGCGCGCCGCTTCTACAACACCAATGTGCGCGACCTCAACACGGCGCTTCAAGTTTTCCCGGGTAATCTCATAGGTCCTTCCTTCGGCTTCAAACCCGCGGAATACTTTGAACTCGGCGAGGCGGATGCCGCTGCTCGAGAGCCGGTCAAAGTTTCTTTCTAAAACCCTTTTTCGTTTTAGTTTAAAGCCACCATGGCTTCTCTTTATACTCATCAGGACGAAAATATTGCAAAGACTTGGCTGCTCGTCAGCGTTTTCTTCGCGCTCGTCGTGGGGCTTGGCTACATCATCTCGCTCTACTACCACAATCCTTCCATTCTCGTGATCGCGGTTGTCGTCGCGGTCCTAATGAACATTTTTTCCTATTGGTATTCTGACAAAATAGTCATTTCTATGGCTGGTGCCCGGCCGGCGCCAGAGAGTGAATTTCCGCAGCTTCACCATGTGGTTGAGAACCTAGCTATTACCGCGGGGCTCCCAAAACCAAACATATACGTCATCAATGATCCTGCACCCAATGCGTTTGCAACAGGTCGCAATAAAAACCACGCTATCGTAGCGGTAACTTCTGGTCTCATCTCTCTCATGAATAGAAACGAGCTCGAGGGTGTTATCGCGCACGAGCTCTCGCACATAGGCAATCGCGACATGCTCGTCATGACGCTTGTCGTGGTACTCGCCGGTTTTGTCGCCATTATATCCGACATATTTTTGCGCATGAGCTACTTTGGAGGAGGCAGGCGTGACGACCGAGGTGGCAACGTGCTGGCGATACTTGCTATCGTCGGCGCGATTCTCGCGCCGCTCGCAGCGACCCTTATACGCTTGGCTATCTCGCGCCGTCGAGAATTCCTTGCAGATGCCTCGGGCGCGCTGCTGACGCGCTACCCGGAAGGCCTCGCCTCGGCGCTTGAGAAGATAGGCTCCTACAACCGCCCGATGATTCGCGCCAACAATGCCACCGCCCACCTCTATATTAGTAACCCCTTTGGCGCCCGCATCGGACAGGGCATTGCACGCCTCTTTATGACCCACCCACCGATCGAGGAGCGCATCAAAGCGCTTCGCGATGAGGCATAAGAGTGCAGTTGCCTCCAAAGCGTCTCTATGGCAGTATCGTGAGCGGACTTTTGAACACGGAGGAAAAGATGTCCAAGAGGGTTTTGATCGCTGCAAACGGCAAGGTCTCAGAAGCGCTCGCGCGGCATATAAATAAGTCGCAGCGCACGATCGCGCACACGGCGGTGGTTGCAGAGCAGGCGCAAGGGTTCATCTCGCCAGCCGATGCGGTGACCGAAGGTTTCGGCGGCCATTTCGACGAAGCGCGCTTTCTCGCCACTCCGGCTCAAGGGAGCTTCTCCCGCGAGCCCAATCGGGGAAACAATAGCCGGCGTGGTCTCGCCTGGCACCGCCGCCGCATCGGTGGCGATCCGATCTGACAATCCTTACTCCACGATGCATCGCGCGATTCCTTGAGGAATCGCGCGATTTTTATTTTTGTCTCGCACCCTACCGTCTCAGAAGCGACTGAAGGGAAGTAATGAAAACCGGGATGCTTAAAATTCCCGTCAGGTATTCTACTGATGTGTAGGCCTCTCCCGTTTTAAAGATGTCATGGAAAAGGAGA
The DNA here is from genome assembly GCA_964429815.1 of uncultured Candidatus Saccharibacteria bacterium. GTDB lineage: Bacteria > Patescibacteriota > Minisyncoccia > Phycocordibacterales > CAYSCM01 > CAYSCM01. Next base: position 379,619 of record CAYSCM010000001.1, read on the forward strand.
AAATCAACGAACAAAAAGCCGACTATTAAAACAATGTCGAGTAGTTTTCTCATGCTCACATAACTAGTATACAAAGACTGGGTTTCTTAGCGGTCGGCGTAATTGTGTGTTACAACTCTTGGGTATTTAGGAGGCGTCGCATGGTGCTTTGAACCGTAGGTTTAAAGAGCTGGAGGCGCGACGGCGGCGAGGCGGGGTCGCGGAAATTTTCAGTAGAAAATTATCCGTGACCTAGTGCACATTTGTTTGCAGGGCGGAGGGTTCGCATAGCGGTCTAGTGCGCACGCTTGGAAAGCGTGTGAACCGAAAGGTTCCGAGGGTTCGAATCCCTCACCCTCCGCCCTGTATGCAAGGCTCGAGTGAATTTTCATCTCTCCGCCTCCGCCCAATCTTTACATACATGCATATCGGGTTACGGGTTCTTTAAAAATTGTAAAGAAAAGGGCACTCATGATTGAGTGCCCCCAGACGACTTTTTCTCTTCTTTAGCTTTTCGCCAGCTTGAAATATTAGCGATGTCCAAGCCACATTCACGAGCGATGTCGAGCATAGCGTGGTGAAACTCGTGAACGGAGTTGAGTGCCCAGCTGAACCCGTCAGGATCGAAGTTGTCACCGTTAATCTCCGCAGTGAGCCGAGTGACCCCTGCCCGCGTCACTTCAGCACTGAACTCAAGCAGATTGGAATGCGATAGTTTTTGGTCAGCCATCGCCTTCCAACCACGGTCTTCCCGCTCCAAGGGAAGCATTGGTTCCGTGCAACGCTTTGCCTTGTAGTGGTCCATATAGCCACATGCAGCATCTGTCCTACCCGTTTTTTCACTGCGTTGACGAAGCTTTTCAAAGAACTCTCCAAAGGTTGTCATGGTTGCCTCGCGGTTTAACCTATCAGCATAGTAACCTAGGGATATATAATATGAGTATGCAAAAAATTAAGATTGAAAACCATACGTTCTCCGGCGGGCTCTGGCTCGCCGCGTGGCTTTTCACGATAGGGTTTCTCAAACTCACCTTCTGGCAGGGCGTGTGGGCGATCCTCATTTGGCCCTATTACCTTGGCTTGCATTTCGCGCCGCTCCATTAAGATTCCCGTATCAGCGATATGTCGGTACTGAGAGGATTCAAACAATTCATTCTCCGCGGCAACGTCATCGACCTCGCGGTCGGCGTTGTGATCGGCGCCTCGTTCAACTCTGTCGTCACCGCACTGGTGAAAGATTTGCTCACGCCGCTCATCGGCGCCATAGCAAAGGTGCCGGATTTTTCAGGCCTCAGCTTCACGATACACGGGAGTAAGTTCATGTACGGCGACCTCCTCAACGTCGTCATTTCTTTCCTCCTGATCGCCGTTGCCGTGTACTTTTTCATTATTACGCCGATGAACGCGCTCATTGCGCGCTCCCGCAGAGCTCCGCCGGCAGACCCGACCACCAAGAAATGCAGGGAGTGTCTCTCCGAAATCCCCCTCGATGCGCGCCGCTGCGCACATTGCACCCAGGTAGTAGTCTAGACATTCCAAGGCTTACCATAAGGCTTTTATGCTGTGGAAAGCCGGAGACCACGTCGGAAGCGTCTCTGATAAAATAGGAGTGTGCAACAAATCTTGCCCGGTCGAACGGCAAGTGATTACCCATTAACAATCTTCAATACCTATGTCACTTTTTACTCCGAAAGGGTTCCTCATGTGGGGAGGTGTCGTCCTCGTAGTGGTCGCGATCCTCGGCTACGTTGGCGTCATCGGTCCGACGGCGCAGAGCAGCATTTTCGGGAACTTCTGGTGGTTTGATAATGCGGAAAACATCGCGCACCTTGTGCTCGGCGTCGTCGCGCTCATCGCCATGTATGTCCTCTCGGCAGGCATGCAGAAGAACCTGGTGCTTCTAGTCGGCGTCGTGGGCATCCTCGTTGCTCTCTACAACCTCGTTGGCACTCAGCTACTCGGGGCGAACCTCGAAAGCCCGGCTGACCTCATCCTCCACCTTGCGGTGGGTGCGTGGGGCCTCTACGCGGGACTTCGCAAGGCTCCGATGATGGGTTCCTCGATGTCTATGGGCAGCGGGATGGGCTCCATGTAAGATTTGCCTCGCATACAAAACCGCCCGGGAAATCCGGGCGGTTTTGTATTGAGAGGAATTCAACTTCCTAAAACCGATACGGGAAAAGTGCTACTCTATAGGGTATGGCAAATCTCAAAGACAAAGACGAAGCGTATTGGAAGAACAAGCTCACTCCCGAGCAGTACGAGGTGTTGCGAAACGCTGCGACCGAAGCTCCGTTTTCCGGAGAGCTCTACGACAACAAAGAAACCGGCATGTATCAGTGCGCCGCCTGCGGGTTTCCGCTCTTCTCTTCGAAAGATAAGTATGACTCTGGCACCGGATGGCCGTCCTTTGTGCGTCCCGTGGGGAGCGTGGAGACGGCCGACGATGGCTCTCACGGCATGCGCCGCATTGAGGTGACATGCCCGAACTGCGGAAGTCATCTCGGTCACGTCTTCGACGATGGTCCGGATCATATGCCGGATGGCTCTCCTGCGACGGGAAAGCGCTACTGCATCAATTCCTGCGCCCTCGACTTCAAACCTGAATAAGGACTTTTGTTACCGCGCTGAAATGTCTATTATAAAAAGTATTACACTTCTATGTATATAGGTATGGACATACCGATCAATTACATCGCCGTTCTCATAGCCGCCATTGCAGGAATGCTCATCGGCGCGCTGTGGTACTCGCCGCTTCTCTTTGGGAAAGTATGGATGCGGCTCATGGGGATGCAGATGGGCATGACGCCGGAGGGGAAGAGCCGCGCCAAAATGGGTTACGCGTTCGGTTTCATAGCCGCGCTCGTCAGCGCTTATGTACTCGCGCATTTCGTGTACCTCGTCGCCACGGTCTCGCTTTCCGAGGGACTTATCCTGGGATTCTGGCTCTGGCTTGGGTTTATTGCCCCCGTCATGCTTGGCATGGTGCTCTGGGAAGGCCGGCCTTGGGGGGTCTACTTCATAAACGTCTTCTACCAGCTCGTAAGCATTCTCGCGATGTCGGTCATCCTTACCCTCTGGGTGTAGGAATACCGGCGCTCTCAAGAAGCCTGGAAAGCTCCGCTCCCTCGATACGGCGCACCTTGCCGGAAGGAAGCTTGCCTAGGAGAATATTCCCAACGCGGATGCGCTTGAGGCTTCTCACCTGGTAGCCGAGCGCCGCGCACATGCGTCGCACCTGGTGTTTTTTTCCCTCCGTGAGCGTGAGGCGAAAGGTGCGATCGGAGAGTCTCCTCGCCTTGGCGGGCTTGGTCGTATAGCGCTCGATACGCACGCCCTTTTCCATCTTCACGAGGTCCCCTCCGAGGACTTTTTTATCGACCGCCACCTCATACTCTTTTTCTTTGAGTGCGCCCGGCTCGAGGAGCCCGCGCACGATGCGTCCGTCGTTGCTTAGGAGGATGAGTCCTTCCGAATCTTTGTCGAGTCGGCCGATCGGGACGACGCTTTTGGAAAATTTGGAAAGCGAAGCGATATCGCTCTGTCCCTCGGAGGGGGAATGCGTGACGATGCCGCGCGGTTTGTTGAACGCGAAGTAGACGAGCTCCTTTTGCACCGAAGCGATGTTTTTGTCGAGCTCTACGAGATCTGCTTCTCGCACGACATCGCCCAATTTTGCGACGGCGCCATTGATGCGAACGTATCCCTTCAGTACGAGCTCGTCGGCTTTGCGTCGCGACGCGATGTGACGCTCGGCCAAATATTTATTGATGCGCACCGGAAACCGAGATGCCATTGCGAAACTATACATGCTGCACTACGCTGCGCAATGCGAAATCATACGTGTGTGATTTTTATGCGTTGGCCACTGATGCAGCGAGAAGGAAGGAGTTCTGTGAAGAGGTGAGCGGGCGCGTGAAGGGCCTTTTTCCAAACGGAGCGAAAAGTTAGTATCATATGCTCATGGGGAAACTCTTGATAGGGTTCTTGGTGCTCGCGATCGGCGCGACCGCCCTCGTATTTCTCGCCGCGAACGAGGGAAGTGTGGCTCCCTACGCACAAAACGGGGCGCAGCTCACGAACATGTATCTTGGGAACCTGCCCCTTAAGGTTGAGATCGCCCGCACGGATGCCGAGCGTCGCCTTGGACTAGGCGGCCGCATCTCGCTCGAGCAAGATCAAGGCATGCTCTTCGTGTTTGACCGTCCGCAGCGCCTCGAGTTTTGGATGAAAGACATGCATTTTCCGCTCGATATGATCTGGCTCGATCAAAATTTTATGATAGTCGATATTTCAAAGGACGTTCGGCCTGACACGTACCCGCAAACCTTCTCGCCAAAAATTCCGGCACAATATGTACTGGAAGTCAATGCCGGGGTTTCAGATAGTTTCGGTATCGGGGAGGGGACGAAGCTCACCTTCGTTAGAAATTTTTTGACGAACTGACCGCACGTTAAGCGCCGCCGCGGCGCCCGAGCTTCGGGCGCCGCGGTCCCCATTTTTTAAGAATTTCCGAAGGATTGACCCCTGTATATACACGTGTCGAAATACATTGTCCACAATTTTCCACCGAGCATCACAGACGTACAATGGGACGACTTTAGTAGATTGTTATTTATCCATGGAGGCACAGCAAAAGTCGATGAGCGCGCAGGAGCTTGTGAAGGACCAAGTCGATCAATTACTCAATGCTCCCGCCGTCGAGGAGGAGCCGAGGCTCATTTCTTCGCAGGATTACACGAAATTCGTGCCGAGCGTTCAGAAACGCGACGCTTCTATCGCGATTTTCGACTTCCAAAAGATAGTCCGGGCCATCCACAAGGCCATGATCGCCTCCAATGAAGGCTCGCTTGGCGAAGCGGAGATCGTCGCGCATAAGGTGATGAGCGACATCACCCGCATCGCACGCAAATACAAGACTTTCATGCCCACCGTGGAGGGCATCCAAGACACCGTCGAGACCGAGCTCATGTTCTCCGACTACACGGCGACGGCGAAAAACTACATCATCTATAGACAGAAGCGCTCTGAGCTCCGCTCGATCGGCGTCATCGTGCCCGAGCATGTGCGCAAACTCTCCGAAGAGTCCGCGACGTATTTCAAAGATAATCCCTTAGGCGAGTTCGTGTACCTGCGCACGTACGCGAAGTGGGTCGAAAGCGAAAACCGCCGCGAAACATGGATCGAGACCGTCGATCGCTACGTGAACTTTATGAAAAAGAATCTTGGCGACAAGCTCACGGCTGACGAGTACGCCGAAGTGCGCGAGGCCATACTCAAACAAGAAGCAATGCCCTCGATGCGCCTCCTTCAGTTCGCCGGCCCCGCGGTCGAGCGCTGCAACGTCGGCGCATACAACTGCTCCTTCATCGCGCCAAGCAAGCTCGAAGACTTCGCGGAGATCATGTACGTCTCGATGTGCGGCACCGGTGCGGGCTACTCGGTCGAGAGCGCCAATATCCAGGAGCTCCCGCTCATCAAAAAGCAGACCGGCGAGAAACTTCCCTCTCATATCATCGGCGACAGCAAGGAAGGCTGGTGTGATGCACTCACTCTTGGGCTCAAGGTGTGGTTTGACGGCAAGGACGTCGACTTCGACTACTCGCTCATCCGTCCCGCAGGGGCCCGTCTCAAGACGATGGGCGGCAAAGCTTCCGGTCCCGAGCCCCTTCGAAACCTCCTTACTTTCGCTAGGCAGACCATCATGGCCCGCCAAGGGCGCCGTCTCAGCAACCTCGATGCGCACGACATGATCTGCAAGATAGGAGACTGCGTCGTTGCCGGCGGGGTACGTCGCAGCGCCATGATCTCGCTTTCGGACCTCGACGATGAGGGCGTGCGCGACGCAAAACGAGGACAGTTCTACCTGACGCATCCGCATCGAGCACTCGCCAATAACTCCGCAGTCTACGAACACAAGCCGACGGCATCGGAATTCATGCAGGAGTGGCTCTCACTCGTTCAAAGCGGCTCTGGCGAGCGCGGCATCTTCAACCGCGGCTCGCTTGAGAAGCAGCTTCCGAAGCGCCGCTCCGAACTTCTACGAAAAAAATACGGCGAGGACGGGGCGAACCCCATTGGCCGCCTCGGTACCAACCCTTGCGGCGAAATCATTCTCCAGAGCAAACAGTTCTGCAATCTCTCGGAGGTCGTCTGTCGCGCCGATGACACGGAAGAGACACTACTGCGAAAGATGCGCGTCGCCGCTATTTTGGGCACCTACCAATCGACCCTTACCGATTTCAAATATCTGTCGAAGGAGTGGCGGGAAAACTGCGAGCGTGAGCGGCTGCTTGGCGTATCGCTCACTGGCCAGTGGGATTCCCCGGTCGTCCAGGAAGACAAGATGCTTGAAAAACTACGCACGCGGGCCGTCGAGGTGAACCGAACCTACGCTAAGCGTTTCGGTATCGCACAGAGCAGTGCTATCACGTGCGTCAAACCCTCCGGCACGCTCTCGCAAATGGTCAACTGCGCTTCCGGCATGCATCCGCGCCATAGCCCCTACTACATCCGCCGCATCCGCATCAGCGCCACCGACTCGCTCTTCAAGATGCTCAAAGACCAGGGCGTGCCGTACCACCCCGAGGTTGGGCAGAGCATAGAGACCGCGAACACCTACGTACTCGAGTTTCCGGTCAAAGCACCCGAGCACACAAAAGTCTTTAAGAATGATCTCACTGCGCTCAAACAGCTCAATCACTGGAAGCAAGTGAAAAGTCACTACACTGAGCACAATCCTTCCGTCACCGTATCGGTGGGGGAAAGCGAATGGGTCGATGTCGCCCACTGGCTCTACAACAACTGGGACATCATCGGCGGCCTCTCATTTCTGCCACGCGAAGACCATGTCTACCAGCTCGCACCATACGAGGCCATCACGAAGGAACAATATGAGGAGATGAGCAAGCGTTTCGTGAACGTTGACTACAGCAAGCTCGTCACCTACGAGCTGCGCGACGAGACCGAGATGAAAAAGGAGCTTGCCTGCGCTGGCGGCGTGTGCGAGATTGTGTAACACCTCGCTCCCCTGATACAACAACTGCCTGCGATCGCGGGCAGTTGTTGTATTTGTAAAAAGATGGTATAGTATTCCCCGTGCACCGGATAATCGCGCACCCCAAAGGAATTTGAGGAGGTGAGGAAAGTCCGAACACAGCCGAGCACCTGTAAGGTCGTAGTGCCGCAGGGATGCACTATTGCTTTACAGGTGCTCGGAGCAGGTAGCGTCCTAAGCTTTCGCTCTGCGAAAGCCGGATCCGACACTCGCAAGAGTGTTCAGGAGGTAACGCCCGTCCACCGTAAGGTGCGAGATGCGAACAGAAACGTCGATGCCGAAAGGCTAGAGTCCCCTCGGGGATTGTCTCGTCGAGAGGCGAGGATGAAACGGCTAAACTCTTACTTCTGTGCAAGGCCGCGTCGAGCACCTTTAAGGTTGTATTGGAGCAAGAATCAATATTGCTTTAAAGGTGCTCGAAGTGCCGCTTGAACCGCACAGCGATGTGTGGTCCAGATAAATGATTATCGTCCGCCACTGGCGGATACAGAATTCGGCTTACAGGTGCACGCACAAATGATGAAGGCCCGCGAAAGCGGGCCTTTGTCGTTTAACCACAGGAATGCCTGTGGGGGCAGGAACCGTCGAGGTATACTTCCTGTATTACTTTTTAAGAGTTAGAGAGATTTATGAGCACGTCGCGATTGCCCACCTACCTTCTTCTTATAGGACTCCTTCTTTCTCCCCTCTTTTTCATTCCGTCTGTCACCATACCCTTCGTTTTTGCCAAGGTGCATGTGCTGACCCTCCTTAGCTCTCTGGCGTTTCTTATCGCCGTCGTCGTCGCACTGCGGCGGCGGGCGGTATCGCTTACGTTTCATCCTGTCCTTCTCGCGCTCTGGACGGTCGTCGCCGCGTACCTCGTCTCAGCCCTCCTTACCAAAGCGCCGATGCTCTCGCTGGTGGGAATGCGCTTCGACGTGGATACCGTGGCATTCATGGCGCTTGCGGCGTTTTCAGCGACGCTCTGCGCTCACCTTTTCTCGGAGCGGCGGCACTTGTCGCTTCTCCTGCGGGGAGCCGCCATCGTCGCCGCGCTCGGCGGCCTTTTTGTGGGCGCGAGGCTCCTTTTCGGAGTTGGGTTTTTGGGCTTCGGGTTTTTCACCGATAAAACGAGCAATTTCTTCGGCAGTTGGAACGACCTTGCTCTTCTCTCCGGACTCTCAGCGATTCTTTGCCTCAATGCACTTCGCTCCGCGACGCTCGTCGGAGCGAAAAAAGTCCTGGTTATCGTGGGACTCGTCGCTTCGATCTTCTTCCTCGCTATCACCAACTACTTCACGGCGCTCCTCGTCGTCGCGGTAGTCTCGGCGGCCTTCTTCCTTCTCGAGATGCTCTCTTCGATACGCGCACGCTCGACGGCGTCACTCTTCCACCTTTTTCCGATTTTCGCCCTCCTCACCGCGCTCGTGGCGGGCCTCTTCGCTTTTGAGAGCGGTATCGGCGGGTCCTTGGCGACCTCGGTCGGCATCTCCCAGCTCGAGGCGCGACCCTCCTGGGTCACCACGTTTGACATCGGCAAGGCGACCCTTAACGCTAACCCGCTCTTTGGCTCCGGACCAAACACGTTCGTGCGGGATTGGCTTCTCAATAAGCCCGCCGAGGTCAACACGACGGCGTTCTGGGCCGCCGACTTCATTCAAGGTGTCGGCACTATCCCAACCGGCTTTATCACGACCGGCATCGTGGGCACTGCTTTCTACGCAATATTCCTTCTCCTCCTCGTTCTTGCGAGCGTCCAATTCTTTGTTCGCTCCGGTCAGGCCTCCGGCGGAAGCTTCTACAGCACCACCTTCGCCCTTGCCGCTCTCTATCTCGTGCTCTTCACGTTCCTCTATACCCCCTCACCGATACTCGTTCTCAGCGCGTACGCTTCCGTCGGACTCTTCATCGCCGCGCTCATCGCCGAAGGCTTCTTGATGAAGCGGCAAATCTCCCTTGCGATGCCGACGTGGGGGAGCTATCTCATGCAGCTTGCCATGGCGCTTGCGATAATCACGACCGTCGCCTATCTCGGCGAGAGCGGTATGCGGTTCATCGCTGCACTGCAAGCCGGTCAGGCCTCCGCGGACATACAAGCGGGCGACGTGGTGAACGCAAAGCGTCATAGCGCCTCCGCTCTCTCCTTGGCGCACGTCGACGAGTATGAGCGACTTGCGGCTCTCGCGAATCTTGCGGCGCTTCGTGACCTGGTCAACAAGAAAAATCCAACCGACGAGAACAAGGCGCAGGCGCAGCAAGAGTTGTCTGAGGCCGTTGCCCATGTTACGGCGGCCGTAAACGACAATAGCCAGAACTACCAAAACTGGCTCGCGCTCGCGCAGGTTTACATAACCGTGCTGCCTCTCCAGGTCCAAGGCGCCTACGAAAATGCCAAAACGGCATTGGGGAAGGCGATCGAGCTTGCTCCCAAAAACCCGGACCTCGAGCTTGCGTTCGCCCAGCTCGAGCTCGGCCAAAACAATACCGTCGAGGGACGAAAGCACCTCACCAACTCCCTCTCGCTCAAAGGAAACTACACCGCGGCGATTTACCTCCTGGCGCAGCTTGATATAGCCGAGGGCAAGTCTGATGAAGCACTCCAGGCGCTCGCGGTCGCCCAACAACTCATCCCCAACGAACCCTCCGTCTACTTCATGGCGGGCTACCTTTTCTACGCGCGAAACGACGACAAAAACGCCATAGGAGCGCTCAAAGAGGCCGTCGCACTCAACAAGGACTACGCCAATGCGCACTACTTCCTCGGTCTTGCTCTCGCCCGTTCGGGTGACAGTGCCGGCGCCATTGCAGAATTCGAAGGGCTTGCGGCAGGTAACCCTGACAACGCCGATGTCGCGGCGATACTTAAGAATCTAAAAGCGGGGAAGCCGCCCTTCGCCGCGCAGACTCAGAGGCCGACCAAGAACTCGCCGCTTCCCATCAAGGGTGAATAAGGATGCCCCAGCGTATCTTCAATCTTTTTAACCGGGAAGTACGCGGCATACACCAAGCCGCGTACCTCCTCGGTATTTTCGCCATCATCTCTCAGCTTCTCGCGCTCCTGCGCGACCACCTCCTTGCCGGCGCTTTTGGCGCCGGGGCGACACTCGACCTCTACTACGCCTCGTTCCGACTCCCCGATCTTCTCTTTGCAGGCATCGCTTCGCTCGTCTCCGTCTACGTCCTTATTCCGTTCTTTTCTCAGAAAGTCGAAGGCGGCGGCGGGGAAGCACGCGCGTTCCTCTCGACCATGCTCACGGGCTATGTCGCTCTCATCGGCATCGCTTCCCTCATCGTGTTCTTTGCCGCGCCGTACCTCTTGCCCCGAGTGTTTCCCGGCTTCGCCACGCAATCGCACGAGCTCGTGTTTCTCACGAGACTCCTCCTATTGCAGCCGATACTTCTTGGTCTTTCTTCGCTCATCGGGACCATAACCCAGCACGATCGGAAATTTTTCCTGTACGCGTTTTCTCCCATTCTCTACAATGTCGGCATTATCCTGGGCATTGCGTTTCTCTACCCGCTCTGGGGCCTTCCTGGGCTCATTGTGGGCGTGATAGTTGGAGCTCTCATGCACGTGGGAATCCAGGTGCCCTACACGCTCTCGACCGGCTACTTTCCGGTCCTCACGAAAAAGGCTTCGTGGCGGGAGTTTCGTCAGGTCGTCACGCTCTCGCTTCCGCGTACCATCGCACTTTCGGCGAACCAGGTAGCGCTTCTCGTCATTGCGACCCTGGCAGGCGGGATTACCGCAGGCTCCATCGCGGTTTTTAACCTCGCGCTCAACCTGCAATCGGTGCCGCTCTCCGTCATCGGCGTCTCCTATTCCGTCGCAGCTTTCCCGACACTCGCCAGGCTCTTCTCCTTAGGAGAGCGCGATGCCTTTTTTGCGCAAATCTCTGCCGCGTCGAGGCACATCATCTTCTGGTCTCTTCCAACACTCTCTCTCTTTATCGTGCTGCGCGCCCAGATCGTCCGCACCATCCTTGGCTCCGGCGCGTTCAACTGGAATGACACCCGCCTCACTGCCGCCGCAGTTGCCATTTTCGTCGTCTCTCTCTTGGCGCAGGGGCTGGTCCTTCTCATCGTGCGTGGCTACTACGCCGCCGGGCGTACTGCGGTGCCTCTTATCATCAATGTGGGCTCCGCGCTCCTCTCCATCGTCTTTTCCCTCTACTTTTTGTACTTGTTCCGTTCGTCTCCCGCGTTCGCCTCTTTCACCGAGTCGCTCCTGCGCGTTTCGGGAATCGAAGGGACAGCTGTTCTCATGCTCCCCTTGGGGTACATGCTCGCCCAGATCGGGAACGCCGTGGCGCTCTTTCTTCTTTTTGAGCGGGACTTTCGACGCTTTGCCAGCGAGCTCCTCTCAGGGAGCCTCCAGAGCTTCTGCGCCGCTGTCGTTATGGGGCTTGTCGCCTACCTCCTCCTCAATATCTTCGATACCGTTTTTGACATAACCACGTTTGTCGGTATATTTTCCCAGGGACTATTCTCCGGACTTGGCGCTATCGTCGTGGGCGTTGTCGTGCTGTGGGTCCTTCGGAACCAGGAACTCTCCGAGATTGCCGGCTCGCTACGCTCACGCATATTCACCGCTCCCGCTACGGCTCCCGATGAGATAGAGCCTACCGTCTAGGGGCTCCGGAATCCCCCCGTGTATGGACGCTATACGTAATTTTTCCATTATCGCTCACATTGACCACGGCAAGTCGACGCTCGCCGACCGCTTTTTGGAGCTGACCGGCACCATTGAAAAGCGGAAGATGAAAGACCAAGTGCTCGACTCAATGGAGCTTGAACGGGAGCGCGGCATTACGATAAAAATGCAGCCAGTGCGCATGCGACATAGCATTGGAAGCGCCGAATACGTGCTCAATCTTATCGACACACCCGGGCATATCGATTTCTCCTACGAAGTCTCGCGCGCCCTTCGCGCCGTCGAAGGTGCGCTCCTCCTAGTCGACGCAACCCAGGGCGTGCAGGCACAAACGCTCACCACGCTCGGAATGGCGCGTGAACAAGGGCTCGTCATCGTACCGGTCGTCTCGAAGATAGATTCCCCACTTGCACGTTCCGATGAAGTAAAGCTCGAGCTTGCGAACCTTCTTAGCGTCTCGCCGGAGGATGTGCTGGCCGTTTCCGGGCGCACGGGGGAAGGAGTGAGAGAGCTTCTCGACGCCATCGTCGCGCGCATTCCGCCGCCCAGGTGCAAATTCAGCGGCAAGGACGATTTTCGCGGCCTGGTGTTCGATTTCAAGTACAGCAACCATCGGGGCATCATTGTGTACTTGCGTGTGTTCGATGGAGAAGTGGCGAGGAATACTCCGCTTATGTTCCGTGCGGCGAATCGGAGCTTTGTCGCTGCCGAGGTCGGTATTTTCACTCCGGAAGAGTTGCCAAAAGAGGAGCTCACGGCAGGGGAGATAGGCTACATCGTCACTGGCATCAAAGAGCCAGGTGTCGCCTCCGTCGGCGACACCCTTGCACGAAGCCCTTCAAAGGTTCCGACACTTCCCGGCTATTTGACTCCTGCACCGGTGGTGTGGGCTTCGGTGTATCCCGAGAGCCAAGACGATTTCGATTATTTACGACAGGCGCTCCTGCGACTGCGGCTCTCCGATTCCTCGCTCTCCTACGAGGAGGAATCATCGGGGAATCTTGGCAGGGGTTTCCGATGCGGATTTCTCGGCATGCTCCACCTCGAGATCGTGACTGAGCGCCTCAAGCGTGAATTTAATCTCTCTCTTGTTATTACGACACCGACCATCGCTTATGAGGTTGAGACGTCCGATAAAAAAATACAGACCATTTATTCGCCGGCGCGCTTTCCCGCTGACGGACGGATAGCGCAGATCCGGGAACCGTGGGTCAAAGTGACGCTCTTTTGCCCGCCGGAGTACGTAAGTAATGTCATGCAGCTCCTCTACGACCACGAAGCGCAGCTCGGGGATTCGGAAACCTGGAGCGACGGGCGCACCAAGATGACGGTACGGATGCCGATGCGTGAGCTCATGCGCAACTTCTTCGATAAGATAAAAAGCGTTTCCTCCGGCTTCGCCTCGCTCTCCTACGAGATAGAGGGGATGCGGATCGCGGACGTCGTGAAGCTCGAGATTCTCGTCGCGGAGGAAGTCATCCCCGCGTTCTCGCGCATCGTCTCACGTAGGAAAGTTGAGCACGAGGCGCAAGACGCGGTGGAGAAGCTCCACAAAGTGCTCCCGCGACAGCTTTTCGTCACCAAAATCCAGGGAAAGGCGATGGGGCGCATCATCGCATCGCGGACCCTCTCAGCGCTGCGCAAGGACGTCACAGGATACCTCTACGGCGGCGATATCACCCGTAAGATGAAACTCCTTGAAAAACAGAAAAAGGGAAAGAAAAAAATGAAAGAACACGGCCGCGTAAACATCCCGCAGGACGTGTTTCTCAAAATGATCAAGCAAGAGGAGTAGTTTCCTAGCGGAATGCCGGGAAGTAGAGGAGCACCATCGAGACGATGATGATTACCGAGAGGGTGATCCAGATCGCCTTGAAAGCCGCTTTCGTACGCTTGTCGAACATGATGGTAGACTAGCACATATGTTGCGTCCCCGTGAAGTAAGCCCTTGGAAGAAGCTCCTCTTCAGCTACCCGACGCTCTTTCTTCTCATCCTCCTCGTGGCACTTCTCTTCCGCTCGGTGTATCTCGCGTATCTTCGGGAGCGGGCAACAGCGAAGCTCCTTTCCGAGCGTCGCAACGAATTAAACCAGGTCGAAACGCGGGTAGCTGCGGTCGCGGAGAGGGTCAGGCAACTCAACACACCACGCGGGGTCGAGGAGGAGGTGCGCTCGCGTTTCCAGGTTGCAAAGCCGGGCGAGAAAGTTATAGTCATCGTTGACCAAGATGCAACGTCTACGGCCGCTTCAGCCGACACAGCTCGGTTCTGGTCGCGGGTAAAAAAGTTTTTTGGTTTCTAAGGAGAAAGCGGGATTAGTTTAGTGGCAAAATGAATGCTTCCCAAGCATTAGTCACCGGTCCGATTCCGGTATCCCGCACAAAATAAGGCTATTTTGCCAAATGTATCCACAGGGGAGAGCGTGATATACTAAAAATCCCTAAGAAAATGATATGAAACCTGTCACTATGTACAGCACGCCGACCTGCCACTTTTGTCACATGGCAAAGGATTTTTTCAGAGAGCACAACGTGCCGTTCACGGACTACAACGTGGCGACTGATCTCGTAAAACGCAAGGAGATGATAGAGCGATCTCGCCAGATGGGAGTGCCGGTCATATTCATAGGCGATGAGATGATCATCGGCTTTAACCAGGAACGCATCGAAAAAGCTCTCGGCCTCACCGCAAAAACCGCCCTCTAGGGCGGTTTTTGCTTTGCAGACCAGCGTGCTAGTGTTTTTGCATTGCCTCCGTAGTTCAATGGATAGAACGGACCCGTCCTAAGGGTTTGATGTCAGTTCGATTCTGGCCGGAGGCGCAGGAAGGACGCTATACTTACAGTATGCCTCCCATTGGCCCCGAGCAGGGGTATCTCAAGGAAATTTATACGCTCACGAAAGAAAATAACCGCATGCTTAAGCGCATGAGGCGCAGCTCTATCTTTTGGGGCGTCGTTAAGTTTCTCTGGTGGGTTTTCCTTCTCATCGTCCTTCCAGTTCTCCTCTATCAGTACTACATCGCACCCTTCGTCGATCAGGCACAGCATACCTATCAGAGTGTTCAGCAAGGAGCGAATCAGGTGCAGAATTTTCAGCAGTACCTCACTAAGCTTCTCCACGACACCCTTGCCAGGTTTGGATTCGGGTCGAGTTCCTCGGGAAACTAGCACGGAGAAAAATTTTGCGGTAAGGTATTCAGGTTCGCCGAGGTAGCTCAGTTGGTAGAGCATTTGTCTGAAGAACAAAGGGTCGCCGGTTCGATCCCGGCCCTCGGCACAAAATTGAAATTGCCTGGACTGGCTCCAGGCAATTTCAACTTCTGATGAGGGATCGAACCTGGAAGGGGTCGGGAAACGGGAGTTTCCCGTCGAGGAAAACAGCGAGCTTGCGAGCGTTAGAAACCGCGGGTTTCTAAAGAGCTGCGCAGCAGCTCAGGAGTGAGATTCCCGGCCCTCGGCACAAAATTATGGGTTGTTTTTTACAAACCTAGTCTGTATTTACGTCGGCACCATAGGGTGGCCAGAAAGGAAGGTTGCTATGGACCATAGCAATCATCAAGTACAAGAGCGTAACCATCAGGCATGTGCCCACGGCATGTGTCTGAATCACGACCCGCAATGGGAGAAGGCAGAAGAAAGGCACTTCGAGCCTCGCCCGATGTGGTTCGGCCTCTATCAGGTCTATTGGACCGTACGTTGCTGCGGAAAGGCGATGAGGCGGGTTAAGGAAGTGATCACTCAACGATGCGCGAAGTGCGGCAGGTTTGGCGAAAAAGTTACAAAGTGGGAAATTGCACTTTGCTCCTGCTGCGGTCATCACGTAGATATGGGCGGTAGCTCACTGTGAACTCGAAGGCCCGGACGTTGTCCGGGCCTTTCAATCTTTACATTAGTTCGATCTCACTTTGAGTTTTGTCTGGCGAGCCTTATCGATCTTTGGGAGTTTGATGATGAGCACGCCGTGCTTCTCTACCGCCTCTGCTTCCTCGCAATCCACTTCGGCAGGAAGGAGTATAGTACGTGAGAAGGCGCCCCAGTAGAGCTCGCGGTGGAAATAGTTTTCATCCATGACCTCCTTGGCCTCTTCGCGCCGCCCCTTTATGGTCACCATATCGCGGGTGATGGCGATGTCGAGGTCCTCGGGACGCACGCCGGCGACGATGGCCTTGATGACGATAGACTCCGGCGTCTGGTACATGTCCACCGTGAGCTCCCCGACCGCCTCGTCCTCTTCAGCACTGGAAGAAGCAGAAGTTGGGCGCTCGTCACGGGAAGCTCTGGAGGGGGATATGCGGCGCTCTTCTTCAAACGCATCGTACTCGTCCACGTTGACCGAGCCGGTGAGTCTTTCAAAAAATGATCGTCCACGTGCCATGATTGTTTTTTTTGTTTACCCTACGCGGGTCCGAGGAGCCCGCAGGCGCTTTATATGTTCGAGGGTGAGGAAGAGGAATATTATCCCGACCCACACTCCGACGAACACGGAGAGCGTCTGGCTTCCGTTGGTCTGAATTATAAGAAAATTGAAGAGCGTGTGCAAGAAAACGGCCAGGATAAGTCCCCCGGTGAGAAAAAGGAGGCGGACGCGATACGGGCGATAAAAAGAGAACGCCATAAAAACGCCGACGGTAGCGGAGGAGAGCACGTGAAGGAGCGAAGCTCCGAGGAAACGGAGATTTCCGGTGAGGATGGTATGGGAGAGTGAGCCTCCCGCAAGAGGGTCAAGAAGAAAAAAGGTATTCTCAAGAGCAGCGAAGCCGAGCGCAACCGTGATCATGTAGATGGGCGCGTCTATCGGTTCGTCGAACGCACGACGGTGCAGGTCGATTATGTGCATAGCCTGAAATTTGGTGAATTCCTCTATCGCGGCCCAGGCGAGCACGATGAGAAGGCCCGGGGGAAGCCATAGCTGCGCGTAGTGCTCGAAGGGGATGACAAGCGGAACGCAGAGCATCCCGCCGAAAAAGGAGAGAGCGATGAATTTCTTCGGCTCGGGGTGGAGGCGGTCTTCCTTAAGCCAAAACCACAGCCACAAAAGGGCGGGGAGGAGCCCCCCGAGGAACGCGATGAGGATATTTTGAAGGGAAAACATACCCTATGCCTCATCTCTCGTTGCCGACACGGCTTCTTCCGTGCCCGGCCAGCGCTCCATCATGAGAAGCTCTCCGGAGCCACCGGGTAGCAGCGAGTGAATCTCTTCGGTAATAAAAGGCATGAAGGGGTGGAGAAGTTTGAGGAGTTTGGTCAGTATCTGGTAGAGCGCCCACGACCGTGCGCTCTTATGCTGAGAGGCGCCCTCTTTGAGGATGGACTTGCTTTCTTCGAGTATAACATCAGCGAGCGTATGCCACGTGTAGTGGTAGAGCTTTTCAGCGGCAAGGTAGAGGCGGTACCCCTCGATGTCGGCCGTCACGTCCTGCGCGAGATCTTCGAGCTGTCGGAGGTACGAAGCCTCCGCCGCAGAGAGCTCGGGAACCTCCTCGCCAAGCACCCCTTCTTGGAGATTTTCGAGAACGAAGCGGCTGATGTTCCAGAGCTTGTTTGCGAAGTGCTTATAGCCCTTTATTTTGTCCTCGGAAAGTTTTATGTCCGTCCCAGGCGCTGCGCCAACGACAAGGGAAAGGCGCGTCGCATCGGCACCATATTTTTCTATCATCTCCACCGGGTCGATGATATTGCCGAGTGACTTACTCATCTTTTTTCCGTTTTTGTCGCGCACGAGCCCATGGAGGTACACAGCCCTGAAGGGTATCTGTCCCATGTGAAAGCCGGCCATAAGCACCATGCGTGCGACCCAGAAAAAGAGTATGTCGTAGCCGGTCTCGAGCACCGAGGTCGGGTGGTAGAGCTTGAGATCCTCCGTTCCCTTCGGCCAGCCGAGCGTTGAAAAGGTCCACAGTCCCGAGGAGAACCAGGTGTCGAGGGTGTCTGGGTCCTGTTCCCATCCCGCTCCCTCGGGAGCCGAGACCCCCACGTAGCGCTCAGAATCGCGGTACCAGACAGGGATGCGGTGGCCGAACCATATCTGGCGGGAAATGCACCAAGGGCGCAGGTTGTCTATCCAGTGGAAGTAGGTTTTACCGAAGTACTCCGGAAGGATGGAGATAGCGCCCTGCGCGACGGCAGTGCGCATAAGTTCTTTGAGCGAGAGTTCAGCTCCCGACCCGATGCCGAAGATCTGTGAGTGCACGATGCGGAAAGGTTTATCGACATCGACGAACCACTGTTCCTTTATCTGCGGTTCAATGATGCCGCCGCCGCGGCTATTAGTCGCGACATTGTGAACGTAACCCTCGTCGACCTTTTCGAGGAGTCCCTTCTCCTTCAGCTTCTCGACTATTTTTGGACGTGCTTTTTTTATGTGGAGCCCTGCGAATTCTCCCGCGAGGCGAAGAAGCTTCCCCTTTTCATCGATGATTTGCTCCTTATCGAGCTTGTGGCGCTCGGCTATCTCAAAGTCGATGAGGTCATGCCACGGAGTGATGGTCATGACACCGGTACCAAATTCCATCGAGGCGGCGGCATCCTTGATGATGGTCGCCGTCACCGGGCCGTTTATCCATTCGAGCTCGAGCGTATCGCCGTGGCGGTAGTTCGCATAACGAGCATCGTCAGGATGCATTACAACGTACTTATCACCGAATTTAGTTTCGGGACGCGCGGTCGTGATGGTGAAGGGGCCGTACTTAAGATGGTAGAGCGGCTCCTTTTTCTCCACCCACTCGATCTCGTCATCGGAAACGGTCGTCTGAAATTCAGGATCCCAATTGACGATGCGTGCTCCGCGGAAAATGAGCCCAGCCTCGTACATCCGCACGAACGCTTCCATGACGGCCCGGTAACGCTTCTCGTCCATGGTGTAGGCATAGCGGCTCCAATCGAGTGAGCTTCCCATACGGCGAAGCTGCGCGATGATGGTCGCCTTACTCTCCTCAGTGAACTCATCGATACGCCGCAGAAGCTCCTCGCGACCGATGTCGTGGCGGGTTTTCTTCTCCTTCTTGTACACCATGTCCTCTACCTTCGACTGCGTCGCGATGGCCGCTGAGTCCGTGCCGGGTACCCAGAGCGTTTTAAAACCCCGCATGCGCTTGTAGCGGATGAGGATATCCTCGATGGCGAGCATCGCCGCGTGTCCCATGTGGAGGGTGCCGGTGACGTTGGGAGGGGGAAGGACTATTGAGTACGGCTCCTTGTGGCTCTTGGGGAGATTGTCAGGGTTGAAGTAGCCCGAATCCTCCCATTTTTTATAGATTTCAGGCTCCGTTTCCTTGGGGTTGTAGGGCTTAAGGAATTTCTGGTTCACCTAAAAAGTCTAGCAAACTCAACGTATTTTCAAAAGCTATTCACTTTTTTTAGACTTCGGGTAGTCTTTTGCCTAGACCCTTAGCAGGAGAGAAAGATGGCTACCTCAATGGTTACGCAAGAATCCCTTGAGACGCGCGCCAGCGACCCGCTGATCGCAGAAGTTGTGGGCGTCTACGAACATCACGTCACGCTGCGCACCCGCATCTGCTTCGGAGCGATGTCCGTGCTGGTGCAGTACCCACGCACGGCGTTCACCTGGGGGGAGGGGGAGAGCCCACTCTATTTCAAAGGAGGCGCCGCGCCCACGTGGGCGCGCATCGATCCCGACCGAGTGGCCTCATTCGTGAATATTCCCCTCGCCGAGGAGGACACCATCAAGTTTCTCCTGGCGAAAAAGTCCTAGAATCGGGCCGCCCGCAGGGGCGGCCCTTTTATATGAGCGAAAGGTTTCCTTCAGCGATAAAGTCTGCAGCGTTGGAAGCACCAAATTTCTTAAGCCGAAAGTATCCCGCCGCGGCTATCATGACCGCGTTATCAGTCGTGAGTTCCCGCGCGGGAATAAAAAGTTTTGCTCCCGGGAAATCTTGTGTGATCATCGCCTCAATTTCTTTCCGAATGTTGTTGTTAGCAGACACGCCACCGCCCACAACAAGTGTTTTCGCGCCGCGCTCGTTCATCGCTCGGCGCGTCTTGCCGACGAGCACGTCGGTCACGGCGTCCTCGAACTCTCTTGCGAAGGTTTCTTTCGTTTGGTCGGAAATCTCAGACAGCTCGCGGAGTGCATAGAGCGCGGCAGTTTTAAGCCCTGAGAACGAAAAATCGCAATTATTTGCCGAAAGCATGGGGCGGGGAAGCTGTATTGTGCCGCGGGCGTTTTTTGCACGGGCGGATTCAGCGAGTTTCGAGATCTGCGGCCCGCCGGGGTAGGGAAGCCCGAGCATGCGGGCGACTTTGTCGAACGCTTCCCCCACCGCATCATCGAGTGTCGAGCCGACAAGCTCATAGGTGAGCCAGGCTTTCATAAGGACGAGCTCGGTGTGCCCGCCGGAAATGAGGAGCGCGAGTGCGGGGAATTCTATGTTCCCTATTTTGCCTTCTCGAATGAGCGACGAGATGACGTGACCTTCCATGTGATTGATGGGGACGGTAGGGAGGCCCCATGCGAGCGCAAGCGCTTTTGCGAAATTGATGCCTACCCACAGCGCCGGCTCGAGCCCGGGGCCCGATGTCACGGCAATGGCATCAAGCGGCGGCTTCTCGTACGATTCGAAAAAGCCTACGAGAAATCGCGCCAAGTCATGCTCGCGTTCAAGAAGCTTTTCGATAGTCGCGCGAGCGTCATCGGATAGTTTTGAAGCACTGACATCGAGCATTCCCGCCTCCTCAAGAGCCTTGGTGAGGATGGGGATGAGGTTTTTAGCATGTTCGCGCTTGGCGAGTGCAGGGAACACACCGCCGTATTCCCTATGTATCTCGACTTGCGAAAGGACGGCATTTCCAAGCACGGTAAAACGGGCGTTTCCGATTTCGCCCTCCGCGTCGACTATGCTCACCGCGGTCTCATCGCAGGAGGTTTCTATGGCGAGGATTTTCATAATGCTTCGTTGGAGATCTTCTTTTGCAACCAACAATCAATAACCCGTTTGCTTGAGGTAAACATTGGGGAGGGGAGATTCTTCGGGTCGACCCATTTCCAGTTCCTGCTTTTTTCCGGTTCAGCATCATATGGTTCGCCTTTTTCTGACTCAGCGAGAATTCCAATGGTGACGTAGTGCTTGTTTTTCGCAGGGTAAAAAATAATATCGTTGTTGACGCAAATAATCCCTTTTATTCGAATATCTTTGAGTCCGGTTTCTTCTTGAACCTCCTGCCGAGCGCAATCGGCAAAGGATTGTTCAAATTCTAAATGGCCTCCAGGTATTTGGAATGTTCCTGCTCCGCCGGACTTAGATAGGCGCTCCCCAATGAGGATGGTATTGCCTCGAGTTATCAAAATTCCGATGCCGATGTATGGTCGATCCATGGTGCGCGGTAAGGGACTCGGTCACGAATAATCTACTCGTCGTCGCTCGCAGATTTTCGCGACCCCGGCTCGGTATCAAAAGCTGCTGCTTTTGATATACCTGCGCCCTTCGAGTCCCTTATGGAAGCGACACTGGTCGCTTCCTCCCGCGCAACAACGAAATTAAAAAACGATGGCAGAAGCCATATTTTTTAATTTAGTGCGCGGTAAGGGACTCGAACCCCTGGCCCTTCCCACGTCAAGGGAATGCTCTACCAACTGAGCTAACCGCGCATGAGAGACTTCGGCATTCTAGCAAAAAGTTGCCGTTTTACCACCGCTAGGGTCGCACGCTACGATCGCTTTTTGGCAAAAAAAAGCAGATACAAAATTTCCAGAACACCGATGGAATTAACGAGGAGAAGGGCAACGAACCACACCGGTTGATTGTTGCGGCCGGCTCTCCAGAGCGCGAGCCCCTTCCAGACGATGGCCCAGAGGATGAGGGCAACAAAAGCGATCATGTGCGTGAGAACCCAGCCGACGAAAAGCCCGAATGATGCGTAAGTCATAGAGATAGTGTAGCAGATTTCGGCGACCCTACCGGGATTCGAACCCGGGTTACCGCCGTGAGAGGGCGGTGTCCTAGACCACTAGACGATAGGGCCTCGCTTCGCTCGGCCATGCCGCCGTCGCTCGTTCGGAAATGAAGGTGCACTTTCATTTCCCTCACTTCGCTAGACGATGGGGCCAAACACGGCGATTCTAGCATTTTCTCCTCCAAATGCTAGGATGACGTGCGTAGTTTATCAAACGGAGAGGTGGCTGAGTGGAGAAATCGCGAATAGCTTCGCGATTTCTCCGATCCGCGAAGCGGACGTGCCGATGTGAGCGAGCCTACCGGCGAGCGAGAAGGCACGAGGTGGACGAACTTGTTCGACCCTCAGCTTCCATTTAGTATGGGCGAAGCCCATATGGAGAGGTGGCTGAGTGGTCGAAAGCGGCGCCGTGCTAAGGCGTTAGGGGCGAAAGTCTCTCGTGGGTTCGAATCCCACCCTCTCCGCAAATGTTGCCTATAGGGACAGAACAATCTCGATTTCCTGTTATACTTTCGTTATGGCGAACCTTGAAGGAGGACCCAATTCGAACGTCGAAAAAGAAAAGAAAATCCGAGAAGCAGAACAAGAGCTTGATTCAATCGATCTGAATCCGGACAAACTTCGCCCTCTCTCGCCTGATGAGATCCACAGTCTTCATAGTAACCTCGCCGATCTTCTCTACTCAGCAGAAACAACTAGAACGTTAGCTGACTTACCGGACTCTCCCGAAATTCGAGGGATCAGTGGGGAAGAACAAACCCGAATTGCGATTCAGAAACTCCATGAACGCGGTCAAGAGCTTCTTAAGAAGACCATTGACGACGAACGACTCCGTGCCGACCTGACTGAAAAAATTAGAGAGTATCATCGCTCAAACTGGCGTGAGGCTTTTGCGAATGAAATCACCCAAGGACGAACGCCTTTCGGCGATGCGAGTAACTCGATTATTGAATTTTACCGAACCAAGGGGATCAATATTGAGAATCCGACGGAAGAGGACATTGATAAGTATTTTGAGCGAAAAGAATACGACGCTGCAGCATTTGGCCTTGAATTTAAACGCCGACGTCGAAAACAGTTTGCGGATATGGATAACCAGAAGTTTTCCGATTTTCAAAGTTTATTTTGGCGGATGTTTAGGGTGCCTGATGGGCATGGATGGTTCACAACCCTTATGAACGGCAAGGCGTTTGTGCAGAAGCTCGACGAAATCAACGAAGCTCTGAAGCATAAAACTCCATAGGGGCATAGGAGACTGTGTTTATTTATGCCAACACGATACCACTTTTTCTTTTTCTAGCCTGTATGGCCGATTTCCACGCCATGCAAAAGACAGATCTCTTTGATACACTCTAATCGCTCCATGAAGATTGGATCGCGTAGCTGTATCCGGGTTCGAACATCGTTCAGGCCTGCCCGCTCGGACCGGTAAATGTCCAGATAGGTCAATTTTGAAAAAGAGCCTTATGAAATGGGCCTCTTTTTCGTCTCCCAAATTCGCCAAAAAGGTTCGAATCCTAACCAGTCTCTGCTTCCTCACCTTGGTGATGTATATTTAGGCCATCATTTTAATCTATGGTGCCAACCGAGATTATCCTGGCTAGTGTAAGTTCTCCTTTTGAAATTGGCGCACAAATCGCCGAGATTATTATTGCGGCAGGGACAATTGTGGGGCTCGGGTTTTCGATATGGTTTTCGCGAAGAACTCTGCAACGATCGGATTGGAATTCAATAATGACTACCGCTCCCAGCATTGCGATCGAGTGTCGTAGTGATGGATTTTGGTTGAATGATAGGCCAACTGCCGGAGGTTCTTGGGGAGAGCCCACACGCCATCTCGAACCTTCAGGAAAGTACGTCACCTTCGCGTTGAGATTTAGAATCTCAAATCAGGGGAGGGGTCTAGCACTTGCTATTAAGCCCGAAGTTTCTTGTAAGGCGAAAGCTTGGGTGGGAGGGATTCAGAATTTCCCTGTTTGGATGGGCACCGACAATGAGGACAAATCAGATCTTGCTGTTGACATACAGGAAGAGGACTTCAAATGGCTCGAACTGATGAAAAATCCTTTGCATTTGGCGCTGAGCATTAGCTACAAAAATGACCAGGGCAACATTGCTTGCACCTCTAGGTGGTCGGCTAACCTGCAACCGTTTACAGTTAATGGAACTCGTCTTGAAATATGCCGGGACCGAATCCAAGAGCCTAGTATGCAAATTACTTATAGTTGACTCGAAAAACTGTGAAATTCGAACTCAAAAAAATCAGAAGAAACACCCCAGATGACGAACTTCTTAGTGATCTGAAAACTACAGCAACAAAGTTAGGACAGCAATTTGTCACGAGGGCTCAGCAGGACCAATTTGGAAAATTTGATAGCTCGAACATGTCGAGGCGACTAGGGGGATGGGCAAAAGCTCATGAGCGTGCTGGTCTTAGGCTTGCACGTCATCAAAAGAGTCTGAAAGCTTCAGAAAACGAACTATTGCAAAATTTGGAAGAGGTTTGGACAAGGCTAGGACGACAACCGAATAGTCAGGATATGTTTGCTCCTATCTCACGCTTTGGCGTGAGTGCGTATAAACGCCACTTCGGCAGTTGGATGAAAGCTCTCGAGAAGTTTGTTTCGATCGCAAATTTTGAGGGTGCTTTGACAAATGGATCGGATGAGGAGACTGTTGTTTCTGGGTCAAAGCGTAGGACAAAGCGAGAAGTCAATTGGAAGACGCGCTTTCTTGTAATGCGTCGGGATAATTTCAAATGCAAAAGTTGTGGACGGTCACCGGCTACGGACGCTGGAACTATTCTCAATGTGGATCACATAAAGGCCTGGGCGAATGGGGGTGAAACTGTCCTAGACAATCTACAGACCCTATGTGCGGTCTGTAATCTGGGCAAAAGCAATCTATAAGGCATCCGGCGGCAACCCCATTCCTTCCTGTTTCAATATCCAGCGGATTTCCTCGCTCAATAATCACTCCTAGACAATCACACACGTTTTGGTTGTATGTGCTCAGAAGTACATTTGGCCATGCAAGGGAGTGTCTGCTAATGAGCATGAAACCTACCCGCATAACTTTTGAAAATCCAAAATACGGCAAGGTTGAGTGGACTTTGCCCGAACACGTTGAAACAGCGCTCGCCGCCAATGCTTCATCAAGTGCTGAGATGGAGGAGGCGGTGAAATTCTTAGCACGAACAACAGCCAAAGTGTTCGGCACGATTGTCTATTGCTTCACTCTAGGCAAATTGCCTGACCTCGACGCTTTCCTTGGTCAATTCGCGGAAAAAGGCGAAGCGAAGCCACCACCCTCTCACTGAGACTTTCAGGACGTACCCTAGCGGTACGTCCCTTCTTTTTAGTCAGACAGCTCCTTACCGTCTCGTCGGATTTCTTCCCGCACCCACTCTCGAAGCCTCGCCTTTCTAACGGCTTCCTTTTCCAGTTTTCGCATCTCCTTCTCACTCTTGTCCGGCCAGTCAATTTTCACACCCTGGCGAGCGCAAACACGTTTGATAAGATGAAAGCGCTCCATGAACGATGGCTCGCGTAGCCATAGCCGGGTTCGAACGTCGTTCAGGCCTGCCCGCAACGGTTTGTAAGAATGCTCCGGTGGAGCATTCACGCAAAGCGTCGGATTTGTCGTGAGGTGGGATTCGAAAGGCGGAGCCCGACAAACGCAAAGCGTTTGTTTCGGGCGAGCCCGGGCAGGAGCCACTTTCCGCCGGAGGCGGATTAGTGAGCTGACGCCGAATCCCACCCTCTCCGCAGAAAGAAACTTCCGATTCGGACAGACCCGAGTACTTCGGGAGTTAGTATAATGAATGTATGAGGAGATATGTTTCCGGTGGCGTTGCGCATAAGCTACCGGCAGATTTACGGAGGGCTCTATCGTCTGATTCTAAAGCTCTGGCGGCTTGGGAAGATGTTACGCCACTTTCCCGCAACGAGTGGATTTGTTGGACTGTCTCCGTTAAAACTCCCAAGAAGAGGAGGGAGCATGTCGACAGGGTCATATCGGAACTAAAGGAAGGGATGCGACGCCCTTGCTGTTGGTACGGCTGCGTTCACCGGAAGGATAAGCCGCTAAACCCTTCGCAGAAGCTTGTACTCAGTAGAAAAGCGAGAAAATGAGACGCGTCCACAAGAAACGCTGGATTGTCTTATTTGTCTTATTTCCAAAAATTACCCCAGCGACCCGAGAGCCTCAACAAATTGCCTTCGAAAGCGCTAGAATATCCTTATGGGGATTGACTGAGGTTCTCTGAATCCCGAGTGGTCCGCCCCCAGATTGGCAGCCTAGAATCGCGGGAAAATGAGGAGATTTTTGGTAAAATAAAGACAGGTTTTCGAAGCATAGCGGTCTTGCCTTATTTTATTCACAAAATTCACAGAAGATTTCCCCGGCTGCAGTGCCATAATTTACCCATATCATGAATCGACGCGTCTTTTTTGCAGTCTTGATTATTACCGTCGGATTTATCGTAGTTCTCGCACAGTATTCAACGGGCTATCACACGAAGTATCACAACAGTCTCGCCGCGTCACTCCTCGCTGCAGTAGGCGTTCAGGATACAGCCTCATCATCGGACAACGGCGCTCCTACAGCTTCAACGACCCCCACCGTTTTGGACGTCCTCCGACAGCTCCAAGAGCAGCAACAGTATCTGGCGGATCAGGTTGCAAGGTTAGGTGCGCGGATGGGAGCTGCTGATCTGAGAGCGATGTTCACACGCACCCTCAAGCATGGCGATTCAGGCAGCGATGTGAGCGAATTGCAAACCCTCCTCGCCCGAACCCTGGGGAGTGCTTCGAGTTCTGTCACAGGATTCTACGGCCCCTTGACGGATAAAGCCGTTCGGCATTTTCAATCCCAGGTAGGAATGAAGGAGACAGGAGTCTTTGATTCTGGGTTACGGGACAAGCTTTTAGAGTCGATACAGGAGCAAGACGCCCAGGATGCCGTGCTATCGGATGCTGTCCCAATTGACCTATCGTCCATTGCCGACCTAGAACTTAGCATGCAAGACCTGCAGGGCCGCATAGCTCAACTCTCCTCGCAATTATCGGATACCCAAACGGCGGTCGGAGATTTGACGGGACAGATTTCCCAACTCGAATCTCGGGTCTCGAATTTGGAAGAAAGCAACACGGCGGCGGCTTTACAGGCGGCGAGCAGCCCGCCCACCACGAGCCCGCCCGCCACAGGTTCATCCGTACAAACGCTTTCTATCACGAATGTGCAGGCGACCAACATCAGCAAAAATTCCGCCACGATCACCTGGGTAACCAACAGTTCAGCAACCAGTGAAGTCGACTACTCACAAAACTCCAGTATGCCGACAAACCAAACGCAAATCGCAAGCACTAGCGCGCTGGTGACAAGTCATAGCATAACGATTACATCGCTCAATGCTGGCTCAACGTACTATTACAACGTCACCTCCAAGGGGAGCACAGGCACCGTTGTGCACAGTAGCAATGCGACATTTCAAACAGCGCACTGAGCTAGTCTTCGGTCCGGCCCCCTAGCTGGCCGGGAAGCCCCAGGCTCGTTCAGCGCGTGAGTTCTTTCACGAAGTCGTTGAGATCGTCGCTCACGAGGATCCCATACAGTCGCAGGGGGTTGTCTTGGTACACCCCCTTGTAGGTCGTCCGCGCCGTCGTGTAGCCGGCCGCTTTGAGGATTGCGATGATAGCCGGATTGCTATAGCCGAATGGGGATGCAAAGTGGGTGACGGGCTTGCCGAGCTCGCGCTCGATTATTTTTTTACTCTCGGTAACCTCGACGGTGACCTTGTCGAGCGGGAGCGTCTTAAAGTACGGATGGGAAAGCGTATGATCGCCGATGGTCATGCCCGCCGCGTCCATGTCCTTGAGCTCTCCCCAGGTCAGGAAGTGCCTCTTTCCGATGGAGTTCGTGTAGATGAAGAATGTCGCCGTAGCGCCGTATTTCTTAAGAAGAGGGAAGGCGTACGCGTACTGATTGTGCCAGCCGTCGTCGAAGGTGAGCACGACTGGTTTTGTGGCGGGCGGTAGAGCCCCATGTTTCATATCCATTGCCAGCTCGTCCAACGTGATGGTCGTATATCCATTGTCGTGCAGGTACTTCAGCTGCTGCTCGAACAACTCCGGCGTAATATCGTACTGGTTCTGTATTTTTGATTCGCCCGCATAGTACGGTCGAACGCTATGGTAAATGAAGATGGGAATTTTAAGTGCGCCAGGTCCCGGCGCTTCCTCGGGCAAATTTTGGAATTGCGATTCGATCGCCGCCGCCGACTGCAGTTCAGGAGGAATCGAGGCGAAAACATAACCAAACTGGAGAACATTTTGGCCAACGACAAAAAACACTACTACAGCAGAGAATACTGCGCCCGCAGCTACTAACCAAGGATAGCGTCGCATCACCGAAGTATAACGCTTTCTGAGAGAAAGTGCCGTTTCACCTTACTTAGTGGGCGCTTGTCGAAGTGGCATGATGCTCCATAGCCACGGGAGGCAGAGAGATGTCGCGGACGATCTGTGCCGCGATACTCGTTCCCGTTATCAGGCCGTACACGCGTACCTTGTCTCCAACTTTGATATCGGAGAGGGTGATTTTGTGCCATGTTCTATTGACAATGCGCGTAGAGGCGCTCGTCGTAACGGCATAGTTGGTATCACGAACAGTGAGCACAAAAGACCCCGATCCGATTTCCTTGATTGTCCCTTGGAGCGTTCTCTTTAATTTTGCCGCTGGCTTGCCGTGCTCCTCCGTGCGAACGCCCCCGGTTTTGCTCGTCGAAGTGGCAGCACTTGTCGTGGCATGTGAGTCCGGTCCCATGGCAAGTGCCGGAACCGCAAAGCCGAGGACAAGGAGAGTCGCGAGGCTCTTAGATACGAGATGTTTCATATGGTGCTACTAGCTGTGGTCTATTGGTATTGATAATAGTTAATGGTACCACATCTACACTAAGCGCAAGGCTAGCCTGCGGGGACAGGACGGAATGAGGCAGCCCCCCTCCTTCGCAACTACTAAAGGGTGCTTCGGTGCGGCTCTAGCCAAAAGCCAAAATGTGCCGATTCCGCTTTAATTCGGGGGCGTTTACGTGATTTACTAGGGCTATGTATCGGCGCTTAGCCCTCATGGCCGTCCTCTCGTTTAGTGCCATGTACCTCCTTATGTATATGATGGTCGACTCCTATGCGAACGTATTTCCGAACCTCAACGAGTTTTATATGGCGGCCATGATGACCTCACCTATGATCCTCATCGAGCTTTGGCTTATGGGCCGTATGTATGCCGACAAACGACTAAGCAGGGTAATAGGCTTCCTAAGCATAGCTCTCTTCGTCGCCAGCATAGTTCTCTTGCGGAACCAGATCGGCATCTCCGACCAAGAATTTGTGCGCTCCATGATTCCTCATCATGCCGCGGCCCTTCTCATGTGCGAACGTTCAAAGCTTACTGACCAAGAACTTAAAACTCTGTGCCGCAATATCGTGGCAAATCAACAGGCGGAGATCTTGGAGATGAAGGCGGTTCTTGAGCGACTGCAGAAGAAGTCTACAGAGTCGTGGGCTAATTTGTGAGGGCGTGTGCGTTTTGGGAGCGCCGCGTCACAGCTTGTATAGAAGGGCCGAAGTAGCCGGTGACGAAGCCTTCGGGGAGGACGGACGGATTTAGAGCGAGGGTGGTATACCTGATACAGCGCATTGCCACATGCACGGATTTTCATTAGGCTGACGGAGAAACAGAGAAAGGAGGGCGTTGATGGACGACCAAGAGTATTTCGTCTACGTCGAAGAGGCGGCGAAGCTCCTCGGACATTCGCCGATCCCTCGGGAGTTCATTAGTGAAGCCCTCCGACGCATTCGACAGGGGAACATGACCGTCGAATACTATCCCGCCTCCGCGTACCCGCTCATCCGCGAGGTCCTCACTGCGGCGCGGCGTCTCGAGCGCGCGCGAGCCATCCATGAGGGATGCTGATGCGTTTCTATCTTCGGATTCGGGCCGCCCAGTAATAATCTGGGCGGCCCTTTTGTATGGAACGAAGGAGTGGTATCGTAGGGGCTCCTTAGATTCCCATGAGCTTTCTCAAACGGGTTTCTCTCTACATCTCTATCAGTATCATGTACGTAGCGCATGTCGCGCGGCACACCTATCTTAGGATTTTCCATCGGCAAAAATTCGCACATGGCGTGCGTGTTATCCTGATCCACACGGGACGTGTGGTGCTTGTGCGACACTGGTATGCACCGGGTGTCTGGACGCTCCCCGGAGGGGGCATTCAAGGAACCGAGACGGCGGAAGACGCAGGACGTCGCGAGGCGTTTGAAGAGACGGGCCTTACCGTCGATTCCTGGGGAGGGGAGGTAGGCACCTACAGAGGCGTGCTTGGCTCTCGTGATACAGTGACCGTGTTTTTCTCCGAAGACGTGCAGGGAAGCATGAAGCTTCTGCCAAGCTTTGAGATCATGGAGCGTGGATTTTTCGACCTCACGCATTTGCCCGGTACTATTTCTCCGGCGAACCGACGTCGGATCGAAGCGTATCAACGTGGTGTGCGCAATGAACGGGGAACATGGTGATATGAAACGAAGGACGTCTACTGTGGGCATCGCCCTTCAGCATCTGAAACGCGACCGGCGACTCGCAAAAATCATAGCCAGGGTGGGCAAGCCTGAACTTCGGCACACAAAAAATTCCTACGAGGCGCTCGTGCGGGCCATCATATACCAGCAAATTTCGGGAAAAGCCGCGGCTTCTATTCTCGCGAAATTTCTTGCTACCGTGCCGCACCGCACCTATCCTACAGCGCAGCAGGTTCTTAAGGTGCCGATGCGCAAGCTCCGTGCCGCCGGTCTCTCGAGACAAAAAGCGCTCTATATTCGCGACCTCTCCGCGAAATTCGCAAGCGGCTACATCGCGCCGCACCATTTTCCGCACATGAGCGACGAGGATATCCGAGAGCACCTCATTGCCGTGAAGGGAATCGGGCGCTGGAGCGCCGACATGTTCCTTATGTTCTCACTCAACCGTCTCGATGTGCTCCCGACCGGCGATCTCGGCATCCAACGCGGCATGAAGATCCTTTTTAATTTGCGGGTGATGCCTAAGCCTGCGCGAATGGAAGAGCTCGCCGCAGCGTGGAAACCATATCGTACGCTAGCGTGTTGGTATCTGTGGAGAATGCAGGATACTTAAGACACCTGGCGCGCAGTTGCGCGAGACAGCGTTTATCGGCATGCTAGATCACGGATTTCATAAGGAGCCAACCCATGCTCCTCACGGAGCTCTTTGTACGAAAGGTGCGGCCCAAGAAGAAGCGCGAAGCGAAAGAGCATGCGCTCCGCAGCCTCACGAAAGCACTCTCGTGGCGTATCCTCGGGACCCTTGATACCTTCGTTCTCGCATGGCTTATCACCGGAAGCGCAAAAACCGGCGCCGCCATCGGCGCCGTCGAGCTTTTCACGAAGATTTTTCTCTTTTACGTGCACGAGCGCGCCTGGGCTCACGTGAGCTGGGGCCGCCCGAAACTGAAAAATCCGCCTCCCTAGGCGGATTTTCCTTTACCGCGCTCGAAGCTCCATGTAAATATCCTCGAGCGCTTTCACCGCATCACCTGCCGCGATGTTGTTCTGGTGGTAGAGCTCGTTGGTGCAATCGCCCGCAGCCCACACGAAGGATGTTTTAGTTTTCTGGTTCTTGGGGTCGACGATGACGCGTCCGACCGTATCGAGCTCCACGAGGTCTTTCACGAACTCGGTATTAGGAATGAGCCCTATCTCGACGAAAATGCCGTTGACGGAAAGCTCTTTCGTCTCGCCACTTTCTTTGTCTTTGTAGGAAAGTCCGGTCACGAAGCCGTCGCCCTTTACAGCGAGAATCTCGGCGTTTTTTATGCCGGTCATCTTGGGATGTGCCAATACTTTCTCGACGGTAACGGGATCGGCTCGATAATCGCTGCCGTGTGTGAGGAGCGTCACGCTCTTGCAGTAGGCAAGGAGCTGTGCGGCTGTTTCAAACCCTGCGTTGCCGCCGCCGATGACCACGACATCCATATCCGCAAAAAGCGGCCCGTCGCAGGAGGCGCAGTAGGTGAGGCCCTTGTTGTCGAACTCGGCTGCGCCCGGGACGTCGAGCTTGCGGCGGTGTGCACCCGAAGCGATAAGGAGAGCCTTCGCCTCAAAGGAGGTGCCGTCCTTAGTGGTCACGCGGAAGCCGCCGTCTATCGTTTCGGCCTGCACCGCACGGTCGGGGGAGACTATCTTAAGACAGTCGCTCTGGTAGGCGCGCAGGTGCGCCTCGAGGGATTTCGCGAGGTCTGGCCCCGAGATTTTCACCGTCCCTACCCAGTTTTCGATGCCGAAGGATTCAATGCTCTGTCCGC
Source organism: uncultured Candidatus Saccharibacteria bacterium (assembly GCA_964429815.1). Classification (GTDB taxonomy): domain Bacteria; phylum Patescibacteriota; class Minisyncoccia; order Phycocordibacterales; family CAYSCM01; genus CAYSCM01. Next base: position 411,577 of record CAYSCM010000001.1, read on the forward strand.
CGAAAGCCTCCGTGATGAGGACGGTATCGAGGCGTTTGCGGCACGCATAGACGCCGCCGGCGACACCCGCCGGTCCCCCGCCGACGATGATGAGGTCATGCATGCGAGAGAGTATAGCGCACCGTCCGACAAACGCGAAAAAACCACCCCTGCGGGCAGCTCTCGCATTTGCACTTCTTTATCCTTGTCACCTTTCAAACACCTTGCGCAGCCGTCGCGACGGCGAGCAAAGCAGATTTTGCTCCAGCAAAATACGCGTGTATTTTACATGTGAAAAAAACTACTTAAGTTTGCTCCTACGGAGGAAGGAAGGTACCGCTCCCCAGTCGTCGTCCGCCTCGACTTCGGCGGCGACAGCCGGCTCACGTCTCTTTTCTTCAACAAGAGGCTCCGCAGCTTTTTCTTTTTTGGAAACGATGGGTGTATTGAATATCTTGCCATCCTCTTCAGCCCGCCTGCCGATCGTAAAGAGAGAGGAACTGCGGTGGCCGGAACCCTCGGGGAAGCCGGTCGCGATGACCGTGACCTTGAGCTCCCCTTTCTTGAGATTTTCGTCCTTGGTAGCGCCGAAGATGACCCTGGCATTGGGGTCGATTGATTCGGTGATGATTTTCGCGGCTTCCTGAACTTCAAGCATGCCGAGGTCGTCGGAACCGGCAACCGCAAAGAGGACCCCCTTGGCTCCCGTGACCGAGATCTCGAGGAGCGGCGAGTTGATGGCCATGCGCGCGGCCTCCTCGGCGCGCTTGTCGCCGGTCGCGATGCCCACCCCCATGAGCGCGCTTCCAGCGTTTTCCATAATGGCGCGGATATCGGCAAAGTCGAGGTTGATGATGCCCGGGGTCGTGATGAGGTCGGAAATACCCTCGACGGCGAGCCGCAGGATGTCGTCGCACATCGCAAACGCGCTCTTCACGGTCGTATTTTTGTCGACCACCGCGAGGAGGCGGTCATTGGGGATGACGATGAGAGCGTCAACCTCTTTTTTGAGCTCATCGATACCTCCCTCGGCGAGCCGCATGCGCTGCTGACCTTCGAAGGAGAAGGGTTTCGTGACGACGCCGACCGTAAGGGAGCCGGCCTCACGCGCCGCGCGCGCGACGACGGACGCCGCGCCGGTCCCGGTGCCGCCACCCATGCCGCAGGCGATAAAAATCATGTCGGCGTTTTTCACCGAGTCGAAAATTTCTTCCTTGGTCTCTTCCGCGGCGCGACGGCCTAGGTCGGGGTTCATGCCCGCGCCGAGGCCGCGGGTCAGGTTCTTGCCGATGTGGATTTTGCGCTTGGCTTGCGATTGGTGGAGATCCTGCGCGTCAGTGTTGATGACCACGAACTCGACGCCGCGCATCTTCGAGCTGATCATGTGGTTTATGGCGTTTTTTCCCGAGCCGCCCACCCCGATGACCCTAATTCGCGCGAACGTTTCAACTTCAGGTCGGATTTGTTGCATGACGATACGTGAGCTGTTAGTAGCGCCATCATACCAGGCCGCTTTCAAAAGGGAACTTTGACAAAAAAGGGTTTACGTATCCCAGTGGCTTATCGATGAAAACAAAAAACGCCCGTCCTTCGGGCGCTCTAGCGCTACGGCAAGAACTGAGAAAGGCTCCGCCAGAGGTCTTTGAAGAGCTCTTTGGCGCTGTGTGAGCCGACCTCCTCGCTTACGGTGAGCCCGGAGACAGCAAGGCCGTACGCGGTTGCCCAGGAAGCATCTTTGAGCTTTGAATTGATCCGGAAGCTCGGTAGGTAGAGGCGGGCGGGGAGCTTGAGGACGCTCTTCGCGGCGTCGACGATGCCGGTAATACCGGAGCCGCCTCCGGTGATGATGGCACCCGCGGGGAGGAGCTGTGCCCGGCCGATTTTCTTCAAGTGGGTCTCGATGAGCCGGAATAGTTCAACGAGCCGCGAGGCAATGATGTCGTCAAGCTTTTTTTTCGGATACGTCGCGCCGATGATGGAGCCGATTTTTATCTGCTCCGCCTCAGGAAGAGAGATTTTGAGCCCAAGCGCGATCGCATGCGTGATGTCGGAGGAACCGGTGGGGAAGATTTTCACCGACATCGGCAGCCCGTTCTCGTAGATAGCAATAGTCGTCGTCTCGGAACCGATGTTGATCAACACACAGCCCGCCTTTTTGTCTGCCTTGCCAAGCATCACGAGGCTCCCAGCCAAGGGGGAGGCGATGACGTCTTCCACCGAAACGCCCCCCTCCTCGACGGCGCTTATGAGATCGTTGAGGTGCTGCTCAAGCATGGTCACCATGAGAACGTCGGTCTCGAGCTTGGTGCCCTTCATACCTTGGGGTTTCCCCATGACCGGAGCTCCGTCGAGGCGATAGGAGAGCGGGATGGTGTGGAGCACTTTGCGATTAACGAGCTTGTCTTTGGCCTTTCCCTCTGCGACCGCAAGCGCTTTTTCCAGGTCGAGGTCGGTCACCTCGTAGTCAGCCCGGGATATCACAACCTCGCCGCGGGAGGTCGCTTCGTCGACGCCCGCCCCTCCCGCGCAAATGTAGGCGCGGCGTATCTTCATGCCGGAAGATTTTTCGGCCTGGCCGACAGCCGCGGCGATCGATTTTGTCGCTTCGGCGGCATTCACGATGTAGCCGTGCCGCAGTCCCCGGGTCTCAGAGGCGCCGATACCGATGATGGAGGGAAGCTGGCCCGGCTTATCCTCCTTGCTAATAGCCGCGACGACCACCTTTATGTAGGACGTTCCAATATCTATACCGACCGCGACTCGTTGCGCCATGAGAAATTTGCAAGGAGGAGAGGGGATTAGAAAGAAATCCGCAGAAGCCGCCTCTCTTCGTCCTCCATTCTAGCGCCATGGGCGAGCCCCTTCAAATGGAGGAGTCCGTGGATAAAAAGGTGGGCGAGGTGTATGCGCGGCGTGTGCCCGTAGCGGGAGGCTTCTCGTTTGGCGACGGCCGGGGCGATGAGTATTTCTCCGGAAGTTTTCGCCATAGAAAACGAGAGGACATTGGCTGGTTTGTTTTTTCCCCGCAGGGAACGATTGAGACGTTGCGACTCTTTCGCCGAGACAAAGGCCAGTGAGAGCTCGTAGTTCGTGCCAAGCACCCGCTTTGCAAGTTCGGTAAAAGGCAAGCGGGGAAGCTTGCCTTTCGTCTTGTTTACTATGGAGAGTCGTGCCATTAGCGGCGCTCGGGCTTCAGCTCTACTTTGCCGAGCTTCACGAGCTCGTTGAATTTCTCACGGCGCTCGATTTTTTTAAGAGCCTTCTTCTTGCGTACGTAGGGAGAAGTTGGGCGTGCGCGGTAGCGGATGGAGCGCACGCGCGGCAAAATACCGGAACTCTGCACCTTCTTGGTGAAACGGCGAATGACGCTCCCCGTCGATTCGGAGGGAGCGCGCGTCACTTCGGCATTTATGCCCGAAATCTTCATGCGGGGCATCCTACCATAGGGGTGTGACCCTTTCAACTAAAAAGCAACCCGCAGTTTTTGCTGCGGGTGCCGTTGTGGCCTACACTTCCTTCCTTAAGAGCTCTGAGCAGGCAGTGTAGGCGTCGTGTCGTCCTTGTAAACGACCGTCTCGGCACCCCAAACCATACGCCTTGTTAAATAGGCGAGTTAGACGTCTTGCCGCGGATCTGAGTGTCCCTGGGAGAAACTCAAAAACCACTTGCCTGCCTAAAGGATCGTCGGGATACGTTTCGATGCAGAAGATGCTATCCCTGAGTCGAAGGAAGTAATGAGGTCGGAGAGGCTTCATTTCTTGTCCTCACTTGTAACTTCTAAGACCCTACCAGTTTGGGAAATGGAGTCAATCAGAGCACTTCTTTCTTGAGGTACACGGAGAGCTGCGGTAGCGGAATGATCTCCTGGGAGCGGGTCTCCATGTGACGGACGATAACGGTGCCGTCGAGCGCTTCCTTATGTCCCATGATGATGGTCCAGGGAACGCGAAGCTTTTCCGCGGTAGTGAGCTGGGCAGAGAGCTTGTCGCGTCCCAGCGACTGCTCGAGCGGAATACGGCTCTCACGGAGCATATCAAGAACAGTGAAAGATTTACGCTTGGCCTCAGGGCCGACGTAGATGAAAAAGATTTTCGGCCTGCGGACCGGTCTTGTGGACACGGAAGCCGCCGAAAGAGCGCGCGCGGGGGCCTTGAAGGTGAAAACGACACCTATCGCGGGAATGGGCACCCGCAAGAGCCGCCGCGACACTTCGTCGTAGCGGCCCCCGCGCGCAATGCGGTCCGTGCCGGAGCTGCCGTAGCGTATCTCGAAAAGCGTATGGGTCGCGCTGTCGCGAGCGGAGACGAGGGAGGTATCAAGCTCGTAGGGGACGCTCATACTTTCGAGAAACTCGAGGATCTCGGAGAGGTGCCGGCGAGAGGGCTCGGAGAGGTAATCAATGGAGCGCGGCGCGCCGGAGCACGCCTCATGCCCCTTCTCGCGAAGCTCAGCGAGACAGTCGAAGCAATCGTCGCGGATGAGCGCGCGCGCCGCCGCGGGGAGCTCGTTGATATTTTTGCGCAAGTAGACTTGGAGCTCGCGGGCAAAGCGCGCTGCCGAATCGCGGTCGCCGACGCTGTTGAGACGGATAGATATGTTCTTGACCCCGAGTTCGTCGAGTATCGCAAGCGAGGCCTTCATAATGAGCGCTTCCGCGACGCTCTTACCGTTCCCCACTATGTCGAGGGATAGGCGTGTGGTATCGCGCTCGGCGCGAAGCGTATAGAGAAGGAGCGGGTTGGGGCTCTCCGTGCGAGGCAAATCCGAGAAATGGACGAGCGCAGCGAGAGCTTCCTGGGTAAGCGGGGCGAAACTGCGCGGCAAATCCTTGAGCGCGCGCACGCCGAACTCGCGCGTTTTCTTTTCGACGTCGTGGACGACCGCCTCGAGGGGGGAAAATCCGAAGTGCCGCGCGGCGAGGAGCGCGCGCTTCACGGACGCTGCCGAGGGAACTTCGAAAATGGTTTCTGGCATCCCGACTTAGAGTGATGGCGTCGGCGTGACTTTACCGGGAAGAAGTTCAATGGAGGAAAGAGGGAAGAGGCGTACCAGTGCGCGACCCACGAGGTCGCGTGCGGGAAGCGTTCCCCAGTAGCGAGAATCGGAACTTGCCTTGCGGTTGTCACCGAGAACGTAGTACTCGTTGGGACCGAGCGTGACGCTCAAGTGGTCATTGCTTTGACGCTCTGGCGCAATGAAAGACTGGTTGAAGGCGGCCCCTTCGGGGTGTTCCTTGTTCACGATGACGATAGAAGAACCGTTTATCTTCAGCGTATCTCCGGGGAGCCCGATGATGCGTTTTATGAAAAATTTACTCCTGTCTTTTGGGTAGCGGAAAATAACCACGTCGCCATACGCCGGCTGCCCCAGCCGGTAGGAGAGCTCGTCGACGATGAGGTAGTCGGCATTCTCGAAGGTCGGCTCCATAGAAGCGCCGGAGACGATAAAGGGCTGCGCGATGAAAGTGCGGATAGGAGCCACGATAATGAACGCGAGCACCGCGAATTTGATGAGCTCCCAGAGAAAGTTTCCTTGCTGCTTCGGGATCTCAACGAAAGGTTCCATACGACTTGGGCACCATTATAGGCGCGTGGCTTCGTTGACGCAATAGATTTTCTCGTGTCGTAGCGCGTCCGTGGCGATTTTTGGTACAATCGCACGCATGCAGCCGATACTGGTGGGACTTGGAAATCCCGGGGAAGAGTACGAATCGACCCGTCACAACTCAGGGCGCGACTTTTGCGCGTACGTTTTGCGCAAGATGGGCGCGGGTGAGCCCGAGGCTCATAAAAAGAGCAACGCGCTCTTAGGTGAGACCAAGATCGGGAAGAAGAAGGTGCTCGTCGCCATGCCTCAAACGTACATGAACAGCTCTGGGAAGGCCGTGAAAGCGTTGGTGAAGAGTAAAAAGGCGGCCCAAAACCTCACCGTTGCCTACGATGACCTCGATTTACCGCTCGGCGCCATAAAAATATCCTATGGGCGCTCCTCGGGAGGGCATAACGGGGTGGATTCTATAATAAAGAGTCTCGGCACGAGGGAGTTTGTGCGCATCCGCATCGGCGTGTCGCCGGGAACTCCCTCCGGCAAAACAAAAAAGCCCTCCGGTGAGAAGGCCATACTCGACTTTTTAATGGGGAAGCGCCGCCCAATGGAAGAAGAAGTTCTTAAAAAAGTTTTCAAAAAGGCTCTCGAAGCTTTCGAGACAGTCGTTAACGAGGGCCGCGATGTCGCGATGAGCAGGTTCAATTAAGAATGAGAAAACCCGATTCGCGCTTGCGCGAATCGGGTTTCAGCAGACCAGCTTACTTCTTTCCAGCAAACGAGAGCGTCATACGATGCTCTTTCGGCTCGAATACGTTGATGGTGAAGGGGTAGGATTTGCCAAGCTCGAGCGCGGAACGCAATTCTGCCTCACTTTTGAACTCGGAGATGTGCACCAAGCCTGCAACACCCTCTTCAATAGAGGCGAGCGCGCCGTGCTTGTTGTACTTGATGATCACAGCGTTCACGGTTTGGCCCTTGGCATACTTCCCAGCTGCCTCAACCCACGGATTCTGCTTGAGCGCCTTGATGGAGAGAGAAATCTTTCCGTCCTTTATTTCGATGACTTTCACCTTCATCTTATCGCCGACACGGAAGAGCGCCTTCGGGTCTTCCACAAGACCCCAGTCAATTTCCGAAATATGCACGAGCCCCTCGAGGCCCTCTTCGAGCTTCACGAAGATGCCGAAGTCGACGGCGCCGGTCACCGTGCCCGTTACCTCATCGCCCACGCTGTAGCGGTCGATGAGCTTCGCTTTCTCTTTTTCGGCTTCACCTTTCTCGGAAAAGATAAGTTTTCCCTCCCGCGGGTCTGCGGTGATGATCATGACCGAGAGTTTCTCTCCGACGAGCTTTCGGAGTTCATCAAGAATCTTATCTTTGTCGGCATCCGGCACCCGTGGGTAGTGCTCGGCCTTGAGCTGGGAGGCGGGCAGGAACCCCGGGATGCCCTGCCACTCGAGAATGAGCCCGCCCTTGTTTGCCTCTTTGACCGGAAGCTCGAAGACTTTCTTTTCCTTGATGGCGCTGTCGGCCTCGCCCCAGATGACCGCTTGACGTGCCTCTTTGAGTGAGAGCTCGATATAGCCGTCTTTGTTTTCCGTCTCGACAACTTTCGCAGCGATCATGTCACCGGGGTTTACCTTGCGCAAAATCTCGCGCGCGTTCATGTACTCGCGTCCGTAAATGACGCCTGTGCCAAAAGGCGCGAGGTCTATGTAAATGCGAGCGCGGTCGATCGCGATGACGGGACCCTCGACGAGCTCGCCCACTTTCGGCGGCTCGTTGGTTTCGGCCAAGAGACGGCCCATGAGGCTCTCGTCTTTCTGTTTTTGCTCGGCCTGTGCGAGGAGTTCCTCCTCGGAAAGCTCGACCGGCGCTTTGGTTGCTGCTTCTGCCATGTTTCTTAAAAATTAAAGGCCGCAGAGATTTCTCTCATGCGAGCCGTCCGCACAGTTTCTCCAGAATTCTCCCGTGACCGTCTCCGAAGGGGTTACTGCACGCGCTCTAATAAGATATGTGACTTGTTTGCCCGGCATCGAAGATGCTTAGGGTTATCCGACGCCCGAAGGGCGTTTAGGATCCCGGCGCCCGGGCTCCCAGGACTATACACCAACGGGGGAAATAGAAAAGGCCCGTCCTTCCGTTTGCGCTGTAACGCAAACTTAGGACGGGCCCGCCCACCGCCATGGGACTCGGTCAAATCTCGGTACCGCCGTCACCGTTGGTGTGGCCGCCGATGAGCATGGAGCCGCCGTCGATATAGCCGAGGTCTTTCTCGATGCCGCCCCAGCCCTCGCTGATATCGTCGCCGATCGGTCTGAAGAACAACATGACTTCCTCCTTTCGTTTACGTAAGCGTAGCAATAAGGAGAAAAGCCCGCCACAGGGGGTGGCGGGCTTCCACTGATCAACGGGTACGTTTGTGACCGAATCGAGCCTCCCTGGTAGTTTGCTGCTGTGGGTATACAAAAGAAAGCCGCCCCGTCGCGCATTTGATTGCAGCTGACGGGGCGGGGGCTCGACGGCACATCCTCGGAGGATATGCGAGAGCGCGTTCATTTTTTCCCGCGCGTACGCGGAGTAAGACTCAGTAACTATGTCAATCTCGGGCGAGGCATGTTTCATCCCCGCTTGCTAGCGTCGATTTGCGGACCGATTAAGACCCGTGCCGGGGCCTACTTCCGGCTGCGCCTACGTAGGCTTCATATCCCCTCTTTGGCGCCACGAGCGCGGTCGGGTGGCGGGCCTGCCCCCCAGACTTCTACCCGAATGGTAGCATATAGTTACTACATTGTCAATGTACCCCTATGGAATCTATACGTCACCTAATTTGTCCACATTTTAAGCCATTTTTCAGATATTTTAAGCCGTGCATTCACCGGTTGTTTATGCTAGAATGGCCCTACAAGCGGCATACGCTTTTTTCGTTAAACTACCCCTCATGGTCATCAGCTACCACGGCGCAGAATTCATAAAAGCCTCCTTCGGCAACACGACGCTCGCCTTTAACCCTGTCTCGAAAGATTCTAAGCTCGCTAAAACCCGCTTCGGCGCCGATCTGGCGCTTGTTTCCCTCGACGATCCGGACATGAACGGCATCGACCAGGTGACCCACGGGACGACGGTGCCCTTTCTCATCGACGGAGCAGGGGAATATGAAGTGAAGGGCGTTACGGTACGGGGCTATCCAAGCGTCTCCAAATACATGGGCGATGAGCGCCCCAACACCATTTACTTTGTCGAGCTCGAGGGGATGAACCTTTGCTTTCTTGGCGCGCTTGGCGATAAAAAACTCCCTGTCGAGGCGAAAGAGGGCAGTGCCTCCGTCGATATTCTCTTCGTCCCTATTGGGGGAGAGGGCGTGCTCACCCCGGCGGAAGCTGCGGAAGTAGCCGCCCAGATAGAACCCTCTCTCGTCATCCCCATCCACTTCGGCGACATCGGAAAAAGAGATGTCCTCAAAGCGTTCCTTAAAGAAGAGGGGGAAGAAGGACTCAAGCCGATCGATAAGCTCACCCTTAAAAAGAAAGACCTTGAAGGCAAGGAAGGAGAGGTCGTCGTACTTCAGGCATAACCATGTTCGAGCTTATCGCGAGACTGCAAAAGAAATCCGAGCACGAGCGTCAGGCGATCGCTTTTTGGGTCGCCGCAAGCGTGACCGGCGTCATCGCGCTTGGCTGGTTTGTCTCCGTCATGACGCTCCGGAGTGCACCGGCGGCGAATACCGCAGCCTCGGATTCATCGCTTCCCGGTACCGGGCAACTTCAAAATATCGGGACATCCGCCGTGAATTTCTACGAACAATTCAAACAAAATCTTGACCAGGTCCGCTCGGGCCTCTCGGGCCAGACTCAAACTGAAGGTAGCGTACAGCCGGCACCCCCAGGGGGGAGTGTCACTGATACGACCTCATCAAATAACGAGCCCCCGCCCGCGCGAGCGCCCTCTCAGCCTATATGGGAGGGGAATGGAGGGCAATAACCATGGCTGACGATAAAAAAACGAACTACGAGCACCAAAGCATCCTTCCGCGCAGCATCAGCGCGGAGATGAAAGAAGCGTACCTCGACTACGCGATGAGCGTTATTACGAGTCGCGCACTCCCTGATGCACGTGACGGCTTAAAGCCGGTGCACCGCCGCATTCTCTACACGATGCATCGACTCGGACTCGCCTCGACCGCGAAGGCACGCAAATCAGCGACCGTCGTCGGCGATGTGCTCGGTAAGTTCCATCCGCATGGCGATGTGGCAGTCTACGATGCGATGGTGAAGATGGCCCAAGATTTCGTCATGCGCTACCCGCTCATCGTGGGGCAGGGCAACTTCGGTTCGATAGACGGCGACTCCGCCGCAGCCATGCGCTACACCGAGGCAAAAATGTCGCGCATCGCCGTCGAGCTCCTGCGCGACCTCGACAAAGAAACGGTCGAGTGGCGTCCCAACTACGATGGCACGCTCAAAGAGCCCGTCGTGCTGCCCTCTGCGGTTCCGAACCTTCTCTTAAACGGCACTCTCGGCATCGCGGTCGGCATGGCAACGAACGTTCCCCCGCACAACCTCGGTGAGGTGATCGATGCGACCATCCACCTCATTGAAAACGACGAAGCGGGAAATGAAGATCTTCTCCAGTTCGTCAAAGGCCCCGATTTTCCAACCGGCGGCATCGCGTACAACCAAAAAGATATTTCGCACGCCTATGCGAGCGGGAAGGGGGGCGTGGTTGTTCGCGGCGAGACGGAAATTTCTGAAGATAAGAAAGGGCAGTTCCGCATCGTCATTTCCTCCATCCCGTACCGCGTTAATAAAAGTGATCTCATTGTAAAGGTTGCCGATCTGGTGCGCGAGAAGAAGCTCGAAGGCATCCGCGACATCCGCGACGAATCGACCAAGGACATCCACATCGTCGTTGAACTGAAGCAGGGTGCTCAGCCGCAGAAGGTACTCAACTATCTCTTCAAGCACACGCCGCTTGAGGAAACCTTCCACTACAACATGCTCGCACTTGTCGACGGCGTACCGCAGACGCTCTCGCTCAAGGGCATTCTCGAGGAATTTATCAAGCATCGTCGCGAGGTGGTAAAGCGCCGCACGGAGTTTGACCTCAAGGTCGCCGAGGATCGCGAACATATTTTGCTCGGTCTTTCCAAGGCGCTTGATCATATCGATGCCATCATAAAGATCATAAAGGCGGCTAAAGACGTGCCGACCGCTAAGGTGGATTTGATGAAGAAGTTTAAGTTTTCTGATCGCCAGGCGGATGCGATCTTGGAAATGCGACTTTCAAGGCTTGCGGGGCTTGAGCGCAAAAAGATCGAGGATGAACTCACCGAGGTACAAGCGCTCATCAAAAAGCTCAAAGATATTCTCTCGAGCCCGAAGAAAATCCTTGCCGTCGTCAAAGAGGAGCTCGTCGCGATTCGAGAAAAGTACGCGGACGACCGAAGGACGAAAGTCGTGAAGGGCGGCGTGAAAGAGATATCCGATGAGGATCTCATTCCGGATGAGGAGAGTGTGCTCGTTCTCACCGCTGGCGGCTACGTGAAGCGCACCAACCCTTCTGAGTACCGCAAACAGAAGCGCGGCGGTGTCGGCGTCGTCGACCTCGATACGAAAGAAGAAGATTTTGTCACGACCTTCCTCACCACCTCGACCCATGCGGACCTTCTCTTCTTCACCGACCGCGGCAAAGCCTACCAAATAAAAATGTACGACATTGCGGAGGGGCGCCGCGCGACGAAGGGGAAGTCCATCATGAACTACCTGCCGCTCAGCGACGGTGAAAAGGTCTCGTCCATCCTCGCGATGCCAAAATCAGCAAAGAAAGCCGAGGGACTCGCACTTCTCATGGTCACCAAAAACGGTGTCGCGAAAAAGGTGAAGGCCCAGAGCTTCTACGACGTGCGCCGCTCAGGCCTCATCGCCATTACCCTTAAAGAAAAGGGTGATGAACTCATTTCCGCAAACTTTGTCGAGAAGGGGGACCATGTGATCGTCGCCACCAGCAAGGGCCAATCCATCCGCTTTAAGGAAAGCGATATTCGCGAAATGGGGCGCACCGCCGCAGGAGTGCGCGCTATGAAACTTGGGAAGAAGGGAGACGCGGTTGTCGCTGCAGAAATCATCAAAAAAGGTGACAACACCGCGGAGCTCCTCGTGCTTAGTAAAAAAGGCTACGGTAAAAAAACCAAAGCGAGCGAATACAAAGTACAGCACCGTGGCGGCTCGGGCATTAAGACTTCGAAAGTCACGGACAAAACAGGAGAAATTATTGCCTCGCGCATCGTGACCCCGGAAGATGTCGCGGAGGGTGAGCTTGTCGTCATTTCTAAGAAGAGCCAGGTTATCCGCACCGACCTCAAGGCCGTGCCGACACTCTCTCGCGCAACGCAGGGGGTGCGTATTATGAAGCTTCGCGAGGGAGACGCGATCGCAAGCTTCGTCTGTCTGTAGTGGATTAAGAAAGAACACTCCCTCCTACTCGCGCTATACTAATTCTGTATGGCCTTTTTAGAACCGAAGAAGGCGGTGAAGTTCTTTGGTGTTAACGAAGGCATGAAGGTTGCCGATTTTGGTGCGGGTATCGGCGCATTTGCGCTCGCGGCCGCCGAAGCGGTCGGGGGAAGCGGCATTGTCTTCGCCATCGACCTCCAGAAAGAACTCCTCGCAGGGCTCAAGAAAGAGGCTCGACGCAGAAAACTCAACCTCGAAGTGCTCTGGGGCGACCTTGAGAAAGAAGGCGGAAGTCATATCAAAGATGATCTTCTCGACCTCGTCATTGCGACCAATATTCTTTTCCAGCTCTCCGAGCGACCGGCGTTTTTGCGCGAGGGGAAGCGTATTCTCCACCCCAAGGGCCGTCTCATTCTCATCGACTGGAGCGATTCTTTCGGAGGACTGGGGCCGCGGCCGGAGGATGTTGTCACCGATACCCACGCCCGCAAGCTCGCCGAGGAAGCGGGCTTCGTTTACGATAAAGATATTCCTGCGGGGGACCACCACTGGGGAGCTATTTTTAGAAAACCATGAATCCCGTAGTAGAATTTTTGCTTGCGCGAAGCGCGATACGAAACCTCAAACCATGAGCGGCACGATCATCAGCTTCTCGTTACGAAATGCTATTTTTAGTTTATCTAGCCGAAATCTCACCACAGGATGAAGACCTTTCAAACCGCCATTTTGCTTATTTTTGGGGCGCTCGCGCTCATCGGGGTGCTTGTCTTTGCGACCGTGAGCAACCAGAGCTCCGGCGGTATCGGAGCGGTTGCCGTTTGGGGGACGCTCCCGAAGGATTCCGTCGACTCGCTCCTCGCGCAAATAGAGACAAACCGTCATGACTTCGACCAGGTGCGCTACACTTACATCGACCCGGCGCTCTATGAGCAAAAGCTTCTTGAGGGGTTTGCCTCCGGCACAGGCCCCGATCTTTTCCTCGTACCGCAGGAGTCCCTTCTTGCACAAACGTCCCATATCGCTCCGATAGGTTATTCAACACTCTCGCAACGGGCGTTCAAGGACCGGTTCGTCCAGGAAGGGGAGCTCTACCTCAAGGACTCCGGCGCCCTGGCGCTTCCTCTTACGATCGACCCGCTAGTTCTCTATTGGAATCGGGACATGCTGGCGAATGGAGGCATCGCCAAACCGCCAAGCTTTTGGGATGAGCTCGTGACGCTCGCGCCGAAGCTCTCCGTGCGCGACAGCAAGGGGACCGTAACGCAATCGGCTATTGCACTTGGCGAGTACCGCAATATCACCAACGCAAAAGCCATTCTCTCCGCTCTTTTCATGCAGGCGGGGGATTCTATCGTTTCTCGTGATGCGGACGGCAACCCCTACGCGTCGCTCGCGGCGGAAAATTCCTCGCTTACCTCCGCGGGACCCTCGGCGATTCGCTTCTATACGCAGTTCGCGAACCCCATCAACACCATCTATTCCTGGAACCGCGCGCTTCCCGAATCGCAAAAAGCGTTTTTGGCAGGGAGTCTGGCGTTTTATGTGGGGTTCGCGAGCGAAGCGGCAGGACTCCGCGCCCAAAATCCCAACCTAAACTTTGATGTCGCTCCATTGCCGCAAACGCGCGACATAAAAAATAAGCTCACTTACGGCGCGATGCAGGCCATTTCGGTCCCCAAGACGACGCACAACCTCTCCGGCGCCACAGCGGTCGCGCTCGAGCTAGTGTCGGACGCCAACCTCGCATATCTCGCCGACAAGCTCGGACTTCCGCCAGTGTCCCGCGCAGATCTTTCCTCACAGCCCCCCAGTGCCGCTCAGCAAGTGTTTTATGCGAGTGCGCTCATAGCACGTGGATGGCTCGATCCGGCTCCGGAAAAAACGAATACTATCTTCCAGGATATGATCGAGGGGGTGACGAGCGGGAAGTTTGAAATTTCCGACGCACTCTCTCGTGCATCCCTTGCGCTCGATGAGCTTTTACGAGGTAATCAATAGTATGTTTCGCAAAAACCGTATTGCCTTATCCGCTCTTGCACTACTTTTAGCACCGGCCCTTACACTTGCGCAGCAAGGCAGTTTTTCGGGAAATGGCGTTCAATTTTCATTCCGAAACCCCCTTGGTCCAAATGTGAATGATCTCGGCACCTTCCTTAAGCTCCTCCTTAATTTTGTGACTGAGCTAGCGATCCCCATAATTGTCCTCATGCTCATCTACACCGGCTTTAAATTCGTCGCGGCACAGGGGAATTCAGACAAACTCGCGGAAGCGCGGCGCATACTCTTGTGGACTCTCATCGGCGCGGGCATTATTCTCGGGGCCAACGCGATACTCCTTGCCATTCAAGGCACGGTGACCCAAATACGGGGGGCAACGGGGCTTGTCGATATCTTCTCGCACCTCACGTAGCCCATGAAGCGACCACTTCGAACGCTTGTCCTCACACTGCCACTCCTCGCGCCTTCCGTAGCGCTCGCGGCGGCGCGGCCGCAAAATTTCGCCGACTTCGTCCACCACCTCACGAGGCTCCTTAACCTTACGATCCCCATCGCATTCGCTATCGCACTTCTTGCGTTCTTCTGGGGGCTAGTGAAATTCATATACCTCTCCTCCGAGAGCGATTCGGCCCGTGAAGATGCCAAAAACATCATGCTCTACGGAGTGCTCGCGCTTTTCGTCATGCTCTCGGTGTGGGGCTTCGTGCGGATTCTCCAGGAGACTATCTTTGGTACCTCGGGCATTCTTCCGTAGAGAGCTTGTCCACATTGACCCTTTTACGCTCCGAGAGCGAGGGCGTACTATAAGCTCGTACAACAATTAGCAAACCTTAGCCCATAAATCGACATTTTCATGCGTAAATACGCTTTACTCGCAACCGCCTATCTTCTCCCCGTCGTTGTATTCGCGCAGGGGAGCGGCGTTGAAGGGCTTCTCAACAAGCTCTCCCGCTGGATAAACATCGCGACCCCGATAGTTTTTGCGCTTGCACTCCTAGCGTTTTTCTGGGGCCTCGCGGTCTATGTTTTTAACACCGGTGATGAAGAAAAGCGCAAGCAGGGCAAGGACATCATGATCTGGGGCGTCATCGCGCTTTTCGTCATGGTCTCGGTCTTCGGCATCGTGCGCATTATTCGCGAGACTTTCGGCATTAGCGCCAACGAAACCGCTCATATCCCGACCGTTCAAGGGACGAACGCTCAATAGCGTTGGCCAATGACCGCGGCCACCACTTTCGTCAGGGCGATAAACGACTACAT
The DNA here is from genome assembly GCA_964429815.1 of uncultured Candidatus Saccharibacteria bacterium. Lineage (GTDB taxonomy): Bacteria > Patescibacteriota > Minisyncoccia > Phycocordibacterales > CAYSCM01 > CAYSCM01. The sequence continues at coordinate 426,813 of CAYSCM010000001.1, forward strand.
CATCAACCCTATCATCGGGCTCCTCTTTGCTGCGGCCATGGTCCTTTTTATCTGGGGCGGCGCGCAAATGATTTTCTACCCTGGCACCGAAGATAAGCGCGAGGACGGCAAGCGTCACCTCTTTTGGGGCATCATCGGGATGTTCATCATGGTCTCGGTCTACGGACTCCTCAATCTCATCACGAGCACATTCGGCCTCCCGCACGTCGTCAGCCACTAAAAGAAAACGGGCCGCACTTGCGTGCGACCCGTTGGTCGTAAAGAACAGTTAGAGCTTGTTGTACCAATACTTGAGTGGAACCGGTTCACCCACGATCGAGCGGAACCGAATGCACTTAGTGGGCTTCATTCCTTCGTTGAAGAAGCCCTGATACACCTTGATGGTACCGTCGTGGAAGTATGCTGCGGCGACTATCTTCAAAATGCCCGGATTCTCCGTCCGGTACATCAAGTTGTAGCCGTCAGGAATGGGCACGCAGCGTGACCACTCGGTCGGTACCAGGAAGGTTGAACCTTCAGCCGTAAAGGCAGGGTGGACACGTGGTTGGACCCGCGTTGGTGCCGCCTTGGCCTCCTGGAAGTAGTGGGGGAACATCTTCGGTGCGGTGTAGATCGCAATTGCGATTGCGAGCAGTGCCGCGAATCCGCCGGCGAAATAGTGACCGACTTCCTGCTTCGTCTTTCCCTTGCGCGACCCGAGGATGACCACCAACGCAACGGCCGCCACGAATGCGTAGTAAAACGCGAGGTAGGGCTTGAAGTTGTTGATCCACCAGAATTTAAGCTCGGGGTCGCCCTTCCAGTAGGCAAAAAAGTAGAGGATCGCTGGGATGAAGATCCCCATGAAGGCGATCCATACCATTGTGCCACCCGTGAGGTTGCCCTTAATGAACTTGCCGATCTTCGGCAGGGTCCAAAGAAGGATGAACGCAACAAACAGGATGATGCCCGCTTGCATCAGGAAGTCGACGAGTGGCTCACCGGTGAGGGTGAGTAGGTCGAGCTCCTCCATAGTGTTGTACGTCCAGAGCGAAAGCACGGGGTAGTAGGCGTAGACGAGCAGGCCCACGATCGTCGCAAAGATGATCGCGAGGATTACGATGCGACGCCGTTGCTTTTTCGGCGCAGTGGTTGTGGTTTGGGTCGTCGTGGTCTGCTGAGCCTGCTGCGATTGTGCGGGCGGTTGAGCGGAAGCTTGCGCTTGCCCACCCTTGACGGTAGCGATGGTGCCCGAGGCGACCGCCCCGGTCATTTTCATTGCCGCCGTGCTCGCTGAGTAGCGTTGTACGGCCATCACTTATCTCCTTCTTTTGGCTTGAGACCTTGGGGGACGGCTTTGATCACCGCCCCGAGCGTGGCCGCGGGGGATGCGAGACCGTCGGCGCCGACGGCGATGAAGGTATCGACTTCCTTAGCCACTTGGACTGCAGTGTCGCGTGCGAAGATGAGTTCGAGCGCACGCGGCTTGTCGCCGCCTTGCGCCGCGAGCTTTTCGATCGCTTGTGCGTCTCCTTCCGCCTCGTACGAGGTAGCATCTCCCTTCGCCCGACCAGCAATACGGGTGGCCTCACCCTCGGCAAGCGCCTGAGCGGGCTTCTGTATCGACGTATTGAGCGCGTGAGAGAAATTGAAGAGCTTGATGTTGGCGGTATCGACTTCGACGCCGCCCTTGCCAAGTTTCTCTTCAATGAGTGTTCGCAGGTCTACGTTGATAGTCGACGTGCCCCGAAGGGCCTCGGCTGCCGTCCTCGACGGAAGTGTTTCGCTCAGCCCCGTCACGATTGTGTCTTCAGCTTGCTTCATGGCGGCCGCAAGGTCGCCATTGTACAGGACGAAGAACTCTCGCAAATTTCCTTTTTCGGGTCTGATCTTAAGGATCGCAGCGACCTCCGCAGTGATGCGGCGGTCGAGCGGATCCTGACCATCCTTGCCGGCGAACGTGATACGCACCGGCGGGTAGTACCCCTCAGCGACGGTGTCTTTGTCGCCACGATCAACGAGTTCCGGCTCGCTCGGGATCTCTTTTTGCAGCAGCTCGAGATCGGTGATCCGGAGCATGCTGAGAAAGAGGGGAGCATAAACGGGCCCGTTGGGAAGTTCGCAAACGACCCAGCCGAAGATGCTGAGCACTGCTCCTTCGTTGATATCTACCTCCTCGAAGCTCTTCCACGTGTAGAGTGTGAAGAGCACAAGAAGGATCGGGATCACGGGAATGTTGAGCTGGCCGAGCTTGATTGAACTTGCCCCGAGGTTGGAGTAAACGACCAGCAAGGCAAAACTAAGAAGGAGGATGTTGGCGAAGAGTGCAGCAAGGTGCCAGACGAACCAATTTCTGGTCAAGCGCCCCATCACCGAAGCCTTGTGCCGTTCCTCGTCGGAACCGCCTGAGGCGGGACCTGCAGGGGGCGTTGGTGGGGTGGGAGGGGCTGGAGGTGTTGGAGTCCCAGCGCCGTTTGGCGGCTGGGTTGGCGTTGCTGTCTGTTGCATAATGAACCTCTATGCAGTTGTGTGGGAACGGGATACTGCCTGGAATTCAAGCATAAAATTTCAAAAAAGTCAAGGATTGCGCGGCGGAATGGCAAAAAAGCCCTCAAAATGGGCTTTTTTGCGTAGAGCACAATGTGGGCGAGAGAGGACTTGAACCTCCACCCCTTGCGGGACGCGGTCCTAAGCCGCGCGCGTATACCAATTCCGCCACTCGCCCGTATGTGTATTCTACATCCTTGCCGTCACGAATAATTTGATTGCCGTCGAAGAGGACTCGGTCCTTACAGGACCAGTACCCCGATTGGATAGTTTGCTTCGGCTCCTCGCAAACTATACTCAATCGGGCTTCGAGTCCTGCACGCAAACGCACCGCGTTTGCTCGGGCGGCACTCGCTGCGCTCGTGTCCGCCCAGCAGGACTCGAACCTGCGACCAATTGCTTAAGAGGCAACTGCTCTACCAACTGAGCTATGGGCGGAAAAACAGAAACGATAGTAGCACGCTCTTCCGTATGAATGAAGCCCCGCATTGCTGCGGGGCTTTAGCCTAGGCGGCCATGAGGTTTTCGATGAGGACGACACCATCCCGGTAGCGTGGGTGTGTGCTTTCGAGTCCCCAGGCATGTACCGGCGTCGAGTTCTGGTTGTCGCTCTTGAGGACGATTTTCTTCCCGGATTCGTCGGTGAGCGTAAGATGCCACTGGTCGACGATCCAGAACTTGATAAAGTTGATCTTCTGTTCCTTCGCGAACCGAACAAAGGCCTTGGGATCGCGCGAGGTGAATTCGAGGCGATTCTCGTGAACGGCTCGATCCTCGTATTCGCCTTCCCAGCGCTGGAAGATAACGACATGCTTCAGCTCCGGTGCACCCACTTCCATATTCGGCATGTTAGCCTCCTGTTTCTTGTTCCTGCCCGACTCTAGCAGGAAGCATTCTTTTTTCAATAGTGCCGGGGGTGGGGGTCGGCACATCCGGCTTCCAAAATGCCGAACACGGCGCCTGCCCGTCCGAAGCTTTAGCGAAGGAGGGAGGCCGCTTCGTTGACAATATAAAATTTTTCTTTGGCGGACTAATTCGAGAATGCGCGGAGCGTATACAATATTGTTCTTTGAAAAAATAAAGAGCGCCCCATCGCTGGAGCGCTCTGTGTCGAGTTGAACGGCGCGAGCCGCTACTTGTCGGACTTTTCGGCCCCTTGCAGCTTGCAGTCGGCGTAGGCCCAGACGTAGCGGGTGCAGGTGAATGCGCCGGGTTTCTGGAGATATGCCGAGATGAACTTCGGCTCCTTGGTCTCGTCCTCCTTGCCGCCGCAGTCGAGCTTCATCACCACTTTGGTATTGGTGGCATCGTAGGATTTCGCGGTGCAGATCGCGTCACGAGCGACGACGGTATTGCTGACGATAGCCGCGTGGACGCCCCACTGAATGCCACCGCTGACGGCGATGACGATGCCGAAGCCGAACAGCTGCTTCCACGTCATGACGAAGTTGCCGACGAATCGGTTCCTCATGACACCGCTCCCTGTGCTTGGTGGTTGAAGGTGATGATCGGGCAGACCTTCTGCTTGGCCGCCACGATGTATTGCCACACGACCTGCCAGAAGCCGGGACCCGTCGGCGCCGGAGCGGCGACCTTGGGCGGTTCCTTCTTCTTTTCAGGCTTGGGCGCGGGAGAAGGTTGCCGCCCCCACTCCTTCAGCCGTCGGAACAGCGCCTTCAGACCGATGATAACGCCGACGACGATTGCGAGTGCGCCGACGACATACGCATAGCCGGTGCCGCCCCAGAAGTAGATGGGTAGCGCCGTCAGTGCGGCGACACCCGAGCCGTACACCACTGCGTTGAGCAGCAGCACGAGCGGGCACCAGACCAGCATAACGCGCAGGAAATGGCACAAGTTTGTGCCGTCCCGATAGTGCCACGAGTCGTCGCCGCGGTCCTTGAACTCGTCCCAGACCGTCAAAGACCAGAAGAACCAACGGACGTACCACTGGCGTTTGTCCAACTCCATGATGTTTCTCCCCTTGAAAATTGGCCAAAACAAGCCAAGGATTGTGTACCACTTCCAAGCATCAGTGTCAAGTTGTGGCGAACTGTCGCACCGAAAGAGTGTTTAGTAGCTAATCGTTCTGTATGCCAAAAAGTTTTCTTTTTCCTGACATAGATTCAGAGCGGGCTTCGCCCGCACCGAGTGAGAATGGTTTGCACCGATGTTTTTCTCCGGGCTCTTTTGCGGTTTTCGAGCGAAGCGGCCTCCCTCCTTCGCTAAAGCTTCGGACGGGCAGGCGCCGCGTTCGGCATTTTGGAAGCCGGATGTGCCGCGCCGCCGCCCTCGCCACCGACGGCGCGGCTGGTTCGAGTTATTTCTAGTATTCTGCACTATAGCAGGCAACTGCTTGCCTGCGTGTGGGCATCGAAGGCCGCAGTGATGTTTCGTTAGGAGACGAAACCGCGGGGCGGGGTCGCGACCGAGGCGAGCGGCGGCGAGCTCTGATTTGTAGTTTCAAACTTGGTGCCGGGGGTGGGGGTCGAACCCACATCTCTTGCGAGGCACGATTTTAAGTCGTGTGCGTATACCAATTCCGCCACCCCGGCGTTCGTCTATTGTAAAACCTTTTCGAGTTTACTCGGAAGCGCGGGGTATGCAAACGGATAGTTTTGAAGCTCAGCGATCGAGACAAATGCATACTCCTGGTGCTCGTGGCTAAGTTTTAGTTGCGATAGGTCTTTGATTTGAACATCAAACACGACCGCGTACGTAAGCCCTGATGTACTAATGTCGACATCCACAATTTTATTCATCCCGCCCACTTCGAGATCGGTCTCTTCTCGCGTCTCTCTCTGTAGTGCTTCAAAACATCCCTTATCGCGATGCTCCATGCGGCCGCCGGGCAGCATCCAACCGTTTTTATTTTTCAAAATCAAAATTTTACCGTCCCCACTTCGGATGATTGTCTGCTGGCTGATGAAATGAGGTTTGTGATCGGTTTGATTCATGTAGTGGAGGCCCAGACCGGAATCGAACCGGCGCATCGCGGTTTTGCAGACCGCTGTGTTACCACTTCACCACTGGGCCAAGTATTACTTTTCGCTATCTTCCTCGACAAGGCGATCTAGACGTTGCCGATTCCTTTCGCCCTGGTCAAGTGTAACACTAAGCGACGGTACCCTCGCGATGCGGGATTCCTTGGCAACGTACGTGCGAAGGTCGCCGAGGTTGCGCTTTAAGAATGCGAGTGCGGGTTTTTCTTTTTCCGTCGGAAACACGGTGACAAAAATAGTCGCGTACTTAAGGTCGGGGCTAAGTTGTATGCGCGTCACCGTAATAAGCGACGTGCGGTTGCTCTCCGAGGCTATATAACGACCGATAACGGTTCGAAGCTCCTCGCTCACTTTTTCCTGGCGCTCGCTCATTAGCGTTTGACGACGACAAAGCTCTGGAGTTCGTCTCCGGGCATTATTTCAATCTTTGATTGCACTTCGGCGCCGAATTCTCCATCGGTTACCTTCTTTACATCAACTTTCTGCTGCTGGAGGTTGGTGATTTTACCCTTGCCGACCTCGAGCTTTTGGCGAATAATCTTTACCTGATCGCCGAGCGCGATGGCTCCTTCCTCCATCCGCGCGCCGATAACGTGCTTGTCCTTAGTCGTATTGAATTTTCGCAGCACTTTGAGACGAGCAGAGCTTTCTTCGACGTCGACCTTCGGCGCGGCCGTGGTCAGTTTTTCAGCGAGCCACTCGGAGAGTTTGTAGATGATATCGAAAGTCGCTACTTCGACGCCATCGCGTTCCGCCAAAATTTTCGCCGCCGACTCGACCGGGGAATTGAACCCGACAATAATGCCCTTTTCCGTACCAAGGGCCTTTACGTCGGCCTCGGAGACGGGTCCGACACCGCGCTCTACGATCTTCATAGTGATGCGTTCGTGGGAGAATTTCGCAAGCTCATGCTCGATGGCTTCAAGCGAGCCCGCGGTGTCCGCTTTTATTACGATAGGCAGCCGAAGTTTTTCACCCTCCGACGCGCTCACCGGAGTTTTCTTTTTCATGGCGAGACGTTCGGTCTTGGTTATTTCCTCGGCCTCCTTTTTCTTTTCGACCGCTGTGAAGGGCGAGCCGACCTCGGGGAGTTCGCTCCAGCCGATGATGCGCGCGGGGGTGCCTGCAACGATCTTCTTTGCGGGCTTTCCCAAAAAATTTTCCATAATACGAACGGGGGAGTATGCCGCCCCCGCGATCACAAAGCTGCCGCTCGCCAAGGTACCGTCTTTGACGATAAGGGTCGCTGCGATGCCGCGCTTGGGGTCGCGGTGCGCTTCGATGACAACCCCGGAGGCAGGCGCGCGCGGATCTGCTCGAAGCTCTGCGAGGTCGGCGACGAGGAGAAGAATGTCGAGAAGTTGCGGAATACCCTCGCCCGATTTCGAAGAAATGGGAACGTACGGTACATCGCCACCCATGCCTTCAAGATAGATTTCATTCTCAATCAAATTTGCTTTGACGCGTTCGACGTTGGCGTTTGGCTTATCGATCTTGGTGATAGCGACGACGAAGGGACGCTTAGCGTCTCTGATCGATTTGAGCGCTTCGAGCGTCTGCGGTTTTACGCCGTCCTCTGCGGATACCACAAGGATGGCAATGTCGGCAGCATCCGCGCCGCGCGAGCGCATTTTTACGAACGCCTCGTGGCCGGGCGTGTCGAGGAAGGTGATCGTGCGCAAAGCGCCTTTCTCACCCTTATGCGTGACCTCGTACGCAGAGAGGTGCTGCGTTATGCCACCCGCCTCTTTTTCGACGACGTTTGTTTTACGAAGGTAATCGAGAAGTGTCGATTTGCCGTGGTCGATGTGTCCCAACACGGCGATAACAGGAGCTCGCGTTGAAAGGGAAATAGCTTGTGTCGTTTTTTCCATACAAAACGTGATGAAATCTACTTGTCGCCGAGATACTCTTTAGCATCTTTGATCGCTGCCTTCTCTTCGTCGGTAAGCTCGTAGGAGGAGCTGCCTTTTTGGAGCGGCTTTCCAAACACACTCATACGATCCCTACTCCAGAGTGTCGAGAGGATCATGCCGTCTCCATCTTCGTTGAGGAATGCGGTAGCAAAGCTCTGAAATCCTCCCTCGCCGGTTCCCTTAAAAGGATTGAAGCGGATGGTTTTCACACCCTGCACGGCACGTCGGAGTCTTCGCTCGACGCGCGAGAGATATTTCTCCATCTCATCCTGCCACTCCCGCATCTCGATGAGCGACTTACCATGCTCGGCGATCGCGGACTCAAGGTCGGCGCCTTTCTTTCCGCGCGTGAGGCGATGAAGTCGCATTTCGAGGCGAATGATCCACAGCGTCGCGATGATGAGTGCGCCCGTAAGAATAAGAAGAAGCGTCGTGGTTTCAAAAGGAGCGGTCACGGCATAGCCATACTACACGCGGGGGACGCTTTTGCAAAACGGCACTCCCTGCGTAGAATGGCGCAATGGTTTGGTTTCTGCGCCGAAAAGCGCCAGCATTGAAGCGAGTATACCTCGACTACGCATCGACTACGCCGGTCGACCCGCGCGTCAGCGCGGCCATGGCGCCATACCTTTCGGAGACCTTTGGGAATCCGAGCTCGCAGCACGAAGAGGGATTCGCGGCTCGCGACGCGCTCGCTATATTTCGCCGATCCATCGCGCGCACGATAGAGGCGCACGCGGACGAGATAACGTTCACCGGAAGCGGCTCGGAAGCAAACAATCTCGCCATTCTCGGTCTTGCGCGCGCGCTTGAGAGGAAGGGAAGAAAACTCTCCGACATGCATGCCGTCGCCTCGGCCATCGAGCATCCCTCCGTGCTCGAGTGCCTTGCCAAGCTTCGTCGGCGGAGTCTCTCGGTCACTTTGGTGCGCCCCACCAAGGAGGGCATCGTAACGGCAGAGGCGATCGTGAAAGAGCTTACGGAGAGGACGGTGCTCGTTTCGGTTGGGCTCGTAAACGGCGAGATAGGGACGATCGCGCCATTGCGCAAGATCTCTCAGGTGCTCAGGGCCCGGAAGGGGGAGACGATCTACCTCCATACGGATGCGTCACAAGCGCCGCTCTACCTGTCGCTTCTTGTCGATTCCCTTGGCATCGACCTCATGACGGTTGATGCACAAAAAATCTATGGACCCAAGGGCGTAGGGTTCCTCTACCACAAGCGCGGCGTGCCGCTCTCGCCACAAACTCTCGGCGGTTCGCAAGAGTCGGGGCTACGCGCCGGCACTGAGCCGCTCTCGCTCATCGCGGGGCTCGCGACGGCACTTCGCCTCGCTCAGGAAGGGTGGAAAGAGCGTCGCGAGAGTACCATGTCGCTGCGTGACTATCTTATAGAAGGGTTGGAAGCGCGCATTCCCAAGGCTGTTCTCAACGGAAGCCGCAGCAAGCGCGTCGCGAACAACGTCAACATGTCGTTTCCAGGGATGGACGGAGAGTATCTGGCGGCGCTTCTCAATGCCGCGGGCTTTGCGGTCGCGACCAAAAGCGCATGCCTTAACAGAGAGCGTGTCTCCTACGTTATCGAGGCGTTGGGAGCGGACGAGGCCCGCTCTTCATCGGCGATTCGCATCACTCTTGGTATACATGTAGGTCATGGGGAGCTCAATGCGTTCCTCAAATCACTCGCGACGATCGTTGCAAAATTTGACAAATCGCCTCAAAAGTGACACGATGACGACATCGGTGCGCACTCCGTAAACGCTAGCAGTTGTAGAGGGAAGCGGCCCGGCTTACAATATTTCCAATGAATATCGAAGAACTCACGAAAACCCAGCTCATTCTCCTCACGCTCCTCGTGGCCTTCGTGACCTCGATCGCGACCGGCATCGTGACCGCTTCGCTTCTCCAGGAAGCCCCGCAAACTCTCACCCAGACCATCAACCGCGTCGTTGAGCGCACGGTAGAGCGGGTCGTTCCCGACACCTCGACCGCTGCGGCGACCGTCGCCAAGGAAAAAGAGACGACCGTGGTCGTCAAAGAGGATGACCTTGTGACGAGTGCCATCGCTAAAAACAGCGCCTCGCTCGTGCGCCTCACGCGCCACATTCCAAACGGCGGCACGGAGGAGTTCTCCTTTGCCGCGATCGGCGTCATTCTCACGAAAGACGGGCTCGTGGCGACCGACGATGCGCAAATAAGCGCCGGCGGCTCCTATATAGCTTTGCTTCCGGACGGAACCCAGGTGAACGCTAAGGTAGTTACGGAGGGTGCGGGCCCGATAGCCCTTCTGTCCCTCGATATGACCTCCGCGACGACGACCAAGCTCACGCCCATCACGATCGGCGGCTCGGATTCGCTCAAACTCGGACAATCCATCGTCGGGCTCTCTGGGCGCGAGCGCACCACAGTCGCGACCGGCATCATTTCGGGCATCATCTCCGGAAAGGGCGGTACACCGGCCTTCATCGAAACCACAGTCGGGGGGCTCGCCGCCGGCGCGCCCGTCATAAACGTCTTCGGTGACGTTGTCGGGCTTTCGACCGGAAATTCACGCGAACACGACCCGTCTACGTTCACACCGGGCTCGGTCATCAGTGCCGAGCTCAAGAGCCTCTCCGGCACGGCGACGAGCACCCAAACAGGGACTTAGCACGTAAAAGAAATTACCATGCCTCCATTCAGCAATTTCACAACTAAAGCGCGGGAAGCTATCCGGAAAGCACACGAACTCGCCATCGAGCGGGGGCAAAACCATGTGAACCCGCTCCACCTCCTCGCGGCCCTCGCTCTCCAAGAGGAGTCGATGGTCTTTTCCATTCTTGAAAAACTCGACATCGATACGATACTCCTCACTGACTCCGTGCTCGAAGCGCTCGAAACGCCCGAAAACGCCTCGGTGCTCTCACCCTCTTACCAACTCTACCTGACGCCGGAGTTCGCACAGGTGCTTGAGAGCTCGACCAAGATCGCAGGGAACCTCGGGGAGAATTTCGTCTCGACCGAGCACCTCTTCGTCGGCATCATCGACAATCCGGGCCCGGCCCGCGACGTCCTTTCGCGCTTCAAGCTCGACCGCACCAGTGTCCTTAACGTTCTCTCGGAGCTTAAAAACAGCAAGGTCGCTGAGACGAAAGAGCCCAAGCGCTTCCGTGCACTCGGCAAATACACGCGCTCGCTCACCAAGCTCGCCGCGGAGAATAAGCTCGACCCGGTCATCGGCCGCGACAGTGAAATAAACCGCGTCATTCAGATAATTTCCCGCCGTACGAAGAATAACCCGATCCTCATCGGCGAGGCCGGCGTGGGAAAGACGGCCATCGCGGAGGGTCTCGCTCAGCGCATCGCGAGCGGCGACGTTCCGGACTCTATTCGTGAAAAAGAGCTTCTCTCGCTCGATCTCGGGCTCCTCATCGCCGGCACTAAGTATCGTGGTGAGTTCGAGGAGCGTCTCAAGAATGTTATGAAAGAGGTGGAACGCGCGGAAGGGAAGGTCATTCTCTTCATCGATGAGCTTCACACGATCGTCGGTGCTGGGGCCGCTGAGGGCGCCATGGATGCTAGCAATATGCTCAAGCCCGCTCTTGCGCGCGGCGAGCTTCGTGTTGTCGGGGCGACGACTCTCAAGGAGTATCAAAAGCACATCGAACGCGATCCGGCGCTTACGCGACGCTTCCAGCCGATCTACGTCCAAGAGCCGAGCCTCGACGATGCTATCGCCATTTTGCGGGGTCTCAAGGAGAAATACGAGCTTTTCCATGGCGTGCACATCACCGATGACGCCATCGTCGCGGCGGCACAGCTCAGCTCCCGCTACATCAGCGATCGCTATCTCCCCGACAAAGCCATCGACCTCATCGACGAAGCCGCTTCCGGACTGCGCATATCGCTTGAGAACAAGCCTCCCATCCTCGAAGAAGCCCATCGGAAAATCTTGCGCCTCGAAATAGAGAAGGAAGCGCTCAAAAAGGATGTCGAAGCAGGCACCAATTCCGCCAAAAATCGCGTTAAGAAAATAGACAAAGAGATCGCCGACCTCAAGGAGAAAACTTCCGAGCTCTCGCTCAAGTGGAGCAACGAAAAGGCGACCCTCGGGGAAATAAAGGAGGCAAAAAAGACGCTCGAGAGTTTGCGCGTCGAAGCGGACGCTGCGGAAGCGCGCGCCGACCTCGCCCGTGCGGCCGAGATCCGTTACGGCCGCATCCCGAACCTCGAAAAGGACCTCGATGCAAAAAGCAAGCGCCTCAAGAAGCTCCAGAGCTCGCGTCGCATACTTAAGGAAGAAGTCACTGAGTCCGATATCGCCTCGGTCGTCGCGCGTTGGACCGGCATTCCGGTCGCCCGCATGCTCGAGGAGGAGGCCGCGAAGCTCTCTCGCATGGAGGAGGAGCTCAGGAAGCGCATCATCGGCCAGGACGATGCCGTGAAGCGCGTCGCGGACGCCGTGAAGCGCTCACGTGCCGGCATCTCCGACCCCCACCGCCCCATAGGCTCTTTTCTCTTCCTTGGCCCCACCGGAGTGGGAAAGACCGAGCTCACCAAGGCGCTTGCTGAGTTTATGTTCGACGACGAGAAAGCTCTCATCCGCGTCGATATGTCGGAGTATATGGAGCGCCACGCGGTCTCTAAGATCATCGGGGCTCCTCCGGGCTACGTCGGGCACGACGAAGGAGGCTCGCTCACGGAGATGATCCGTCACCGACCGTACTCGGTGGTCCTCTTCGATGAGATAGAGAAGGCTCACCCGGAGGTCTTCAACATCCTTCTCCAAGTGCTCGACAACGGCCGCCTCACGGACGCAAAAGGACGCGTGGTGAACTTCAAAAACACCATAATCATCCTCACGAGCAACATCGGTGCCGAATTCATGGACAAAGGGAGCTCTATCGGCTTTGCCGCGAAGGGGGGCGAGGTTGCCGAATACGAGCAGATAAAAGAGAAAGTGACGGGCCGCCTCAAGGATTACTTCCGTCCCGAGTTCATCAATCGCCTCGACGAGATCATCAACTTCAACATTCTTTCGCAGGAAGCTATAGCCAATATCGTAAAGCTTCAGGTCGAGGTCGTGCGCAAGCGGCTCCTCGAAAAAGAAATCGAGCTCGAGATTGCGCCGGAGGTTTATGCCTACCTCGGCAAGGAGGGCTATAACCCGCAGTATGGTGCTCGACCACTGAAGCGCTTGATCCAGAACAAAATTCTCACCCCCATTGCCTCACTTATGGTGTCCCACGGAGTCATGGAAGGAGGTCTTATCTCGATCGGCCTCAAGGGCGAAGAGTTTACCTTCGAGGTAAAGAAAGGGAAGATCCGCTCGCACTTCTCGGCAAAGAAGCAAAAAGCCACAGCATAGGTGGGGTTTGTAAAAAGAAAGCCGCCCAATGTGGGACGGCCTTTAGTCGGTCATCACGATGCCTAAAGTGGTACAGCTTCGTGAGCGATGTTCTCCATGAAGTTTGAATCGCGGTGGGGGAGTAGACATTGGAGTGTCGACAGATTCTGCCTCCAGTTTGGAGGAAAGCAGAATATATCGAGGACTCCACAGTAGTGAGCGCTCAGTTTGTAAATGAGGTCATCGGCCGTGGGGCCAAAGGTATCACGAAGAAGTTCTCTCCAGGCCCCGAAGTCTTCATGTTGGAAGGTGGGATCTTGGTTGTCGTCGTAGTCATCGAGATCGCTGATTTCAAACGAGGTCCATCGCGTCTCGACCCCAGCTGCTATGTGAGCAGCTTCCTGGCGTTTTGCGACAAAAAAATGGGCAGCGATAAAATCTGGGACGGTCAGGATGATGTCAATATCGCCACCCCTTCCTTCGCGCGCGATGCTACCGAACAACTCTACCGATTGCACGTATGGACAACTGCGCAGTACCTCGGCCACCTTTTTTGCGTCCGCAAGTGTAGGCATGCTAGCCTCCTTACATGTTCATTCTCTGAAAAATATTATATCAATAAAAATTTAAAATGTCAAAGCTCGCCAGCGAGGGATTTTAAAAAGACAAAAAAAATGCTAGCCTAGCTTCGCGCGTCGGTGGCGGAGTGGTCAATCGCACCTGACTGTAAATCAGGCGGCTTTATGCCTACGGGGGTTCGAATCCCTCCCGGCGCACTACGTGACAAGTACTCTAAATAAGAGTACTGTTAAGAGCAGAGTACCTGTAGCGCGACGCTGCAGGTGCGTTCCTAGGGCAAGCGTGATGCTTGTCTAACAATACGGCGCGATGCCGTAAGGAGTAGTACCATGAGACGTTCGAATGTTGACGCAATTTATGCGGAAAATCCCTTTCTGTCGAAAGTGATCGCGAGAGTCAAGGTTCCAGATGCGCAGGTGAAGCGCTGGAACGAAGATTTCCTCGGCAGCACACCCGACACCTACCCTGATTCAGGAACTGAAAAGATTTACCTGATCGACGGACAAGGCAACAAGATCGTACGCGTGGGAAGTCTTTCTGATCGAATCACTGGATTCTTTGGACTCCACCAGAACAGCGAAACGGTCGGACAGGCCTTAGCGCGTATCGGCGACAAAACTCGCCAGGTGCAGTACGCGGTCGGAGAGTGGAACGGGAGGGTCATTTTGTGGAAACTCCCGAACGGCTACAACAACGCAGCCGATTGGTTGAGGTCGCGGATTGCGGAAGCTCGGGCTGAGCTGAAAGCATCCTGATCAACCTACCAGAATAATTGTTTGACCCCAGGCAATCCGGCCTGGGGTTTTATGTTTTCTGATCTAAAACCATTCCGATATCGTTCCATACGGCGCACCAAAACAAAAACCCACAGCGAAAGGCTGTGGGTTTTTGTTTTGGCTCTATACTTAACTCAATGAGCAAAAAGCTCGCCTTCTTTATATTTATTGTGTCTGTCGTTGCCGTGTTGGTCGCGACAGCAGTGCAGACATCCGCGGCTCCCATCGTGCCGCAGGTATCCGCCCAGCCCGGCTCTGTTGAAGGCGGTCCGCTTCGCGCCTGCGACCTCCTCACCCTCTACAACAACATCCTCCGGTTCGGGATCTATGCTGCGACGGTTATTGCGACCCTCATGCTTACCTACGCGGGCTTCCTCTACATCACCTCCTCGGCCAAGATAGGAAACATTGAAAAGGCACACGGGATTTTTACCAATGTCATCATCGGCTTCATCATTGTCCTCGTCGCGTGGCTTATCGTCTCGACTCTTTTGCGCGTGTTTACCGCGCAATCGAACTACAATCCGTTCGCCGCGATACAGTGCAATGTTGAAACACCGACGACGACGCGCAACGTCACCCCTGCCGGATTTGAAACACAGTCCTATTCTGACTATCCCACCGGTCTTCCCGCCGGAGAGGTTCCGGTGTGCCTCACCGCCGATAGCGACAGCAATTGCACCACCTACGCTTCCATCGGGCTGCAAGACTCGACCCTTCTTGAGTGCCAGGATCCCGGAGCAACCGGCGAGCAGTACTGTTGCTCGATGACTAACGCCGACGGCTCATGTAAGCTAGCGGTCACGGTCGGGCCAAATGGCCAACCTTCCTACAACAACGATGTGGGTGAGAATCTCTACGTAAATCCGAATGTGGGGCTCACTGGCGTTGCCCCGACAGAAGGTATTTGCTCCCCGGATGCGCTCCAGAGCGTGTGGGGAGATAACGCCGCAACCGCTGGGTGCATATGCGCTTCAGAAAGTGGTGGGGGGCTCTACAACGGCATTACGGGCCCGCGCACGGACGTCATGCTCATCGATCAACAGCAGCCAGATGGTTTTTATCCAGGTTTTTCGGCATGCCCATTCCAGCTCAACGTCACGAGCCTTCCGGCACAATATGGTGGATGTGGCGCGTATACCTGCAATACCAACACACAGGCGTGTATGATAAACGGTGTATTAACGCCACCCAATCCCACGAAATGCGATACAAATGTATCAGCCTATGAGCAAACCCTTGGATACAAGGAAGGGGCTCTGAGTCGAAACGGAGGCTATTGCCATGTGATAACCAATCAACCCGCCTTTAACTCCTGCGTGCAAAACCTTCTTACACCCGGGGGATGTGCCAAGGGAGCTCAATATCTTCTTGCCAATGGCGGCTGGGCGCACTGGAGTACGAGCGCTAAAAAATGCCGAGCTATATGAGAAAACTATTACTCACCATCGTGCTCCTTCTTGTAGCGGTTGTCATCGGTGGTGGAATCTACGTATTCCTCGTTTCGCGCAGCACCCAGCCGGCAAGCGTACAAAACGAAACGGGAACTTCGCCTTTTGGCAGCGGCGCAGGAGCTATTCCTTCTGGCGGCAGCGGGCAAGGAAATACCACGTCCAGCCAAACCTCGGAGCAATTCATCGTCCTGGGAGCTGACGGTAGCATGATTTCGGTAGCTGACTTCCGCTCAGAGCCGGGAGTGCAAGAGCTTTCTGACGGGAGCTATCGGCTCGGTCCATTCACCGGAAGCTCGACGTATCAAATTCTCTACTATGCCGCCGACAAGAGCTTCACGGTGACTCTTCTCGAGGAGCCACTGGGAGCCACGAGAGAGAGCGCAGAGCAGTACCTCATGAATGCTCTCCAAATCGGCAAACCCCAGATGTGCAGATTGCGCTATGGTGTCTACGTGCCCATCAAGATCAGCCAGTTCTATGCGGCCACCAATCTCGGATTTAGTTTCTGTCCTCGCGCGATAAAACTACCATGATACGCACCGCCGCAATCGCGCTCATTCTCTTGTGCGTCTTTGTCGTGACACCCTTTGCGCACGCGCAGAGTTTTGCTGGTCCCATAGTCCCCGATTGTGGTGGTGGCCCGTGCCAAGCCTGCCACCTCGTAAAGCTTGCGGACAACCTCCTGCGTTTCGGCATCTATCTGGCGACCGTCATTGCGACTCTAATCCTTGTCTATGCGGGTATTCTCTACATCACCTCAGCGAGCAACCCCAGCAATATTTCGAAAGCACACAGTTTATTTGGGAATGTCATTCTCGGTTTTATCATCATACTCATCGCTTGGATCGTCGTTGCTACGCTGCTGCGGGTTTTTCTCGGACAGGGCAAAGCTCTTCCGTGGGAGCAGCTCACCTGTAACGTCACGGCGAATCCTGGCCCGACACCCTCGACCACGCCTCCAGGACTAACCGTAGCACCCCTTGCAGCTCCGCCAGGGGAAGGACAGCTCACTGATCCGCAGGCGCGCCTTTCAATTGCCGCCTATAATGAGTCTCATCCTGACGCGCAGGTGTTAACTTGTGGTGATACAGCTTCCTGCCCGGCAATTCGCGACCGCGTCCTGTACGGCGGTATTGATAACGGCCTTCTCCAAAATGTCCTTGATACTACCTCTGCGGCCAATAGGGGGAACACCATTGTTACCTCCGCGGCAAATGAGCGTACTTCAGCTTCCAATCACCCAAGCGGCAATGCAATTGATATATACGGCACAAGCGCTTTCAATGCCTATGTTCAAAGCTTTCCGGCGGTCCCAGGTCTTTCAAACACATACCAGGTCGGGAATTATCGATACTGGTGGGAGCCATCAGGCACGGCTAATTCAACAGGGGACCATTGGCATATCTCAAAGACCGGACGTTGACGCCTTCCTCGCGGTCTTGTATATTCTCCTTCACAGGGCAAGGCCCTTATTTTAATTTTCATGTCACAAGATAGGCTTCTCAGGCTCAATTGCAGCGTCTGTAAGAACACCAATTATTGGACGAGCAAAAATAAAAAACTTGTCGAGCGCAAACTCGAGTTTAAAAAGTATTGCAAATTCTGCCGCAAGCAGACTATCCACAAGGAGGCAAAGAAATAATCAAAACACCGCCCCCAGGGGCGGTGTTTTGATTTGAGGAGGGGAGTAAGGTAATTTAGATACGTTGGGCCTATAGTTTAATTGGTAAAACAGCGGTCTCCAAAACCGCCATTCCCCGTTCAAGTCGGGGTGGGCCCGCCTGGAATTTATACGAGAGCGCTTTCTTCGCGGACGAAAACCAACGTATGCCGTTGTCACGTTTCCACCACGTCATCTGTCGACGCGAGAACTGCCAAATGGCAGCCTCAAGCCGCGTGAGCATCTCCTCTTTGGATAGTTTCCCCTCAAGGTAGTCGGCGAGATAGCGATACTCAAGTCCAAGCTCACGCATGCGCTTCAAGCGGAGCCCCCTTCGTCGTAGGCGCTTCGCCTCAGCGACCATTCCCTCTCGTATACGGGCATGAAGACGTTTCGCAATGTTGGCTCGGAGTTGCGAGTCTTTTGGCCGTATCCCGATTGTTACTGCCTCGTAGCGTGGTTTCGGGAGCTCTGCGGTTTTTTCTGCTGCGAGTGCGACCTCGATGGCGCGAATGAGACGCACGGGATTTTGCTTGTCGATAGTGAGATAGCGACGCGGGGCGAGCTCTTTAAGGAGTGTTTTGAGTTCTGGGAGCGTCTTCTTTCTTAAATGATGTCTGAGAGCGGCGTCTGGCCGGACATTGGCAAGCTTTGTCTTACCGAGTGCGGCATCGATGTAAAACGCCGAGCCGCCGACCATGATGGGCAGTTTACCGCGCCGCGCTATATCCTCGATAGCGGCGCGGGCAGCGATAGCGAAATCATACGCAGTGAAGACCCGCTTAGGGTCAGCGATGTCGAGGAGGTGATGGCGGACACCTTTCATCTCACGTTTCGTAATTTTGCCCGTGCCAATCGTGAGACCGCGATATACCTGTCGAGAATCCGCGGAAATTATCTCGCCGTTAAGTTTTTTTGCCAGTCGCACACCCAGGCCGCTTTTCCCAGAGGCTGTGGGGCCGACTATAACGAGCACTTTTGTTCTTACGGACCTGTTTTTGTATACTTCTTTCGTACTCATTAACTACATACTTATGGAAACCATCACACCGATCCACATCGGACAAAAAGTCCCAGATCTAGCCTTCAATGTCTACCACAATGATAAGGAGAAGAAAATGAGCCTCTCTGATTTCAAAGGGAAGTGGCTTATCCTCTTCTTCTATCCAAAGGACTTTACCTTCGTGTGCCCGACCGAGCTCGAAGAGATGGCCGGCCTTTATGATAAGTTCAAAAAAGAGGGGGCAGAGATCGTCTCGGTCTCAACCGATACCGTGCAGGTGCATAAAGCCTGGCATGACACGTCCGAAGCTATCAAAACGATAACCTTTCCGATGGCTGCGGACCCAACGCACGCCCTCACGCACACCTTCGGTGTCCATATCGAGGAGGAGGGTGTGGCACTACGCGGCTCATTCGTGGTTGACCCTGAGGGAGTGCTTCAGGCGCTTGAGATAAACCCCGATGGGGTAGGGCGTAATGCGAAGGAACTTTTGCGCAAGGTGCAGGCGCTCAAATTCGTCCGGGAGCACGGGGACAAAGTGTGTCCGGCGAGCTGGGAACCGGGGGACGAGACTCTTACTCCCGGAATGGACCTTGTCGGGAAAATATAGCCGCTAGAGAAGTACCCTCTCCGGGTCTTCTGATCTACTAACTCCATATTCTAGTTTTTTGCAAAAAACTAGAATATGAGATTTCTATTATATATAGCGTCGCGGTCGGGGAATAAAAAGAAAAGCGGCGGCTCGTGAGAGCCGCCGCGGCATTACCGGCGGTACAAATCCGTGTACTTGGTGATTATCTCAAGGGGTGACTTTTCATACCTTGGGTGAAAGAGCATTCGTCCCAAAATATGATTCACCACTCGACCGTCCATGAGTGCAATAAGTTCTTCGGGCGTGATGGTATGGATTTGGTCGTCCTCCGCGATCCACGTGACCCACGTCGGGCGAATAGCGGGGATCCAAAAGATAACCTTATCGAAGCGAGGCTTTTCGAGCAGTGTCGGCAGATCCCTTCCCGAACAAACAATGTCATTGATACCGGCGTTGACTGCCTCGGTCGCGAGGAGTTCCACCGCCTCAGCTCGTGTCTCGACCTTGTGAAGTCGTCTGGTCTCAACAAGGGGCTGCGTCGTCGGAACCGTGACTGCAATCAGGGTAAGGTCGTGAGCTTTGGCAAGTGCGGCTCGCATCATGTGCTGCCCACCGACGGCAGCGACCGTGAGGTACTTCGCTCCAGCAAAGCGCGCTTTTTCAACGCGCTCCACCACGTCACTGTCGGCGCCATATCCTTTGTCGTCAACGAACACTCCTAGTGGGTCGAGTGGTCTTGCCGAGTGGATCGCGTTGACACCTCCTTTTAGGTTATGAGAGCGAAAGGGTCCGTGGATCTTGATACCCCGAACATGTGGATTCCTCGCGAGTTCAACTGCGAGGTTTTCATGCGTGTCTGGGAGCGGATGACCCAATCGCTCGTCAAGCGCTGGCCAAATTCTGAGTTCCTGCATTTCTCACCTCAGATGAACAGAGAATCTCGCGGTATAGTACGCTCCAAGAAAGGAAATGCAAGTTTGTGCCGGGGGAGAGAATCGAACTCTCATGACCGTGAGGTCGCACGATTTTGAGTCGTGTGCGTCTACCAATTCCGCCACCCCGGCAATTGGCTCCAATCTACACCACGCTGGATATTAAAGAAAATTCTTGCCGGCAGCGATAAGTTCGTGTAGATTCGGCGTAGCAGCTCTTAAGGGAGATCAAGATGTCAGAGTCACTCACTAAGCGGCTCCGATTCGTGGAGACGTTTCAACGTCAAGCTGAACGAGAAAGTGAGAGGGACGAGTTTCAAATCGGGCGCCTCAAAGAACAACAGAGGCGGCGCAAGGAACGTGTCTATCAAATCCTTCGTCGCCTGAAGAGCGATCTGTCGACTGGAAGAATCCCGGTTCACAACCGATTTCTCGCGTACGCCGCGCAGACGACCCACGCCGAAGGTCTGCACAATATTCCCTATCATTCCGCAGCTCTGAAGGCTCTCCACGGCGACTTATTGAAAAAGGAAGGGGAGTTGGCACTGGTAGCCACACTCTACATGCCCGAGTACCGACCGAGCGTCATAGTGGGTGTAATTGCTGCCGGCGGGTTACTAATCGGAGTAAACTCGCGAGGCGATCGCACCTGCTTCATTGATACTTCAAAACTCTCTCTCTGCTTCGGCGAGGAGGCTCATGATATGCCGGACGGACCGATGGCGATTGATGTTCCCCTTAGTCCCAGGTGGAGCAAGGATGACGGTCCACGACCTGAAGCGGGGTTTAACTGGCACTTTAAATTTTTCTTGGAGAACCACTTTGGTTGGCCAAAGCGGCGTGGGATTAAGGCGTTCGTCGCCGAATTACGTCGGGTGTGGTCCGGAGAAGGGATGCCGGAGAAAGGGTCTCAGTACCTTCTTTTGGGAAATGACGCCATCCGTAAAGCACAATACTTACTACAGCGTAGTGGAGTTGATCTTGGTCAGGTCAAAAAACTTTTTGGAGTCGATCTGAGCAAATCAATTTCGGCGGCAGCCTAATTCACCTACAAGCCCAGTGCGCAAGCGCTGGGCTTTTTGTTACAATATCGAAATGACCCCCTACGTCGGAGACTCCATTTTTTGGGTCGAGCTCGATCGCATCAAGCCCAACCCCTACCAGCCGCGGCGAGAGTTCGACGAGGGGAAACTTTCCGACCTCGCTGAGTCGATACGGCAGTACGGCGTGTTGCAGCCCATCGTCGTTACGCGCAAAGAGGTCCGCAAGGAGGACGGTGGCATCGTAAGCGAGTACGAGCTCATCGCTGGCGAGCGTAGGCTCCGCGCCAGCAGGCTTGCTGGCCTTTCCCAAATTCCGGCCATTATTCGCAACGAAGCGGAAAGTGATCGGATGAAGCTCGAGCTCGCCATCATCGAAAATTTGCAGCGCGAAGACCTCAATCCCATGGACCGCGCTCGCGCGTTCGAGCGCCTCGTGAAGGAATTCGGCTTCAAGCAATCACAGATCGCGGACAAGGTGGCCAAGAGCCGCGAATATGTCGCCAACACCGTCCGCCTCCTCATGCTTCCCGCGCATATGCAGCAAGCCCTCTCGGAGGGGAAAATGACCGAGGGTCACACGCGGCCGCTTCTCATGCTTATCGACCGTAAAGACGAGCAGGAGGTCCTTTTCAAGGAAATACTCCTCAAGAAGCTTACCGTGCGCGAGGCGGAGGGTATCGCACGCCGCATTGCGGTCGACCGCGTCCGCAAGCGCGAGCTAGAGCCGGAACTCATTGAGCTTGAAAAAGCCCTCACCGAGCGTCTTGGCACGCGCGTGAAGATAGAAAAAAAGGAAGTTGGCGGCAAGCTTGTTATCGACTACTTTGACGCCAAGGACCTCCAGAGCATCGCCGATACGCTTTCGGCTAAAACCAGTTCTTCCGGTGGGGCGGAACCCGAAGTTCCGATCAATGACAAGCCGGAAAACGAGGAGGACGGCCTCTACTCGATAAAAAACTTCAGCGTTTAGTCGAGACCTTCCCGCCCGCGGCTTCTTTACGTGCGATGGCGGCACGGATATGCTTCTGCGCGAACGACGTTTTGGCGACGTCGAGCCATTTGGCGTTCGGATGGGCCGATTCTTTTGTCATGATTTCGACAATGTCGCCGTTATGAAGAGGGGTGTCGATGGAGACAAGCTTGCCGTTCACCTTGGCACCTGTGAGGTGATCGCCGATGTCGGAGTGGATGGCGTAAGCAAAGTCGACGGGAGAGGCGCCGATGGGGAGGTCGACGACGTCACCCTTGGGGGTGAAAGCAAAAACGCGGTGGCTGAAAAAGTCGGTTTTGAGCTTATCCATGAATTCTTTTCCTTGACCTGCTTCGTCCACTCCAGCCAGGTCTTCGACCCATCGGGGCACGGTCGAGATGCTGTACTTCGTACGTGATGCATGAGGCAGGTCTTTTTTTGGGTTTGCTTTTGGAGTCACTGCGGTTTTGCGTGAGCCCACGAACGGGATAAGGCTCCGAAGCCAGTTGATGCTTTGTCGCTCGATCGTCCCGCCCGGCCGCTCTTTGTAGAGAACGTGCGAGGCGATACCATACTCGGCCTCCTGATGCATTTTTTCGGTCCGTATCTGTATCTCGACAAGGGAGCCATCTCCGGTAAAAACCGTGGTATGGATAGATTGGTAGCCGTTCGGTTTCGGAAACGCGATATAGTCCTTGATCTTGTTTGGAAGCGGGCGAAAATTGGCGTGCACGATGCCGAGCACTTTGTAGCAATCCTCGACGGAGGGCACAACAATGCGCAGCGCAGCAAGATCGTATATCTTGTCGACATCCCCATCCTTGCGCTCGAGCTTTCGGTAGAGGCTGTAGAGCCCTTTTATGCGGTAGTCTGTTTTGAAATTCGTGATGCCGCCCGACGCAAGTTTTTTCTTAAGGTCCTTGAGAACCTTCGCGAGCCGCTCGGTCGTTGGGGTCGCGCGCTCTTTGCGTAGCTTCTCCGTCTCCTCGTACTCTTTTGGTTGAACATATTTAAACGAAAGATCCTCAAGCTCGCGACGGAGGAGTCCCATACCGAGCCGATGAGCGATAGGCGCGAATATCTCGAGGGTCTCAAGTGCTATACGCCGCTGTTTGTCGGAGGGCACATGCTCGAGCGTCTTCATGTTGTGGAGCCGGTCCATGAGCTTGATGAGGAGGACCCTGATGTCCTGTGAGGTCGCGACCATAAGGCGGCGCAAGCTCTCGGTATGGCGCTCTAGGCCGCGGTACTTGAGATGCCCAAGCTTGGTGACCCCGCGGATAAGGAACAATATTTCATCCCCGAACTCTTTCTCAATAGTCTCCTCGGTCACCCCGACGTCCTCGATGGTGTCGTGGAGGAGCCCTGCGGAGATGGTGCGTGGACCGAAGCCCAGTTCTGCGAGGCTTTTTGCGGTTTCGAAAAGGTGGTTGAAGTAAGGCTCCCCGGAGAAGCGCTTATGGTCCTTGTGGGCGTTTTCAGCAAACGAGTAAGCTTTTTCAACGAGTTTTATATCCTCGGCGGAGGGGTCGTGCATCAGGGATGTGATGTCTTTGACAGATGCCATGTTTTCTAGTATAGTCACTTTCGGAATTTAGGCAAAACAACCTTAAGGGAGGGCAGTATGCCCCTATGTAAGACGAAGGGGATGAAAACGCCTTTCTCCGCGACGCCCCCCGAGGGCGAGAAGGACGGTGTGCATCCGGCGGAGCTTCCGGCCAACGCGAATCTCCCAATCGGTCAAACGAGTTTCTCGACCGACAAGGAGTCGATCGAGATAGCTGCACAACGCAGCCTCGTCGAGAACTCCGGGGGCATCTTCAATGCTCCGACGACCTGTTCATGCCGTCCGCCCAAATCGCGCGTCAGCAAGGACGGCGGCGGCCGCCCGGGGGATACGGAAGACCCCGAATGCTAACTAATAAGCCTCGCACGAACGACCGGTCCAAGGCGCCCGGTCGTTTTCTTTTCGTTCAAAGGGCCACTTCGAGCAAAATAAATCAATCCTTTTGCCGCCCCTTCGTATCGATCCCGTCGTCGCTTACTGTCCATACTTCCTCTCGCACGCTCCGATCACTCCGCGAGTTTCGAGAGCTTATGTGGGTTGTGCATTTTGCAGGCTTTATTTGAGCATCTCTCAGGTATCGTTTTCGTGCCTTCCATCATGAGGGAGCCGCACTCTTTACAGATATTGCCGGTCGGACGCGCCTTGATGGCGTTCTTGCAATCAGGATAGTTGCTGCAGGAAAAAAACGGTCCAAAACGACCGCGACGCTCCACCATCTCACCCTTGCCGCAGGTGGGGCACTTCACGCCGGTTGAGTTGAGGAGAGCATCGCGCTTTATGTACTTGCACTTTGGATAGTTGCTGCAAGCGATGAACTTACCGAAGCGTCCTTCGCGCTCGATGAGCTTTCCATCTTTGCACTGCGGGCAGGGCTCCCCGGTGTCCTTGGGAGGCTCGAGTTCCTTACCCTCCGCTGTGCGCGCGCCCTGGCACTCAGGGAAGCGCGAGCAGCTCATGAATTTGCCGCCCCGCGAGAGCTTGTAGACCATGGGGCCGTCGCAGATAGGGCAGGGGAATTCCTTCGGCGCGTTCCCGATGTTGGTGAGCTTTTGTGCCGTTTTGTCCTTACTCTTCACTTCCTTGCGAAAGGGCGTATAGAAATCCCTGAGCGTTTTCTCATAGTCGCGCTTTCCCTCGGCGATCTGATCGAGCTCATCCTCCATCTCCGCGGTGAACGTGTCGCTTATGTAGTCGGTAAAATTTTTTTCGAGAAACGTTGAAACGACGTCGCCCACATCCGTGGGGAAAAGAGTCTTTCCTTCTTTGGTGACGTAGCCGCGGTCCGCGAGTGTCTTCATGATGGACGCGTACGTCGAGGGACGTCCGATCCCGCGCTTCTCGAGCTCCTTGATGAGCCCCGCTTCGGTGTAGCGGGAGGGCGGCTGCGTTTGCTTTCCTTCAGCATTTGCATCGATAAGCGCGAGCGGCTCACCCCCTGCGACCTTGGGAACCTCGACGTCCTCGCCGCGCGCCGCTGGGTCTGCCTTGAGCCACCCCTCAAAGAGCACGCGCGAACCAACAACGGAAAAGTCCGGAATTTTTCCCTCTGAAACATTTGCCGAAATTTTGGTCTTGAGCAGTTTCGCATCCGCCATTTGAGAGCTTATGGCTCTCTGCCAGATGAGGCGGTAGAGCTTTTTCTGCTCCTCGGTCGAGCCGGCGTTTCTGACGTTCGGATTGCTCGGTCGGATGGCCTCGTGCGCTTCCTGGGCAGATTTGCTCTTGGTCTTGTAGACGCGACTCTCCGCGTACTCTTTGCCGTACTCCTTCTCTACTATAGAGAGCATAGTGCGGCGGGCTCCCTCGGATAGATTCGTGCTATCAGTGCGCATGTAGGTTATGTGACCCGCCTCATAGAGTTTTTGGGCTATGGACATCGTGCGAGAAGGGGCGAATCCGAGTCGGCTGGAGGCGGATTGCTGAAGCGTTGAGGTTGTATAGGGGGCTCGCGCCGAGCGCTTCGTCTCGCTCTCCGAGACCTCGGTAACGCTCCACGAGCCCGTACGGACGATTTTGAGAATGCGTTCTACCTCCTTCTCGTCTCGCGGCTCTTCCTCGCAAATAAGGGTGAGCGCGTCGCCCTTCTTGGTTTTGACGTTCACGGTAAGCACCCAAAAATTTTCCGGCACGAATGCGCGTATCTCGCGCTCGCGCTCCATGAGAATGCGAAGCGCAGGGGACTGGACGCGTCCTGCCGAAAGGCCGTAACGCACCTTCTTCCAAATGAGGCCAGAGAGATCGTACCCAACGAGTCTATCAAGGACGCGCCGCGCTTCCTGGGCGCGCTTAAGGTTCTCATCTATGGTGCGGGGGTGTTTCATCGCTTCCTGGACCGCCTCCTCTGTTATCTCGTGGAAAACGATGCGTTTCGGCCGCTTGAGCTTGAGCGCCTGTGCAAGATGCCACGCGATGGCCTCACCCTCGCGATCGGGGTCGGTCGCAAGGACCACCTCGTCGGCTTTTTCGGCAATGTCGGTGAGCTCGTCGATGACGTGCTGTTTGCCCTTTACGATCTCGTAGTGCGGCACAAAACCGCCCTCGATGTCGATGGCTTTTTTGTTGCTCTTCGGAAGATCTCGCACGTGCCCCACGGAGGCTTTGACCGTGTACTTGTTGTCGAGATATTTCGAGATGGTCTTCGCTTTTGCGGGCGACTCAACTATGAGAAGTTTCGCCATAGTCAAACACTAGTACGTTAGTTCAAATTATTTGTCAAATTCTTCGCTCCCTCACGCGCGGCGGATTTCGCCCATTTCTTCTTTGATAAGACCGCGAAGTTCTAGCCGTGCGAGCGTGACTTGTATCTCGCTAGTGGGTAGCGATAGCGTATCGATAAGTTCATCCCGTGAGAGGGGATTTTCGAGGCTCGCGAGGATTTTCTGCTCAAGCTCGGAGAGGTTCTCGACGCTCGCCTGTCGCGCTTCACTCTTGAGACCAAGCGCGTCAAGAATCTCCTCGCTTTTTATCACTGGTGTGGCACCGAGTCGCAGGAGCATGTGCGGTCCAAACGAATTTCCGGAAAAAATAGAACCCGGTACTGTGAGCACGTCGCGATTGTAGTCAGTTGCGAGTTTGCTCGTGATGAGCGTTCCTGATTTTTCACTGGCCTCGACGACAAGGACCGCATGGGAAAGTCCGGCCATAATACGATTGCGCAGCGGAAACGAGTAGGGAGTTGCCTTAAAATCATCGGGGAAGGGAGAAAGAAGGCAGCCGCCGGCCTTGAGGATGCGCTTCGCGAGGGCGCGGTTGCTGGCGGGGTAGAGGACGCTCCCGCCAAGTCCGGAGCCGGGCACGGCTACCGTCGTAAGACCCGCCTCCAGAGCTGCCTCGTGAGCGATGGCGTCTATGCCGAGGGCGAGTCCGGAGACAATAACGATTGGATAGCCGGCAAGTCCCGCGATAAGTTTTTGCACAGCCTGCTTGCCATAGGGGGTGTATTTGCGGGAGCCGACGACCGCGAGGAATTTATTCTCCGCTTTAGGAAGGGTTCCACGCGCATAGAGCTTCTCGGGTGGATCTGTAATCTCTCGCAAAAGCGGCGGAAATTGGGAGGGTTTGAGGACTATGGAGCCGCTATGCATACCGTGATACTACTGTAAAAGAAAACAGGCCGCACGAAGCGACCTGTTCTATCCCTTACGCGTTTAGGGGATCATCGTCGTAGAGCTGTTCGGCTCGCTTACGACTCATTTGGGGATTTGAGAGCATCAGTTGGCCGATGACGTAGGAACGACGTTGCGCCCTACGCTCTTCCGGAGTCATCTGGTGCTGCCGTGCGCTCTCGAGGAGTGCATCGAGTGCAGGACGCTTCGGGCTCGAGGGAATACGCATAGGAACCATCCTTTCTGGCCTCACTATACTAGTGAAGCGACGCCTATAAAAATCAAAAAAGCCGGCTATACTGTAGCTATGCTCGATATTAAGTTCATCCGAGAAAACCTTGATCTCATCAAAGAAGGAGCTCGCAAAAAGCGCATTAAAGTCGATTTTGACCGGCTGACCTCCGTCGACGATGAGCGCAAAAAACTCCTCGCGGCGGTTGAGGAAAAACGCAGCAAGCAAAATGCCGCCTCCGAGACCATTACCCGGGCCTCTTCAGGGGACCGAGTTGTTCTCCTTAGCGCTATGAAGGTGCTCAAAGAGGAGCTTCGAAGGGAGGAGGAAAAGCTCAAAGAGATTATGAAGGAATGGCAAGGGCTCATGGTGCAGGTTCCCAACATTCCGGATATGTCAGTCCCGGAAGGGGATTCGGATGCAGATAATAAGGAAGTTCGGACTTGGGGAAAGCCAACGAAATTTTCTTTTAAGCCCAAAAGTCACATCGAACTCATGGAGGGGCTCGGGATGGTTGACCTCGAGCGCGGCACCAAGGTAGCTGGTTTCCGAGGGTACTTTCTCAAGGGTGCTGGCGTCGAGCTTAACTTTGCTATCTGGAATTTCGTCAATGAAATGTTCCGTGCGCGTGGTGACTTCACGCCTATCATCGCGCCCTCACTCGTGAAGCGCGAACCGTTCCTCGGCACCGGGTACCTCCCGCAGAGCGAGGAAGATCTCTACAAAACGCAAGACGGCGAATACCTCGCGGGTACCGCGGAGGTGGGGGTGATGGGCTACTACATGGACGAGACACTCGAGACAAAAGACCTTCCGGTAAAATTTTTCGGTTTTTCCCCATGTTTTCGCCGAGAAGTGGGAAGTCACGGCAAGGACACCAAGGGCATTATGCGGGTCCACGAGTTTTTCAAGTTCGAACAGGTGGTGCTCTGTGCCGCCTCGCACGAGGAGTCGGTGAAGCACCATGAAGCGCTCACGGAAAATTCTGAGAAGCTTCTTCAGGCGCTCGAAATACCCTATCACGTCGTCATCAACTGCGGCGGAGACTTAGGGCTCGGCCAGGTGAAAAAGTATGACATCGAGGCGTGGGTGCCCTCGGAAAATAAATATCGCGAGACGCACAGCTCCTCCTACTTCCACGATTTCCAGACGCGTCGCCTCAACATCCGCTACCGCGACGAGGAGGGGAAGTTGCGTTTCGCCCACTCGCTCAACAACACGGCCCTTGCGACCCCGCGCATTCTCATTCCGCTTATTGAAAACAACCAGCAGGAGGATGGCTCCATCATGATCCCGAAAGCGCTCCAGAAGTATCTTGGCCGCGAAAAAATAGCGGCGACATAGCATGATCGAGAACCGCTGGCGCAAAAAGGCTAAGCCGGCGAAACTGGGCCGCCGCCGCCGCCGCCTCTTCTACATAAGAAGCGCGCTTATAACTACTGCAGCTCTCACGCTGGTAGCCAGCTCGATTCTCCTTTCGCACACCCCGGGGCTTCAGGTAAAGGAATTTTCGGTTTCAGGCAACAGTACGGCGCTTACGGACGATATCGTCGCTCTTGCTCGTAAGATTGGGCGAGGAGCATATTTGTTCGTATTTCCGAAAATGAACATCGCATTGTATCCGCGCGAAGCGCTTGCCTCCGCGATTCTCTCCGAATTTCCCCAGCTCAAAGCCGCGAACATAAGCGAGCGAGGATTCACCGGACTTTCGATCGCAGTCACTGAGCGCACCCCGATCGGGCTTTGGTGTGGACGGCAGACGTCGGAAGGGAGTCCGGCAGCGAACGATTGCTACTTTCTCGATGAGGATGGCTATATTTACGGCAAGGCGCCCGGCTTTTCTGGCCCCGTCTTTGTGCGCTTCTATGGACTTGATTTTGATGGCGAGGCAGTGGCAACACAGTACCTTCCGCCCGGCACCTTCAGGTCTCTTGAGGCATTTTTTTTGCAGATGCGCCGCCTTGGTCTTACGGTGAGTTCGTTCACGATAAAAGACCGCTACGATTACGAGGTCGATTTCAGCGAAGGGCCGTACCTCCTCTTTGCGCGCGCGAGCGACCTTACGGCGGTGCTCCAAAACCTGGAATCTGTCGCCGACTCCGATGCGCTCCGAGGCAAACTGAGTACGCTCGAATACCTTGACCTGCGTTTCGGCAATCGGGTCTACTACAAGGAACGATAAGAGGCGGTCCGTCGAGGACCGCCTCTTCACTTGTTGCTCCTGCGTATGCGCTTGAAATTTTCTCTGCGGCGCTCTTCTCGTTCGATTTCCTCGAGCTGGCCGCGAAGAGACCCGCTTTTGAATATGTCGAGCGCCACTTTCGGCAATCGAACGATGAGAGCGAGCATTCTGCGTATGCCCATGGAAGAACTCCTTTCACGGTCATAGTAGCGTCTTCCAAAGAAGGCAGGCAAGTGTTACGGTCATAACCGTGCAGAAAAACTTTTGGCTTACGCTCCCACGACCGTTTTTCCTCCTCGCGCCGATGGCGGACGTCACCGACGCGGCGTTTCGGCGCGTCATAGCCCGCTATGGCAAGCCCGATGCGATGTTCACCGAGTTCGTCTCCGCTGACGGACTCCTTCTGGCGGACGAGGAAAGCAGAAACAAGCTCATGAAGGACCTCATCTTTACGCAAGCGGAGCGGCCCATCGTCGCCCAGTTTTTCACAGCGACCCCGGATCATTTGGAACAGGCGGCCGCACTTGCCCGGGATATGGGCTTTGACGGCGTCGATATCAACATGGGGTGTCCCGATCGTGCTATAGAAAAACAAGGCGCCGGGGCGGCGCTCATAAAAAATCCCGCGCTCGCGCGGCAGCTCATCCGCGCCGCTAAGCGCGGCGCGGCCCCTCTTCCCGTCTCAGTGAAAACCCGCATCGGCTTCAATAAGAATGAGCTCGATACATGGCTCCCTGAGCTTCTTGCCGAGGAGCCGGTCGCCATTACCCTCCACGCGCGCACGCGAAAAGAAATGTCCAAAGTTCCGGCACAGTGGGATCAAGTTAAGCGCGCGGTCGAGATTCGCGATTCGCTCAATTCCAAAACGTTCATTGTGGGGAATGGCGATGTGCTTACACTCGCGCAAGCTCGGGAAAAAATTGAACATACCGGCTGCGATGGGGTCATGATAGGCAAGGGAATCTTCGGTAACCCATGGCGATTCAATCGAAAACGCGATGAACCGACCCGACAGGAGCGACTCTCCGCGCTCGTCGAGCACGCAAGACTCTTTGAAGAGCTTCTCGGCGACACCAAAAGTTTTGCGGTCATGAAAAAGCACATCAAGGCGTACGTTGAAGGATTCCCCGGGGCGAAAGAGCTTCGCATGCGCCTCATGGAGGCGGCGGACGCTGCAACGGTCGCGCGCGCGATTGAGGAAACCCCGATTGCTCCGTAGCGCGACTGGTGTTAGCGTGGCGTCAGAAATCAGGGAAATCCAGACAGGAGGTCTTATGTCACAGATCCCCGTTCATGCAGTACGGCTCGTGAGCCGCTGCTCGGGCGTCGAGAGTGGTGGCAACGCGTACGCGACCATCCTCGTATCGGTGCACGAAAAAGAGTATACCCCTGCGTATGCGTGGATTCTCTACCGCGCGTACGGCAGTTCAACTAAGTCCGCGGAGAAGTACCTTATGCAGTGCTTCACGGACCAGGGCGAAGCGCTACGAAGCTTTCCGTGCGGCTATCCGGATCGACCATGGGAGGCGCAGAACGCGTGGCTCGCCGAGGTCGCATTCGACGAAGATCCGACTGTCATGCAGCGCACGTACTATCGCAAGATACCGGATTGGCTGTTTGGCCAAGAGCGAACGCTCGTCACACACCGGCCGTCTCTTTCTCCGGAGGAACCGATCGTGTGGCACTTTCCCGACTTCACGAAGGAAGAGAGCCGAATGCTCGAGGAGCTTGATATCGTTGTGCACGCGGCGTGTCGTGTCGCGATGGATGAACGTGCTCAAGAGCTTTCGGAGGAAGGGAAGCAGGAACACATTCTGGTCTTTTCCTCTCCAGAGCCGTTTGCCATCACAGAAGAGGCCCTGACGCGCGTATGGCTTCTCGAAGCTCGCAGTACGGTCGCACAGGACTACCGCAGTGCACGTTACTTCGATCCCGGTGATACGCTCTTTCTGGTTTACGTC
The DNA here is from genome assembly GCA_964429815.1 of uncultured Candidatus Saccharibacteria bacterium. GTDB lineage: Bacteria > Patescibacteriota > Minisyncoccia > Phycocordibacterales > CAYSCM01 > CAYSCM01. The sequence continues at coordinate 458,138 of CAYSCM010000001.1, forward strand.
GAGTACACGGCAATGCGAGAGGAGTTTCGTAAAAAGCATGTCCTCTACGCATGGAGGGACGGATTCCCGAGGGCGGCGCGGAAACAACTCATCAAAGGCGTTCGCGCCTGGGCGCGAACGCACGGGTTCAACTCTTCGTTCAAGCACTTCGGCCTTATCCTCAGGAGCGTTCACCGCTCGTCATGATCTATCAAGGCGCGCCTTGCGGCGCGCCTTTTTGTTTTTTCACCTATATAATGAGAGCCATGTCGGAAAATCTCGCGCTCTACCGTAAGTACCGTCCGCGCTCCTTTACGGAAGTGCTCGGTCAGGATCAGGTCGTGAAGGTGCTTCAAGGGGCCATCAAGAAGGGTAACATCGCGCACGCGTACCTTTTCGCCGGCTCGCGCGGCACGGGGAAGACTTCCATCGCGCGCATTTTCGCTCGAGAAATAGGCACTTCCGATAAGGATCTCTACGAGATAGATGCGGCAAGCAATCGCGGCGTCGATGACATTCGCGAACTTCGCGAGGGTGTCCATGCCCTCCCATTCGGTTCCGCTCACAAGGTCTACATTGTTGATGAGGTACACATGCTCACGAAGGAGGCGTTCAACGCGTTTCTGAAAACACTCGAAGAGCCTCCGAAGCATGCGGTATTCATTCTCGCCACCACCGAGATGGAAAAACTTCCCGAGACTATTATTTCGCGCTGCCAGGTATTTACCTTCAAAAAACCGACGCAGAAGATCCTCAAGGACATGGTGAGTGTGGTCGCCAAAAAAGAAGGCTTCAGCATAGAGCCGGCCGCAGCAGAGCTCATGGCATTGCTCGCTGACGGTTCGTTTCGCGACGCGCTGGGAGTTCTCCAAAAGATCCTGAGCTCCTCTAAAGACAAAAAGGTAAGCCTCTCTGAGGTCGAGCTCGTGACCGGCGCGCCCAAAGCAGGGCTCCTCGTCGGAGTCCTTTCCTCCATCGGCTCCGGCGATGCATCCGCAGGCCTCAGGGCGGTCAAACGAGCCGCCGTGGAGAACATTGACATGAGGGTTTTTCTCACGATGCTCCTCGAGCGCGTCCGCACTGTACTTCTCTTGCGCTTCGCGAAAGATATGGAAAGCGCTCTTGCCGAAGAATTTAACGAAGACGAGTTCGCAACGTTAAAAAAAATCGCTGCGACGAAAGACTCCAAAATAAACGCCGCAACCCTAAAACGCCTCCTCGAGGCGTACACGGAATCCGCTCGCGCCTACATCCCCGAGCTGCCGCTCGAGCTCGCGCTTATCGACCTTGCGGGGGAAGAGAATTAGCCTGATGTGACACTCGCACTTTTTCACACGCCGTAGGGTATGCATAAGACTTCGCTGCAAACGGGATTCGAAATAGTATTGAGCGCGGCTCTTGGCGTTATACTGCTCCTCCACTACCTACACCATCTCTCGGATCTGCCCGCGCTCATCATGTACGCGGCACTTGCCGGCACTGTGCCGGTCATCGTCGGCGCAGTGCTCGACCTCTGGAGAGGGGAGTGGGCATCGATGGACATGCTCGCCTCCATCGCCCTTATCTTTTCGCTCGCCGATCATGAGTGGGGGCCTGCTGCGTTCATCGCGCTCATGCTCGCAACCGCGCGTCTCCTCTCCCTCTACACGGCCACCCGCGCAGAGAAGAGTATCGACAGTCTCTTCAAGCTGCGTCCCGAGTCGGCCAGGATCGAGCGCGCCGGAGCGATAGAGATTGTGCCGCTTGAAAAAGTGGTACCTGGCGACACCGTCCTCCTCGACGTGGGCGAGCGCATACCTGTTGACGGCGTTGTCGTCTCGGGGGAAGCCGCTGTCGACGAGTCCTCCCTCACCGGGGAGTCGCTCCCAGTCGATAAGGAGAAAGACTCGCAGGTCTTCAGCTCGACCCTCGTTTCCTCTGGCGGTCTCCGGGTGCGCACGGAGCGGGTCGGCAAGGACACGACGCTCGAGAAAATCATCGAGCTTGTAAAATCCGCCCGCGCCAAGCGCCCCGCGATCGAAACAGCCGCCGAGCGCTTCGGCAAAGCCTATCTCGTGGGCATGATAGCCCTCTCCGCCAGCCTCCTTTATCTCACGCGCGACATTCATCTGGTGCTCTCCGTCGTCCTCGTCGTCTGCGCGGACGATGTTGCGGTCGCCATACCGCTTGCGTTCATGGGTGCCATCGGCTCGGCCGCCAAGCGCGGAGTAGTCGTAAAGGGAAGTGCCCACCTCGAGGCGCTGCGGCGCGCGACGACGTTCGTCTTCGACAAGACCGGCACCCTCACGACGGGCAAACTCACTGTCTCAGGCATTTCCTGCACGAAGGGCTGCGACGAAGGAGAGCTCCTCAGCTACTCCGCGCTCGCCTCGCGCGGCTCGAAGCACCCGCTCTCCCGCGCCATTACCGCCTACGCAAATGAGCGCGGCATTCCCCCGCTTACCCCCGATGAATCGCACTCGGTCGGCGGCAAGGGCGCGATCGCGACCTACCAAGGTTCGCGTATACTCATCGGGCGCCGCGCATTCATGCGCTCAGAAAAAATTGAGATACCGGAGGAAATAGAAAAAGCCATCGCCTCCTACGGCGATGAGGGCAAGAGCATTTCCCTTACCGCCAAGGACGGAAAAATCCTCGGTATCATTGCGCTCCACGACGAGATACGCCCCGAGGCCAAAGACTCCCTCATGGCGCTCCGAGAGCTCGGCGCGAAGCGCCTCGTGATGCTCACGGGAGATAATGAGCACGTCGCGCGCGTCGTCGCGCGCGAGCTTAGCATCGACGAGTTCCACGCGGGACTTATGCCGCAGGACAAAGTCGCTCGCATCGAGTCTTTCGTAAAGGAAGGGTCGGTCGTCATGGTGGGGGACGGGGTGAACGACGCGGCGGCCCTCTCCGCAGCCACGGTGGGTATCGCGATGGGCGCCATCGGCTACGACACCGCCATCGAGTCGGCAAGCATCGTCCTTATGACCGACGATCTCGAGCGCATGGTGGAGACAGTGCGGCTCTCGCGGCGGGTCCAGCACATCGCGACAGAGGATTTCTGGATATGGGGCGCCACCAACGCGCTCGGGCTCGCGCTTGTCTTTCTGGGCTTTATCGGGCCGGCGGGTGCGGCGGCCTACAACTTCATTTCAGACTTTTTCCCGCTCGGGAATTCCGTGCGCGCGTGGTTCCCCGCGCGCCTCTCTACGAAAACGAGATAAGAAGATAGCTAAGGTAAAGGCCGACCAAGAGCGCAAAGGAGCCGACGGTCCTGCCGAAGAAGACGAGTGCCTCAGGGCGCTTCTCATCGAGGTAGAGCTCGATGGGCACGGCAAGAAATAGGTAGCCCATGACCACCGCGGAGAGGACGAAAAATCCCAGTAAAAGTATGGGGAGAAAAAGCGTTTGCTGGAGCGCGTGCATCGAGGAGATAAGGTTAATTATAAAGACGATGCCGACGATATAGAGGCCGGCTAGGAGCGTGCGCACATAGGGGTTTCTGCTCATGGTCTTTACAACTGTGCCGATAACTAAAAGTTATTTCTTGAACCTAAGAGGTATCTAGGCTTTCACTTTCATCATAGGGCCTGCCGCAAGCGCTTTACACAAATCCATAGGTGTCTTTCCCATCAGGAGTTGTAGCAAATCGACTGCTACGCCAGGCGCGCTGCTGAAGTCCCTGAAAAGGGTGTATCAGGGATTATTGAGCGCCGTCAAAAGTGTCTGCAAGGCCACTTTGGCGGTTTGTGCGTTCGGATTCACTGCGCGAATTTCGCGCAGCACTGTATCGATCGCTCCATCTATATGTGTCCAAGCGGTCGGGTCCAACGGCTTCATTTGAGCCTGCGCATGGTCCCAATCGTACTCGAGGTCGTTGGCATGGCCATTTGCGCCTGGCCAATCCGCGGCATTCACGGAATCAAGAATGGCCTGCGTGACAGACTTCAACATAGATAGATCGCCGAGCGGTGAAAGGGTAGTATTTCCTAAAGCCACGGCGGTTGATTTTGCAGCTTGCTGCTTGGTTTGGAGCTCATGGGTTCGCCAGATGTATCCGCCTATAGCCGCAATCGCAAGGAGCACAGTCACGATGACGACTTGAATGAAAATGCGTCCCCCAGGCTCTCCCGAGGGTTTCTCCGCCGCAACGGTCTCACTGGTTATGTCTGGCTTGGCGATGATGAGGTAGAGGACAGTGAGCGCTATGGCGGCCGTAAAGATACCGGTCGTAAGAGTCGCACCGAACCCAAGGCCTCCATGCGCCTGTGTTTGCGTGAGAAAATCGCCGATCGATGCTCCTAGGGGCCGCGTAAAAATATAGATTATCCAAAACGCCAGTATCGAGTTGAGTCCCGCTCGCCAGGCGACGGCAAAAACCGCGATGAGAAGGGCGACGATGACCCCGGTCGTGAAGTAGCCAAGCCCGAGCGCCTCGGCGTACAGATCGCCTGTTGCAGTACCAAGTGCAAATGTGAATAGAACCGCAAGCCAATAAAATGCTTCGCGCTTAGTAGTAAAGATCGAATGAATCGAGAGTGTCTTTTCCTGCCAATACCAAACGGCAAAAGTAATAAGCAGGAGCGCACTAAAGATCATTGTGCTGTACTCGAGCGGGAATCCGAGCGCGTCGGTGAGGTTGTCGGTCACCAGCGTGCCAAAGACGCTGATGAGGACGACGTTGAGCCAGTAGACGACAGGTATATATCGCTTGGCGCGGAATTGAACGGCGAGCGCTATAGCAAGCACTATGCCCATAACAAACGACGTGCCGCGGAGACCGAAATTCAGACTGACGTTGAGGAAATCCGACGCCGTTTCCCCGACCGTCGTGCAGAGGACCTTAATAATCCAGAAATACAGGGTGATTTCCGGAACCTTATTGAGCATCTTGCGTATTATTTGAGCGTTCGTCGGCATAGGGGAGATGCTATCACGGCGATTGTGCAGAATTTGCTGGGGGACAGGGATTCGAACCCCGATTAATGGCTCCAAAGGCCACTGTCCTACCGTTAGACGATCCCCCAATGGAGAGATACTAACCCGTGAGTGGTGTCGAGGCAAAGTTGTAAAAAATCTTCAAACGGGTAGATTCGGGAGAGGAACGTATGAGGAACAAGATGACGCTCGAGTATCTCTTGGTGCTACCCGTCGACCCGATGCCGGTCGGGGCAACCTATCGACGCAATGAGTCGCTGCCGCTTCACTGTACGCTGATGCCGTGGTTTCCGCTGAGCCTTGAGACGAGCTTTCAGATGCTCGAGGAGGTCTTGGGGCAGATCGCGCTTCGCACACCTCCTCTTGCGCTGGTGTCGGAGCGAAGTGAACTTTTCGGGCCCAACAAGAACGTGCATGTCCACACACTTCGGATGCCCGACGCGCTCGAGGACCTTCACTACCGCGTTTGTGAGAAGCTCCTGGACTTTGGCAGTCTGCCGAAGAGCCCGTGGATAGGCGATGGGTACCGCCCGCATGTCTCCGACCACAATGGAAGGACGTATCTCCCGGGCACGGTCACCATCGCCAAAAGGATTACACTTCTTTCGCGCAATGCCGTCGAAAAGAGCGTCATTCGAGAATTTGCCCTCGATTGAGTACGCTGCGCCGCCCAGGGAACCTGGGCGGCGCTTTTTCTACACTGGCGCTTCAGGCTCGCGGCGGTACACTACTCTCATGCGCAACATTATCGTTCTCTCGTTTATCAGCCTTGATGGTATCATGCAAGCCCCCGGCGGACCGCAGGAGGATACCTCGGGCGGATTTACATATGGCGGTTGGACCGTGCCGTACTTTGACGAGGTAGCAGGACAGATGATGGGAGAGCAAATGAAGGAGCCATTCGAGCTTCTCCTTGGCAGGAAAACGTTTGATATCTTCGCCGCCTACTGGCCGCAGCATGAGAGTACATGGCCCGGCATCAATAGTTCAAAAAAGTATGTTGCTTCAACTATAAAAAGCTCGCACACGTGGGAGAACTCCATTTTCCTTAAAAATCCGGTCGTCGAGGAAGTAAAGAAACTTAAAGAGGGAAGCGGCCCCGATCTGCAGGTTCACGGCAGCGGCAATTTTATCCAAACGCTCCTCAAAAATGACCTCGTCGATGAGCTTTGGCTCAAAACATTTCCCCTCACCCTAGGCTCCGGCAAGCGCCTCTTTGCGGAAGGCACCATCCCCGCCGCCTTCTCGCTTGTAGAGACCAAAGTGACCCCGGCTGGTGTTATCTTTGCCAACTACAAACGCGCGGGCGAAGTCAAAACCGGTTCATTCGAATAGTGCGGGCTATTTGAGCGCCAAGAAGGCGTTCAGGTAGTGGAGCGAAATGCCGCCGAAGTCGGAAGCGCTTGCAAACGCTTTTTCGACGGCGGCAATCTGCCGTTCGTAGCGAGCCCGTGAGGTATTGAAGTAGGTGGTATAGGGAGGGGGAACATCGCCAAACTCGCTTGCAATGACTATTTTTGCGGTATGTCCCTGCGCTTCACGCAGCTCGCCCTGCGAGATATCTATGGCGCCATCGTGTCCTTGCGCAAAATTGCGGTACGCCATGACGATTATCGAGCTGCCCGGCCGGCGGTCGAGGAGTCGCACCAGCTGGTTGATGGTGTCGCCACGATGGAAACCGTAGAAAAATTTTCCGGCTGAGAGTGTGTCATAAAAATCAGGAACGACCACCGCAAAACGCAAATCCGAGCCGTAGAGCCACTCGAGGCTCTGGTCAACAAGTGCTGTAAAACGCCGCAAGACAACGCGCGGCTGACTCTGGTACTCTGAGAGAAGGTAGGGTTCGACATCGTACTGAAAACCGCGCAGTTTTTCCGTATTCATTTTATTGAAGTCGATGGCGTAGGCGACAACAGCCGCAGGTTTGTAGGTGTGGCCGGGCTCAGCCCAATTGCGCCAGCCCCCCTCTGCATCGACCGCGATGCCGGCCGCATGGGCGTGCGTCACGAAATCCTCAAGCGTTTCATCAAACTGTTTCTTCAAGGCACTCTTTTGCGACCCCTCAGGCATGATGAAAATATCGAGATACGAATCGATCGAAAGATAGATAGCCTTGATGCCCTCCTGTTTTGCCCCAGCGATTACGGTGTCGCGGTAGGTCGGCGTAATCTCGAGCACAGGAGTCCACAGCCACGTGCCTTTTTCAGCTGCCGTGTCGGTAGGGAGGATTTGCGTATGTCGCGGTGCAAAGGCGCTCAAAATGCTGGCGATTTGTCCGCCGCCTTCGATGGTGACCGAGTCGGCGAAGTGCGGATCGGAGAGCTTGGCGTTTTCCGTGATGTGAGTATCGGAGTACAGATGGGGGAGGACCGCAGGGAGGGAGAGAGTGAGCGCGGAGGAGCTCGGGGAGCTCGAACGCACCACGTAGTAGTACGCGCCGACGACGAGCCCGACGAGGAAAAGGGCGACGTAGAGTTGGTGCTTTGGACTGCCCCGAGGATGTCGAGCTTTGTGCATTCGCTCTATTTTATCCTATTTATCCTACGGCCAACCTTCCCACCCCAGCCTCCCCACCCCAGCCTCGTGTATATTCCAGTATTTTGCAAAATACTAGAATGAGTTGTCTTCCTGGGGTACGATACAGCCATGGCTCAGCACACTTTCCGTTCACTTGAGCGCATTATCAAAGGATTTGACAACCATCGACGGCTCGGGATTCTCGACCTTCTTAAGCGTAAACCTGAACTCTCCGTGGACGAAATTGCGGAGCAACTTCGGATCGGCTACCAAAACGCCTCTGATCACATACGCAAAATGGCCATCGCAGGGTTGGTAGCTAAACGATATGAAGGGACGACCGTGCGACACAAACTCACGCCGCGGGCTGAGGATATTCTAATATTTTGCAAAAAACTGGAATAAGGAAACAATAATAAGGAAACAATGAGGATACGAGAGGACGAAAATGGAAAAACTTGAATAAAGAAGTAAGGAAAAGCGCAAAGGGGGAAACGCAGAGTCATACAAAATAAGTGAGCTATTTGAGAACGCTCCACATGCCCTGATCCTCGCCGCCGTCCATTTTAAAGACGGCAACGCCGCGCACGCCGAGGCCCCGTGCGAGGTCGACTTTGTCTTTGATAGCCTGCGCGTCGTTCCAGGTCATGTAGTTGAAAGGTTTGCTCGCATCGATTTGTGAGCCGAGATTTTGTGCAACGGAAGTTGTCGCGACCTCTTGCTGCGTTTGCGTGATGTTACCATCGGCCGGCGCCTGCGGAAGCGTCGCTTTGTCGTAGATGAAACCTACCTCGTTCGCGCTTGTGCGATGCACGGCGATGCCAAGCCGCGCGGCGATGTCGGTCGCATATCCGGGGTTAAACGGCCAGAGCACTTCATACTGAAAACCCGAGCCGGAAAGTGGCGTCACGTGGTACTCGTAGCCGTAGGTCGGAATGCCGATGATGAGCTTATTGCGGGAAATGGTTTGTGCTGCAAGACGCACAAGATCTTCAACCCAGCCGGGGTCCGCGACCGGTGCGTACGGGGCGGAGCGTGCGACGTTTAAGCGCTTATCGACCGTCGTCTGATCATAGGCCATGATCTCGACGCGATCGCAGTACTTATTGAGCGCGACGTAGTCGTTGGCGTAGTCGGTCGCGTCCGGCGGAATGGTGTCGCCCGGAAGATAGCGGTCCTCAAGCGGCATGCGGGCTTCGACGGTGCAGTACACCCACTTTTGCCCCATGCGCTGGTAGAGGCCTTTGAGGAAGGTCGAGAAGTAGTTGATGGTCTCATGCTTTTTGGCTTCAAAGTCGATGTCTATGCCGTCAAAGCCCATGCCCTTCACGGTCGCCGCGATCTCGTCTTCCAGCGCGATACGCTTTGTGGTATTGCTCAATACCGCCTGCATCGCATCTGCGTTGCCCCAGAGAATGCTCGGCACCACGCGCACCTTGGTGGCCTTTGCCTGTGCGATAAAATCGCTCCAAGGTTCAAAGCCAAGTTGTGCGGTATCGATAAGATGACCATCTGAGCTCACGTTGTAGGAGAAGGGCATTACACTTGCTAGCTGAGGCAGGTGGGGGATGACGTCTCGGGTCGCTGTCGCTACTCGCCAGTAGGGAACCCAGCCGCTTATTTCAAATTTTCCGGTGGCAGCGGGTGTAAGAGTGAGGGAAATTTTTGCAGGATTTTTGGGGTACGTGGTCCCAAGCGTGAGAGCAGCTTGCGTTCTTGGGCCATACACACCGTAGCCGGTCGCATCTTCTGTACAGATGACCTCCTGCGCGCACTGGAACTTTTTAATCGCTGCTTGTGTGAGAGGACCAAAGTAGCCGGAGTCTTTTCCGGAGGCAAGATAACCCTGCGCGATGAGTTTTTGCTGGAGAGTAGCCACATCGCTTCCTGAATCGCCAAGCGATAGGGAGCGAGTCGCTGCGGAGGCCGTGGGCGCGATGAGGAGTACGAAGAAAAGCGGAAGTGCAAATAAAAAACGTCGTGGCATGTTCACATAGTAGCAGACGAACATAAAGAGGGGCGCTTACTCTTCGGCATCGGGTACTAGCAGCAATTTGCTAGAATTGACCCATGCAAAAGATAACGCCGTTTTTATGGTTTGATACAGAAGCGGAAGAGGCTGCGCGTTTTTACACGTCGCTTTTTAAGAACTCAAGCATTACCCATGTGACCAAGGGGCCAGAGGGGAGAGTTGAGTGGATTTCCTTCACCCTCGCGGGAGAAGAGTTTATGGCCCTCAACGGGGGCCCTGTGTTCACGTTCACCGAAGCGATATCGTTGTTCGTTTCCTGCGAAACTCAGGAGGAAGTGGACGAATTGTGGGGAAAGCTCTCGGCAGAACCCAAAGCGGAGCGATGCGGCTGGCTCAAAGACCGCTACGGCCTCTCCTGGCAGATAATCCCGACTGCACTTTCGAGACTTCTTGCATCGAAGGACAAGGCGGCCGCAGGGCGCGTGATGCAGGCGATGCTCCAGATGAAAAAAATCGATATTGCAAAGCTACAAGAAGCCCACGACCATGCCTGAACTGGTCAAACACACGCCGAGGTGGCAGTGGATAGCTCTTATTCTTATCATCGTCGCGTTCGGCACGTATCTGTGGTGGAACAAGATCGGAAAAGGGGCATCAAATTCCACGGGGAGTGCCTCGACAACGGCTACCATGGTCTCCGACGGTACCATTACGTTGTTCCGTCCGGGCGACTTTGGACTTGCGGTCACGAAGGAGCGGGTACTCGTGCGCACCTACACTCCGCCTTGTGAGGAAGGCTTCGACTACTGTCTCTACTACAACGGCTCCGCGTATAAAAACACCAACTTCGAGAGTGCCGGCCTTTCTATCCGCAGGCGCACTGATCTTGCCGACAAAGCACGCTGTCTCTCGGCGCAGCCCTCCGGCTACAGCGGCGTGCCAATACGGATCCTTGACAAACCGAACTATTCCGTAAGCGTCGCGCAAACGGGGGAGGGCGCCGCAGGACACTACGCTACCGGCGAAGAATTCCGCCTCTTCACGGCCAGGAAATGCTACCAATTCGACACGCAGGTGGGGGAGTCGCAATTCGCCAACTATCCTGCCGGCTCCATAGAGGAGTTTTCCAAAGACAGTCGCACCGGAATGCTTCTCGTTCTCCGAAACCTCGTGCAGTCAGTGAAGCTCAACGCGACGGGAGAGTCGCTTACCCTCCCGCAGTAGATCTCACCCAGGCTTATTTGGTATACTTGCCTCACGGTGTCGTTCACATTCGCATCGTCAATCGAGTAAATACTCTAAATACTCCATGACGCTCAAACGCATCGGCATAGTCATTGTAGTCGTCCTTATCCTTGGATTCGGGTATTATGCTATTTCGCCGCTTTTTATAAATGTCAAAGTAGATGAGGCGCTCCCACAGCAATCCTCATCGCTTGCCACAACCTCTCACGCCATGGCAGGAGCCGCAGCGGGAGATGTTATGGGAACCCTGGGGCACCCAGCAAGCGGAACGGCGCGCATAGTAAGCTCGGAGGGTAAAAACTATCTTCGCTATGAAAATTTCAAGACCATTAATGGTCCGGACATTTACGTGTATCTTGCGAAGGATCTCGACGCAAAGGAGTTTGTAAGTTTGGGAAAGGTGCGGGCGACTGAAGGAAATATTAACTACGAAATCCCCGCGGGTGTTGATCCCAAAGACTACCCGTATGCGCTTACCTGGTGCAAAACGTTTGCGGTGCTCTTCAATTCAGCAAAACTCTTTTAGACGCGACGGTCTCGGCTTGGTATAGTGGGCAGAAATAATTTCATATGGCCGATTCACAAAAGTGGTACGCACTTGCATTCTTGGTTCTTGCTCAGTTTATGATCGTGCTCGACGTTGCGATCCTCAATGTCGCCATCCCCTCCATTGAGCGCACCTTCGGCTTCAGTGTGGAAAATCTGCAGTGGCTGGTGACCGGCTATACGCTTGCATTTGGCGGATTTCTCCTCCTCGGTGGCCGAGCTTCCGATCTCTATGGCCGCAAACGAGTCTTCATCGCGGGGGTCCTCGGATTCACGATGGTTTCCTTCCTTATCGGTGCCCTCAACTCAGGGTCCCTCATCGTTCCGATGCGGGTCTTGCAGGGGTTTTTCGCGGCGTTCATGTCACCCGCCGCCCTCTCCCTCGTGCTGACGCTCTTTAGCGACCATCGCCGACGCAGCATCGCCATATCGCTGTGGGGTGCTGTCTCCGCTGGAGGAGCCACGGTTGCGCTCTTGCTCGGAGGTCTCTTGACGCAGTATCTCGGGTGGCGATGGAATTTCTTTGTCAACGTGCCGATAGGGATCATCGTGATCGCCGCTGCATGGAGGCTGCTACCTGCGCATGTGGCGGAGGAAACGGACAAGACCCTCGACCTTCCCGGCGCTGCTCTGGTCACCTCGGGACTTATGCTCCTGGTCTACACACTCACCAAGGCGAACGCGTGGGGATGGAGGTCGTCTCTCACGGTAGGGCTCCTGGCCCTTTCGGTAGTACTACTCGCGGGTTTTGTGGTGAACGAGTGGGTCGCGCGACATCCCCTCATGCCGCTCTCCATGTTCCGCATAGGAAATATCGCAGCCGCGAACCTCTACATGCTTCCCGTCGTCGGGAGCCTCTTTTCGGCGTTCTTTTTTCTCACGCTCTACGCGCAGAACATACTTCACTACTCCCCGTTCGAGGCGGGACTCGCGTTTTTGCCGATGAGCCTTCTTATCGGCGTGTTCGCGATACTCGCTCCGAGAGTGTTGCGATTTATGAGCTACCGATGGCTTTTGGTCATAACACCTCTATTCCCGGCGTTCGGTCTCTTCCTTCTCACCTACATTCCGGTCGCGGGGAGCTACGCGACCCACATGTTGCCAGCGCTCCTTATCATGCCGATCGGCATGGGACTTTCATTCGTAGCGACCACCGTCGCGGCGACCTCCGGCATTCCTCCGCAGGAATCCGGACTTGCCTCGGGACTTCTCACCACATCTCAGCAGATAGGCGGATCCGTCGGCCTTGCGATCCTCACAGCCATCTCGACCTCCACGATCACCGATGCGCTTGCGGGAGGAGCTTCTCAAGCACAAGCCGCGGTTTTCGGGTTCCATAGCGCGTTTTACACCGGGGTCGTCTTTGCGCTTCTGGCATCGGCCATGGCGCTTTTCTTTCTTAGGCGAGTCCCAACAAGCGGGGAAGTCTCTGTAGTGCAAGGATAGTTCGCTTGTGGAAGAGAGGGCTTTTCGATAGCGTCAGTAGTGTATGAGCGCGGATACGTGGGAATGGGTCGGCAGTGGCGTCGCACTTCTTGGGGTGCTGGCGATCGGTCTCGCCATTTATCTCGTGCCCTACGCTGCGCCTAAGCCGGTCCAGATCCCCTCTGCCGGGCCTATCTCCGTTCACGGACAGCTCGTGTGCTTACCGCACAAAAACGAGCGCGGCCCACAGACCCTCGAATGCGCGTTTGGCATTCAGGACGTCGAGAACCGCTACTTTGCGCTGCGCGATAGCGACCCTACCTACCACAACCTCACCGGCGTCCCCACCAATGTCCCCATTGTGGTCGACGGCACGTTCACCCCGCGGGAGGATCCGAAGTACCAGAGTATCGGTGTCATTGAGGTGACGAGGATTGCACGCACCGACACGGAGGAGCGCGCCACTCTTTCAGGAACGTTCGTTTGTCTGCCGCACAAAGATGGAACACCGACCGAGAGCGAAGAGTGCGCCTATGGGCTCCTCACGGATACCGGCGCCTTTTACGGCCTTGACCTCGGTATCACCAACACCGCAGTCCCGAACCTCACGGTGGGAGACCGCATATCAGCCTCGGGCGCGGTCATTCCCATCGACGAGCTTCCGGCGTCGTCGTGGGCGCGCTATCGCGCAGCCGCGATTTTTACCGTCACTGACTCGTTCACTTTTCTTAGTCCCGACGACTTAAAAAGTGGCATACGAGGAAGCGTACTCCTTGGTCCAACCTGTCCGGTGCAAAGGGTTCCGTCGGACCCGGCGTGCGCCGATAAACCCTATAAAGCGACCCTCTCGCTCACGAGCGCGGACGGCTCGCGGGTCATCACCACGTTCACCTCCGACGAGGAAGGCAACTTCAGCCTTTCGGTGACGCCGGGAACCTACCGCATACGGTCCGCCTCCTCTTCGTCCGTCTGGCCGCGCTGTGCCAGCGGCGATATCCTCGTCCCTCCCGACGTCTACGCCAAAGTGAGAGTCTCGTGCGATACCGGCATCCGCTAGGAATCCGCGAGCACTACGAGAGGCTAGACACAAAACACGCCCGCAGGTGTGGGCGTGTTTTCGTAATCGCTACGCTTAGAAGGTGAAATATTTTGAGAACCCTCCCACTAGCGGTAACTCCTTTTCTTTTCCTTGAACGACGTTCACGATGCCGACGATAGAGAGGACCACGCAGCCCAGGTTGACGAGTTGCCAGAGCGTCCAGAGTTGCCAGAGTGTCATGCCGAGCACCCATACGATGATCTCGATGACGACGAGCACGAGCCCCTGCTTGATGTGAAATTTCACGACCGGATCGTCTTTCGCGACGATAAGGGGGACAACGACCAAAATACCAAGGTAGGCGAGGATTCCCATAAGGGTATTCGATTTTCCCTTAGCGCCCATTCCCGAGGCCGGAGCAGCCTGCTGTTTCTGTGGATCCATGAAAAAAAGTTATGTATTAAAGCTCTTTCAGTATAGCGCCTCGCTAGGTCGCGTTTCAACAGGCGGTCCTAGAGGTCGCGGCCATTATAGGGCTTGATGGTGAGCTTCCCGAAGTCGATGCCGTCGAGACAGCGCACGTTGATGGCCGCCTTGGGAAAGGTGACCCCTTCGGCAAAACTCTCGACGCCGCAGGTTCGGCAGAAGAGGTGGCGGATGCTTTTTTTGTTAAACCTGTAGTCGCTGAGGGCGTCTGCACCCGAGAGCAGGGTAAATGTATCGTTATCGACGAAGAGGAGCAGGAGCCCTTTCATTTCGCAGTGGGAGCAGTTGCAGGAGAGGACCGGCACTGAAAGATTGAGCTCAACCTCGTAGCGTACTTTTTTGCAGTGACAGCCGCCCGAGTAGGATTTCATAGCTGTCTATGTTAGCATGACGGCTCACACCCGTATCGCTATGCTGTATTTGCGCCTCATTTGGAGACAATTGAAAATAGTCGGAGCGCACCTTAAGACCATCGGCAAAATTGTCTGGTCGTTCGCTAAATCGCACAAAATCGTGAGCTCGATCGTAGCGGCCGCCTTGGCCACAGGCCTTGGTGCGGCCGCTTATTTTGGCGCCAGCAAGGCCGCGACGACGATAGCGGAGGGTCCTGCCGTCCACCTCGTGCGCGTCGGCGACGTGTCCGCCTCAGCTCCCATTTCGCTCATCGGCATCGTGCGCGCCACGCGGGAGGCCAATGTCGCTCCGGATATTTCTGGCACGGTCTCGGCCGTGTACCGCAACCTCGGTGACTACGTGCCCGCCGGGACCATCATCGCGGAGCTTAAAAACGACACGCAGCGCGCTGCCGTGGCGGCTGCTCGCGCGGCGCTCCAAAAAGCCCAAAGCGGCAGCGTCGTCGGCGGCATCAGCGTCGAGAACGCCCAGAATTCCTACGCCGCAGCCATCGATACCGCACGGTCAACGGTACAAAGCGCATACTCGACCATTGATGACGCTATCGCACGAAAAGCGGATCAAACGTTTTCAAACCCCAACAGCCCGCAGCCGCATTTCAACGTCTCAAGCTCTAATTCGCAGCTCGTCGTCAATGTTCAAAATGACCGTTTGGCTATGCAGGCCATTCGGGCGCGCGAGAGCACGGTAGTGGTAGCTACACTCTCTCCAGGCGATCTCCTTGCCGAACTCTCCTTACTTGGAAGTGAAGTAAAGTCCGTTCAAAACTTCATGCAGGACCTGGTCGCCGCACTTAATGCCGCCGTTCCCACCTACGGGATCACTGAAGCGACTATCGCAGGCTATCGTGCGGACGTATCAGCAGGGCTCGCCAGCATTAATGCGCTTGCGAGCTCACTGCCGGGAGTATCCGAGATGCTCAAAACAAAACGTGCCGCGGTCGACATCGCTCAGACGTCGCTTGCAACCGGCTCCACGGGAGAGAGCGCCGACGTTGCGGCTGCGGAGGCGAACCTCGCGCTCCAACTCGCCGGACTTGAGAAAACGCTCATCCGAGCCCCCATCTCCGGGACCGTCAATAGGCTCGATCTCGACGTCGGCTCTTTCGTCAACGCATCGGTCCCAATCGTCTACATCACGAGCGCCGGTGGTCTTGAAGTGGTCGCCTTCGTTTCGGGAAATGACATCGCTGACATCGCCGTCGGAGCCAAAGCGAAGGTAGGCGCCAGTGTTGACGGGGTAGTCGCACGCGTCGCAAGCGCCCTCGACCCTCTGACGAAAAAGGCGGAAGTGCGGGTCTTTGTACCGCCGTCCGCTCCGCTGGTCGCAGGACAGTCGGCGACCGTCTCTGTAGAGCGCTCCGCGCCAAAGGTCCCGTCGGCAAATCCGACCCTCACCGTCCCCCTCACCGCGATCAAGATAACGCCGCAATCTCCCTTGGTGTTCACCGTGAACGACGCGCACCAGCTCGTCGGAAATCCCGTGGTTCTCGGAACCCTGCGCGGGGACAGCGTCGACATTGTAAGCGGCGTTACCGCCACCATGCAGATAGTCGAGGACGCCCGCGGGCTTAAGGAAGGACAGGCAGTTATCGTAAATCCCTAAACCGCCATGTCCGGCCTCTGGAACTTTTTTATTGAACGACGGCAGTTCACGATACTCGTCATGATAGCGCTCACCGCGGCAGGCCTTGTCGCGGTCATCGCCATACCCAAGGAAAACGCACCCGAGGTTAAGGTGCCGGTCGCGGTCATCGCGACGACGCTCCGAGGCGCTTCTGCCGCGGACGTTACCAAGCTCGTCACCAAAGAGATCGAGAAGGAGGTTGGGACGGTCGAAAATCTTCACAAGCTCACCTCCTCTTCGCGGGAGGGAGTGTCGGTCGTGACCGCGGAATTCGAAGCCTCCGCCAACCTTGACAAATCTATCCAGAACATCAAAGACGCGGTCGACCGCGCCAAGCCGAACCTGCCGCGCGACGCCGACGAGCCCGTCATAACCCGTGTTTCTTTCAGTGATCAGCCCATTCTCATCATTTCGATCTCGGGCGGGCTTCCGCCGACGGAGTTTGCCTCGCTTGCGAAGGACGTGAAAGACCAACTCGAGCTCGTTGCCGGCGTTTCCTCTGTTGACGTGGCCGGGACACGCGAGCGCGAAGCGGACGTCGTCGTGCGCCGCGAGGCGCTCGACGCCTACGGACTTACGCTCTCCGATGTCGTCGGTGCGATCGGCGCCGCGAACGCCTCGCTCCCCATCGGCACCATTACCGTCGACAAGGTCGAGTACGCCATCGCCTTTCACGGCGATCTCAATGACCCTGAAGACCTCCTCGGGGTGACCGTGGGACAGGTTGGCGGGCGGCCCGTGTATCTGCGCGACATCGCGGACATCGTTAACGGCATCGAAAGGGCGAAGACCATCTCTCGCGCGTCGGTGCACGGGTCGCCCGCCGAGCCTGCCGTGACGCTTTCCGTCCATAAGCGCGCCGGTGCAAACATTTTCCTCACCGGAAGCGCCGTCAAGAAGAAACTTTCCGAACTCAGCGCAACGACCCTCTCGGGCCTTACGACCTCGATATCGATAGACCTCGGAGCGGAAGTCTCCAAGAGCCTCGGCGAGCTCACTCGGGTCGGCGTCGAAACGGTCATTCTCGTTATTTTGTGCCTCCTTCTCACGATAGGCTGGCGGGAATCGATCGTCGCCGGACTCTCTATCCCGCTCTCCTTTGTCATCGCATTCTCCGGACTTTATCTTTCCGGCAACACCATCAATTTCGTTTCGCTCTTCTCGCTCATTCTCGCGATAGGAATCCTCGTCGACTCCGGCATCGTCGTCACGGAAGCCATCCACACGCGCCTCAAGCGTTTCGGAGAGCCGATCTTTGCCGCAAAGGAAGCGATACGCGAGTATGCCTGGCCGCTCACCGCGGGGACCCTTACGACGGTCGCGGTGTTTGCGCCTCTCTTTTTCATCTCCGGCATAACGGGGCAGTTCATCGCCTCCATCCCATTCACGGTAATTTTCGTCCTTATCGCGTCCATTTTCGTCGCGCTTGGCCTCGTGCCGCTTATTGCGATCATGTTCACGAAGACGGAGCTCAACGGCCTCGAGCGGCTTCAGGAGGAGTGGAACCTCAAGCTCCAGAGGCGCTACCGGGCGTGGCTGCTTCGCATACTCGGCGACGGAGCGTTCCAGCGGAAGTTTTTGCGCGGCATGACCGCGGGTTTCATCATCGCCCTCATCCTGCCCATGACGGGGCTCGTCAAGGTCATCTTCTTTCCCCAAAGCGATTCCGAGTATGCGTACCTTGAAATAGAGACCAAGCAAGGGACGCCGCTTGCGCAAACCGATCTCGCCGCGCGTGGGGTCGAGGAGCTTCTCTATGGAGACCCGCGCATCGCCTCCTTCGTAACGACGATCGGCGCCACCTCGCCGCTCTCCCAAAGCCCGACTTCGGGCACTAAGTACGCCAACATCACGATTCGCCTCGTGCCCGAAAAAAATCGCGCGCAAAGCTCAACGAAGATCGTGAACGAGCTGCGCAACAAGGTCGCAGTCTTCCACGATTTCACCGTGCGCGCGCTTGAGCCGCAGGGCGGCCCGCCGACCGGCGCGCCGGTTGTTATCACCTTCTCGGGGGAGAATCTCGATGATTTGGAGAAGGCGGCCGACCTCGGAGAGCGAACCCTCAAGGAAATCCCAGGGGCGATCGAGGTGACGACCTCGACGAAAGATAATGGGACGCAGTTTGGGCTCACTATAGACCGAGGAAAAGCGGCGGAAGTAGGGTTGACCCCTGTCCAAGTCGCCTCCGCGCTTCGCACGGCGGTCTCCGGCACTATCGCGACTACCATCAAGAGCGATGCGCGGGACATCGACGTGCTCGTCCTTTCCAATCTCAACCCGAACTGGCGCGATCCGACGGATACGACCGAGGCGACGATAGATTCCGTCATGAACCTTTCGATAAAGACACCGCGGGGGAGCGTGTTGCTCGGCTCCATTCTCGCCTCCGGCATCGAGCGCAACAGCGCCATCATTAAACGCGAAGACCAAAAGAACATCGCGACGGTTTCCTCGTACTTGTTGCCGGGGAAGACGGCAGGAGAGGTTTCGTCCGCCTTTTCCACGGCGATAAAAAAGGTCGATTTTCCGAAGGGAGTGGCTATGAAGATAGGAGGCGAAACAGCAAATGTCGACCAATCGTTCCAGGAAATGTTCTATGCCCTCATCGGCGGCATGGTTCTCATGCTCGCCATACTTGTTCTTGCATTCAACTCTTTCCGCTACTCCTTCTACCTCCTGATGCTCGTGCCGCTTGCGCTCATCGGCGTTTTTGCCGGGCTTGCGATAACGCGCCAGCCGCTCTCGTTCCCTTCGCTTCTCGGCGTCATCGCGCTCGCTGGCGTCATCATCAACCATGCCATCATCCTTGTTGATTCAATGATCGTGCGCATGAAAAACCCGGAGGGCAGAGGGCTCCCCGAGGTCGTCGCGGACGCCGCCGTTTCGCGCTTCCGGCCAATAATCCTCACCACGCTTACGACCGTCATCGGCATGGTGCCGCTCGCGGGCGCGTCAGCGCTGTGGGGCCCGCTCGCGTTTGCCATTATGTTCGGCCTCGCCTTCGCGATGGTGCTCACGCTTGTATTGACACCCATCCTTATTTTCCGACATCCCGGTAAAGAGTTTTGGAAGGAGCCTCAATCTGCAGCGCACGGTAGTGCAAACGCTTAATGCGCGTGGCGTTCGATCATCACCGGGAGGGAAACCTGGGTCGCTTCTGCTCATTTCCACGACCAGCCCCTTGCCGCATAGGTACGTCGTACTCAGTAGTTGACCCGGTATCCTCCTTGGAGCAGGGAAGGTGGCGAGAGGTCTATTGACCGTCGTGAATAAATATGCTTTAATTTCCCTCAGTTCTTTGGCATTCAAGAGTACCGTGAGATGAGCTTTTTGTGGCTGAAAAGTCGGCCCCAAAAAGCTCGTCTCATCAGAGACAGTCGCCAGTCCGAGCGCCACGGGCATCACACCACTAAGGAGGTATGCGATGGAAACCATCGTGAGCCGCACCTTGTCGGTACACAAGGAACACGAAGTCCTTCTGAAGCTCGAAGCGGCGGGGTTCAGCGACGATCTCGCACAGAAGGTCATCGAATCGAGGGACAACGACCTCGCCAAAAAGGTCGTGCGCCTCATTCGGAGCGGCGGCCTCGAGCCGTCGACCTCACAGCAGAAGGCCCGCGAGATCATGGGCACGAACATGTTCGGCATCGAGGACGCGATCAAGCATTTCGACGTCAACCCGTCGAAGACCCAGCTTGCCGCACTCTGCGAAATCCCGTTCAGTGAGGAAGTGCTCGTGGCCTCTAAGGACACGCACGTTCTTGTGGCGCTGTTTCCACTTTCAATCCTCGACGTTCGAGGCGAGGCCGACTGTAGGCTCTTCTACTTCCACGAAGGCACCTGGTACAACAAGAAGCAGGCGTTCGCGAAAGACAGGGGCGAGATCGGCTGGCAGCTCGTTCGCAAGACCCCGGTTGACAACTCGACGAGCAAGTCTTGGGGCGAGCAGCAGAAACTGCTCGGTAAGGACGAGGAGACGCCGAAGGCGCAGGTAATTGTCTATACGATCATTGCCCACTTTCTCTCAACCGGCGAGCGATTGTTCGAAAGCATCTACGTCAGATGTTCCGATCTCGGCTCGGACGGCTTCCGCATCAACGTCGGCCGTTTTAACGTCATAGGTCTCCACATCAACCACTACTGGGACGACCGCCGCCACGACAACCTCGGCTTATCCTCTGCCCGGAAGTAACCTTGAATCTTGGGGCCTCGGTCTCTTGTTCCCTTGAGCCCCTGCGAATTTTTTTTGCGGGGGCTCTTTGTTTTTGGCACTGAGATTGACTAGAGTCTATAAATATGATAAAGTGCGTCCGGCGTTCTTTTCCATTTACTACAAAGGTTACTTATGAGGCGAGCTTCCTGCGGCTGAAAAGTCGGCCCCAAAAAGCTCGTCTCAATCAAGAGGTAGCCGCTCGCCCAAGCGTAGGGCACAGGAGAACGACGATGACGACCGCCAGGTCTATCACGTCCGAACAGCGTACCCAGTACAATCGCTTCGTGCAGGATGGAGGCCGCAAGGCTCTTCGCCAAGCCGGTCTCGACAGGGAGGGTCTGCAACGGCTCTTCAAACGCGGCGGCGAATTCCAAGCCCATATCTTGGAAGGCGTCAAGCGTTTTTCGGCGAAGCAGCCGGACTACACGCTGGCGCAATCCATCCTCGGCGTCGATTTCATCACGCCGGAGGAGCTCATGAAAGTGTCGGCGGTAATTTACGAGGACAAGCACCTCGCTTCGCTCCACGACACTGTCCCGCCGGAAGACGTTCTGCGTTGGTGCAAAGACCATAATTACGTCGTGGTCGCGGCCCCACCCTATCCGATAAACTTGCTCAACATCCGCATGCTCGACAGCAGCCTCTTCTATTCCAAAACGGGCGGCTGGTATTCCGAGCAGAAGTTCGCGAGCGAGAACAAGACCAACACGGGCTGGCTCATGATCCGCAAGGATCCTGTGCCGAAATCGACCAGCAAGAACTGGGACGAGCAGAACCAGCTCGTCTTCGGCGTCGAGCACGTTCCGAATTCGGCCGAGGTGAGTTGGCTTGTCACGACCTATTTCAAGGTTCGCGGCGTCCGGCTCTTCGAGAACATCTACGTCAGATGTTCCGATCTCGACTCGGGCGGCAACCGCGTCTACGTCGGCTACTTCGACTCGGAGGGTCTCCGCGTCAGCTTCTACTGGGACGACTTCCGCCACGACCTCCTCGGGTTGTCCTCCGCCCGGAAGTAACCTTGAATCTTGAGGCCTCGGCCTCTTGTTCCCTTGAGCCCCCGCGAAATTTTTCGCGGGGGCTCTTTGTTTTTAGAGTGAAAAATTTGTTCTTAAGGAATGGTCATTGACGCAATAGAAGCTATGTGTCATAATTGAGGCATGACAGGCAAGCGAGCCCATAACCCGACCCGAGGCCCCATCAAGACTTTTATGGAGAATGGCCACTGGAGCGTTAAGCGCCACAAGACGGTCATTTTGGTGTGCCGCTCATGCGGCGGGAAATATGTAAAGACGCGTGATCGGCAGACCATGTGTTTGCGCTGTCTCCTCGCCTAACGGGATCACAAACGAGCGCCGCGCATCAAAACGATGCGCGGCGCTTTGCGTTTACGACACACTCTGCCAGTATAGGAAAGCATGGACGTCTGCAGCAAAAGAAAAACGGCCGGCTTTGTGCCCTATCGGATGGGCGGCCACTCCATCGAGTTCTATCTCCAGAAAAAAACCGCCGACGCGCCCTTCGGTTCCGGACAGTATCACCTGTTTGGGGGAGGCTTGGAGGACGGCGAGACTCCCGAGCAGGCGCTTCTTCGCGAAATCGAAGAGGAGCTTCGTATTACGCCGAAGAACTATAAGTACCTGGGCGACGTCGACACCGAGAGCGCCGTCGTGAGCGTCTTTTATGCGCAGGTCGCACCCGATTTTGAATCGAAAGTTCAGGTTATGGAGGGGGAGTATGGCCGTTTCCTCTCTCTTCCCGAAGCTCTAGCGACCGCGAGCGTTCCGGAAGGAACGCGAGCGATACTCCAGGCCGTCGCGAAGAAAGTAGCGGCATGAGGGTACTGAAGAAGACGGCGCTTGTCTTCTTTCTCTCCTTTGCCCTTAATCTCGTCTGGGAGAACCTTCACGCGACGCTCTATACGAACTACCAGGGCGGCCCCATAAGCAATACAATTCTCCTTCATGCGACGCTTGCTGATGCGCTCATCATTACCGCGGGAGCATTCCTCTTTCTTTATGTGCCATATCTGCGCCGCAATCTGTGGCTTTCCTTGGTGCTTGGCATACTGATCGCGATCGGCGTCGAGATGTGGGCCCTCGAGACTGGCCGTTGGGCGTACAGTGCGCTCATGCCCCTCACTCCGTTCGTCAAAACCGGGCTCACGCCCACACTTCAGCTGGGCCTCTTAGGATATGTGACTTACCGCATTGTCGATCTTGGTAGGGCGCCGTAAACTGAAAGCGGTGGTTTATTATTTTTTAAAACGATATGCATAAACTCAAGGAACGCAACGTGGCTTTGGTGTTTTCCTTCGCGCTCGGCGGATGGCATCTCCTGTGGTCAGTGCTCGTCGCCCTCGGTGTCGCGCAGTCGATCCTCGATTTCATTTTCCGCCTCCACATGATACAGCCGGTCTACAAGGTCGCGCAGTTTAATTTCGGCACGGCTCTCGCCCTCATCGTCGTGACGGCGATCATCGGTTATGCGATGGGATGGGCGATCGCGTGGATCTGGAACCGCGTGCATCGCGGCTAGAGGAGCAAAGTCGCAAAAGAAATGCTCCGCTTGCGCGGAGCATGAGGTGAACATCGTCTCAGTAGGCGGTCGGTACGGCGCGTTGAGGCGACGATGGCGGAGCTTCACCGATGCCGCTCGGGCGTTTGAAGCACTGGACGACCGGGTCCGGATTCACGAGGATGGTCCCTCCGAGCGGACCGCGTATTGGCTTACGCGGCCAGCACGCGTGGGCGACCTCGGAGGGCGACAGCTCCTTCAGGTACGCTTTCGGGTCCACCGTTACCCACTTGCCATCGATGCGGATTTGGTAGGAAGAGCCGATGATGCGGTAGCGATCCGGGGCTATAGGCTCGCAGTCCGTAGCATTGCAGCAACTTGACGTAGTCCCCGGGATCAACCAATTGCTGTAGTCTTCGTAATTGCCATACTCACCGAAGTAATCGTGAGCCACAGCAGGACCGGTCCCAAGCGCAAGGGCGGCGATGGCACCGAGAGTTCCAAAGAGCATGCGCATGAGGAACCTCCTTTCATCTTCATGCACTCTTAATGAGACCGTACTGCGCCATTCTCTCCTTGTAAATGGGGATAAATGTCGCAGGACAGAAACGGCATCTTGTCCAGTTCTCCTCCGCTACCTTCGAGCGAACGCATCATCTGCTATACTCGTCTCATTACCTGTCCCCGGAATGACGCTCGGGGTTAGGCGTTGAGTTGCCCCAAAAGCACGTGATGAACCGAAACATTCTTTACGTACTAGGAGCGTTTGGTGTCGGAGGCCTTATTGATGCGCTCTATCTCTACAGTAAGTCCATCACAGGCTCGCCGCTCTCCTGCTCGCTCATTAAGGGGTGCAACATCGTTGCGGCGAGCTCGTACTCGAAGGTTTTTGGCGTCCCGCTCTCCCTTTTCGGCGTCTTCTTTTACATAGGCGTGCTAGGACTTGTCGCACTCTCTCTGTACCGGCCAACCCCAACGCTGCGGAAGCTTCTCTTCATGGTGACCATCGTCGGCGTGCTCTTTTCCGCGTACTTTACCTACCTTCAGGCGTTCGTGATACAGGCGTTTTGTCAGTATTGCCTCATCTCCGCCACCACTTCGCTTATACTCTTCGGGCTCACTGCATGGTACGTGCGCACCAGGACCTATGGACTCCAAAACTGAGAGAGCGACGTTCGCGGCAGGGTGCTTCTGGGGCGTCGAGGAAGCGTTCCGGAAAGAGCGCGGCGTCATAGATGTGGAAGTGGGTTACACCGGCGGGCACACAAAGAACCCAACCTATGAGGACGTCTGCACCGACACGACGGGTCATGCAGAGGCTGTGCGTGTGGAGTTTGATCCTACACAGACCACGTATGAGAAGCTCGTGAGGAAATTCTACGAGATACACGACCCAACCACGATGAATCGCCAGGGACCCGACGAGGGGAGTCAGTATCGCTCGGCGATCTTCTTCCACACGAGCGAGCAGGAGAAGGTTGCGCGGGCCGTGACGGAGGAACTCGGCAATTCGTCGAAGTATCCCGATCCTATCGTTACGGAACTTGTAGCCGCCGGGCCATGGTACCGTGCCGAGGAGTATCATCAGCGCTACTTCGAGAAAAACGGAGGCGGTGTGTGCCACGTATAATCGATATATGGGCGGCGGAAAAAAGAGAAACGAAAAACCTCGGAATATCCAGGTCCACAAAATAAACCCCAACACGGTACGACGACGCCAGGGGGCGGTCGCTCGGTGGGCGAATCGTACGCAGCGTCACAAGAAGTGGTGACTAGACACATAGACGACACTGTTGCATAATACTTTTCGGTAGCACGAGAGGAGGGAACATGGCAAATGTTGTGGCGCTGCCTCAGCGTAAATCCACGCTCGAGATCCAGCGCGAGATGAAGCTCCACGGAAAGCGAGGCAATGTGTTCGTACGGATCAGGAGGGAACGGGACGTTCTTCCGTGGCGAGTCTGGTATGTGGTCGAGATACACCATTGGCGGTTCAACGACCCGGAAGAGCATCCGATTGAGGAGCATCGTCTTTCGGTACGCGGCCTCGTCCCGGAGCTTGTGGTGGCAGCGCAAGAGCGCGCCATCCACGAACAGGCGCTCTTCGATCTGAGAAACGAAACTGGCGAGCCGGACGAGCTCTTCATGTATCCGGTACAATATCTGGTACAAAACGTTACTTAGGAAACGGCGGCCCACGGGGCCGCCGTTTTTACGTGTTGCAATTCCGCGAATTAGCAGTACAGTTACCGAAACTTTTGCTCAGTCTCTCGTTGTTAAGCCGTTTTTCATTTACTAACGTTAGAATTTTAGAAGCAGTATGACCTCGATCAAGAAAGGTTTTGGTATCTCGCTTGCGCTACTTGTAGGGGCTTTTATCCTTCCGCTGGCGCTTGTTGGCAGCGCTCACGCCCAGACTTCGGTCGGACAGCTTACCGTCATCGTCGTTGGGGGCGGCAGCAATTATGCAAACCCGCAGATCACCGTGAACGGCACCAACGTCGGCTACGGCGCGACGACGGGCTCGGGCAATTCCTACACGTACTCGCCCTCGTGGAATTCGACGACGCAGTTCACGATGTACCCCGGTTCGTACTCCGTCACGATGTCTTCGATGAACGGGCTCTCCATTTCCTACGGCAATGATTGTTTCGGCACCGTGAGCGCAGGAAACGCCCGTACCTGCGTCGTCACCGTTTCCGGCGCTACAACGAGCGGATATGGGCTTCTCAACGTGTACGTGGACATCAACAACCTCTATGGCTACATCAACCCGAGCAACTTCACTATCTATGTGTCGGGCAACAACGCTAATCCATCAAGCTTCCAGGCTTCGACGAACTACCGCACCGTGACGCTCTCGCCGGGTTCCTACAGCATCTCCATCGGCAACTACGGCAGCTACACGCAAAACTACTCCGGCGACTGCTCGGGCTACATCAGTGGCGGCGATTCAAAGACTTGTACCATTACGCTCAACTATCAAAACTACGCCGGAAACTACACGTACAACTACAGCACCTGCCCGAGCGGCTACTGGTACAACGGCTATTGCAACTACAACACGTACTATCCGTACTACCAGAACACGAATCTCACCTGTTCGCCGGCAACACAGAGCGCCTATGTCGGGCAGACGGCAAGCATCACGGCTTCCGGAGGCCTCGGCACGTACTCATGGAGCGTAATGGGGAGCTCCTACCCGAACGTAGGATCATCTTTCTCATACGTCGTCTCCTCGGGAGCGACCCCGCAGGGTATTACCGTGACGAGCGGCTCGCAGACGGCCACCTGCTACGTGACCGTGCTTCCGAGTACCGGCTACGTGAGCACGACCTACACCGGCGGCGGCATCGTCAAAGGTGCCTACATCGCGCCAGGGCTTCCGGCGACGGGGGAGGGCGGAGAGACCGGAAAGCTCATCTCGACGCTTTTTGGCCTCTTCCTCATCGTCCCGGTTGCGCTCGTCCTTGCCTACCGCTTTGGCCGCCGCAGCCTCTCGTCTATCCTCTCCGCTGACCTCTCCTGAGTGGGCGAGCGGACAACCGCTATGGCCTACACGCGTCGACAAACACTGAACTTTCTTAAAGTATTTTTGATCGTGCTCCTCATTACATTGGGACTCCTCGACCTCCTATCGCGCATTTTCACCGGAACGGGAGCATTTACTCCGGAGGTCAACGCGGAAGCATCGACTGAGCTTACATCGCAGCAGAGAGCCCGGCCATCCTCCGCGATAGGGATCGTTCCGTATCGCATCGCCATCCCCGCGATAAGCGTCGACACAAACGTAGAAGCGGTGGGGAAACGTCCCGACGGGACGATGGGCCTTCCGAGCTCCATGAAGACGACTGCGTGGTACAAGGACGGGTACAAGCCCGGTGAAAAAGGGAACGCGGTCATCGATGGTCACCTCGACAACGCGCTCGGTACGGACGCGGTCTTTAAACATCTGGGAGACCTCGCGGCGGGGGACAGCGTGTATGTGAGCGATTCCTCAGGCAGAACACTTCGGTTCGTGGTCGAAAAAAGCGCAAGCTACGACTACCGCGACGCACCTACCTCTGATATTTTCGGCTCTCAAGGAAGGCAGGAGCTTCTCCTTCTGACATGCGATGGCGATTGGAATCCGCGTGAGAAGAGCTACGAAAAGCGGCTCGTTGTTTTTGCCGAACTTGCATCGTAGTGTGCATTAGTCCTGTTGCCTTCATCTTCGTTCGCGCTAAAATGACGGCATGGGAAGAAATGAATGGATAGCCGTCGCCGCGGGGCTTGCGCTCGTCGTCGTGTTTTTCGGGTTCCTCGGTCCGGCTCGCAGTCTTTTTACTGGTTCATCTAAACGCACTGCTTCAGTGACCACCGCCAACTCATCGCCGTCGCAGAAAAAAACGGCACCGTTCTCGTTTGACCAGAGCAAACTTCGCACGAAACCATCGGGACTCCTGGTTGAAGACCAGACCGCAGGTACCGGCGCTGTCGCAGCGGCCGGGAAAACGCTGACCGTGCACTATATCGGTGCGCTCGCGGACGGCACCAAGTTCGACAGCTCTCGCGATCGCGGGGCGCCTTTCACGTTCACGCTCGGTGCCGGACAGGTCATCAAGGGTTGGGATGAAGGTGTCGCCGGCATGAAGGTCGGCGGCACGCGCATTTTGGTCATTCCCTCCGATCTCGCCTACGGGGACTCTGGCATTCCCGGCCCCAACGGCACCTATGTCATCCCGCCGAAAGCGACCCTCGTCTTCCAAGTCGAGCTTCTCAACGTGAAATGATGCAGTACGCCTCGATCGAGGCGCGCGGTGCGCTATGCTAGGCGGATGTTTCGCATTGAAGGAAAAGGCGGAAGACTCGCTCGTGCCGGAGCGATACACACTCCCCACGGCACCATCCTGACCCCGGCGTTCATTCCGGTAGGTACCAAAGCGACCGTGAAAGCTCTCACGCCCGGGGAGGTGCGCGGGCTAGGCGCGCAGGCGGTACTTGCGAACACCTACCACCTCTACCTTCAACCCGGGCCCAACCTGGTCGCTGAATCCGGAGGAGTCGCTACATTTATGGGTTGGGAAGGGCCAACCTTTACGGATTCCGGAGGCTTTCAGGTGTTTTCGCTTGGCGTCGCGTTTGGCAAAAATATTTCAAAATTTGCCGCCGAAGAGAAAGAGCAGCTTCTTGAGGAAAAAGACGATGAGGAAACTGAGCACGTAAAACTCGCAAGGATCGCCGAAGAAGGAGTGCTTTTTCGCTCCCACATCGACGGTTCTGAGCACTTTCTTTCCCCGGAGCGTTCCATGGAAATCCAGCACAAGCTTGGCGCCGACATCATCTTTGCGTTCGATGAATTCACGCGCCCCACCGCGGGGCCAAGCGAACTTCGCGACTCGATGGAGCGCACGCATCGATGGGCGAAGCGCTGTCTCGATGCGCACGAGAAGGCGCGCACCGGTCAAACCCTCTACGGCATCGTTCAGGGAGGACGCTCCAAAGAGCTTAGGGAGGAGAGCGCGCGCATCATCGGCTCGATGCCCTTCGGCGGCTTTGGGGTAGGAGGTACATTCACCAAAACCGATCTCACGGAAGCTCTCGCGTGGGTCAATTCGCTCCTGCCTGAGGATAAACCGCGGCACCTCCTTGGCATCGGTGAGCCAGAGGACCTCTTCATCGGCGTCGAAAACGGCATTGATACCTTCGACTGCGTCGCGCCGACCCGCATGGGCCGCAACGGCTCGCTCTACACATCCGCGGGGAAGGTAAACATTCAAAACGCGGCGTTCGTATCGAAACTATCGCCCGTAGAAGAAGAGTGCGATTGTTACACCTGCCAACATTTTTCCGCAGCGTACCTGGCGCACTTGTTCCGAGCCAAAGAAATGCTCGCCGCGACGCTCGCAAGCGTACACAACCTCCGCTTTCTCGTCCGGCTCGTCGCGGAGATGCGAGAGGCGCTTCTTGCGGGAACATTCGCAACGCTGCGAAGGGACTTCATGACGGCGTACCACGGGTAATGTCGATACTCTTGTGCACAGCGCGAGTGCGTGCAGAGCACATGTCCGATTTATACTGAGGGCATTATTAAGGTGGCTCGTATGCGATGTTCATGAGACTTCATAGCCGCTTGATGGAAACAAGCCGGTTTTATAATTGGTGGCATCATCTCCCCATCGTTTCCATTGTTCACTTTGCCGCCGTCATCGCGGTGGGATCAGTACTCGCGACGACCATCCAAAACGAGGCGGCCGACCAGCTGATCGAGAGCCAGCTCGCGCAAACCATCCTCAGCGTCGGCTCCGGTTCGGCCTCGCTGGGCTCTTTGACGTCGCAGCTGCTTATGCTCGCTAAACACTACGATGGGACGGCCGGCGAAGCGGATACCCAGCTTCGAAAAATGAGGCAAGTCGCCAACATGCGCACACAACTACTGCTCTCGCTCGCACAAGGGAACCCAAAAGCCTTCATTCTCAATGCGTTGCCGGAGAGTATCAGCAGACAGCTGCCGAGTGCCCTCGCCGGCTTAGTAGAGGAGCCGATCGACGTGGAAGGCGCGCTGACGGTCATCCACTTCGACGCGCCTCCCAACCAGGCTGGGGAAAAGACGGAGTACATTTTGACAAGTGGCAGCAAACGATACCAGCTGCATTTCGCTGGCTTTGTCCCCGAGGGTATGCGCACCGGTGCAACCGTGCGGGTCCACGGCCTTGCGCTGAGCTCCGAGCTAGTTCCGATCGCCACTGCGGGCGGTAGCGGCACTGCCCTCACTAGCCCCGCCACGGCGGGTGCACCAACGGGCCCGCAAAAAACGCTTGTCATTCTTTTTAATTTCACCGACAACGCCAGCCAGCCCTTCACCCCGGCGGACGTCGCGTCAACGGTGTTCACGGCACCGAGCTCGACTAATAGTTACTACAAAGAAGCTTCCTTTGGAACGCTCTCCATGGCAGGGGACGTGGTCGGCTGGTACACCATTCCCTACGGCGCTGCCGGATGCGACGCCAACTACAACACCTGGAGCAGTGCCGCGCAGCAGGCGGCGATCGTCGCTGGAGTTCCGGTCAACACCTATAGCCACATAATCTACATGTGGAACAATTCCTCCGGCTGCTCCTGGGGTGGCATAGGTACCATCGGAGGAGCCCCTTCCTCTGCATGGATACCGGATTGGTATCTCACCCCGACGGTCATCGCGCACGAGTTCGGACACAACATTCTCGCTCACCACGCGCAGCTCCTCTCCTGCGCCCCCGGAACCGTCGGACCGTACTCGACCTGTACGCTCAGTGAATATGGCGACCCTTCCGACTGCATGGGCAGTTGCTGGACGCAATATTTCCAGTTTGTCGGAGCCCGGAAACTAGGAGAAAATTGGCTGCCCGCAAGCAGTGTACAGACGATAACGGGGAGCGGGACCTATACGGTTACCGCAGAAGAAGTGAACGATGGAGGCATTAAATTGCTGAAGGTGGCAAAGCCGGACACCGCGGAGGCCTACTATGTGTCGCTGCGACGGCCAGCGGGTTTTGACGCCCTCATCCCCGCCGCATACACAACCGGTGCGAACATTCACATCTGGAACGGGGACGTCAGCACCCAAACAAAACTGGTCAACGGGCCGCTCTCCGACGGGGGAGCGCTCGTCGATGCGGGGAACGGCATCACGTTCACTCAGGTAAGCCATACCCCGACGTCGGTGACTGTCAGCATTCAGTTCACCGGCGCGAAGTGCGTACCTGCCGCCCCGACAGTGACGCTTTCTCCGGCAAGCCAGGGTTCGAGCGCCGGCGGGACGCTCACCTACGGCGTCACCGTGAAAAACAACGACAGCTCGATCTGCTCAGGCTCCATCTTCAACCTGACGAGCACTGTCCCCTCTGGATGGGCCGATGCGTTTGGTCAGAGCTCGCTTAGCATAAACGCCGGCAACTCCGCGAACACGACGCTCAGCCTCACCTCCCAAATGGGCGTAGCAGATGGGACGTATCCTATTTCTACGACGGCGGTAGGAGGCACCGGGACCGGCTCAGCCTCGGGCTCCTACGTGGTGTACACCGACACCGTCGGACCCCTCCTCTCCATCAATGCACCCGCTGATGGGACTAACGTCAACTCCGTCAAGGGAAACAATCTGAAAATCTCAACAACCGCGACTGACCCCTCGGGTGTAGGAAACATCGTGATATTCTTTGACGGAAAAATGGTGCAAACCTGCGCGGGAGCGACGTCATGCGTTGGGAGTGTCCCTGTCCGACAACTGTCGCCTGGGTCGCACGCGATCTCGGCTACCGCGACCGACAAAGTCGGAAACACTTCGACCAAATCCGTGTCGGTCACGAAATAGACCGGCCTTTCCGCACCATCGTTTCGTATAGAAAAAAAGCGAGCCCTCGCAGAGGGCTCGCGTCGGAGTCTAGGTGGCGGCGTAGGAACTGTAGCGGCTCGCCTGGACGATGATCCTCGCGATTTTCTCCGCGGTCGCTCGTTTCATGGACGAACCGAGGAGAACGTTCGTAAGCGTCGTGTGGATCTGGCCGGACCCGTCATCGCCGATAGTTTTGAAGATGGTGACGGCCGACTCCATGGCACACTCGTAGCGCTCGGCGGCGTGGGTTTGCGCCAACTCAAGCGAACGATCATAAAGCGAGAACGCAAGGTGCTCCAGAATTTCCGCTATCGCAGTATCCCGAAGCGCAGGAAGATCGTGGTGCATGGCTTCCCCCGATAGATAAGAACATTATGGCGCAATAGTGCCGCATTTTTTATATTTTGTCAAATTTGGTATACTCGACGTTCATGAACGGGAAATTCATCCTCGCTTCGACCTACAAACCGCAGGGCGACCAGCCGCAAGCCATCAGGAAATTGGTGGAGGGTGTCACGGAGGGAAACAGACTCCAGACGCTTCTTGGCGTGACCGGCTCGGGAAAGACCTTCACCGTCGCGAACGTCATCGAGAAAATCCAAAAACCAACGCTCGTCATTGCGCACAACAAAACGCTTGCGGCGCAGCTCGCGCAGGAGTACCGGGAATTTTTCCCGAACAATGCGGTTCACTACTTCGTTTCCTACTACGACTTCTACCAGCCGGAAGCCTATCTCCCTATATCCGACACGTACATCGAAAAGGAGGCAGAGATCAACGAAGAAATAGACCGGCTGCGACATGCCTCGACGCAGGCCCTCCTTACTCGCAGGGACGTCATCATCGTCGCCTCCGTTTCCTGCATTTACGGGTTGGGGAGCCCAGTCGAGTACGAAAAGGTGCACATTAAATTTGAGCGGGGGATGAAAGCCGATCGCGCCGAGGTTGTGCGCAGGCTCGTCAATGTCTATTTCGAGCGCACCAACGCCGATCTTATGCCGGGAAAATTTCGTGCGCTTGGGAATACGGTCGAGATAATGCCGACCAACGAGAAAGTAATTTACCGCGTCACTTTCGACGGCTCCACGATGGCTAGTGTTGAAAAAATCGACGGTGTTTCGCGAAAAATAATCGATGAACCCAAGACCTTTTTTCTCTTTCCCGCCAAGCACTACGTAACGCCGGAAGATGAGCGGGAGCGAGCGCTCAAGCAAATAAAGGAAGAGCTCAAAGGCCAGCTTAAAAAACTCGAGCGCTCGGGCCGAACGCTCGAGGCGGAGCGCCTCAAGCGTCGCACTAACTACGACCTCGCACTTATACGCGAAATCGGCTACTGCAACGGCATCGAGAACTACTCCCGCCACTTCGACGGCCGCGAGCCGGGCGAGCCTCCCTACACGCTTCTCGACTACTTTCCGCACAAAAAAGACGCCACCCCCGATTTCCTCACGGTCATCGACGAGTCGCACGTCACCGTCCCGCAGATCGGCGGCATGTACGCGGGGGATAGATCACGAAAAGACACCCTCGTCTCGCATGGGTTCAGGCTTCCCTCTGCCGTTGACAATCGTCCGCTTACCTTCGATGAGTTCGAGAAACGGGTGGGGCGGGTCATCTTTACCTCGGCAACTCCGGCTGCGTACGAGAAAGAGCACAGCTCCCAAATCGTCGAGCAGGTCATCCGCCCGACGGGGCTTATCGATCCGGAGATCGTCGTGCGTCCTATCGCAGCGAAAGCGTCCTACGAGGGCCAAGTCCAGGACTTTATACAAGAGGCCGAAAAAGCAGTGAAAGCGGGCGGACGTGTTCTCACCACGACGCTCACCAAAAAAATGGCGGAGGATCTCGCCGAGTACCTCAAAGAGCGGGATATCAAAGCCGAGTATCTGCATTCTGACGTCGAGACCATCGACCGCATCACCATTCTCACAGAGTTCCGCAAGGGCAAATTTGATGTGCTCGTGGGCGTGAACCTTTTGCGCGAAGGCCTCGACCTTCCCGAGGTGACCCTCGTCGGCATCCTCGATGCGGACAAGGAAGGGTTCCTGCGCTCCGAGACGTCGCTCGTCCAGACCATCGGACGAGCGGCACGCAACGTCGAGGGGCGCGTCATTCTCTACGCGGATTCGGTGACCGGCTCCATGGAGCGTGCGATTTCCGAAACGAACCGGCGACGTGCGCTTCAGATGGAATTCAACAAAAAGCACGGCATTACACCTAAAACGATCAGCAAAAATATTCGTGATATCACCGACCTCATCCAGAGCGAGCACGAGAGAGCGGTCGGCGCTATTCTTGGCGTCGATGAGGACCTCTACAGGAAAAACCCGCGAAAGTTCATCGCCGAAAAGAAACGGCAAATGAACGAGGCCGTTAAAGAACTCGATTTCGAGACGGCGGCGCTCATTCGCGACGAGATCCGCGCGCTTCAAGGCAAGAGAGAGGGAAAGAAGTCCGTGCTACAGTCGTAGGGTGCTTCTATCGTCCATTCTTCACCTCGATCTGACCGCGTTTGCCAAAACCGTCGGGTACGTCGGCCTGTTTCTCGTCATTTTCGCCGAGTCGGGGCTTTTCTTTGGTTTTTTTCTTCCCGGCGGGAGTCTTCTCTTCGTCACGGGACTTCTCGCGTCACAAGGAGTCTTTGACATCGGACTCATTGTGCCGCTCTTAGCGCTCGCCGCTATCCTCGGCGACAACGCCGGGTACTGGTTCGGTGCCAAAGTCGGCACGAGAGTGTTCGCTCGGGAGGATTCGTTTTTTTTCCATAAACGACACGTCGAGACCACCAGGCGTTTTTATGGACGCTACGGGGCGCGCGTAATTTTTGTCGGCCGCTTCGTCCCTATCGTCCGCACATTCGCCCCCATTCTTGCCGGAGTCGCGGGTATGCGCTATCGGACGTTTTTCCTCTACAACGTCGCAGGCGCTCTTGCATGGGGAGCGGGCGTGGCGCTTGCTGGGTATTTTTTCGGTACGGTCATCCCAGGTATCGAGCACTACATCACCTATGTCATACTTGGCATTATCTTTCTTTCTCTCGTACCGCTTGTTCGTGATATCGTGCGGCCTGTGCAAAAAGGACCGTAGAGCGGCCTGCCGTTCGTTATACTGAGAGAGATGCTTGTCTTCTCCCTCACTCCTGCCGAAGTTCAGGCAACGACGTTCGGGTTTCTCTTTTTCGTTCTTGCTATCGCGACCTTTTTCATTCTGACGTCAAACTACCGTGACGAAATGGCACGGCGATATGCCTACGTCGCCCTTTTCGGCGCGCTCGTCAATCTTTTCGCGTTCCTTTACGGCACCACGGATAACCTCTGGCTTGCGCGTTTCTTCCGGATACTTTCCCAAGGCATCGTGATGCCGTTCGTCGCGCTGCTGCTCCTCTTCTCGGTCGCCTTGTACGAAAAGTACATGCCAAAAGATACCACTTTGCGCTACCTTGCGTACCTGTTTTCCCTCGGACTCGGCTTGTTTTTTCCGCTCTTCCTCAGTGATGCGGTGTATGGGACCCATTTTCTTTTCGGTGAGCTAACACTGCCGCCCTCCATCCAGCTCACTCCGCAGCCGGGACCGTACTTTTTCTACTACATCATCGTTTTTACACTAAGCGCGCTCTACTCGCTCTACCTCATGGTCGATTTGTGGCGCCACGGCAGGACGCACGAGGCGAAGCTCATGGGGTTTCTCATGGTAATCGCCATGAACATCCCCGTGCTCACCCGCACCGTGGGCTACGCTCCCTGGTACGGACTTACGGAGGGAGGAGGATACTCGCTTTTGTTTGTATCCCTTCTTACGGGACCGCTTTTCGCTTTCGGCGTGACGTACGCCATTTTGCGCCACAAAGTATTTAACCTGCGCCTCATCACCGCCGAACTCCTCATATTCGCCCTATGGAGCTTCATTTTCCTTCGCGCGCTCCTTGCGCGCTCGTGGAGCGCAGCGTTTCCCGACATCGCGCTCCTCGCGGCGACCATCATTCTAGGCTCGCTTCTTATTCGCTCCGTTCTCAAAGAGGTAGAACAGAAAGAGCGTCTCGAACAATTGGCGGGGGAGCTGCGGGACCTCAATGAAAACCTTGAGGGGCGCGTCAGGGAACGCACGGCTGAGCTTGCGCGCTCAAAAGCTCATATAGAAGCCGTCGTTGAAAATCTCACAGTCGGTCTTGTCGAATACGATGACTCGGGCCGCGTCTATCGTCTCAATCGCCGTGCTGAAGAGCTCCTCGATCTGTCACGCACGAAAGTTTTGGGCAAAGCTGGAGGAAGACTGCCGCTTGCGGTGTATATGGTTCTCTCGGCGAACAAGGAACATGATGACTCCGCGAAGGAAAGCCCTCTGCCGGAAAATACGATAGAAATTCTCCTTGAAACGCCGCACAAGCGCAACCTCCAGATAACGACCGTCCCCATCGAGCTGGAGGACGGCGGTAAGGGACATGTGAAGCTCCTGCGCGATATCACCCGGGAGCGCACCATCGAGCGCAATAAGAGCGAGTTCATCTCGACGGCGGCCCATCAGCTGCGCACACCGCTCGCCGCACTTCGGTGGTCGTTCGAAACATTCCTCGGCGGCGGTATGAAGCGCCTCACTAAATCGCAGCGCGAGATACTTGAGCAGGGGAAGAGCGCGTCGATCAACATGATCCGGGTCGTGAACGATCTTCTCAATGCGGCGCGCATCGAGGAAGGACGTTTTGAATACGAATTCAAAAGGGAGAAGCTTTCCAAGGCGCTCGAATTGGTTGAGCCCACGCTCCTCGCACTGGCTATACCCAAAAACATAGCGCTGACGTTCGGCGGGTTCGATAAAATCCCGGCGTTTATGTTCGACGCGAACAAGCTCATGCTTGCGATACAAAATCTTGTCGACAACGCCATAAAATATTCCCCCGAGCACGGTAGGGTGGCGGTGCGGGCACACGCGGACTCGAGCAAAGTCTCGATCGCGGTCTCTGACGCCGGCATCGGCATTCCGGAGGCGGATATGGACCGTCTCTTTACCAAGTTTTTTCGGAGCAAAAAAGCTACCATGATGTTTACAGACGGCTCAGGCCTCGGTCTTTTCATTGTTAAAAACATTGTGGACAAACACGGAGGTACTATCGTGGTAGACTCGAAGGTGGGGAAGGGTACGACGTTTACCATCACCATCCCCACCAAACGATAACCATGGCCTCCTCCGCCTCATCCGTACGTGTCCTTGTTGTCGAAGACGACAAGCTTTTAAGCTCGCTTGTCGTGCGAAAACTTAAGTCGGATAAGTTCGACGTTCTCTACGCTCCGAACGGGGAGGAAGCGCTCAAAATCCTCGAGAAAGAGAGGCCTCAGATCATTCTCTTGGACATCCTCCTTCCCGGCATCGACGGCTTTGAAGTGCTGAAGCGCGTGAAAGCAGATGAAAAATTGAAAGACATCCCGGTCGTCATCCTCTCTAATCTCGGGCAAGAGAGCGATATTGAAGAAGGAAAAAGGCTCGGCGCCATCGCATTTTTGGTCAAAGCATCCCTCACGCTCGACGAGATCGCCAAGGAGATAAAACGGGTCGTCGGCGCCGCATAGCCTTCACTGCCCGCTCGTGCTAGACTCTAGCGGTCACCCTAGCGGCACACGCTGGGGCCGATTGCATTTTCATGAGCAAAACGCAGTTTAATCCCGGCGCGGAGAAAATCGTGGTGAAGGGCGCGAGAACCCACAACCTTAAGAACATCACGGTCGAAATGCCGCGCAATACCGTGGTCGTCTTTACGGGGCTTTCCGGCAGCGGCAAGTCTTCATTGGCGTTCGATACCATTTTTGCCGAAGGACAGCGGCGCTATGTCGAGTCGCTTTCGGCCTACGCGCGGCAGTTCCTGCGACAAATGCAAAAGCCTGATGTCGATGAGATAGCGGGCCTCTCCCCGGCCATTTCGATAGATCAAAAGAGCCGCTCCAATAATCCTCGCTCCACCGTCGCCACCACGACCGAGATCTACGATTATCTGCGCGTTCTCTATGCGCGCGTAGGAAAGCCTCACTGTCTCCTTTGCGGCAGAGAGATAAAAAAACTTAGCAATGAGGAAATTTTGGAGCGCATCGTCAAGACCGCGGAAGGGTTCGACGTTGGACCAGTGTCGAAGGAGGTCATGGGCGTCAAAGTGTCCGATGCCAAAGTCCGTATTTACGCGCCGCTCGTCGTCGGGCGCAAGGGCGAGTATTATCAACTGCTCTACGACCTCCTCGGAAAGGGCTTCGAGCGGGTCAAGATAGATGGGGTCGACCGGAAGCTGCGCGAGAGGATCATTCTGGCGAAAAACAAGAAGCACGATATCGATGTGCTCGTCGATGAGATTTTCGTCACGGAGTTCCGCGACAATAGAGCGAACGCGCGCGAGCGTCTGTCGGAGGCCATAGAACGCTCGCTCCACGAGTCCGATGGGCTCATCAAACTCATGGAGCCGGACGGGAGCGAGCACCTCATTTCCGCCAAGT
The DNA here is from genome assembly GCA_964429815.1 of uncultured Candidatus Saccharibacteria bacterium. GTDB lineage: Bacteria > Patescibacteriota > Minisyncoccia > Phycocordibacterales > CAYSCM01 > CAYSCM01. The sequence goes on from CAYSCM010000001.1 coordinate 495,857, forward strand.
TTATGTGCCCCTATGACGGTTTTTCGTTCCCCGAAGTAGAGCCCAGGCTTTTCTCCTTCAACTCGCCATATGGAGCATGTCCGGTTTGCAATGGTCTCGGTTCAAAATATTTTTATGGCGACGAGCCATGCGATGAATGCAAGGGGGCTCGCCTGCGCAAAGAGGCGCTCAGTGTGTTTTTGGGCCAGGGAGACGGGCGCAAGAACGTCGTCGAGCTCACCTCGCTTTCTATCAAAGATGCCCAGGCGTTTTTCGATGAGCTTTCCCTGACCAAGAAGGAGACTGAGATATCGAAGGTCATCATTCGGGAAATAACGAGCCGGCTCCAGTTCATGCTAAACGTCGGCATCGACTACCTGACACTCAATCGTCGCTCCAATACGCTCTCCGGCGGGGAGGCGCAGCGCATTCGGCTTGCCTCTCAGCTCGGAAGCGGGCTCGTGGGGGCGCTCTACGTGCTTGACGAGCCGACTATCGGACTCCATCAGCGTGACAATGACCGTCTCATCAAGACGCTTCTTAGTCTGCGCGATCTTGGCAACACCATACTCATCGTCGAGCATGACGAAGACACCATTTTCGCCTCGGACTATCTTGTGGATATCGGACCAGGCGCCGGCGTGCATGGCGGGGATATCGTGGTTTCTGGATGGCTTGAAAAACTTTTGACCGCTAAGAAAAACGATTCCGGCTCTCTTACGCTTTCGTACTTGCGCGGAGAGTCAATGATTGAAACCCCGTCCAAGCGGCGAGGGTCAGAAAAAGGAGCGCTCAAAATACGCGGCGGGAAGCTCTTCAACATACGGAACATGGACATCGACGTCCCGCTCGGCCGGCTTGTCGGGGTCACCGGCGTTTCGGGTTCAGGTAAGTCAACGTTTCTCTATGAAATCCTCCACAGGAACCTCCAAGCTCGCTTCGAGCGCAAGTATCGCTCCGCTGAGATTTTCAATTGCGCACGGTTCGAGGGGACTGAATACCTCGGTCGGGCTATTCTCATCGACCAGTCTCCGATAGGGCGCACTCCGCGCAGCAATCCCGTCACCTATACCGGCGCGTTCACCCACATGCGCGACCTTTTCGCGGCAACAAGCGAAGCGCGAGCGCGCGGCTGGAAATCAAACCGGTTCTCTTTCAACGTGAAAGGGGGACGCTGCGAAAACTGCGAAGGTAACGGCGAGATTGCCGTGGAGATGCATTTTCTGCCGACCGTCTATGTGACGTGTGATGTGTGCAACGGAAAGCGCTTTATGAAAGAGACGCTTGAGGTGAAATACAAGAAAAAAAGCATCCATGACGTCCTCACTATGACCATTGAAGAGGCCTTGACCTTCTTTGAGGACATCCCGGCTATCTACGACCGTTTAAAGACGCTCTCCGACGTTGGTCTTGGCTATCTGGAGCTTGGGCAGTCGGCGACGACCCTCTCCGGCGGGGAGGCACAGCGCGTGAAGATATCTTCCGAGTTGTATCGCCCGCATACACAAAAGACGATATACCTCCTCGATGAACCGACCATCGGGCTCCACTATGAGGACGTCCGAAAACTCATCGAAATCCTCCAGGAGCTCGTCAATCGAGGTAATACCGTCGTCGTCATCGAGCACAATATGGACGTCATCAAGTCCTGCGACTACCTCATCGATATCGGTCCCGAGGGGGGGGATCGCGGAGGTGCCATTGTCGCGAAAGGCACTCCCGAGGAAGTAGCCGACGCTAAGGGTTCCCATACGAGCAAATATCTAAAAAAGGTGCTCCGAAAACGCTAGATATGCACACCACTGTCGCAGAAAATCCTCTGTGGTGGGTTACACTGAGGCTTTAGGAGCGTTCTCTTGAAACTCTCTCGGGCCGATTAGGCCGCTATTCAACAGGAGGGAACCATGGCCGGAGCATACGGCTACGATTCGACGTGCATGGCCTACCGCATCGGCAGCAAAACCGTAACACTTGCACAGTTGCGGAAGTTTTTCCGCCTCCGTTTCAGGGCGGACGGGATCGCGGCGATGCTCACGGAAGCGTATCGTCGCTACACCAAGTACTTCGGCAGCGAGCGGGTGCTTCCTGATGCGATCGAAGAGTGGACTATCGCCCTTAAATTCCAAAACAAGATCCCACCCTTCGTGCTCGCCGTTTGGTACGCGGAGGAACACGCCGCGGGGAACCTCGAGGTCGGCTTTCGGGTGGCCCGCGAAGGCCTCGAGACATGATATCGCCGGCAGCGTTTATTCGCTGCCGGCTCTATCTTTTGTTAAGGTAGCTTCGTGACCATCCGGCACTTCAAAGCAAAAGCGCTTCCCCGAAAACCCGGCGTCTATCTTTTCAAGGACAAAAAAGGGGGCATCCTCTACATCGGTCGGGCGACAAATTTGCGCGAGCGCGTTCGCTCCTACTTCGCACCCGATCTTATCGCGACCCGTGGGCCGCTTCTCGTTGATATGGTCACTAAAGCCCGGGGCATACGGACGCAGACCACGGACTCTGTGCTGGAGGCGATCATTCTGGAGGCGAACCTCATTCGGAAGCGGCAGCCTTATTACAACACCAAGGAAAAGGACGACAAGAGTTTCAACTACGTGATGTTCACGGAAGAAGAGTACCCCCGAATACTCGTGATGCGCGGCAAGGACCTCGCCAACCGCGACCGTAAGGAGTTTAAAGCGGTGTACGGCCCGTTCCCGCACGGGCTCTTGTTCAAAGACGCGCTAAAGCTCATTCGGAAGCTCTTCCCGTTTCGGGATACCTGCGTACCGAACTCGGGGAAGCGTTGCTTTAACGCGCAGATAGGGCTTTGCCCGGGAGTCTGTAGCGGCGAGATGGGAAGCGCGGCGTACCGGCAGCGCGTCCGGAATCTCGAGCTCTTCTTCCAGGGGAAAAAGAAAAAGTTGCTCGCCGAGCTTAAGCGGCAGATGCGTGTCGCTATCAAAGCGGAAGAGTTCGAAAAAGCCGACGTGCTCAAGCGCCAGATATTCGGTCTTACCCACATTCAGGATGTTTCGCTCATCCGAAATGAGTATCGTGCTCCTCTCGGAGGTCTATTTCGCATAGAAGCCTATGACATAGCGCACCTCGGCGGTACCTCAACCGTCGGGGTTTTCACCGTCGTCGAAAACGGAGAGCCAAACAGAGCCCAGTACCGTATGTTCCGGATTCGGCAATCAACCCAAGGAAGCGACACCGCGGCGCTTTCGGAAGTTCTTTCACGACGTCTCGGTCACCCCGAGTGGGGCTATCCACGTCTTATCGTTGTTGATGGCGGTATCGCGCAAAAGAACGTAGCCGAGCGGGTTTTGCGCGGGGTTGGAATAGAGATTCCGGTCGTGGGCGTCGTCAAAGACGACCGGCATCGCCCGCGACGGATCATCGGCGAAAAAAAATATACTGAAGGGTACGGAAAAGCAATTCTTCTCGCCAATGCGGAGGCCCATCGCTTTGCCATTTCTTATCACCGCCGCAGGCGCGCGTTGCTTCCGGGTTCACGAAGGAGGTAGGGTATACTGAAACGGTGAATCGCCTGAGCTTCAAAGAGGCCGCGCCCTATCTTTTTTTCTTCCTCGTCACTGCCGGCCTCATCGCTCTCTCCCACTGGAGCGACGCCGTATCGTCCTATCTTCGAGGTATTTCACTCCTGGGGCCTTACCGTGTGGTTCTAACAGGGGAAAATCTTTTTTACCTTGCGCTGGCGCTCATGCTCATTGACATCCTCGTGTTGTGGGGGCGCGAGCATTCGCGCCAGGCGCTTCAGTACTCCTTTCTCACCATCATCACCCACAAGTTCCGTACGCCGCTTTCTGGCATCAAGTGGGCCCTCAACGGTCTGCGGGAAGAAAAGACTCTCGAGGAACGTGAGGCGCTTCTCCAGGAAATCGAAAATGCCGCTGAGCGCATTACTCAGACCGTGGATACCCTTGCGGGACTGGCAAAATTCAATGATTCAATGGACTACGCGTTTGCCGCTATAGCGCTGCGGCAGATCGTTGAGCAGAGTATGCGGAAATTCGCCTCAATGAGCACGAAGCGCGGCATTATCTTCAAACTCGAACCGTCGGCTGACGTTCCGCTCATCATCATTGACCGCACGAAGGTGCAGTTTGTCAGCGATGTGCTCCTTGAAAACGCCATTAAATACTCAAGAGACGGCGGCGAGGTGCGGATCGCCATCGAAAAGCGCAGGAGAGGCGTCATGTTAACGATATCTGACGAGGGCGTCGGACTCACCGTGGGTGAGCGTCGGAAAATATTTGGCAGATTCTACCGCTCGAAAGAAGCTCAGCGTCGCGATCCGGATGGCATGGGGCTTTCCTTATCGCTTGCGCACACCGTCATGCGCCATCACCGCGGCTCGATCGAGGCGTACTCGCGCGGTCGCGGAAAAGGGGCCACGTTCGTCGCCACCTTTCCGCTCAGGTAGCGCGGTCTCGATGGTATACTTCTCGTATGTCGCGCGTCCGCGTCGGCGTTCTTCGGGGTGGTCCCAGCAGCGAGTACGATGTATCGCTTCGGACCGGCGCGTCCGCTCTCAGGCATTTGCCCGAGGAGAAGTATGAGGGCATTGAGATTTTCATAGATAGGGAGGGGGTATGGCATATCAAGGGGCGTCCTTACGATCCAGGACGCGCGCTTTCCCACGTGGACGTCGCGCTCAACGCGATGCACGGAGAGTACGGCGAAGACGGCACCGTGCAGCGCATCCTCGAGTCCTTCGGGGTTCCCTACACTGGGTCAACTTCGTTTAGCTCGGCTCTTGCCATGAATAAACCGAGAACGCGTGACGTTGTCTCGCGAGCTGGGATACGTGTGGCACGGGGCGTTGTCCTCAATGTCGGGGATGACCTCAACAAGAGAATATTCGAGCTTTTCCGTACCTTTCCGCAGCCCTCCGTCATCAAGCCCGCCAGTGCTGGTTCTTCGATCGGAGTTTTTATCGCGCGAAGTTTTCAAGATTTCGATAGCGGCATTCGCGACGCATTCTCATACTCGCCGAAAGTTTTGATCGAACAGTACGTGCCGGGGAGGGAGGCCACTGTAGGAGTCGTCGACGCCTTCCGCGGCGAGCGGTTCCATGCGCTTATGCCCGTCGAAATAATTCCTTCGAATAAGGAGCGTTTTTTCAGCTACGACGCCAAGTATGGCGGTACAACGCAGGAGCTTTGTCCGGGAAATTTTCCGAACGGCATAAAAGAGGAGCTGGCGCGAACGGCGATACTCGCGCACGAGGCGCTTGGATTGCGGCACTATTCTCGCTCGGACTTTATTGTTTCTCCGCGGGGCGTCTACTTTTTAGAAATAAACACGCTCCCCGGACTCACCGAACATTCGCTTCTGCCTAAGGCGCTCGCCGCGGGGGGGACGACAATGCCGCAGTTCCTCGACCATCTACTCCGAATGGCGCTCGGGCGGGCATGAGCGAGTTCCTCAAAAAACGCTGCGTTCCCTGCGAGGGGAACACTCCGCCACTCGGCGAAAAAGATATTCGCAACTATTTGCCTGAAGTATCGGGGTGGACCGTGCGGGACGATAATAAAGAGATTTGGCAAGAATGGGAGTTTAAAGATTTCAGACGTGCAATGCGCTTCGTAAGCGCCGTCGCCATGCTTGCGGAGTTTGAAGGACATCATCCGGACATTCACGTACGATACAACAGAGTGCGTCTCGAACTTTCGACGCATGCGATCAAGGGACTTTCGATCAATGATTTTATTTTGGCCGCCAAAATAGATGAGATTTTGACGGAACAACAAAGTTAGACCTATTGGAGAAAATATTGTATAGTTTTTCCCTCGGGCCCGTAGCTTAGTTGGTAGAGCGCCTCATTTGCAATGAGGAGGTCAGGAGTTCGAATCTCCTC
>CAYSCM010000002.1:0-22483 GCA_964429815.1 uncultured Candidatus Saccharibacteria bacterium
TGGCAAAGAGGTTGGTGGAGGAGGCGGTCGTTGCGAAGAAAGAGGTGCTGGTTGCCTTGGTGGTGGTGGCGTTCCCCGAGGAGATGAGGTCGATGAGGCGGGTCACCCCAGCGTCGGTCACCGAGAGGAGCGTGGTCGACGCCTGGTTGACGAGCTCGAGGGCCTTGGTGGTTGAGGAGGTGCCGCTTCCCCACAGTGTGAGCTTTCCGTACCCGGGAGTCGAGGTGCCGATCGTCGTCGTGCCCGAGACGTTGAGGGCGCCGATGACCGTCGAGGAGGCCCCCGAGATGAAGCCGGTGCTCCTCCAGAGGGAGGAGGTGGCGTTGGTCCAGCTGACGTAGTCGGCGAGGGCCGTGGGGACGACGTAGTCGGTGCCGGCAAGGGCTGTGGTGACCAGGCCGCTGCTCGTCTTGAGCAAGCCGTCCCCGGTGGCGAGGTAGAGGGCGGAGGTGGAGGCGGTGGTGGCGAAGAGGGTCGTGGTGGTGGCGTTGGTGGCGGTGGCGTTTACGAAGGTGACGTTCTGAAGCGTCGAAGAAGACGTCACGAGGAGGTTGGTCGTGGTGGCCTGACCGGCAATGGTGAGGCCGCTGCCCTGGGTTCCCCCGCCGATCGTCGAGGAGCCGGAGGAGAGGAGAGTGGCGAAGGTGCCGAGTCCCGTTGAGGTGAGGTTCCCTGCGGAGAGGACGGTGGCAAAGAGGTTGGTGGAGCTGGCCGTGGTGGCAAAGAGGCTCGAGGAGGTGGCGTTCCCCAAACTCGTCGTGGCGAGGGTGGCGATTGAGGCAAAGAGGTTGGTCGAGGAGGCGGTGGTTGCGAAGAAGGAGGTGCTGGTTGCCTTGGTGGCGGTGGCGTTAGTAAAGGTGACGCTCTGGAGGGTGGTGGAACCTGCCGCAAGGAGGTTCGCGAACGTACCGAGCCCGGTCGAGGTGATGTTGCCTGTGCTCAAGATCTGGGCAAACAGGTTCGTCGAGGAGGCAGTGGTCGAGAAGAAGTTAGTCGTAGTCGCCGAAGTACCGGTAGCATTTATGAACGTAAAACTCTGGAGAGTCGTGGAGCCCTGTACGTACAGATTCCCGAGCACTTCGAGCTTTGCTCCGGTCGTCGTTGTCGCAGAACCGCCCAGCACGACAGCGGTCGCTGCGTTCGGGTAAATTGTGAGGCTATTTGTGCTGGTAGCGAACTTGTCTGTCGAAGAGCCGCCCCCGCCTCCACCGCCGCTACTTATGCACGTCCCGTTCACCGAAACGCACCCGCCGGTGAGCTCGATGCCGTTTGAGAACGTCGAGGTGGCCGTGGTGGTCGATACTCTAAGGACGCCAACGGAGAGAGCGCCGTCGAACGTCGAGGTCGCCTTCACTGTGGAGTTGAGTATCCCGGTGAGGGTACCACCGGAGAGCGACAAGGAGTTCGAGTTCGAAGCATTGACCGTATTGGAGCTGTCGATGGTCGAGTTGCTTATGGTGACGCTTCCAAGATTGTTGATTATGTTCGTGAGCGAGATGGCGCGATAGATGCCGGCGAGCTGCGCGGAGAGGTCTCCCGATGGCACGCTCGCTACGCGCTCTGTGAGGCGCGTCTCGAACGCGTTGAGCTCGGCCGTCAGGGCACGCGCGGTCACATAATGCTCTCCCGCGCTGGACGTATCGCTCGAGCTTGTCGAAGAGCTCGAGGGCACGGTCGTCGATGTCCTGCGTCCAACCAGCGCCTCGACGCTTCGCTTCACGCCCTCAAGCGAAAGCGCGGCCATGGAACGTACCAGGATGAGATGCTCCGAGGAAATGTCCCAATGCGGAGAAACGTACACGGTCGCACCATAACTCATCGGTTCCGCTTTTTTCTCCACAGCAGGGGCGGCAAGGCCACGCAGCATCGCGACCGCAGGTTCGACGCTCGCGGAAAGCGAGTAATCGATACGTGCTTTATGCGTGGGGAAGGCGGAGAGCGACCAGGAAAGACTCGATCGTGGTGGGTGAGGCGAATTGGCAAAAAGCCCATCGACTGAGGCGCGAACCGCGAGGGTGGCCGACGCCAGCGCTGCGCGCGTTTCATCGACGGGACCGATATCGGCACGCAGCGCCTCGTCGTACACGGGAAGCGACTGTGCGAGGGGCTCCAGAGATTCATGAAGCGCGTCGGCGTAAAAAGATTTTCTGGAAATGGCAGTATCAGCTACCGACGCGTAGAGGGCCGCACCTGCGGCGGAAAACACGTTCAGCGATTCCGCGAACGGGAAAAACGTAAAGCGCGAGAATTCCGCATAAAACAGGTTCGACCCGAGAGGCGTGTCGGAGAGCCAAGCGTTCGGAACCCGCGACGCGTCCGCAAACACGTTCTCCGAGAGGAGGAATGGGGCGACACTCTCATGCGCGAGCGCATTTATGAAAAATCTCAGTGTCGCGCGCTGATCACTCCATCGCACCGTGGGCCATGTAGCGAGTGAAGCAGCGAGGAGCGGCGTATGTGGTATGCCTATCAGAAAAGAGAGTTTCTCGCTCGTATGTCCAAGCTCGAGGTCGGAACGTGAAAGGTTTATAAATCCGAGATGAGAGAAATCATCGAACGTGCTTGTTATATGTCGAGAAGGATTTCCTTCGGCACCAAACTGTTCAGCATGATGGGCCAGCACCCCGTACGTGATGTCACAAGCGGCAAGAAAGGTAAGAACGCACAGGGTCCCGACCCGGGCAGCGCCGAAGACCTTAGCGGTTTTCACTCGAAAGTTTTGTTTGTGAAGGATGCTGCGTGCTTCATGTGAGAGCGCTGCATGACGGATCTCCTCGCGTCTCAGACTGTGAGCCTTAAAAGCAAGGAGCGAACCAGGCTCCACGTACCAGAGCTTCCCGATGAAAACACCTCTCACCTTACCTTGTCGGCACAGGCGGGTCACGTAGTCATAGGAATAACCCGAAAGCTTGGAGGCTTCGTATGACTTGATATAACCCTTGGGTAAAAAAGAAACGTGGTCGGCCATTGGAGGTCGCCACCCGAAGTAACCTTATTTTACGTCATTTTTTCAGAGTCTGCCCTCCTTCTTTCTGGTCATCTGTGGACAGAGCGCTATCCGCCACATACCCTTATTTCTCGCCACCAAATACGATCGGCTCATAATTTTTATGCCGGCGTCACACCCCCATACGCTATACTGTGTCCATGATAGAACACGTAACGGTCCCGGTCAGCGACTGGGGGAAAAGCAAGAAATTTTATGAGGCAGCGCTTAAACCTCTTGGGTACGCGCTTTATCGAGACTATGGCCCTGACGCTGGCGGCTTCCTCGAAGGCGAGTCGACAAGCTTTTGGATAGCGACGAAGAAGGAGAAGATCACGCCAATGCACGTCGCACTTTTGGGAAAAAGCAAAAAGGCGGTCCAAGAATTCCATGCAAAAGGCCTCGCTGCAGGCGGCAAGGACAACGGCAAGCCCGGCTTCCGCACCGACTATGGCGATGACTATTACGCCGCGTTCCTTCTCGACCCCGACGGCAACAACATCGAGGCGTGCTATTTCGGTGCAAAGGCATCCCAAGAAGGCTAACGTCTGGTCCGCTGCCGGCTATACCCCGTAGCACTTTTTTATGAAAAGCGCTACGGGGTATACTTTTTCCATGGATGACCTGACGACCGTGCGCTATCCCAACACGACGCCGGTGTTCAAACATCAACCGCCCACGCTCGACGACCTGCGCAAGATGCGCCCGCCGATGCGCAACATATACATCGCGCAAAAGGAGCATCTCACGCCGACGCAGCGCCTCGCCGCCTGGGTGACCGAGAGGCTTGGCACGCTCGGGTTTTTCCACGTGTTGTTTTGGTGGACCGTGCTGTGGCTCGGCTGGAACATGTTCGCTCCGCAAGGGCTCCGCTTCGACCCTTACCCTGCCTTCGTACTGTGGCTTTTCATCTCCAACATGTTCCAGCTGCTTCTCCTCCCCATCATCATGATCGGACAAAATCTCCAAGCCATCCATGCCGACGCGCGAGCGCAGGCCGACTTCGAGCTCAACCAGGTGGCGGAGCGCGAGATCGAAACCGTCCTCCTCCATCTTGAAAACCAGAACGAGATCATGCTCGGCATCCTCCGAGAGCTCGAAACCCACAAGCACTAGAGCCTTGCCTGGAAATGCACTATACTGTGTGACGTGAAGCGGCCACGACTGCGTCTCACGGGCGGCTCCCTCCTCCATCAGCTCTTTGATGGCTTCGTGTTCGTGAAACTCGTACAGGGAGTGCTTGAGGTTGGGGTCGGCACGGTGGTGCTTTTCAATCCACACCTGGTGAGTCAATTTCTCCTTCGGCTTACCCGTGGAGAGTTCCTTGAGGACCGCGCCGATGTCATCGCGAGCTACCTGCGTCATACGGCCCTCTCGCTCACCCACAGCACGCAACTGTTCATCGGCACCTACCTTTTTCTTTGGGGATTCATCAAGCTTGTCATGGCGCTGGGGCTTCTCTTCGAGAGGCGGTGGTCGTACGACTTTGCGCTCTACGCCCTAGGCGCGTTCATTGTGTACCAGGTTTATCGCGTTTCCCATACGCACTCGCTTTTTCTCTTCACCATCATCCTCCTCGATATTGCGACGCTCTATCTCGTGTATGTGGAGCGTAAACGAAAACACTCCGCTCTCGGGGCATAAGCAAAAACACCCTCGCGCCTAAAGCGAAGGGTGTTTTTGCGAAAAATCCCTCTACGAGAGGTGCTTGCTGACGAGCTTAGTCATCTCGAACATCGAGACGGTACCCTTGCCGTCAAAAACCTTCTTGAGCTTGTCGTCGGCGTTGATATTGCGCTTATTAACGCTATCCTGGAGGCCGTTCTTCTTGATGTACACCCAAAGACCCTTAACGACCTCGGAGCGAGGCATGGGACCTTTCCCCACGACCGCCTCGAGATCGGCGCTGAGGTTCATCGGCTTCATAAAGGCGGAGTTCGCTTTTGCCATATCTAAACGGGAAGTACGCTAATGTTTCTAATGTAGCTAGTCTAGCAGGATTTCCCCTCTGGCAATACCCCCCTCTCCCCCAAGTGAGGAGATAAAAAAAACGCCTTGCTTGCTTGAATAGTTCGACGAGACCAAAGGAGACCCGCCGACAGGCCTGCCTGCTTCGCTTCTACGGCAGTTCACGTCCTCTTCAGTGACAGTTCAGTATTCTTTAATGAACGCATCAAACCATGGAGCTCGCTCCCGGCATGGGAAAAAATAGGACCTCGTCGGAAGGATTCTTGACGCCCTTTGCGGCCGCCGTACAATTGCCGCACATGCGCAGCCTCCTCTCGCGCCTGGAACTTACGCTCCTCCTTAGAAACGTAGTGGTCTTCATTCTTTACTTCGGGGCCGCTCGATATTTCCTCGGACTTACCGCCGTCAATACGTTTGCGGCCATCGTTTGGCCGCCCTCAGGCATCGCGCTCGCTGCGGTTTTCCTGTGGGGATACCGCGTCACTCCCGCCATCGCCGCGGCGGCGTTCGCCGCGAATTTTTCCATGGGTGCCCCCTTCGTTCCCGCCCTTGCGATATCGCTCGGCAACACGCTTGAATCGGTCGTCGCCACATACATCCTTCGTCAATACATCGGATTGGACCCGACGCTCTCGCGCATACGCGATGTCTTCGGCATCATACTCTGTGCTGCGACGGCTTCCCTCATCAGCGCCTCGATCGGGGTCGGCATTCTGACGTCAACTGGATCCCTCCCGGCCGACTTGTTCTTTTCGACCTACCTTGCCTGGTGGGCTGGGGATACGGTCGCCATGCTCGTCATAACACCGTTTCTCCTCCGTTGGCTCGCAAGACCGCTCTTTCGCAGGAGCTTCCGCCAGCTCCTCGAGGGAGCGGGTATTTTCAGTTTTCTCATAGCCATAGATTTCATAACATTCTACGGGCCGCTCGGCTCGAGACCGGGAAGCTCCCCCCTTATCTTTGCGACCCTACTGCCGCTCATTTGGGCTTCCCTTCGGGCCGGGCCGCGCGGCGCCACCCTTGCCATCATCGTTACCTCGATCATCTCTACGAGTGCGACTATCCAGGGGTATGGGCCGTTTACCCGTGACGCGGTCCCGATCGCGCAAAGTCTTGAGATACTCCAAATATTCAACGCCATGCTTGCTATAACGTTTCTCCTCTTCGTCGCAGCGGTCGAGGAACGAAAGGATGCCTTGCGACGCACCGGTGAATACGTCGAGAAGCTCGAACAGGCCGTGCACAGGGCAAGCTCCTCCGACCAAGCGAAGAATGACTTTCTTGCCATCCTCGGGCACGAACTGAGAAATCCCCTCGCTCCGATGGTCTCGGCGCTTGAGCTTCTTAAGCTCGAGGAGACGGCGGCCCCGCGCAAAGGAGAGCTTGTCGACGTGCTGGACAAGCAGATGCGCAATATGGTGCGGCTTCTTGACGACCTTCTCGACATGAGCCGCATCACTAAGCGGAAGTTCAAAATCCAGAAGGAGATCGTTCCGCTCCAGAAGGTCCTCGCGCAGGTGGGACAAAGCGCCTCTCCGTTCATACGCGAGCGCAGTCATACATTCCTGACCGACATCCCTGATTCGTACATCTACGTCGACATAGACCCCCTGCGGATAGAACAGGCCGTCGTGAACCTCCTCAACAATGCGGCGAAGTACACGGAGCCGGGCGGGAGCATAACGCTCAGGATGCGCTCTGAAGGAAACCACGCGCTCATCGAGGTCTCCGACACCGGCATGGGTATCGCCGCCGCATCGAAGGAAAAAATCTTCGAACCGTTCGTGCAAGGCTCTTCCCTAGAGGGGCGTAGCCCTTCTCTTGGCACCGGGCTCGGCATCGGTCTCTCCCTCACCAAGCGTCTCGTTGAGCTCCACCGCGGGACGATCGGGGTAGAGAGTGAGGGCCCAGGACGCGGCAGCACCTTCCGCATCACGCTCCCCCTGGTTCCGAAGGAGAGCTGGCCTGAAGAATCGTCTCAGGGCTCGCTAGCCCTTGCTGAGCAGAAAGCGCACATGGAGGGGAACAAAAAAGCTCCGCGAAATAAAAAAGTCCTTATCGTCGACGACAATGTCGACGCCGCAAAAGGCCTCTCGCTCCTTCTTGGTCATAACGGACGCACTGTCGCGGTTGCCTATAACGCACAAAGTGCGTTCACCCTCATGGAAACGTTCGGCCCCGACGCGGTAGTGCTCGACATAGGGCTTCCGGACATGGATGGCTATGAAGTAGCGAGGCGCATTCGCGGGCAGTACGGCGACAAGTACACGCTCATCGCGCTCACCGGCTATGGGCTTGAGGAAGATAAACTGCGCGCCCGTGTCGCCGGATTCGATCATCATCTCACTAAGCCAGTCGGGGTCGTCGAGCTTGAACGAGCCCTCTCCTAGATAGTTGCAAACGATACTGTGCACGTCGGGCGTGGATCTACGTGCTAAAAATCGTATAGGGCAGGGAAATAAAAAGAGCGGCCCTCGAAAGACTGAGGGCCGCCCGAATTCATGGGATAAGGAGCTTCGCTACGGCCTAGCCGTTGCGCGCGACGGGTTGGACCTGCACGGTCTGGCCGGGCCGTACGGTCGTGCCGCCGTCCGCAGGCGCGCCGTCGAGGAGACTGGTCATGCCGGGGGCCGAGCCGGCGCCGCCGGTGAGGCCGTCGATCGTCGAATCCCGCAGCAACTCGCAAAACTTCGCGGGTTGTCCGGGAAGGAGCACACGTGCCGTGTTCATGAGGACTCCTTCAGGTTGATGGGTTCACCATGCCGTAGGTGGTCGCCTCAAGCACAGTGCCGTCGAACGTCACTTTCCATGGGTGACGCCCCTCGTGAACGAACCGGGCGATGATGCACCCGATAAGCCCAGCGAGCACGTACGGAGTATGGGCCGAGATCTTCTCCGGTCGCGGGGCGGAGAACGCCGCGCTGTCGGAGAAAAGGCACCCTCGATAGCGCTTCACGTCGTCCTCGTTTTTTGGATCGACAGCGTAGAGATCGACGAATTCATTGAACCGCCGATCGAAACGTCCATCGATGAAAAGAGGAATACGCTCGCGCTGCCGCATCACCTCGTCAAAGACCACTTCCCTACTCTGCATTGAGTCTACGGCCGCAATTATGAAGCCGTCAAGCAAGTCACCCTGCGCGAAGCGCCGCAGTCGCAAGTCGAGTTCGACCTGCGGATTAAGGCGCGTCACGCTCCTCCCGACAACCGCGGCTTTCGATTTGCCGAGATCCTCCGGCCCGAAGTTCTGCATTGCGAGGTTGACCGGCTCTACGACATCATCGTCGTATACCGTCAGTCTTTCGACACCGAGTTTCGCAAGAAGCGGTGCCACGTTGCTGCCGATACCCCCGGCCCCGACAAGCGTCACCGGGGCCCGGAGATAGTTCGTGTAGAGGGTTTTCTCGTTCACGATAGCCTCCTAACCTTCCGGTTCGCCAGGCTTGCACTTTCGTATGGGTTCGAGCCTGCCGTCGTCGAGGTACTTTCGGTACTGGGTGACCAGTATGAAGATACCGTCGTCGTTTACGTGCCAGAGCGAGTCGAGGACGAGCATGATGAGCGCAAAGTATTCACGCTGTTTTACGAGCTCATGCACCCGCTCATTACGCCCTCCGAAACAGAACCCGCCGGGAAAGCTTTCGGAGTTCTGCGTGTAGAGATGCCGTTTTGCCTCATCGTGCCGGCCAGATTCGACGCAGCGCACCTCAAATCCGAGCCTCTGCGGGTGAAGGACTATGAAGTACTCACCAAGATACCAGATGTTTCGCTGTCCTTGGTGGGTCACCTCCATCGAGACCTTGGTGATGACGCTTATCAACTCATCCGTCACGTCGATGCCTCTGACTCGGCAGTCCCGAAGCAGTACGTCAAAGTCCCGCTTCGCGAACGCGGTCATGTCGATGTCTTTACCCGTTTGGCAGTGATGCACCCACAGCTTGCGCGACTTTCGCAGTTTGAATGTTTCCGGCGGAAGTCCGTTTCGTATCCCTAAATGTACCATTGCTCCCTCCGTTAAGGTCCCTTCCTTGGGATGTTATGCCACAAGTACAGCAACTAGCCAAGCAGTAAGGGGGTAACGGTAAGCGCCCCATTGCGTCTTCATTAGCACAGGTCATACTTATTATCTATGAACAACACACGAGGGGTTTGGTATGTCGCCGTGCTCGTCCTTGCGGTCGTGGTACTCGGCGGAGGTCTTTACTGGTATTCGCATAAACCGACGGCCGGAGGCCCACAGGTCGAAGGGACATCGACGCAGGCGGCGCCGACGAGCGTTCAAGAGGCGGTTCGCGCCTATGCCGCGCCGCGCCTTGCTGTCGGGCCGGGGGCTATTTCTGTGGTCTCCTCGGCTCAGCGCGAATGGTCGGACTCATGCCTCGGGCTCGGAGGGCCGGCTGAATCTTGCGCGCAGGTGATAACACCCGGCTACGAAGTGGTCATTTCGGTCTCCGGTTTACACTACACGCTTCGGACCAACGCCGACGGCTCT
Source organism: uncultured Candidatus Saccharibacteria bacterium (assembly GCA_964429815.1). Taxonomy (GTDB): domain Bacteria; phylum Patescibacteriota; class Minisyncoccia; order Phycocordibacterales; family CAYSCM01; genus CAYSCM01. Next base: position 9,447 of record CAYSCM010000002.1, read on the forward strand.
GTTATCCGTGGTACGGGAGTTCTCGATGTGCTGACCCCGTTCCACGATAAAGGCTGACGTAAAATCCCCGCGAGTGCGGGGATTTTTGTGCTACGCTTACGCCATGTTCGTGCCGAAACGGCGTAAAAAAACCCTCATCGGCCTCGTCGCTTTCGGGATTCTCTACCTCATCGTGCATGCCCTCGTTTTCGATCGCTCTATCAACTACGGCTCTCTCAAAGTATTCATCTCGGAGAGCAAGGAGCATGTATGGCACGTCCTACCGCTTCTTCTCATCTTCATGGCTTTTTTCGCCAAAGACGGCTACGACCGGGTGCTAAAGCGCGGCCCATACGCGCCGCCCCAGCGACCGCCAACTACATAAAGTGCGCCGGCTCGACGAGCCGGCGCACGCGAAGAGGCTACCACCGATGTTTGTGGCCATAGTAGCCCCGAGGTCCGAAACCAAAGTTGAAGTAGAGCCCCGGTCCGTATCCGTAGTAGTACGGCCCGTAATAGGGCGTGTAGTACGGCTGATAGTACGGCGCGTAGTAGGAAGGGTACGATGGTGGGCACCACGTGCGCACCATTGCTCCGTAGTACGGACTCCATGCCCAGTAACAGCCGGAGCCGTCATAGTAGTTGGCGCTTGCCGGTACGGCAAGGGCCACCGCTGCGAGGGCGACCGCCCCCGCCACGACCAGTCTCCTCATACAAAGTACTCCTTGGTTTTTTCCCCCACCAAGAATAAGTATAGCAAAAGCGCGCCGCGTACCGCAGCGCGCCCTTTTTGCTTACTATTTGCTTACTCTCAAGGCTTCTGAGCACGCTCCCGCTGCTGTGACGGCACCGAGAGCACATCCACGGACGGCGCCGGCGCGGGTACGAGCGGGACGAGCATGGCTCGCGGGTCGATTTTCTGGAACGGCCCGTAGGGACTGCGAACTTCCAGGCCGCTGGGCCCGAGCCGACCCAGTACGTTGCGAGAGAGCTCAGGTCGTTCCCGGTCGGAGCCGACGATGGTCTGTCCTTGCACCATCGAGATGGCGCACAACGACAAAAGACCAGAGAGAAGACATCTCCACATGGGGGTTCCTCCCCGGTTGTTCTCCTTTAACGCTACGACAAATGGTCCCACTCCGCAATGCGGAGAAAAAACGCCCCGTAACGGGGCGTTTTTTCGGCCGGACGGTTAGATACCGGTCGTGAAGCTTCCTTCGGAAGAGTTTGCTGCGTTACTCGAGGCGTCCGTAGAGCTCACGAAGAAGTGGTATGTGGTCGAGGCGGTGAGGCCGCTCAGCGTGAAGCTGTGCGAGGTCGAGAGGCTCGAGGTGCTAACGAGCGTCGTCTGCGCTCCACCAATGATGACGGGGGTCGATGTCGAGTAGTAGACCTTGCCGGTGGCCGCCTCGTTGGTCGTCCAGGAAATCTGGGCAGATGTGTTTGTAACACCACCCACGGAAACCGCGCTTATGACCGGGGGCGTGGTGTCCGGCGTCGCGCCTGTCGTGAACGAGAACTCACTGCTTGTGGTCGCGTTCCCTGAAGAATCTGTTGCGACTATTTTCACGACGTAGGTCGTCGATGCGGAAAGTCCGCTGACGATGTCATGATGCGCGAAGAGAAGCGACGTATCATCGACGTGCATGGTCGACGACGCCACCGCAACCGGAGAGGTCGTGCTGACATACACCGTGCCGCGTGAGCGCTTGGAGGTCGTCCAGTTTATCGTCGCGGAATTCGTCGTGATACCGGAAGCATTCATCGAGGTTATGGTCGGTGCGGTGATATCCGGTGTCGTCGAACCGACGTGGAAGATGCCGAGGAATTTCCTCCAAATGCCTGGCGCGTGGAGAAGCCCTGGCGGAACCTTGCCGCTCTTCCCTGCTCCGCCGGTGAGAAGTGCTTCGATGTGTAGGAACCAACTGCCGTTCGGGCCCGGGGTGGTACTGGCCGAGAGAAGCGTGATCATGGTCGACGAGCCTGCCGCGCGGTCATGTTCGCCGTTCCCGCGGTCCTCATTATTATTGTCCTCCTCATCCCCCTGTGCGTTCCCTTTTCCTGCGTGCGTTCCAACCCGAACGTTGGCGGAAACGTTGAGGCCGTTCTTTTTGCCGTGCTCGTTCTCCCTGGCGAAAGCGAGCGCCGGAAGCGAAAAGGCACCGAGGAAAAGCGACGCAATGAGCGATGAGCTGATAATTCCTGCCGTAAGTTTTCTGTGCATAGTTCTGTTTTAGAGGGAGCCAATAATCGCAGGAACCATAGTTCCCGTGCTACTACTGACGTTCGGTGATGATTACGGTGACTTTCTTTTATAGTTTTTACGTGGTGCAATGTTCTTATCTAAAGAGACAGTCGTAACCTTTCCCCTAACCCTGCGTCTCCATCATATGAAGTGGCCTTCATGAACGCTTCACCGCAAAAACGCTACAGTGTAAGGGTTTTTCGCTTAATAGGAACTAACCTTCCGCGCGTATGAAGATACTTATCGTCGAGGACGAAAAGAAACTTTCGGAGGCGCTCGAGAAGGGGCTTGCCCACAAGGGGTACACTACCGATACCATTGACGACGGCAAGAAAGCCCTTACCCGCATCCTCCTCCACAAAGACGATTACGACCTTATCATTCTCGACCTCATGCTCCCCTCCATGGACGGGCATGCCATATGTCGTGAGGTCCGCGCCCAGAATATAACGACTCCCATCCTCATCCTCACCGCGCGCGCCGAGATCGAGAACAAAGTCGATCTCCTTCTATCCGGTGCGGACGACTACCTCGTGAAGCCCTTTTCGTTCGAAGAGCTCGCGGCGCGCATCCACGCACTTCTGCGTCGTCCGGTCGAGGCGGTGCCTTCGACCCTGAAAATTCACGACATAGAGCTTAATCCCGCCGAGCGCACTGTGCATAGAAGCTCGCGAGAAATACCGCTCACGCTCAAGGAATTCAACCTTCTCGAGTACTTCATGCGTCACCCCAACGTGGTCGTCAATCGTGAAGATCTTCTGAGCCATCTGTGGGATTTCAATTACGCCTCATTCAGCAACGTCGTCGACGTCCATGTCAAAAACCTCCGTCGCAAACTCGATCAAGGAAACCGCGGCAGCGTACTGGAAACGGTTCGCGGTATTGGTTACCGCCTTCGCGCATAGGTACCGCTACGACCTCTTTTTCCGCACCGAACTCAACATCATCGCGCTGCAGCTCGCCTTTTCCATTCTCCTCCTCGGCACGGTCGTCCTGGGGCTCTCGTTCCTTTTCCGCTCCGCCGCGCACGATATGGTGAGTGCCATTGCGGGTAGTGTCAAAGTGACCCTGAGAGAGTCTGCCGAGACAATCATCCGCAGCCAGCTCGATTTCATCCGCACGCGCAGTTTCCTCATCGTCGCGAGCGCCATCGTCCCCATCACGGTTCTCTTCGGCTACCTTATAGCGCGCATCACGCTTATCCCGACCCGCAACGCGCTTTCCTCCCAAAAGCAGTTCATCGGTAATGTCGCGCACGAGCTACGTACACCTCTTTCCATCATTAAGACCAATACCGAGGTGCGACTTCTCGACAAGGATGTGCCGCCTGTCGCGCGTGAGCTGCATCGGAGTAACATCGAGGAGCTCGACCGCATATCCGACATAATCAACAACCTCCTTTCCCTCAATACGCTCAACCGACCCGCGGAAATGGATTTCAAAAACGTCGACCTCGGTGAGGTGGCTCACAGCGTAGTTCAGAAGGTACAGCCTCTCCTTGAGCGTCGCAAGCTCACGCTCGTTTACACGGGCGGCGACTATCGCCTCGTATGGGGGAACCGCTCCGCACTCGAGCAGATACTTATGAACATCGTCAAAAACTCTATCAGCTACAGCAAATCCGGTGGTCGCATCGATGTCTCTATAGCGCCGGACTATCGCTCCCATGTCGTCCTCAAGGTCTCCGACACCGGGGTGGGCATCGGAAAGTCCGACCTTCTCCACATTTTCGAGCCGTTCTTCCGCGCCGACCGCTCACGGGTCCGCGAACATGGCGGATCGGGGCTCGGACTTACCATCGTCTCGGAGCTCGTAAAGCTCCACGATGGAAAAATCACCATCAAGAGCGTCCCCCGGCTCGGCACCACCGTCGCCGTGGTGCTGCCGTGCGGAAAGGCCGACGGGCCGTCGGCAGAGGTGCGGCGCCCTCTCAATGAGATCAGCCTGGACTTCTCAGGAAATAGCGCACAACGGACCTCCTAGCACGTCATTCACATGGGCTTCACCGCCTGCGTTTTACACTGGTACACAGGACAGCTCATTCGTCCATCCATGCGCGCACGTGGCGCGCCTGCCCCGTCTCGCACGTCGCAAAACGGGCAACAAAGGATCGGTGACGTCAATGACGACCGCTCCATTATAAGAGTCGTAACCGTAACGAAGCATACGACGATGACTATCATGAGAGAGGCTTCCGAGTATGGATTGCGGAAGTGTATCGCGTAAGCCGGGGGGTCGCCTGCGACATGGAGTTGCTGGCGACCTCCCGGCGCATTCACTCCACCCGATTTTTCTCCGTCCTTTTTACCAATGGGGAACGTAGTGCATCCAGACCGAATCTTTCAATGGGCCGAGTAACATAATATGGCTCTACTAAGCCATATTTTAAGTTTGTTAGCGACGCCATTGCGCCGCTGATATGAGGGTGGTAGAGTCGTTTTCGGACTAGAAACAACAAAGGAGAGACGCTCTTGGGACACATCGCACTCGTTGTGGGCGCATTCGCGCTTGCTCTTGCTTCGACCTCGCATGCCAATCCCCCGCTCGACCCCGGCCTCTCCGTCACAGCCGGCGGCATGCACTATCAGCTCGCCGACGCCAAGGCCGACGCCGTGCTCGCAGCCGCCTGCAAGAGCAAGGCCGCCGGTGCCACCGTCAAGATCGACGGCAAGGACGCCAAATGCCCGACCGCCGCGCCGAAGAAGGCGGCGATGACCGGCAAGCCTAAGGCGAAGCCGGCAGCGAAGAAGACCGCCGCGCCGATGGCCCCCAAGCCGCCGGCCGCCGTCCCCGCTCCGGCTCCCGCGAAGACCGCAGGCCCACTCGATCGCGGCCTCGACGCCGTCGGCCGCGTCGTGAGCAGGATCGTCCACTTCCTGCCCTGCGCCATCGCCCGCTCCGATGGCCTCTCGCCGGGCGCGTGCAAGTCCTGACGGACGCTTTCTCGCAGTTTGGGAAGCCGACCCGCACCGCTGTAGCACACACTCGTGCTGCAGCGGTTTTCTTTTTTAGTGAAACTCCACGCTCTGCAGGAGCATCGGGAAGTCAGCAAGAGTGATATCGGTCAGGCTATCGTAGGTCGCCGTAAAGGAGTAGAGGTACTCGCCTTTCGCGACGACGACGGTCCGTCCGTTGTAAAGCCCGCTCCAGGTGTAGGCGACTCCGGGGACACCGCCGACGCTCTCGCGAACGAACGTACCCCTCCCCAACGTGTAGTTAGACTCGCTTCGCTCTACCATCCACTGCTCCGGCGTCAGGTTGTCGAGATTGTTCTGGTATATATCGACGCTCAAGCTTATCGGCCCTTCGGTGCCCTGGACCTTCCCCGCGACAAGGTCGCGGTTGAACGATGTATCCTGAAAGAGCGATACGTTGTAGTGCCCGCGCTCTAGCGTTCCCATGTCACGCTGCGCGACAAAATAGCGGGACGGGTATGAAAAGGACACTCCGTAGTCCGGGCTAGCGTAGGTCGCTACCGAAGTGGTCGTCCGCGTCGGGACTGGGGAGCTTCCGGTGAGAATACCCGTGTAATACAAAATGCCCGCGACGATCACAACGATGGTCGCCATGAGCGCGAGACGGTTGACTGGTTTCATCTTCCCAGTCTACTAAAAATCGCCGACGTGTGGCGTTTGAGGAGGAGCATCATGAAGACAGCTGGCCTGAAGAGCCCTGGATAGAAGTACCGCTTAGTGTTTCGTGAAGAAATACCCCACACCTGTTAATAATCCCAAAGCTTCGGAGGGGTCGCGGCGCTATACTAAAAGTGTGGAGGGACTCCCGCACTACTACAAAGAGACACGGCCGTGGGGGAATTTTGAACGCTTCACTGAAAACGAATCATCGACGGTAAAAATCATCACCGTCGAAGCTGGCGAAGCCTTTTCCCTCCAGAGCCACACTCATCGGAGCGAGTTTTGGTACGTGCTCGACGGGCAGGGCTCCATCACCGTTGGAGAGAGCACGGCCGCAGCGTCCGCCGGTATGAGTTTTTTCATTAAAGCGGGCCATAAGCACCGGGCCGAAGCATCCCCGAGCGGTCATTTGGTGTTCCTCGAGATAGCCTTCGGGACTTTTGATGAAGGCGACATCAGACGCTTCGAGGACCGCTACGGCAGAGCGTAGAGGAGATCTATGAAGAACCACGCGCATCTCTTTTTTCCTTTGGCGACGCTCAAAGTTGCGATCGGCTACTTTTTCATACCTGCACTCCTCTTTCTCGCCTGTATCATCGCCGCAGAGTTCCTCCTTGCGCGCCGGGCTAAGATCCTCAAGGCGCTCCGGCTTGAGCGCTTTGTGGAAAATCCCATCCTCGCGCCGCATCCCCTCAATCCCTGGGAGAGCGAGGCGGTATTTAATCCCGCGGCCGTCGTTCACGACGGCCGCGTGCACCTCTTCTATCGCGCGCTCGGCCCCGACGGAGTGTCGCGCATAGGTTACGCACTCTCCGACGACGGCATACACTTCGAGCGCCTTCCCCATCCGGTCTACGACCATGGAGCTGGCTACCACCTCCTGCACTCTCGCCGCTATGCGCCGCTTTCCTACAACCCAGGCCTCTATGCCTCCGGCGGCGGTTGGGGCGGCTCGGAAGATCCGCGCGCGGTCATGCTTGAGGGCTCGCTCTTTATGAACTTCAACGTCTTCGAGGGCTGGGGTTCCATTCGCGTCGCTCTTACGGAGCTTCACGGGGAGGACCTCACCGCGAAACGTTTCCATTTCAAGCGGCCGATGCTTATTTCCCCGTCAGGAGAGACGCACAAGAATTGGGTGCTCTTCCCCGAAAAAATCGGTGGCCGCTACGCCATTCTCCACGCCCTCACGCCCACCGTCATGATCGACTACCTGGACTCGCTCGAAGAGCTTGAGGAAGATCCCATACAAAGTAACAACAACCGCGGCGGGCGCGAGGGCGCGTGGGATACCTTCGTGCGTGGAGCCGCTGCGCCGCCCCTTAAGACCCAAAATGGCTGGCTCCTTCTCTACCACGGCATGAATCCGGCCGAGCCTGTAGGCTACAAGGTGGGCGCCATGCTCCTCGACCTCATCGACCCCTCCAAGATCCTCTACCGCTCCATTGTTCCCGTCCTTGAGCCCTTGATGTGGTACGAGAACGATTGGAAGCCTGGCGTCGTCTACGCCTCCGGAGCGGTCATTTTCGGCGATGACCTCCTCGTCTACTACGGTGGCGGGGACAAGCGCATCGCCGCGGCGAGGGTCCCGGTGCGTAAGCTTCTCAAGGCGCTCATGAGCCCAGTGAATGCGATTTCGGGCGCGAGGAAGTACTAATAATTCCACGCTATAGTAGAGCGATGTACGTCGTACGCAGAAGCAAGGATAATCCACTCATAGCTCCTATCTCCGACCGCTACTGGGAGGCGCTGGCCACGTTCAACGGTTCCCCCGTGAAAGCCGGCTCCATCACGCACCTCCTTTACCGCGCCATGGGCCGTCCCGATGCGCTCATGACGCCCTCTGGTGTTTCGACCATCGGCAAGGCCATCTCGCTCGACGGGGTCCACTTCCAGGACCGTCGGCAATTCATCACTCCTCAGGAGCCGTGGGAGCGCTACGGCTGCGAGGACCCGCGCGTAACCTATTTCGAAGGCCAGTACGTTATTTTTTACACCGCGCTCGGGGGAATTCCCTTTAACGCCGGCAACATCAGGGTGGCCGTTGCACTATCAAAGGACCTCACTGAGGTCAATGAGCGCCACCTTGTCACACCTTTCAACGCGAAAGCTATGGCGCTTTTCCCCGAGCGCATAAACGGTAAGGTGACGGCCATTCTCACCGCACACACCGATGAGCCGCCCGCGCAGATCGCCATCGCGCAGTGCGACAAGCTCGAGGAGCTTTGGGACGTGAAGTTCTGGGAGCACTGGCACGGCGGCATGGGTAAAAACACCATCAATCCGCGCCGCTACGAGCGCGACCACGTGGAGGTCGGCTCCGCCCCCATCAAGACGAAGGACGGTTGGCTCATCTTTTACTCCTACATTCAAAATTACTTTGGCGGTGGAGAGAGGGTCTTCGGCATTGAGGTCCTCCTCCTCGACCTCAATGACCCCCGCCAGATCGTGGGGCGCACGAAGGGGCCCATCATGGTGCCGGAGGAGATCTATGAGTGCTACGGCGCGGTCCCCAACATCGTCTTTCCCACTGGCGCGATACTCGAAAAAAACGGGCGCATCGACATCTACTACGGCGCTGCCGATACCGTCACCTGCAAAGCGTCCATGAACGTCGAGGACCTCCTCGACGCTATGGTGCCGCAGCGACGGGTCGAGCTCGCCAAGCGCATCAAGGAAAACCCCATCTTGAAGCCCAATCCCAAAAACGCTTGGGAGAGCCGGGCTGTCTTCAACCCCAGCGCCCTCGACATCGACGGGACGGTCCACATGCTCTACCGCGCCATGGGCGAGGACAACACCTCGGTCCTTGGCTATGCACGCAGCAAGAACGGCATCAAGTTCGAGCGGTTCGGCAAGCCCGCGTACGTGCCACGGGAAGAGTTCGAGGTGAAGCACGGGGAGGGTAACTCCGGCTGCGAGGATCCGCGTCTCACCAGAATCGGCAATACCGTCTACCTGGCCTACACCGCTTTCAACGGGCGTGATCCGTGGCGAGGCGCCATCTCCTCCATTTCACTGAAAGATTTCGTCGACATGCGCTGGGACAAGTGGGAACGGCCGCAGCTAATCACGCCGACCATGGTGCAGGACAAGGACACCGCGCTTCTCCCCGAAAAAGTGAAAGGGCAGTATATGCTCCTTCACCGCATCGACCCGCAGCTGTGCGCCGATTTCCTCGATACGCTCGATTTTTCGACTTCCATGCTCACCCGCTGCATCGAGATCATGGGTCCACGCCCAGGTATGTGGGACAGCAAAAAAATCGGCATCGCCGGAGCGCCCATAAAAACTAAGAAAGGGTGGCTCCTTATCTACCATGGCGTATCTGTGAACACGACCTACCGCCTCGGTGCGGTTCTCCTCGATCCCAAAAACCCTTCCTTCGTCCTCTCACGCAGCGTCGACACCATTCTTGAACCGCTCGAGGAGTACGAGCGTATCGGCGTTGTGCGCAATGTCGTCTTCTCCTGCGGCTCGATACTCCGCGGTGACAGTCTCTACATCTACTACGGCGGGGCCGACACCGTCATCGCGCTCGCCAAGGTCTCCCTCAGGAAACTCCTCGATATTCTTCTGCCTAAAAACCTGCAGCAATGAAGGATTTTCCAGACCTTGTCGCTTTCGATCTGGACGGTACGCTCGCCGCGAGCAAACAGTTCGTCACCACTGAGATGGGAAAGCTCCTGCGAGCGCTCCTTGAGAAAGTACCGGTCGCGGTAATGAGCGGCGGGGCTTTCCACCAGTTCCAACGGCAGCTCCTCCCGTCCCTACCCTCCGATAGCCGCTTCGAGCGCCTCTACCTTTTTCCGACGAATGCGGCCGCCGGCTATCGCTTTGCGAACGGGGCATGGCAAAACGTATATAAGAGCGATCTCACCGACGATGAGCGGCGCCTTATCCGCAACGCCTTCGCCGAGGCGCTCGCGCAGGTGGGAATGGCGCAGGAGCCGCAGAAACTATGGGGGGAGCGCCTGGAGGATCGCGGCCCACAGTTTACCTTCTCAGCGCTTGGGCAATTTGCCCCGGTCGAGGAAAAACGCACGTGGCACGATGGCCATCCTCAAGCGCAAAGGAAACTCCGCGACGCGCTTGCGTCGAAACTTCCCGAGTATTCAGTGAGCACCGGAGGTTTAACCTCCGTCGACGTCACGCATCGAGGCATCACGAAATCCTATGGACTCCGGCAACTCTGCGCTCTCACGAACATTCCTGTGGCGCAGATGCTCTACGTAGGTGATGCGCTTCAAGAAGGCGGCAACGATGCCGTGGTCAAAGAAACCGAGGTCCAAACGCGCGCTGTCTCAGGCCCGGAAGAAACGGCAAAGGTCATCGAAGAGATTCTTGCTCGCCTCTAGTCTTATCTTTGGCCAAGCAGTGTGCCTTCGTTAAGCTACGACGTGTGCCTGGACAAACCATAAAATAATGCTAGAATTTTACGCGGCAACTTACGGAGGAAGTACCGTGAAGACCCTCCGCCTGCACCCCTCAAAATTCGTACGACGCATCGTCGGAAGCGGCCGTGGCGCCAAAGCGGAGCTCGAGCTCTTGCAGCGGTATCTACAGAAGTTCTGGGAGCATCTGGGCAAAGACGGACGAGAGACCGTCCGCCTCGCCGCCCTTACGACTATCTGCTACCCAGAGGACGGCTGCGACCCGATGGCCGGCATCCCGAGCGTCTGATTTCGAAGTGCTCCCCTGCCTCGCCGCCCTCACGGGCGGCTTTTTTTCAAACACAACATCGCTCCCCGCGAGACAATGTTGTGCCGACCCTCTACCGCCTAGGCGGGAAGCGGGGGAATCGACGCTGCGAGCACCCTATCGTCTTAGAGAACGTCTCCGGAGTTTCCCTCGCTGCTGTTGACCCAGGTATGCTTGGCGCCGGCGCGATAGATCCAACCCCACCAACTGTAGTCGAAGGAGTAATCCGGGTTGAAGTATTGGCCGACCCAGGTGATTGCTCCCGGGCAATTGCCGGAGAGATCGCACTGATAGTCCGTGACGCCGACGTTCCCCTTGAGCGGCCAGAGCGGCTGCGTAAGGAGGGTCCCGGTGATGGCGGCGGCATAGCCTCCTTGGATAGGACCGCGCTCATCCCCGCTTAGCACGCCGGTGTTCCCCGGCGAGGTCTGCCCCTTTTCCGCCACAAAGCTTCCTTGGTAGCGCACGACCGCACAAAACACATTGCTGGTGCTCGTCTTCCAGAGCTGTATCGTGCGCGTGAACGTATCAAAGCCCCAGTAATTGCCCGCCTGGCCTGAGTCGGCATCGTTTTTGATGCTCTGCGCGACGTTGACGATGGGGCTGCCGACCCCTTCGCAACGGGACGGGGCAAGTTGGCGGCCGAAGTCAAGCCGCAAGGCCGCAACCTCCGGTGAAGCGACACCGGTGAGGGTAGTCGCGGCGCCGAACGGGCCTGCCCCTGCGGCAAGTCCCACGGCTCCAAGCACTGCCAAGGTTCCCACGCACCCGGCAAGACCCGCTTTCACTACATCATTCATGCATAGGGAAAAGACTGGTAATGACCTCAGTCTAACAGCACCGCTTCCTGCCCAAAGCGACGCCTGTGCACAAAACCACCCGCTTTCGCGGGTGGTTTTGTGCACGTCAGGGATTTACGGATTATTCCAGAAAGCGAGGTCAGCCGACGCTTTCGAAGCTGAAGGTGTTGCCTTCCCTGTCGGCGGAAGCCCGGCCGGAATGGCGCCGGTATCAAGACTGTTGTTGTACGCGTCGAGGGCGCCTGAATCGGCGAGTATCGCATTCTTATCCCCCGCTGCATAGTCCGCATCTGCTTTGGCGATGAGCGTTGCCGTGGCGCTCGAGCAACCGAACGCAGCGCAATTGAGCTTTGCCGCAAGGAGCTGCTGAAGGAGCGTTATGCGAGCCTGATCTACAGGGGTTCGTTTAGCTCCAGCGGTGGTTTTCGGTATCGGTGCGTAGAAGCCACCAAATATTTGCGCTGCGGTAATGAGGACGCCTTTATGGGGAGCTATACCGATCGGGAGACTGCCGCCCAAAATCGTGCTAAAGACGGCCGAGGTGAAGCTCGTGTGCGTCTGCCAGAAGCCGAGCGTGCGAGTGGTCGTGACGACCATCACCGTCGTCGAGGAGGTCTCTGAAGCGTAGCCGTTGGTGGGCGTGATGTCGTTGCCGAGCGGGTCAGTGCCGTGTCCGACGACCGTGAAGGTCGTATTCGCGCTGATGAGGACGCTCACGGTCCAGCTCCAGGTTTCGCCCGGGTCCATGACGCCATTGCCGTTCGTATCGCCGCTGAAGTTCGGGCTGTTCTTGTCGAGCGTGATGGTCGTCGCGCCGTAGGTGAGGACTACCGAGTCGTTCGTGAGCGGTACTGCCCCATCGTTTTTGTCAGAGATGGTCAGAATCACGTTCTCGCCCGCGACCGTCTCTTGCGTGTTTGGCACGATCGAGATGCTCGTGTGTGGGAGCTTCAGGGTATTGGTGACCGTTGCTGGTGCCGTTTGGCCGGCGACGACCGTGACGCTTCCCCCTCCGGTCACTGTCGCGGTCCAGGCCACGCCTGAATTGAGCTCAATGACGTGGTAGGTGCCGGGAATAAGCGGGGTCAAGGTCTGCGCCCCGGAGACGACGCCATTTAGTACCGTGAAGGTAAGGGTTGTGCTTGCGCTCGGAGCCGGATACGACGGGCCGTCGACGGAGACTTTGAAGGTGCCGTTTACCGGAAGGCTGTATCCGCCGAGGACGAGTGCCTTGGTCACTTGGAGCGAGCCGGCAACGTAGGTTTTGTTCGCGTCAGCGCTGTCGCCGGTCCTGCTATCCCCGCTGCTACGAGTCAGGGACACGCCGCCGACGGTGAGCGTCACCGTAGCATGAATAGCGACGGTTCCGGGGGTGGCGCTATTGAAGATGATCGTGCATTGTCCGCTGCCGTTGGTGTTTGGACCGGCGTCATCGCAGGTGCTTGCCGCCGTGTCGACGACCGGGGTCGCCCCGCCGGCGGGAGTAAGGGTGAAGTCGACGTGCTCGCCTGCCGCCACGACGGATCCGGAGCCTGGATTCTTATTGACCGTCACGGTCACTGTGTGAGGGGAGCCGATGTTGTTGGTCGCATCGAGCGGTGTAAGTGAGATATTCGCGTCTACCCACGTCTTGTGCGTGTCCGTGCTATCGCCCGAGAGGCCATCCCCGGTCGCGCGGGT
>CAYSCM010000002.1:22583-86262 GCA_964429815.1 uncultured Candidatus Saccharibacteria bacterium
TATCGCCCGAGAGGCCATCCCCGGTCGCGCGGGTTATGGAGATGCCGTTTACAGAGTAGGTCGCGGTCGCGTGAACGGTATTAGCCCCGGAGCTTGTCGAGTTTATGTGGACCGAGCACTCTCCGGAGCCATCGGTCGTACAGGTGTTCACGCCGCCCACGAGGGCAGCCGAGCCGGAGGTGACCGAGAAGGTCACGAGGACGCCGGAGGCCGGAGCGGAGCCGGTGCCGTCATTTTTGGTCACCGTCGCGGTGATGGTGTGCGCATCGCCTATCTTGTTGTACGCCGTTGCCGGAGAGATTGAGAGGGTGCCGTCGACGACCGAGAGTGGCTCGCAAGCCGCCGTAGATCCGCTGTAATTGTCGTCCCCTGCGTAGGCCGCCTGGAATGAGTATTGTCCGGCCGTTAGCGGCCCTTCAGAAGTTGAGGGATGCGCGACGCCGGAGCCGTCGAACGCCACCGAGCCGGCGGAAGTGCCGGTAGGCGTGCAGGAAGCGTTGTTGAAGAAGGTGAAGTCTGCATTGCCAGTCGGAACTATGGCATCCACTTTGCCTGTGAGCGTTGCTTTATCGTGGACCGAGCCTCCGGTCGCGATAGAAGTCACTACTCCCTCCTGAGAGTTATGAATTTCGGTCGAGAGGCCGGTGCTTGCTTTGGCTACCGCGAGTGGCTCGCAGACAGACGTAGCACCTTCGTAGTTGGCATCGCCGGCGACCGAAGCTTGGAAGTTGTAGGAGCCTGCGGTAAGCGTGGACGTGTCATTCGATCGAGGATCGCCAGTGCTGAGATCTGGGCTCCCCGCGGTTCCGATCGCCGTCGCACCACATTGGCTCGGCGATTTATCGAAGGTGAAGGTGACCGCGCCGGTCGGGACGATCGAGTCGACTTGCCCGGTCACATGCGCGGTGTCGTGGACGACCGAGCCGAGAGTCGAGCTTGTGATCGCAGCGTGCTGATTGTCGTGGATGGTCGTCGCGATCGAGAGCTGTCCTTTGTCGACGGTGAATGGTTCAGGATCGCTTGTTGCTCCGACATAGTTGCCATCAGAGGCGACCGCAGCCTTGTAGGTGAAGCTGCCTGCACCAAGCGCTCCGGAGCTTACGGACGTCGCATCGAAGCCCGCTTCCGTAGAGCCGTTTGCGATCGGGCTAGCGTTGAGCATGAAGCTGATAGAAGGAACGGGGAACCCTCCGACTCCCCCGGTCACGGTCGCGTTGTCATGCGTTGCGGTGCCGAGCGGTACGTGCGCGCCATTGGCGATGACCGCATCGGGAGCATCGTGAACTGTGGTCGTGATTGAGAGCTGCGCTTTGTCCACGGTCACCGGCTCACAGGAGCTCGTCGTGCCGAGATAGTTGGCATTGCCAGCGACAGCTGCGCGATAGGCATAGGTGCCAGCGGCAAGCGGAGAGCTTGGGACGGAATTTGCATCACCATTTTGCTCACCGGCGCCGTTTGCTACGGACGTTCCCGCAGAACAGTCATTGCTGTAGCCACTTGTGAGAGTGAAGGTTGGGGTCGGAGCCGTAAAGCCGCTTGCCGTGCCGCCGAGCTGCGCGGTGTCATGGAGGGTCGTGCCGAGCGAAACATTGCTTGGAGCGGTCGTGTGATCAGCCTTGTGGATGGTCGTGCCCAGTGTGAGCTGTGCTTTGTCGACGACAAACGGTTCATCATCGCTCGCAGCACCTGTGTAATTGTCGTTAGAGGCTACGGTCGCGTTGAATTTATGATTTCCTGCACCAAGCGCGGCGGTAGCAACTGAAGTTGCATTGAAGCTGCCCTCGGCCGCGTCATTGCTGATAGCTCCTCCATCGAAGGTGAAGCTGATGGCCGGGATTGGGAAGTTCGCTACAGCGCCCGTTACCGTCGCATTGTCATGCATCACGCTAGCAAGTGGAACATGAGCATTGGAAGCAACCACTGCATGTGATGCATCGTGGACTGTCGTCGTGATGCCGAGTTGAGCTTTGTTGATCGTAAGAGGCTCGCAGGCAGAGGTTGCGCCTTTGTAGTTAGGATCGTCAGCGACCGAAGCCTGGAAGTTGTAACTGCCAGCTGCGAGAGCTGAAGTACCTACCGAGCGAGGGTCGCCGTTGTCGAGCGAGCCATCGGTTGCGATGACGCCCGATCCGCACTGTGGACCGAAAGTGAAGGTGACCGTGCCGGTCGGGACGATGGAGCCTACCTGGCCGCTTACGTGCGCGGTGTCGTGGACGATCGAACCGAGCGGTCCGCTCGTGATCGGATTGTGGTTCGCATCATGGATGGTCGTCGCGATCGAGAGCTGTCCTTTGTCAACGGTGAGCGGCTCGCACTGCGCCATCGAAGCATGGTAGTTGCTATCTCCCGGATACGAAGCCTTAAACGAGTAACTTCCCGCACCAAGAGGCCCTTCGGTAGAAGACGGATGCGCTACGTTGCTTACAAGCGCGACCGATCCTGCTCCTGCTCCGGTTCCGTCGCAGGTCCCGTTGGTGTACCACGTAAAGTTTACGGTGCCGGTCGGAGCGATGGTGCCGATCTGACCGGAGAGCGTTGCCTTGTCGTGGACCGAGGAGCCGAGCGGGAGGGGTGCCGTGACCGGCGAATCACCAGACTCATTGTGTATATCGGTAGTAAGCGACGTATCAGCCTTCTCAACGGTCAGGGGTTCGCAGGCCGCATCGGAGGCGTTGTAGTTGCCGTCTCCCTTATAGTGCGCGCTGAAGGAATACGAGCCAGCATTAAGAGGTCCTTCGCCACTTGAAGGGTGTGCGATCCCGGAGCTATCGATGGCGATCGAGCCCGCCCCTACTGAGTCTCCTTGGCAGTTATTGCCCGCAGTGTAGAAGGTAAAGTCAACCATGCCGGTCGGGACAATCCCATCGACTTTGCCAGAAAGCGTTGCTTTGTCATGGACGGTCGTGCCAAGCGGGACGGAAGAAGTAATTATCGCTTCTTGCGCATCGTGAATCTCCGTCACGAGAGACGTATCTCCTTTTTGAACACTGAATGGCTCACAGATGCCCTTTGAGCTCTTGTAGTTGCCATCGCCGGAGTACTCCGCGACGTAGCCATAACTTCCAACAGCAAGTGCGCTCGTCGGGCTTGATTCAGAGCCGACAGCGACAGTCTCATCGGTCGGCTGCCCACCGCACTGTGTCTGGGTGTAGAAGTGATAGGTGACCGTGCCCGTTATCGGGAGGCTATCCACTTGGGTTCCAACGGTCGCGCTATCGTGAACGATAGAGCCGAGCGCGAGCGTCCCGTTCGTGACGTCTTGATGGTTTGTGTTGTGAACTTGAGTCGAGGTGGTCGTATCTGCCTTGTTTACCGTGAGCGGCTCGCACTGTGCGTCGGCCGGGTCGTTATTGGCGTCGCCCACATAGTGCGCTTTGAACGAGTAGGAACCTGCTGCGAGCGGTCCTTGAGGGTCCGAGGGATGCGCGATGCCGCCAGAGAGGAGTACCGAGCCGGCAGAAACGCCATTTCCCTGACAAGAAGCACCTGTGTAGAAGGTGAAGTCGACGTTACCAGCCGGACTGAAGCCGCCCGAAATAGCCGCGCTGTCATGAACGATAGAGCCGAGTGCGACCGATGTTACCGGGTTATGAGCTGCGTCATGGATGGTCGTCGAGAGAGTTGGGCTCGCTTTCGTGACGGTGACCTGCTCTGCCTGACAGCCGCTTGAGGCCGGATTATTGCTGGCGTCGCCCGAGTAGTCTGCGCTCCAACCCCACGTGCCCGCTGCGTTTGAGGCAAATCCAGGGCTTGTCGCTGCCGAACCAGCCGTAAGCGCGACCGTTTGCGCATAGGAAGCCGTGCCAGCGCACGCCGCGTCTGAGGGCGGGAAGAGCTTGAAGGTGACGCTGCCGGTCGGGGTGAAGCCGCCGGTAACGTTTGCGGTGTCGTTGAGGGTTACCCCGACCACGCCTCCGGCTGAAGGAGTGGTTGAGATCGAAGGTGTAACCTTATTTACCGTTAGCGGTTCGCACGCTCCATCGGCTCCATTGTTATTCCCATCCCCGTTGTAGTGCGCCTTGAAGGAGTACGAGCCGGCGTTAAGCGGTCCCTCATCGCTTGAGGGGTGCGCGACGGCACCCGAAAGCGCGACCGTACCAGCCGCAGTCCCACTGCCCTGGCAAGAAGCGTTAGTGTAGAAGGTGAAGGCGACGGTCCCGGTCGGATTCGAGCCACCGGAGAGAGTCGCGGAATCGTGGACGGTCGTACCCGCGTCAACTGAAGTCACCACCGTGTGCGCTGCATTATGAATGTCCGTTGAAACGGTCGGCGTTGCCTTGTTGACGACAAGGTGCTCGCTCATGCACACGCTCGTTGCGGCACTGTTGTTGGCGTCGCCCGAGTAAACCGCCTGCCAGTAGAAATCGCCGGCGTTGTTGAAGGTAATAGGGTCTGAATCGGGGACCGTGCCATTGGTAACGGTCTTCGTCCCTGCCGACTGGGCATTTTGGGAGCACGAGGTGTCGGTGTAGACCGTGTAGGTCACGGTTCCACCGGCGTTTACCGTAGCTCCTGAGAGAGTTGATGAGTCATGTACCGAAGCGCCAAGGGCTACCGGAGCAAGGCTTGAGAGCGTGGTCGAGATAGACGGCGAAACCTTGGCCACCGTCACCGACTCAGCGGAGCAGCCGCTCGAGGCGGGGTTGTTGTTTGCATCCCCGGCGTAGTCAGCAGTCCAGTGCCACACACCCGCAGCGTTGGAAACAAAGCCTGGGCTTGTCGCGTAGGGAGCGGTCCCGGCCGTATTGGTGTAGGAAGCCGTGCCAGCGCACGCCGCGTCTGAGGGCGGGAAGAGCTTGAAGGTGACGCTGCCGGTCGGGGTGAAGCCGCCGGTAACGTTTGCGGTGTCGTTGAGGGTTACGCCGATAGTACCCCCCGCCGAAGGAGTCGTTGAGATGAAGGGTGTGACTTTCGTGACCGTGAGGGGCTCACATGGGCCGTTTCCGGCCGTGTAGTTGGGATCGCCAGAATAGTGAGCAAGGAATGAATAGGAACCTGCGGCAAGCGGCCCCTTAGCGAAGCCGGTGACATCGGTAGTGTTCCCCGAGATGGTCACAGCTCCAGAATTTGAATCGGCTGGACCCGTACAAGTGCCGTTGGTGAAGAAATCTACGTTTATGGTCCCGGTCGGGGTCGGATTGCTTCCGCCGACGTTCACGGAGTCGTGCACGGTCGTGCCGGCGGGCACCGAGGTAACCACTGTATGAGAAGCGTCATGAATCGCGGTCGTCACTGGAGCCGGCGATTGAGTCTTGGTGTTGACGAACGTGCAGGTAACGTTCTCGCCATTTCTAAGCACGATCGTTATTCCGTTTGATACCTGCGTGACCGACGACTGGGTGTTTCCCGCACATACAATGGGACTTCCGAGCGACCACGTCACCACCGGGGTCTCCGTGATAGTCGCGCTCGTGCCTGAAGCGATGTTCGTCCACGTTTGGCTCCCCCCGTTCATCAGAGATACCGAGGTCGGCGTGACGGCTGTGGCACTGAAGCTAAAACTCTGAGAGGTCGCGGGATTCGTTTGTTTAATGATCGTAATGCTCCCTGGCGGAACAAGAATGTCCGAACCTTTGATCTGGTTATCCTGACTGCCCCCTACTCCGTCAAACTGAACGCTCTTGATGTGGTAGGGTCCGCCATTGATCTGGGACGATCCGAGTCCCGGCCCCCAGCTATCGCCGGAGCCATTTCCGGTTCGAGCAAGGTGCCCGCCGAAGTAGAGGATGAAATCGCATTTATTGTTGTTGGTGCAGGTATTTGTTGGAACGGTGAACGTAATGGTCGTCGTAGCAAAGCTATCGCCCGTGTCAGCGCCGCTTGCCACATCATGTCCAATAGTAACCGCTGGCGACGTGACGATCGAGGATCCGCTCACGACCCCGTTGCGCGCAAACATCGTGACGTAGCGAGAGCCGTTCGCGCTCTGGTAGGCCGTCTCTCGTGCCGATTGTGAACCATTCTTGCTCGTGTACGTATCCGCAGGAACTGGTATATGCACCCCCGTGGTTCCCGTCAGGCTGTTGCATGCGTTGGTGTCGCTGCCCGCACCGCCGCTTGTACTTAGATTGTCGCACTTGTTGAAAACAGTCGTGCCGGGCGTAAATGCCCCATTTCCCTGGGCTATACTTGGGTCACTAATTGCGGGGTCTACATAGGTGAGGAAATCGTACGCATGTATGCCACCTTTGGTGTACTGATACTGGAACGTAATGGTATGCGATGCTGAACCAACGAAGCCCCGGAAAAGAAGCCTCTGGGGTACCGTCATCCCTTCGAAATAGGTGGAGTTGTTTTGCTGAATGATGGAGCCGATCCAATTGCAGCCCCCGGCCGGCACAGGACTGTTGTTGTTGGAACATTGAGCGAAATCGGTCGGGAGCGAGTCGGTGAAGTTTGTTTCCGCGAGCTTGTTACCGTTTATGTCGAGGGCCACAAGATTATAAAACGGCACGAAGAGATCGCTGAGGTTCCACCCGTAGGTGAATGAGCCCTTCGCGTCAGCAGTTACCGGCACCGTCTGGTCAACTACGTTTCCATCAGCTGCAGAACCGCCGGTAAGGTGAAGAAAAACATTTTGAAGGGCAGCGAACATCGAACCGAAAATCGAAACAACTGCGCTTGGGTGATAGTCAGATTGGTCGGTCGAGAGCGTCGGGGTTGGGGCCGGCGTCGGAGCTGGTGTAGATGCGGTTGGAGTCGTCGTGGTATCCGCAGAGGCGGGTACCGGGGTGTTGCTTGTCGAGGAGGCTTCGGTCGTCGGGGTCGAGCTCGAGTCGGTGACGGTCGTATCGGTGACGGTCGAGCTTGCCGTCGATGAAGCGACCGTGGTTGTCGTCGACGAAGTGATTGTGGTTGGGTCGGGAGCCGTGGTGCTTGCCGAGGTATCCGATGTCACGACGGTCGAGGTGCTCGCGGACGTGTCCGTCGAGGTCGCGCTGACTACCGGCGTCGGGTCGGAGACAGCTCCGACGGTCGAGGTCGTCGTAGCGTCCTGCGCGCTCGCGATGTTAAGTGCGAAGCCGCCGACGAACGCGACGAGCGCGAAAAGCAAAATACCGCCGATAATCGTGCGGACCGTGATGGAATGCGTCATGATGTTGCAGTGCTTAGTAATGGAAAGTGGAAAGATAGCCGCGCACCTATACGCCGCGACTTTCTTAAAACCTAATAAAAGAACCCAAACCACGTGTTCGTGGCTCATTTCTACAGCCGCAAAGCGCTGCCGTCAATGGGGATAGCGCCGAAAATCCGCACTACTGTTTTGTTCACGTTAACGCGCTACCTGGCCCATTTCGGCTATTCTATAAGCCATGCTTTCTACATTCTAGTGCTTGACCACTAAAATGCAGATGAAGTGGCGCTTAAAACGCAACAATTGTCATGGTTGTCAAACTTCCCGTACCTCGATCTTGTTTAGTTTAGAATGCGGCAACGCCAGAGGGCGCGCCAAGACCCGTAGGGCCGTCGTAGCCGATCCCTGCAGTGCATAAGTATGAACCACCGCAGTTTCCGTTGCTGCCGCTTACGACGTCGAAGAGACCCCCGCTGTGCGCATAGGGATACGAGGCGGCAGTGGTAGCGGCGCCATTTCCGGCAAGCGCGTACATAGCCGCGACAAGGGGCGAGGCGAGGCTCGTGCCACCGACCTTGAACCACCCGCGTTGCCCGAAGTAGCCATAAGAATCATATACTGCTGCGCCCGTGTTTGGATCTGCATCCGCAGAAACATCTGAAACGGTTCGATTGGCGCAGAGCGCATCGTGTTGCCACGCGGGCTTCCCCTCATACTTACTGCATCCGCTTCCGGAGCCGCTCCATGCCGTTTCGTCTGCGCGGGTATTGTCAGCGTTGAGGTACAGTGAGGTTCCGCCAACCGCAGTCACATAACGGGATGAAGCCGGATATTCGGCACCGTACCCGGAATCTCCGGAAGAGACCGTGATGGGTACACCTGGACGATTAAAATGCCCATCGTAATTTGTGCTTGTCTGGCCCGAAAATTCATTTCCGCCCCAAGAATTGCTCACAACGTCCGCGTGCGCACTCGCGTAATCTTCAGCGGTGAGAAGATTTGCAAAGCTATTGCTCGACGCTTCAACGAGGAGGATCTTGCAGGTCGGACAGATCGCGTGAGCCGCTTGAACATCGAGCGAAATTTCGAGCGCCCAACCCTGATTGGCGCGGGGTGCCGATGAGCCACCGTTTTGATTTACTTTTTTGAAACACCCGTTCGCGGTCGTACATGCCGGAAGTCCGAAGGCGGAGGAGTACGTAGTGAGATCGCCCTCCGCGGTCGGATCATCGTAGGCATCTACTATAGCGATGGTCTGTGTGCTTGAGAGTCCTACAGCCCCATAGGCAGTTTGGAACTGCACTGGGCCGTAGCCCGTTGGGCTCGCGTGCGTGCTTGCCCTCCCAGTATCGTCGACAATGACTCGTGCGTGACAGCGCGCAGAATTGGGATCCGCTTTGCCGGGACACACGGGGATATGATTTTGAGCCTGGGGAGCTTGCGCGAGAGCGCTTACCCCTAAGAGAGCGGATACCAAGAGAGCCGAGACGCCGAGAAACCCTGCAAGAGTTTTTCTCATGGACTTAAGTATGCATTCTCTAGTTCGTTTGTCAAGATAGCGCTCCGGAAAAAACACAAAAACCGGCTGAAGGGTAGTCTTTAATGTGAAATTTAGAGCACGACGACACTTCCGAAGAGGGTCGATTGATACACATACAGGAGGGCGGCCATAAGAACGAGGAGTCCGGTACCGTAGGCGATGTGGAGGGGATGCTGGCGGCGTATCTCGACCGCGATCATGAGCGTCATAACGAGGAAGATGAGCGTGGCGAGCGTCAGGTAGACCGAGCCGAGCGCGGTTTTCGGTGAGGCTGCGATACGCTTCCAGAGCGAGGGACTTGCCGGAGCGCTCTGTGAGACTGCGGCGACCTTAGACTCCTCACCGGCTACACTTCCCTGCTCCTGTGGGACGCTTTTCACGGCGATAAAGGTGCTGTCGGAGTGCAAAATTTTGACCGGCGACTGCGCGGCCTGCGCTGCCCCCGCGGCGGGCTTCGCCGCGGGGGCGATGCTTTGCGGCTCGGATTGCGGCGAGCCGAAAAGTTGGACGACGAAAATGGTCGGCTGGCCTTCGTAGAAGCCGTCCGCCATCGCAATGCCTATCTCGGTGAAGTAGCCGTTCAATATGTTGGCGCGATGCGTCGGCGAGAGCATCCAGGCGCGCTCGACATCGGCGGAATCGCTGAAGCGAACCGCGAGATTCTCCCCCGCGTAGAGGAAGTCGTAGCCCGCCTGCCGGAACCAGTACCACGGCGTAACGCCCGAGGGCGAGACGTGCGCAAAGTAGCCGTGCGCGGCCATGTCGTTGGCTTTCATCTGCGCGGCCTCGGTGAGGACAGGGTTGACGTGAAGCGGCGTAAGACCGTTGCCGGCACGGTCGGTATTAGCAAGGTCGACAAGGACGCTCGTGATGACCGCGGCAAGGAAGCCGTTGTTGCTTCTGATGCCCTGCCCCACGAGGTAGGCGCCGGTAAAAAGAAGAACGATGACAAGCGCCACCGCAACGACTCCCTCCATGCGCAAAAGGTGCGGTTTGTAGCGATTTTTCTTGTGCGGAATGAGGTATTTTTTGAGCTTGCGTCGCATGTTCATGATCGAAATTATGCCACGAAACGGCCTCTCTCGCAATGCACCTGAGAAAAACGCGGCGTTTCCGACTTTCGGAAACGCCGCGTGCTTACTTTTTCCCCCGCAGGTACTCACTGCGCAGTTTCCGGCGGCTCACGTTGCGCTTCGCCCCCATAACGTAGCCGACGGGGAGCGCGGCGAAGAGCGTAAAGAAGAGCGGCCAGTGCCCGCTTACGCCAAGCATGAGCCACCAAATGAGCGCAAGGATGGACGAGAGGGTCGGCAGAAGCGTCACCTGGTGGAGAGTTTCGGATTCGCTCACCGGCTCAAGCACCGCGATCGTCATTAAGACCGCGACACAAAGCCCGACGAGAAAAATGAGGAGCGTCGAGACCGAGCGAAGCGATTCAAGCTGCTCGGCATTGTACGCGGCCGGCTCTACTAAAAAGTACATAAACGCGCAGAAGAGCATGACTGCGCCAAAGGCGATCCGAGCGACACGCTGCATGGCTTTCTCCCTCGTGAGAGCGCGAC
Source organism: uncultured Candidatus Saccharibacteria bacterium (assembly GCA_964429815.1). GTDB lineage: Bacteria > Patescibacteriota > Minisyncoccia > Phycocordibacterales > CAYSCM01 > CAYSCM01. Next base: position 32,761 of record CAYSCM010000002.1, read on the forward strand.
TTAGGGCATTTAACACGGGGAGTGGGGATCTTGTCTACCTGCTGAACGCAAAATGCGCCCGTATCCTCGGGCGCATTTTGATCACTATCGTCTAGAAGATGCTGCGGAAGAAGTTGCCGATTCCCTTCCAGAAACCGCCGGAAGAGGGAGCGTTGCCGGTCCCTGCCGTCTGCGAGGTACCGGTATTTTTTCCGCCGACATCGGGAGTGCCTTGCGTCGCAGGAGCCTTGCCACCCTGTGGTGCGAAGTTTCCTGGAAGCGATGGCGCGGTGCTTCCCTGGTAGGCGGCACCGAGCGCTTTCACGCGCGCGATCTCAGCGAGCTGGTCGGAGCTGAGCGGGAAATCTTTCGTGAACTTGCAGTAAATCTCGTTGATCTTTTTCTGCGTCGTGTAGTAAACGTAGCCGGTCGGGCCCGTCGCGCCCCATGGCGTCAGAACATCGCTCTTGTAGCGCAGCTGGAAAGCGTTCACTGCCATAAGCGAGCTCGCGTCGTAGGAGCCGGAGGAGGAGACGCTTGTGAATCCTTCGAGGTCGTGGAGGAAGCGCTGGAGGCGCAGCACTTGGTCGGTGTTGTTCGCACGACCCTCCCTGATGTAGCTCGTGAGGTATTTGCTGCAGTCTTCGGCCGAAACGCCGAGCACAGCACCGGTCGATGTCCCAAGGACCGCACCGCCGCCGCCGAAGCTACCCGTAAAAATCGGGCCGTTGCCTCCCGCCGGCGGGTTGCTACCGCCGCCGCCACCACCGCCACCACCGCCTCCGCCCGGAGGAGGAGTCGGGGTATTCACCGTGACCGGCGCGGTCGCGGTATCGTTGCCGCTGTTGAAATCATTGTTTTCAGATGCGGAAACGGATGCCGAGTTGGTGATGGTCTTCCCTTCCGTGCCGCTTTGTACCGTCGCGGTGATATGCAGTACCTTCTGCGCGCCGTTCCCAAGCGAACCGACGAACCACCGCCCCGTCGAGGTCGCGTAGGTCGTGCCGGTCGTCGACGCATCGTCGGAGACGTAGGTAAGCGTCGTGGTCGGGAAATCATCGGTCACGACAACGCCGCTCACGGCCGCCGGGCCGTTGTTGACGACCGTAAGCGTGTAGGTGATGGTCTGTCCGACGTCCACGGTCGTGCCATTGACGGACTTCGTAAGCGCGAGGTCCGCGCTCGAGGCGAAGTTCGTGAAGGTGCAGGTGACGACGTCGCCGGAGTGTAGCGTTACGGCCTCGCCGTTCTGGACGGACGGCGCGCCGACGCTCTGTTCTTTAGAGAGGCACGATGGATGGCTGCCGCTGAGGCTCCAGCCGGCGGGCACGAGTTCGGTGACGCTGTAGTTGCCCGCGTCGAGCGCCATCGTGGATGTGCCGGCGCCGTCGACGGTCGTAATATCGGTGTCGTTCTGTCCGGTCACCGTGAAGGTAAATTTCGCATCAGGGCCGCTTCCGACGTGCTTCACGACGTTGAGGGTCGCTTTGCCGTCGTCATTGGTGATAGTGCAGGTCTTGCTCTGCCCCACCCCGATGGTGCCGGAGCAGTCAGAAGAGAGCGTGGCGCCGTAGCCAGTAACGTTATCCTCGGAGACCGAGTAGCTTCCGGCGTCGAGGGTCACATCGGTACCGCTTTCGGAGCCCGGGAACGACGCCGAAGAAACGTTCGTGCCGTCGACGTGCATGGTGAAGTTTTCTGCGACCGCGGAGCCGCCGTTGTCATTCACGACATGCTTTATGACGTGGAGGGTCGCCGGCTGGTCATCGTTGACGATGGTGCAGGTCGCGACGTCGCCGATGGTGAGGGAGATAGAGCTTCCGACAACGGGCTCAGCGCCGTTTTTAACGCAGCTCCAACTTCCGGCGGTGTAGCCGGACGGGCCGGTCGATTCGGAGAGCGTGTAGGTGCCGGCCTGGAAGGAGGCGTCGCTCGTCACGCCGCCCTGTCCGGAGAGGATGGTCGGATCTTGCTGATTGCCGAGGGCCGAAAGAGTCCAGTTAGTCGCAACCGCAGAGCCGCCGTTGTCGTTGGTGACCTTTTTAACAAGCGTGAGGGAGGGTGCCTTGTCGTTGTTGGTGATGGTGCAGGTTTTGCTCTGGCCATTGACAACGGTGACAGCGCCGCTCCCGTCGCAATCGCCCGAGAAAGTCGCACTGTAGTTACCCGTCTGGGAACCGGTCTCAGAAATGGTGTAGGGGCCGGCCGCGAACTGGTGACTCTCGCCGCTTCCGACATCGGTCACGATAGTGCTACCGTCGGTGACGTGAAGCGGAAAATCTCCCACGACCGCGCTGCCTCCGTTATCGTTGTGGACTACTTTTACGACCGTGAGGCCGCCGGTGGTCGCAGGATTGTCGTCGTTGGTGACCGTGCAGGTGAGGGTGCCGCCTTCGGGCATCACTCCGGAGCAGGTGCCGGAGAGCGTCATGCCGTAGAGGTTCGTCGGGCCGCCCGTTTCGCTGATGCTGAAGGAAGCTCCCCCGTCGATAGTGACGTCGGTGCCCGTCTCAGAACCGTTAAAAGAAGCAAGCGACGGATTGCCACCGGAAACGGAGAGAATGAAGTTGGAGGCTACCGCGGTGCCCGTGTAGCCTTCCGGCTCGTCATTGATGACGTGCTTTATGACGTGGAGCGTGCCGGGAGTCTTTTCCGTGTTAATGATGGTACAAGATTTGGACGCGCCGATCGCAAGCGTGATGGAGCCGTTTGTAGCGCAGTCTCCCGAGAAAGAGACGTTGTAGCCGGTGCCGTTGGTCTCCCCGATCGTGTAGGCGCCCGCGTCGAAGAGGTGCGCGATGCCCGTGACGACGCTCGTAGTGCCGACGACGAGATTGAAGTCGCCCGGTTGGAGCGTCTTGCGAATGTTGTGGACCTCTTTCGTGACAGTAAGCGAAGCCGGCTGGTCGTTATTCGTGATGGTGCAGGTCGTAGTCGCGCCATTGACGACGTTCCCGACTCCGGAGCAACCTGCGCTGTAAGTGGTCGTGTAGCCAGGAGCGGTCGGCTCGGTCACCGCGTAGGTGCCGCCGGGAAGCGTAAAGTCATTAGTGCCACTGGCCGCAAATGGAATAGGCGTCTGGTTGTTTATCGAGAACGTGAAATCGGAAGCGACCTTAGTGCCGCCATTGTCGTTGACCACGACTTTGTGGACCTCAAGGACGCCGGTCGTGGCAAATGTGTTGGAGACGGTGCAGGTGTATGAACCGCCAGACACCGCGGTGCCCGTGCAGCCTGAAGAGAACGAAGCAGTGTAGCCCGAAGGGCCTCCTGATGCTTCGGAAACCGAGTAGTTACCGACACCGACATTCACGACCGTTCCTGAAGAAGATCCGGCAAACGAGCTTGGGGTGACGCTTGTTCCCGCGATGTTAATAGTGAAATTGGAAGCAGAAGCAGTACCTCCGACGACGTTTTTAATGACCTTGAGGACCGCGGGAGGAATGACGACATTGAGTGTCGCTGTACTATCTGCACCCTCGGCACCCGTACAGCCCTGGTGACAAACTGCGACTGTGATGGTTTTAGGGCCGGTCGTAGCGTAGGAGTGAGAAACCGAACCCCACAAGGCCGTAAAATTTTTTGCTGGAGAAGTCGAGGCTGTAATGGAGAACGGCGCGGGATTCGTCGAGGATGCATCGCCCCAATCGACGACCCCTATACTCTGCTGGCCAAACTGTCCAACGTAATCCGTTGCAAATGCGTCACCGGAGAGAGTGATGGATAGTGGTCCGTAGACCGTAGATTTTATCGCGATGCCATACACCTTTGCCGCTTCAGCGGGGAGCGCGGCGAGCGGGGAGAATGAGAGGGCAACCGTGGTAATGACGAGAGCAACGCCAAAGGATTTCCTGAGCGTTGCGGGAAGCGGAGAAACCGACTTCATGATCATTGTTTGCTACATCGCATTACACAAGCACGAACCAGCTCGACTGCCAGCTCTTGATACACGTACCCGTTTGTAAAGTTACCCCGAAGTTTAAACCCCCGAGCCTCGTCGTGTCGTAATCGGGAGCAGCACCATGTAGCTAGTGTCTACAGCAAGAAAGTGCCTCTGTCAATGGCTGAAACCGGACCACGAGGCACCAAAAAAAGCCCCCTGACGGGGGGCCTTTTTGACGTCGCGCAGTTAGCGTGTCACGCAAATGGAACCGGGGTTTCCGAGAGCCGCCTCGTTGGCGTTCGGTGCGCACACCGTGACCTGTCCGGTGGACGAAGCTGCGACGGTATACTGCGTGTCTGCCCCCGTTCCGTTGGTCGGATCGGTCGGGATGCCTGCCGCAATGTAGGTCGGCGTGAGGCATGAGAGGTCAGTGAGACCAGCACCCGTACCAACATGCGTTGCCGTCGCAGGGAGCGTAACGGAACCGCATTTAAAGATCCCTTTGTTGTCGGCCATGTTCTGACCGATTGCGTTGAGGATCGTGGTTAGGTTGCTGTTGCGCTGCGTGTTTCGTGCCTGCGCGAACTGGCGGGCCGGATTAATGGCGATGAGGACGATCGTGGCAAGGATGGCGATAATGCCGATGACCACGAGGATTTCGATGAGCGTGAAGCCCTTAGAAGCTGACGTTACTTTTTTCATTAAATACTTCTGGAATTTAGTTTATAATCGAGCCTCTTGTGACCGACTAGGCTCCGGTTTTGCTAGTTTGGGTCTACCATAGCGTCCCTATCGGCGCAATATCCTAGAAATTCGCCACTTCTTGCCAAGAATTGACGGTGAGCGTATTCGCGTCGATCGAGACGGCAAGGTTGGTATAGGAGTTGTTGAAATAGGAGCGTGTTTCAAAGCTTTTCTGCCCTCCTGCGCTCGTCACGGGCCCGACGTAGCAGCTGTCGGTCGCCGAGAGTGTTGAGGTAGCGTTGCCGGCATAGGTAGGGTCATTGGCGACCGCGAGGAGCGCGATGTCGACGCAGGCATCGGCGGCGGCGAAACTTCTCTCTTTAAGCTCCGAATCAAGCGCATTGAAGCGTCCGAAAAAGCCGGCGAGACTTCCGGTCGTGACGAGGAGAAGCAGCACGACGGAGATTATGATCGCCGACATAAGCGCAATGAACCCAGCCTGTCCCTTACTTTCTCGCATAACGCGTGGTGGTGAACGTCTCTGTGTTTATAGTGGTCGACGCTTCGACGCCGCCCGGGCCTTTTCCCGACGCAGGAATGGCATAGAATTGGAGGGCGCTCACGGAGACATTTTCCGTCGTGATGGGCTCGTAGATCCCCGTCGCCCCGCCCTCGCGCATCTCGATAGAGCTTCCGTTCAGGCGAAAATCAACTTGGGTCCCGTCCACGCGCTTTAGACTAAGCGCCGCTCCGTACGTGCCCACCGCAGGTGCGAGAATGATTGCGAGCGATGAGGTGCCGGTGAGCGCCCAGTCGATCTTGCGGAGCACGAAATTCCCCTCCCCCTCGATGACGCCTGCGGCGCTGAGACTCGCGCTCCCTTGCGAGAGCGCGTAGGCGGCCGCGACCGCCCCGCCCATGATGATGGCGAGGAGCGCGATATAAATGACAGTCTCTATGAGAGTAAATCCGCGGGTCATGATGGTCCGACTATTTGAAGCGCATGCTGACTGCGCTCACCGACAAAAAGCAAATTGCCCTCACAATCAAACCCTGCGGTCGAAGATTGCTGGATATTGAGCGGGTTCGTGTCGTAGCGCGAGGGTGGAGAGCTTAGGCTTGAGACATCGTATACCTCGAAACCGCCATTTGTTTTATCAGCAGCAACGAAAAGCAAGCTGGTTCGGAGAACCATGCGGTTCACTCCATCATTTTTTGATTTCGTCGCCGTAATCAATGACCAATTCACGGAAAAATCTGATGCCTTTAGGGAGTAGAGTTGCGGATAGTGGTATGCACTACTGCCTCCTCCATCGCGCCCAAAATAAAGTGTGCTTCCTGAAAGCAGTAGGCTCTTGCCCTCCAAGAGACCTCCCGAATCGTCGTCGAAGTGCAAGGTTTTCGTAACATTGTTCGGGTCACTGATATCGAGGGCGATGAGCGGAGAGCTGCTCGCCGAAGCGACATAGGCGATGTTTCCGTTGACGACGATCTGGTTTACCTGGGATCCGACCCTGAATCCCGTTCCTATTTTCGTGGGATTTTTTGGATCAGAAACATCGATAATGTAAAACCCTTTTGTGGTGCCGAGATATACGCGGTGTGTCTTGTAATCGAAGAAAAGCGTGTTGCCGATATCTCCTGTCGAGGAGACCTTGAGTTTTCCATTGGCGGGAATCTTCATGCTCGCGGGGTCCGACTTGTCTATGACGAGGAACTGGTTCGCTGCGCTATCTACCGCAACAAAGGCGTAGTTTCCGGAGACTCGGACATCCGCAAGTCCAAAAGACGTAGCGAAGGACCAGTAGTTGGTGAGTCTCGCTCCTGGAGGGCCCGGGTTACTCACATCGACGACGTAAAAATCGTCCGCTCCGCCGCTCGGATTAGTCGTCAGATACGCCCTTTTCCCGGCGATATCAATTCCGGTCGTACCAGCCGCGCTCGGAAAATCAAAATACGAGTAGCCCGGATTGTTTCCATTTTGCTGTCCGAGAGGTGTGCTCCAATCACCTGAAAGCGTTGGGTTACACGTGTCACCCGTGAGGTCTCCAAGAGCATCCGTGAAAAGCGTCCCGAGGGTCACGGAAAGATTCCGGCCGCCTTCACTCCAGGAAATGGTGCTTGTCGCCTGTTTGGTAAACGGCGCGGTGTCCGCGACCGCGAGGGATTTGGTATAGGTGAGCGGCCCGACCGTCTCCGTGGAGGACGTCGCGCTCAGGCCATAGAAGTCCGCGCGCGCCGCGGCGCGCGCGGTTTCGAGCATGGCCTTGGCGCGATAGAGCGCTTCGGTCGCCGTCTGCGTATTGGCGGAGACCGTTTGGTTGCCGAATACGACCGTAATGACCGCGGCGAGCGAAATGACGAGAATGGAAAACGCGATGAGTATCTCGAGCGTCGAGCTCCCCTTTTGCGAACGTGCGGCATTACCAATCGATACGTCCTTCGTCATTGATGGAAATGCTGGCTGTTCGGGCGTTTTCGACCAGAGTTATGTTCCGGGGCGAGGTGGTACCGGAGAGCTGCGCGAAGACGATGCCGGAGCCGGAGGAGCAGAGCGGGAAGTTCGTGATGGTCGCGCTGGGGCTTCCGTCGAACGATTCGTTGGTCGCCGCGCCCGCGACATAGGTGCTCCCGCGGAAGGTCACGTACGCATGCGCTCCATCGTCGTAGCATACACCCCAGGCGGTCTGGTGGATGTTATTGATGGCGCGGCTACGGGCGCGCCCGAGGATCGAAAGGGCCGTATCGCGGTCAGTTCTGAAGAGCGTCCCACGGAAAGTCTCCATGCTCATAAAAAGTCCGAGCGCAAAAATGAGCGCAACTATGGCAATGACCACGATGAGCTCTATCATCGTGAATCCGCTAGCGGGGTTGGAGGTGCTGGGTGATCTCATAGATAGGCATGATGACCGAAACCGCGATGATCCCGACGAGGAGCCCCATGACGATCATGAGGACCGGCTCGATTGAGCTGCTGAGATTTTTCGTGAGTTCGTCGACCTCAGTCTCATAGAGCTCGGAGAGGTAGATGAGCGTGTTGGAGAGGTTTCCCGTATTTTCACCGATCATGATCATGTGCGGGAGCACATCCGGGAAAAGACGATGGTTTTTGTTGAGCTCGGCTGACATGGTACCGCCCACCGTGACGGCATCCGCTATGTGTGCAAACTCGCGACGATAGACGCGGTTGTTGGTTGTCTCTGCCGTGATGGCGATGCTCTCGGAGAGGTGCATGCCGCTTCGAAGGAGAAGCCCCAGCGTGCGGCAAAAATTAGAGAGATTGTAGTTGCGCGAAATGGAGCCTGAGAACGGGATGGCGATGGTGAGGCGATCGGTCCAAAAGCGAAGCGCCGGGATCTTGCGGCGTGCGATGAAAAACGCAACGAAGAAGACGACAAGGCCAAGGATGAGGTAGAGCCCGTCGACACGCAAGAAATTCGAAATGGTGATGAGAGCGCGCGTCGTCCAGGGGAGCGTCACATTGAGGCTCGAAAAAATAGGCAGAATTTTCGGGAAGATAAAGACCGTGAGAAGCCCGGTGATGCCGAGAGTAGCGAAAGTGATGAAGACCGGGTAGACGAGCGCCCCGAGCACCTTTTTGCGCAGGAGGTAGCGCTTGTGGAGTTCGTCAGCGAGATAGGAGAGATTTTGCGAGAGAATCCCGCCGCTCTCCCCCACCTGGATGATGTTTATGGCAAAATCCCCGAACAGCGAGCCGAACCTTCGAAGGCTCGTTGAGAGAAACTGGCCGCTCTCGACGTCTTTGATGATGCGGTCGAACACGCGCACCTTGCCGCGCGAGCGCGTCTGCTGCCTGATGAGGTGGAGACACTCAAGGAGCGGCACCCCTGCTTTTACGAGGAAGCTCATGCGCTTGGCGAAGAGCGTCTGCTCCTTTACCGAAAAACGCACGTAGGAGAATGAAGCAAGGGAAGAAAATGAAAAAGCGCCGTGCTTCCTTTTCTTTTTTGACACAGGCTTTCCGGGTTGAAAGGAGTGCTGCCGTAGCTCGATACCCGAGAGCGTCTTTTTAGGCTCCGGTTTCTTGCGCGACATGAGCCTTTCGAAGCGCGCACCGTGGGCGGCGAGAACGCCGCGCACGCGCTCGACGGTCGTTGGAGCTTTGCCGCTACTCATTGATGACGCGTAGTACTTCGGCGATGGTCGTGTCGCCGGAAAACGCGCGTTCGAAGCCGTTGTGGAGCATCGTGGTCATGCCGTTTTTAACCGCGATAGCCTTGATGGTGGAAGCGGGGGCTTTTTTCAAAATGGCATCGCGCACCTCCTGGTCGACGACGAGAACCTCGTTGACCCCGATGCGACCTTTGTAGCCAGAGCTGCCGCACGCTTCGCAGCCTTTTCCCTTATAAAACATGTTCTTTTTCTTCGCGCGCTCGGGAAACACCTCGAGGAGGTTTTCTCGCTCCGTGTCCGTGAGCGGGTCCTCGACTTTGCACAAGTCGCAGATCTTTCGGACAAGACGCTGGCCGATGGCTAAGTTTACGGTCGATGCGACGAGATAGGAATCGATGCCCATATCGAGAAGGCGCGGAAGCGTCGTCGCCGCGTCCGAGGTGTGAAGCGTCGATAGGAGGAGGTGGCCGGTGAGCGCTGTGTTGACGGCAATGCCCGCCGTCTCGCTGTCGCGGATCTCGCCCACCATGATGACGTTGGGGTCTTGGCGCAGGATGCTACGAAGACCGTTGGCGAAGGTGAGGCCCGCCACAGAGTTGACCTGTATCTGGCGGATGTCCCCGATAGCGTACTCGATGGGGTCCTCGATGGTGACGATGGAAACGTCCTTGGTGTTGAGCATCTTTACGAGCGTATAGAGCGTTGTCGTTTTTCCGCTTCCGGTCGGGCCCGTGGCGAGTATCATGCCGTGCGGGCGGCGGATGGCGCGTATGACTTTCTTTTGATCGGCTTCGTTGAAGCCGAGCTTCTCAAGGGTGTACTCGTCGGCCTTGTCGGAGAGGAGACGCAGTACGACGTTCTCGCCGAAGTAGGTGGGCGCGATGGAGACGCGTATATCTATGGAACTGCCGGAGGGAAGGTTCACTCGGAAGCGGCCGTCCTGGGCTTTCTGGTGTTCGTCGGTGCGCATACGCGCGAGGACCTTGATGCGCGCGATGACCTCGGGGTGGAGGATCTTTTCAAAACTGCAACGGTCCTGGAGGACTCCATCGATGCGCATACGGATGCGCACCTTACTCTCGCTCGGATCGATGTGGATGTCCGAGGCGCGAGCACCCTGCGCCTCGGCGATAAGCGCATCGACGAGAGATACGACTGAAAGAGCCGCTCCGGAAGAGAGCACGTCGTCGAGATAAACCTTGTTCGAAGTGGGAGCTGGCATAAGGGGCGCCGTGGCGAATCGCAGCCTGTCGGAGACGCGGCCGTCAGGGGTAAAACGTCGCTTCTCGATACCAGAAATATGACCCGTTGGCAAGGCGTACCCTGTAGCCTGGCAGGGAGAGCGTGAGCGTGCGGTGAAGGCCTCACCGCTCCTTTTCCACAGCGAGCATCCGACGCCTCTCATGCTTTAATGAGCCCATGCCGCTTGAGCGAGAGAATTCTTCGATACCCATGGTCGTATCGGTTCTCGTCCTCATGCTTATCATAGGATACGCCGTCTACAACAAAGTCTCGCACAAAAATCTCCCGGCCGTTTCGGTGCCCGAGACGTCGCTCGCATATCTCACCATCAACAAGCAAGACACGAGCGAGACGCCGTCTTTCTCGATAGATGTCGAGTACCCGGAGTTTAAGGGGCTCGGGTACTCGGGCGACAATGCGTTAAACGCGCTCGTCGCAACGAGCGCGGAGAGGGAGATAGATTCATTTAAAAAAGATGCGTCCCGCGTTTCCTCTCCCCCTGGAGCCTCATCTTCGACGCTCTCCGTGCACTACGAAGTGCGCGAGGCGTCGGAGGCGTTCGTGAGCGTCGTTTTTGAGACATCCGCCTACATCTCCGGTGCGGCACACCCCAACGACTTCATCTCGACCTTCAACTACCGTCCCGACACGGGCAAGACCGTCTCGATCGGCGATCTTTTCGTACGCGGCAAAGATTACCTGGGGGTTCTCGGTCCTATGGCCCGGGAAAAGCTCCTCGGCGACCCGCAGCTTGCCGGCGTTGTAACCTCACCCTGGCTCGAACAGGGAACCGCGCCGAAGCTCGATAATTTCAGTGCCTTCAGCCTCACGCCGCAAGGGCTCACGCTCTACTTCAATCCCTACCAAGTGGCCGCCTACGCGGCAGGAGTCCTCTCGGTGACCATCCCCTTCTCTGAGCTTCGAGGCATCGCCGACCCCGCCGGAGCGATATCGCTTTTTCACCCGTAGTGTCTGATACAATGCCGGTATGAGGGGCTACGTCAGAAACCTCAGCGTCATCGCGATGGCGCTCCTCGTCGTCGCCGGACTTCTTCTCTATTACGAGCGCGTCGAAGCGCCGACCGACACGGGAGGCGCCACCTCGACCGCTAGCACATCGGAGGCTCCCTCGCCCTCCTTTCCCCACGGCGCCGCCGCCAAAGCGGACCTCATTATTGCCGATGCCCCTAAAGCAGGCACAACCATAAAAAGTCCCGTCACTATTTCAGGTAAAGCCCGCGGCGATTGGTACTTCGAGGCAAGCTTTCCGGTGCGCATCCTTGGCTCAGAAGGGAATGTCATAGCCTCCGGGCCGGCTCAGGCACAGGGGAAGTGGATGACGACTGACTTCGTGCCATTCTCAATAACCCTCACGTTCCCGAAACAACCCTCCGGCTCCAGGGGCAGCGTAATACTTCACAACGATAATCCCTCTGGCGACCCTGCCCGCGACGACTACCTCGAAGTGCCCGTGCGGTTTTGATTATGACCTCTCCCTTTGATGCTCTCGACTACCTTCCCGCGTTCGGCGGAAACTTCGGCTTGCTTCTTTTTGCCATGCTTTTTTTCCTATTTCTCGTGTTCAGTCTCGTGCTTCTCTACCACTGGCTGCGCTATGCGCCGAAAAACCTGGTCATGCTCATCGCGACAATCGCGTACTTTGGCGGCAGCGCGATTTTCCTCCTCGGCATGCTCGGATCTAGTGCCTTATGACGCTTCTCACCCTTGAAAACGACGAGCAAAAGGTGCTCACGGTGCGCAAGCACTGGTTCGTGCTCGCACGTTCGCTCTTCGGCATATTTTTGATATTCCTTCTTCCCTTTCTTCTCATCGGGCTCCTGCGCTTCGTACCTGGGGGCACTCCCGCGTCGGAAGTTCTGGGCACGGTGCCTTCCTCCGCCCTCTCCTTCGCCATTTTCGCGTGGCTTTTGATGTTTTGGATGAAATCGTTCGCCGTCTTTACGGACTACTACCTCGACCAGTGGACCATTACTGACCGGCGCATCATCTCTGTCGACCAACGCGGTTTTTTCAACCGGGAGACCGGGAGCCTCCGGATGGAGAAAATACAGGACATCGAAATAGACGTCGTGGGTGTCATCGAGACGCTTCTCGACTTTGGAACGCTGCGTGTGGAGACCGCCGGAGCCGAGCCCGCGTTCATCATACGAGGCATTCCGCACCCCAAGCGTGTGAAGGAGGCGATCCTCGAGCAGTACGACCCTCGGGTCGTCTCAGGAAACCGCGAGCAAGGCCCCTGAAGGTTCGCTGTCACCCGCACCAACCCTGCGCAAAGTAAGTAAGGGCGCCCACACTCACATACTCAAATCGTAAGCTATAGCTTATAATTTGAGTATTGGGTTAGCTGACAAATAGTGCAAAAGGAAAAGGCCCTCGCGAGGTTGTCGCAAAGGCCCTGGAAAGGTTATTCTTCGAGGAGGCCGCTACAGCGACAGCACTGCACAAGCTTGAGGCCGCAGTTTACGGTGCGTCTGATGGGTGCCTTACAGCAGGAGCTGCGCTCGAGGCCGGTGTCGACGTAGAGAATCGCTCCGAGGGCCTCCCTATGCTCCGCCGGCTCGACCGGCATGAGGTCTATTTTCGCGGGGTCGACTCCAGGAAACAGGAATATTTTCACCATGGCCGTCTCCCTTGCCTCCTAGAACCCTAGCGCCACACCAACCCCTCTGACAAGTAGGCTTCTTTCCGCTAGAATGAGCGAGTATGGCTTCAAGGAAAGCATCTCTCGGGACCGAACCCTACAAAGGCGTTCGTGATTTCTACCCGGAAGACCAGGCCATCCAAGACTACCTATTTAGCGTGTGGCGTCGCGTCTGCGAAAGTTTCGGTTACCAGGACTACAATGCCTCTATACTCGAACCCTCTGAGCTCTATTTTGGCAAAACCTCCGAGGAGATCGTGAACGAGCAGACCTACTCCTTCAAAGACCGCGGCGATCGCGAAGTGACCCTGCGGCCCGAGATGACACCCTCGGTCGCTCGCATGGTCGCGGCGAAACGCAAAGAGCTCCACTTCCCCCTGCGCTGGTATTCCATCCCCAACGTCTTCCGCTACGAACGCCCCCAGCGCGGGAGACTGCGCGAGCACTGGCAGCTCAATGTAGATCTTTTCGGTGTTTCCGGCGCACCAGCCGAAGTCGAGATAATTTCGCTCGCGCATGCCATCATGCTCTCCTTCGGCGCGGAAACCGGGCAATTCGTCATCAAGATAAACAGTCGCAAAACACTCGACGAGTTGTTCGGCTCCTACAAGCTCTCTCCCGTCAAAGCCAAGGAGCTACGTCTTCTCATCGACAAGAAAGACAAGATCAAGGATTTTGAATCACAGGTTGAGGCGCTCGTGGGACGCCCCTTCTCGTTCCCCACCGCCGCGCCGGTGGATGTTGCGGATCTTATCGAGAAACTGCGAGCGATCGGTATCGATAACGTCATCTACGATCCGTCGCTTGTGCGGGGATTCGATTACTACACCGGAATCGTTTTTGAGCTGTTCGACACCGATCCGAAGAATCCGCGTTCTCTCTTTGGTGGCGGCCGCTACGACGAGCTCCTCTCTATTTTTGGCGTCGACCCCGTACCGACCGTCGGTATCGCCATGGGTGATGTCACCACGCGAGACTTTCTCGAGACACACTCGCTTCTGCCTATCCCCACTTCGAAAACAAAGCTGTTCATAGCAACCCTCTCGGAAGAATTCATCCCGGAAGCGCAGAAGCTCGCGAGCAAGCTGCGCCTCAGCAACATTCCTGTCGCCATCAACGTTACGGAGCGCAAAGTGGGCGATCAGATAAAGTATGCTGATAAAGAAGGAATCCCCTACGTGCTCGCGATCGGCGCAGACGAAGTGAAATCCGGCTCCTATAAGCTCAAGGAGCTCTCCTCCGGGGCCGAGAAGGAAGTTTCTGCCGAAACGATCTCCAGCTTTCTCTCATAACTATCCGCATGAGAACCGTCGTTTTCGACATCGAGACTATTCACGACGGGCCCTCGTTTTTCATGCCGGAGCTCGACAAGCTCGACATTTCGGTCGTCGGCATCTACGACTCGCTGACCGATTCCTACCAAGCATTCGAGAAATGGGAACTCGGCAAGCTTTGGCCCATTCTTGAAAAGACGGACGTTCTGGTGGGCTACAACTCCGATCATTTTGATATCCCTGTCCTCAACCGTTTTTATCCCGGCGAGCTCGGACACATCAAAAGCGTCGATCTCCTTAAGGAAATCAAGAACACTGTCGGGCGGCGCTTCAAGCTCGACAACGTCGCGCAGGCGACGCTCGGACGGGGTAAGAGTGGGGACGGCATGCAAGCGTTCGAGTGGTGGAGGGCTGGCGAGCGTGAGAAGGTGAAGGAATATTGTCTCGACGACGTGCGGATCACTAAGGAAATCTTCGACTATGCGCTCAAAAACGGCACCCTCAAGTACACCGACTTCGGCGGTGAGGTGCGCGAGTTCAAGATAAAAACTGCTGGCTGGATGAAAAAGGAGCGCGGTGCGGCCATGACCCATACCTTGCCGTTCTAGCTTTTTCCCCAACAATGCGGACTTTTCCACAGCAATCCACAGGATATACCGGGCTATCCACGATTTCATTTGACGCGAGGAGCTCCCTTGCCACACTGGAGGTAGTTTGCCTGCGAGGGGTTCCTAACAATCTACATGGGCCCGCCGTGGCGGGCTTCCGAGCTTTGCTTAGGGCCCAGAATATACACTCGAGGAACCATTCCTCCCGGGCAGACTCCCGCAAACGCCTCGCCTACGCGGGGCGTTTGCTTTTTTGCACGAAAGGAAATGCATTTTGGAAGAGTCAAGGCCTCCCATTCATCCATGCTTCACCGCTCCTTCGGTACACTGCAGGAAGTTTGCAAGCGCGTGAGAAGGTTCCCAATTAATCAACATGGAGCCAGCGTAGCGTCGCCTCCGGGCGAACTCAGGCTCCAACTAATAGTGTGAGGGAACGTTTTCTCTCCGAGCAAACGGCCTTACAACAAACGCCCCTCAACGGGGCCTTTGTTGTCGTGCCTATAGATACGCGATCGCGAGCACGACGGCCGCGAGCGCGACGCGGTACCAAATAAAGACCGAGAGCGAATGTGTCCGCAAATAGCGCAAGAGCCAGTGGATGACCAGCATGCCGGAGAGGAACGATACGAGGAACCCGATGAGAAGTTCCGGTCCGAACGTCGCCGTGAAGCCACCCTTGATGAGTTCGTACAGCTTCAAAAGCCCGGAGCCGAACGTTATCGGAAAGGAGAGGAGGAAGCCAAACCGGGCCGCGTCTTCACGCGTAAGCCCCAGAAGTAGCCCGCCAGAGATGGTCGCGCCGGAGCGGGAGACACCGGGGACGAGCGCCAGACATTGGTAAAAACCTATGGCAATGCCCTTCCTGAGCGTAAGCGCGACGTTCTGCTTCCCCAGCCGCTCGGCGACGTAGAAAAGGAGCGAGCCGGCAAGGAGCGAAAGGGCGACCAGAGTGCCGCTGCGAAACACCGTCTCCATTTTTTTCTCTAAGAGGAGCCCGAATACGACCGCCGGCAGCGTGCCGAGGAGGAGCGCCCACAGGAGGGTGCTTTCGCGCACTTCGACCGGCTTCCGGAGCACGGTCCGGCCAAAGGTCCCGAGAAGTCTCAAATAATCGCGTCGAAAATAGATGAGGACTGCGAGCGCGGTCGCAAGCTGAAGGACCGCATCGACGGAGAGCCCGGAGCCCGTATTGATGCCAAGGGCTTCGCGCGCGAGTATGAGGTGCCCGGTCGACGAGATCGGCAAAAACTCGGTGACACCCTGCACGAGCCCTAAAGTGACGGAAGAAAAGTAATCCATTGAACGAGCGGTATGGAAAGACTTCCCCTTCCGCTTTTTGTGCTACAATCCTAGCACATTATTTTTCACACCTATGCCTCCGGAAACAGAATACCGCGGATCGTCCTCGCCCACTAAAAGCGTAAGCATCCCCGTCGCTATCATACTTGCGGGGGTGCTCATCGCTGGGGCCATCTACCTGGTAAACCGCCCCGCGACGCCGACGACCTCCGGCACCGGCACGCCCCGGACCTCCGAGAGCGTCAACATCAAGCCCGTTTCGACGAGCGATCACATCCTCGGAAACCCGAGCGCCAGAATAGTCATCGTCGAATACTCCGACCTCGAGTGCCCGTTCTGCAAGCAATTCCATGCGACGATGCACGCCATCATAAACGAGTTCGGCAAGGGGGGTGACGTTGCATGGGTGTTTCGCAATGCCCCTATCCCGCAGCTCCACCCGAAATCGCCCCATGAGCACGAGGCGGCGGAGTGCGTCGCAGAGCTCGGCGGCAACGACAAGTATTGGCAGTATATCGACAAGATCTACGAAGTGACTCCGAGCAACAACGGCCTTGACCCGGCGCTCCTGCCGCAGATAGCCGCGGAGATAGGCATCGACTCCACTAAATTCCAGACCTGTCTTGCGAGCAACAAGTTTGCACAAAAAATAACCGGCCAATTCAACGAGGGCCTTGCGGCGGCGACCATCCTGCTGGGCCCCAATCAGTTCGGCACTCCCTTCTCGATAGCTGTGATCGGCAACCAGAAGCTCCCTATCGAAGGTGCCCAGCCGCTTGCGGCGCTGCGCGCGGAGATACAGCAGATACTCTCGGCGCAAAAAGCCACTCAGTAACGCCAGGTACAAAAAGAGCCCTCAGTGAATACTGGGGGCTCTTTGCTCGTCGCTCCATTCCTCAAGCCGGCTAATAAGGACGCAGACGTGCTCGAATTCTTTTTTCTCGAGCCGAATGCTGGAGTGCAGCGACTTCGGTATCCTCTCATGGAGCAATTCACGAAAGTACCCGACGAAGTAATTCTCTTGCCCGCGAAGAAGCTCGAGGGCGAAGCCTACTTCCCCGTGCTCGAGGAACCGAAGTGCTTGGATATGCTCTTCAAGGAACTTTTTGTTCTCTTCCATCGTGCGCGCAACCGCCTTATCTACTCTCTCTTCCACCTCCCGGTCGCTTAGCCGCTCGTCACGATAGGCCTCCTGTACGGCGCTGCGCAGAACGCTCCTGAAACTCTCGGAGGAACTCTCCCCAAGACGTAGCGTTCCTCGTATCTCATCCATACGCTTTGCAAGATAGAGCTTTACCGCAGGACGCGGGTCTCTCATGGCTTTCTCCTAAGAAGACTGCTAGCCCTCACTATAGCAAACGGGTCTCCCGGCTCAATTTTCGACGAGCGAAAGCCGGTAGATCGCGAGCGAGTCTTCACCCTCGAATAGGTCTGAGGGATTCGGCAAGAATACGCGTTTCCCTTTGAGGTCTTCCGTCGCATCGTTGATGAGGCGGTGAAAGAGCGAAAACTCCTCATCGAGCGTATCGAACTCGAGCGTGTATTTACGCAGCTGCGCGGAGCCATCAGCGTTGCGCGTCTTTTTGAGCTCGTGGACGATAAAACGTTTTACTTTTTTGCCGAACGCTTCCTTTACCGTGTAGTAATTGAAGAGCGCCTGAATGACGAAGAGCGATTTTTCTGCTTTGAGCGGACTAAATGAGTCGACAAATTTATGATCGACGATGTCGACCGCGTTCGTATTCCCCTTCGAGACAACGACGAGATCGGAGACGGCCTTGAGCGGAAGAGGCAGTCCGGGCACCGCGGTGGTCGCCTTCACCTCAACTCCGAGCACGTCGTAGCGAGGCGGCTTTTCGAGATAGAACGCAACAGCTTGTAGGTATTCTTTCTCCATCTGGGCACGCTTTTTCTTTTTTGCCGCCTTCGATTTTGCCAGTTTTCCGAAGTTAATCTCAAAGTCCGCGATGTTGCGCAAGTACTCGAGCCCGAGAGCCATTGCGCCCTCTTTTTCTATTCCGCCATAGAAATGCTCGAGTGCTTTGTGCGCAGCGCGACCAACGAGCGAGGAGGGAGAGCTCGGCGTGTCGTAGACCTCCTCGACGTAGCGTTTGTACCAGGCTAGAGGGTTACGAAGGTAGGTCGTGAGCGAGCTATGGCTCCAGTGGGATATGGGGAGTTTTTTTTTCGACATTTCTCCCAGTATATCAGCCATCTTCAACCTTGACTTTTTGCATAAAATATGCTACGATTTATTCAGGTTTGAACCTTAACTGGGGAGAATTCCATGGCCATCTTTGGGACCATCGCCATAGACGTCGCCCTGACGATAGCAGGGCTATTCCTTCTAGCCGGCGGCTGCTTAGCCCTCGGCCGAGGGGAGAGCAAGGGCGGGCTCATCGCGCTCGCCGTCTTCTGCCTTATCGAGGCGTGCGCCCTCGGTGACCTCGCCGCAACACAGCGTGGGCTCGATCTCTCGGGGCTCATCGGCGGCGACCTCGTCACGATTCTCAATCAGGGAATCGTGAAAGGGGCCCTCGTCGGCGGGTTCATCATGCTCGCGCTTTTTACGAGCATGATACTTCTGATCTGGGCCCTTTTGGTCCCCCCAGAGGAGAAACGAAAAAACTACATCAGCCTCTAGGGGACTTGAATTCCTCACTTTAGCGCCGCATCGCACGATGCGGCGCTTTTCTTTTCAGGAGCGTTTGACACCCTGAAGTCAGAGCTCTAGGCTAGAGGGACGTCTTCGGATCTCATGGAAACCATTCCCCTTCCGCGTACCAAGCGCGCTTTCGATGTCGTGGTGAGCATATTCCTCATCATCCTCCTCTCCCCCGCCATTGTGGCAATACTCCTTGCCATCGCGATAGAAAACATCCTTTCCTCCTCTTCCCGCGGCCCACTTCTTTACGCTGAAACACGCATCTCCCAAGGGCGGCCATTCACGTTTTATAAAGTGCGCACGTTCAAAATGGACTCCTTAAACGGCGAACTCCTTCAAAAAGGCGGAGGGGTGGTCCACACCAAAAGGCTCGAGAGAAAGCCGGAGGCTCTGACCGTGGTGGGGCGCTTTCTCAAAAAAATCTATTTCGATGAGCTCGGCCAGTTCATCAACGTTCTGCGGGGAGATATGTCGCTCGTCGGCCCGCGCCCTACGAATACCGAAAACTACGAAAAAGCCCTCCATGAAGGCCTTCTGGCGAAGCGCCTTCTCGTCGCCGGCATCACGGGGTACTTCCAGTCCCACAAGGGTATGGCGCTGTCGAAAAACCAGGAGGAAATCGACCTCGCCTACGCGCGGCTCTCCAAAAAGGGTCCGTGGTGGAGGATAGTGCTCTATGACTCCTACGTCCTCCTCGTTACCGTCATTACCGTACTTCGGGGAGAAGGGCTCTAGGTGAGCGCCCTCTTCTTTTTAGTGAGACGTGTCAGTGAGATGGTCCCGGCATCTGTAGGCGATTTTCTTTTTATAGGAGATATGATTGAATCTGTCCGGAAAAGGAGTTCGCAATGCTACCCAAAGAACGCCTTGCGGAGATACGCACAGAAATCCGAACCGGACTTAGACTTGCTCATCGTTACGGCGCGACAAAACTTGCCGAACGACTCGTGGCGAAAGAAGAGTATCGGAGAGCCATCTACCATGGAGAATGCGCTGTTCATCACGAAACGCTTCTAGCGCTTGCTCTTGATGAAATTGGCGAGACGAAGGTTGTAAAAGCGATACGCGCGGCTCCCTACGGGGAATGGGCTTACTATGCGGTTCGCGGATTTAGATTACGGCGATTGAACGCCGAGAAATTGGTCGAGCACATTGCTTCCGTTGGGGACCAAAAATGGGCATATTGGGCCCTGCATGATTTCCTTTGGATTTCCACGATACAAGAGACCCTGCTCCTCCACGCACTCACAGCCCTGTGACTGTCCGCCCATGCCATGGGCGGATTTTCTTATGCCTCCCTCGGGCAATACAATTTTCCAGTCTTAGGTTCTCGGAAAGCGCACACAAACCGTAAGCCATGGCCTACGGTTTGTGCAGCTGTGTTGGCGGCTAAGCTGACTGGCCGTTTCTACCTCTCGACTTGGGCGTTTAGTAGCTCTTAAGACGGCGCGCTTTTTCGTGCGTGCGGATTTTCTCGAGCGCCTTCGCTTCGATCTGGCGAATGCGTTCGCGCGTTACACCAAACTCTTTCCCTACTTCTTCAAGCGTGTGATAAATGCCGTCCATGAGCCCATGGCGCATCTCGAGGATTTTGCGCTCCTTGGGAGAGAGGTCATCGAGAATTTCCCGAATTTGGTCAGCGAGGATGCGTCGAGACGTCTCCTGGGAAGGAGAGAGAATGCTCTCGTCTTTGATGAAATCTCCGAGCGTCGACTTGTCGTCGCCTTCGTCCCCGACCGGGTTTTCAAGCGAGACCGTATCCTGATTTATTTTTTCGATATTGTAGATTTTCTCAACATCCACACCCATTTCGTTGGCGATTTCCTCCGCCATTGGGTCGCGACCGAGGTCCTGGGAGAGGCGGCGCACTACCTGCTTGTACTTCGCGATGGTCTCGACCATGTGGACCGGTATGCGGATGGTGCGGCTTTGGTCGGCGAGCGCGCGGGTGATGGCCTGCCGTATCCACCACGTCGCGTAGGTAGAGAATTTGTATCCCTTCGTGTAGTCGAATTTCGTGACGGCCTTAAAGAGGCCGAGGTTCCCTTCCTGGATAAGATCGAGAAGCGTCAGGTCGGGAGAGCGGCCGACGTATTTCTTGGCAATAGAGACGACGAGGCGCAAGTTCGCGCGCGCGAGAAGGTTTTCCGCCTCGCGCTCCCCCTCCGCGACACGCTTCGCGAGCTCGCGCTCCTGTGCGGCGTTGAGGAGCGGGTATTGCCCTATTTCGCGCAGGTACATCTGGATGGAGTCGTAGGTCGAGTCGGAGCCGCGTTTGTAGACGTTCTTTTTTTCAAGAAGTTCCTCGGTCGCGCTCTCTTCGAGCATACCTCCGCCTTCGAGCACGTCGATGCCGGCAGTGCTGAACTTTTCATAGAGTTCGTCGAGGAACATTACATCATTCTCGATGGTCGGAAATTCTTTCAGTATTTCGTCATAGGTCACGTAGCCTCGCTCGCGACCCTTTGCGAGAAGACGTTGCGCCTTCTCCTCGAACTGGCGCTGTCGCTTCTGGAGCTTCGGCGGGAGGTCGAGTTTTCGGGCTGAAGAAGCCGCCTGTTTCGCGGGCTTTCGTTTGAGGGTCTTTTTTATTTTGCGTTTGAGTATCGCCATAATGAAATTATTTAAGCAAACGGACCTTTTGTGAGACTCATGAGCTTATCGGATACGTTTTTCGATTCTCGGAGCAGCTCCTCGGAGCGCGCTTCGTCCCCCTTCTCTTCACTTTCTCGCAGCCTTGAGAGAATATCCTCGAGACGCCTCCGGAGCTCGCCTTCTTCAAGCCTTCCGAAGAGCTCATCCACATCGCGCTTAATATCCTCCGAGCCTCCGAACGCCGCTTCGGCCTGGAATATAAGTTCTTCCTCCTCGGCTTTTGCGGCTTTGATGACCTTTTCAAATTCCTCTCCAAGCACCTCTTTCAATCGCGCCTCCATGACGGTAGCATCCATGGCTTTCAATGCGCTCTTTGCCTGCCCTAGCAGTATTCCGAGAAGCGCATTGAGGCCGGCGCTCCTTTGCACGTCGCGCTCTTCACTTCCCACCACCCCTTCCGCCGGCGGTACGGAGGCTGTCAGCTTTTCGACCTCTTCCCGTATCGGTTCCTCAGAGAGATGGATGCGGCTCGCGACCCGACTTATGAAGTGCGCTCGGTCGATGCGATTCTCTATCCGCGCGATGAAGGGCAGTACCTGCGCCTGGACCGCTAAGCGGAATTTCCGCCCATCATAGCCTTCTGACGCGATGACGTCGAGAAGGTAATCCACGATGTGTTTCCCCTCTCGCACCGCCCTCTTGAAAGCTTCTTTGTCTTCCTTGATGAGCTGCGCCGGGTCGAGTCCCGCAGGAAAATGGGCCACTTTAGCGTTGAGACTAAGCTCGAGCGCGATGAGCGCGGCTTTCTGGGTCGCCGCGATACCTGCTGCATCGGCATCGTACGCGAGGAGAACATTGTCCGAGAGCCTGCGGAGATGTCCGAGCTGCTCGCGCGTCAGCGCGGTCCCCGAGAGCGCCACCGCATTGCTGAACCCAGCCTGATGCGCCATGAGAAGGTCCATCTGGCCCTCCACGACCATCGCGAAGTTGTACTTACGTATCGAGAACTTCGCTTTGTCGAGGCCGTAGAGAACGTTTCCCTTATGGAATATCGGCGTTTCGGGAGAATTGAGGTACTTGGGCGCCTCGGCGCCCTCGCTTCCCGGGAACAGCCTTCCGGAAAAAGCGATGACTCGGCCGCCGGAGTCAAAGAGCGGGAACATGATGCGGCCACGGAAACGATCGTAGCTCTTGCCTCTCTGCTTTTCCGAAGGCTTGGTGATCCCGGCGATGAGAATTTCACGGTCAGAATAGCCGCGGGAGCGCATGGACGTATACGCACTCTCCCACTCATCCGGTGCATAGCCAAGGCGCCAGAGCCCCAGGGACTTCTCCTCGAGCCCTCTGCCTCTAAGATAGTCTCGTGCCGCTTCGTTTCGAGCGAGATTTCCTTCAAAGAACACGGCAGCATCTTCCATGAGCGCAAAGAGACGCTCGCGCTCGTCGCGCTTTTTCGGGTCCTCTGGTCTTATCTCGACGCCCGCGCGCGCGGCGAGGAGTTTGAGAGCACCGAGGAAATCGAGACCCTCAAACTGCTCGACGAACGAGAAGATGTCGCCCTTCGCTCCACACCCGAAGCAGTAGTAGCTACCGCGCCCGGGAGAAATGAAGAAGCTCGGGGTCTTTTCGTTGTGGAAAGGGCAGCGCGCCTTGAAGTTTTGCCCGGCGCGCTCGAGCTTCACATAGGAGGATACTACCTCCGTAATGCCGAGGCGATCCTTTATTTTCTGTACGGTGTCGCTCATAGTCTACACAGTTGCCTCCCCCAAGGCTTTCCGCTATCATACCGCCAAACGTACAAGGAGAGAGCAATGGGCTTCCGCTCCCGTCTTCCAACATCCAGCGATCCGCCGCCCGATCACTCCGATCACCCCTGGAGTGGTGCAAACGACGTGCTTGATCCCACCGCACTCCTGATCATGGGCAAGGCACGCCGGTGCGGGAAATGTCGGCGTGTTACGGACAACAAACACCTCCTTGTGGGTAAGTGTCCTGACTGCCGATAAGAACTTTCTGGACCGGTGCAAAAAAGAATGTTTGCACCGGTTTTTGATTAATTTTCACTCTTTACTTCCTCGCGTGGGGCGGCTCCAAACGCAGACGGTTCTGCCGGGCGGGTCGCCGCGATGCGGCGATTTTCTTCCTCGATGAGCTTCTCTTTTTTGCTTCCTGAAAAGCCTGTGCCGGCGGGGATGAGGCGACCGATGATGACGTTCTCCTTGAGGCCGTGGAGCTCATCGATGGAGCCGCGCACTGCCGCATTGATGAGCGTCTTGGTCGTGTGTTGGAAGGAGGCTGCGGAGAGGAAGCTCTTGCGTGAGAGGGCTACTTCAGAGATGCCGAGCACGATGGGTTCGGCCGTCGCCGCCTTACCGTCGCGGTCCTTCGCCTCGCCATTCAGCTTCAGGAGGTACCACTCCTCGACGATATCGCCTGGGGTAAGCGGGGTGTCGCCGGCATCCTTCACTTTCTTGCGGGAGAACATCTGTCGCACGATAACCTCAATGTGCTTGCGGGAGATGGTAACGCCCTGCAGCTCGTAGATCTTGTTCGTCTCGGCAATGATATACTCTTCGGCTTTTTCCTTGCCGCCGAAGCGGAAGAGCTCAGAAATATCCGCGGAACCGTCGGTGAGGAGCTGTCCCTTCTCGACATGCTCTCCCACTTTGACGAGCGCCATGCGGCGGAAATGCACCGGGTATTCGACGGCCTTCTTCCCCTTCTTCTCGCCGGCGTCGGGAAGAACGACGATGGTCTTCTCGCGACCGTCATCGCGTATTTCGGAGACGGTTCCCGCGATATGCGCGACCATGGCTTGGTTTTTGGGCGTGCGCTTTTCGAAGACTTCCTCGACGCGCGGGAGGCCGGTCGTGATGTCGCCACCGACCGAGGCCGTGCCGCCCGAATGGAAAGTGCGCATGGTGAGCTGGGTGCCCGGCTCCCCGATGGCCTGCGCGGCGATGGTGCCGACCGCCTCGCCGATGTCGATGAGCGCTCCGGTCGTGAGATCGGCCCCATAGCAGGAAGCGCAAATACCGCGCACGGTCCTGCAGGTCATAGGAGAGCGCACGATGACGGAGCCGGCGGAGCTAGCTTCGATCGTCTTGGCGTCGCGCGCCGAGAGAAGGTGCCCTTTCTTGAAGAGAGTTTTGTCGCCGTCTTCAACGTCCTGCGCAAGGACGCGCCCTTTGATGGTCTTTGCAAACGGTATCTCTATACCGGATGCGCTCCTGCGGGAAATGGTGATGCCCTCCTTCGTGCCGCAGTCATCCTCGGACGTGGTGACGTCCTGGGAGACGTCGAAGAGTTTTCGGGTGAGGTAGCCGGCCTTCGCGGTCTGGAGCGCGGTGTCCGCGAGACCCTTGCGGGAGCCGTGGGTCGTGACGAAGTACTCGATGGGAGAGAGGCCCTCCTTCATCGAGGTAAGGATCGGAAACTCAATGGTCTCGCCCTTTGGGTTTGCGATGAGGCCCTTCATGCCGGCCATCTGGTTGATCTGGCCCAGCGAGCCGCGAGCGCCCGAAGTCACCATGTCGAAGACGGGACCATTCTTGTCGAGCGTCTCGGGGATGAGCTTTTCGATCTCGTTCTTGGCGTGCTGCCAGATCTCTATCTTGAGGCGCTTACGCTCCTCCTCCGAGAGGAGACCTTCGCGATACTGCTCATCGACGGCGTCGGCCCTTTTCTGCGACGCATCGATGATGTCGTGCTTCTTGGCGGGAATGGGAAGGTCGGCGATGGACCAGGTGATGCCCGAGTAGGTGGTGTACTTGAAACCGAAATCTTTGATCTTGTTGAGTATTTTCGGGATGGCAGGGAGGCCGTAGCGCTCAATGAGGTCGTCGATGAGGGTCGAGAGCGTTCGCTGTTTTATCTCGTCGTTGATGTAGGGGTAGTCGGAGGGAAGAACCGAGTTGAAGAGGAGACGTCCGACGGAAGTCTCGAAAACCTCGTCGCTAAATTTCGCGTACTTCTCCTTCCCCTCGGTGGGCATGACCTTAATCTTCGCGCGGAACCCGACGACACCGTAGTCAAACGCAGTGATGGCGGCGTTGGGGCTCGGGAAGTACTTCCCCTCGCCCACCTCTCCGTCGACCGTCTTGGTCATCCAGTAGCACCCGAGCGCGATGTCGAGCATTTTCGCCGACACGACCGCATCGCCGCTTCCGGGCTTCAGGATATTTTTGTTGGCGGACATCACCTCGCGCGCTTCAAGCTGAGCCTCTTCGGAAAGAGGCACGTGCACGGCCATCTGGTCGCCGTCGAAGTCAGCGTTAAACGCATGACAGACGGACGGGTGGATCTGAATGGCGTTTCCTTCGATGAGGACCGGGCGGAACGCCTGAATGCCTTGGCGATGAAGGGTCGGGGCGCGGTTGAGGAGGACATGCTTGTCCTTGATGACGTCTTCGAGAATGGCCCAGACTTCGGGAATTCCCTCTTCGATGAGGCGGCCGGCGCCGCGGATGTTGTAGGCGAGCTCACGCGAAAGAAGCTCCGCGATCACGAACGGGCGGAAGAGCTCGAGGGCCATATGCTTCGGGAGCCCGCACGGATCGAGCTTGAGGTCGGGGCCGATGACGATGACGGAGCGGCCTGAGTAGTCGACGCGCTTCCCGAGAAGATTCTGGCGGAAGTAACCCTGTTTGCCTTTGAGGTAATCGGAGAGCGACTTGAGCGGTCGGCGCTGTGCCTGGCTCATCGCGGAGAACATCGTGTTGCCATGGCGGATGGAGTTGTCGATGAGCGCATCGACGGCCTCCTGCAAAATACGCTTTTCGTTACGCAAGATGACCTCCGGCGCGTTTATTTCCTTGAGCTTGCGCAGGCGGTTGTTGCGATTGATGACGCGGCGGTAGAGGTCGTTGAGGTCGCTTGTGGCGTGGCGGCCTCCTTCGAGCGCGACCATGGGTCGAAGCGCCGGCGGGATGACCGGAACGCGTACCATGAACATCCACTCGGGGCGCACCCCGGCGTGTATCATGCCGCGCAGGAGTGAGAGGCGCTTCATGAGCTTCTCCCTCTCGACGGAGCCGGCGTCTTCAAGCGCCTTTTCAAGCTCTCCCACGAGTTTCGGCAGCTCGATATCGCGCATGAGGGTATAGAGCGCCTCGGCGCCGACGCTCGCCTCGAAGAGCGTGCCGTACTTCACCGAAAAGCGATGGTACGTGGCCTCGTCGAGAACTTTGCCCATGACGATGCTGTCGATGTCGCTCTTGGCCGCCGTGAGAAGCTCCTTGAGCTTGGCTTTCGTTTTGTCGTCCTTGGCACCCTTTACTTTTTGTTTGTATTCATTGTCGAGCTCCCGGAGCACGCGCATCTTTTCCTCTTCGTTGACGCGCATGATGATGTATCCCGCAAAGTAGACGATGCGTTCCGCATCGCCGGAGGAAATGCCAAGTACTGCTGCGATACGGGAGGGTACCGAGCGGAGGAACCAAATATGGGCGACCGGCGAGGAGAGCTCGATGTGGCCCATCCTCTCGCGACGCACGATGGAGCGGGTTATCTCGACGCCGCACTTCTCGCAGACGATGCCCTTGTAGCGGATGCCTCGGTATTTGCCGCAGTAGCATTCGTAGTCCTTTTCGGGACCGAAAATTTTCTCGTCGAAGAGGCCGTTTTTCTCCGGACGCTGGGTGCGGTAGTTGATGGTCTCGGGCTTGGTTATTTCCCCGAAGCTCCATTCCTTGATGCGATCCGGTGAGGCGAGCCGCAGCGTCACCAAGTCGAAGTCCGCCGTATCGAAGGCTTGTTTTTTGTTAAGCATGGGGATTTTTCTTAGTTTCTAGCGAACCGTGCATTTTTTTGAGATCGACGTCGAGAGAGAGGCCGCGCAGATGGTTAAGAAGTACGTTGAAGGATGCGGGCAGATGCGGCATCGGTATTTTCTGGCCCTTCACGATGGCGTCGAACGCCGCGGAACGGCCGGTAATGTCGTCGGATTTGATGGTGAGCATTTCGCGAAGCGTATAGGCGGCCCCATAGCCCAGGAGCGCCCAGACCTCCATTTCGCCGAAACGTTGGCCTCCGCCCTGCGCCTTGCCGCCGAGCGGCTGCTGGGTAATGAGCGAATAAGGGCCGATCGAGCGCATATGGATCTTGTCCTCGACCATGTGATGGAGCTTGAGGATGTACATGTAGCCGACCGAGATGTCCTGGCTGAACGCCTCTCCCGTGCGGCCGTCGTAGAGCTTCATTTTGCCGCTCTCCGGGAAGCCGGCGGCGGCAAGCTCGGAGCGCACTTCCTCTTCCGTCGCGCCCGCAAAGGGCGGCACGATCGCTTGGTAATTGAGCGTATTGGCGGCAAGACCGAGGTGCAGTTCGAGGATCTGCCCCAAATTCATGCGGGAGGGCACCCCGAGCGGGGTTAAAATGACGTCTACCGGGCGACCATCGGCCGTAAAGGGCATGTCTTCCTCCGGAAGGATTTTCGAGATGACGCCTTTGTTGCCGTGACGGCCTGCGAGCTTATCGCCGACCGAGACCGCGCGAAGCTGTGCAACGGTGACGTGGATGCGCTTGATGATGCCGGAGTCGAGTGCGTCGCCCTTTTCGCGGGAGAAAATCTTCACCCCGATGACACGGCCGCGCTCGCCGCCTTCGAGGCGCAGTGAAGTATCTTTCACGTCTTTGGCCTTCTCGCCGAAGATGGAGCGCAGGAGCCGCTCTTCCGGCGTGAGCTGGGTCTCGCCTTTGGGAGTGACCTTACCGACGAGAATATCGCCGGGGCGAACTTCGGCGCCGATGCGCACGATGCCGTCCTCGTCGAGATTGCGAAGCTTCGCCTCCCCGACGTTCGGGATGTCGTGGGTGGTCACCTCGGGGCCGAGCTTCGTGTCGCGGACATTGACTTCAAATTCCTTGAGATAAATGGACGTAAACTTGCTGTCTTTGACGAGACGCTCGGAGAGAATGATGGCGTCTTCGTAATTAGCGCCGCTCCAGCTCACGAATGCGACGAGGACGTTTTGTCCGAGCGCGATCTGGCCGCGGTCCGTCGAGGAAGTATCCGCGAGGAGCGCCCCCTTCTTCACCTTCTCGCCGACCCCGACGACGGGGCGCTGATGGAAGACGGAAGAGTTGTTGGTGCGCGAGAAAGTCACGAGCGGGTAGCGCTTTTCTCTCTTGCCCTTCACGACGATCCCTTTCGCGTCGACGTAGGTGACGGTTCCCTCCTCTTCCGAGAGGATGAGGCGTCCTGAATCGCGTGCCGCTTGCTCTTCCACCCCGGTCGCGACAATAGGGGCTTCAGGAAGGATGCAGGGCGTCGCTTGCTTTTGCATGTTGGAACCCATGAGCGCGCGGTTCGCGTCGTTGTGCTCGAGGAACGGAATGAGGGAGGTAGCGATGGAGAATGCCTGATTGGTCGCGACGTCGATGTAGTGCACCTCATTGCGATGGACCAAGCCCGGCTCACCCTTGATGCGAACCTCGACTATCTCGTCCTTGAGCGTGCCGTCCGGCAAGACCTCGACGGCCGCATGGGCGATGTTGGTGCGCTCCTCTTCAAGAGCGTTGAGGTAGACGATATCATCGGTCACCTTACCCTCGGCAACTTTGGCGTAGGGAGTTTCAACGACACCGAACTCGTTTAACCTCGCGTACATGGAAAGACGCAGCACGAGCCCGATGTTGGGGCCTTCCGGCGTATGGATCGGACAGAGACGGCCGTAGTGGGAAGGGTGCACGTCGCGCACTTCAAAACCGGCACGCTCGCGTGTGAGGCCGCCGGGGCCGAGCGCGGAGAGCGTACGGAGGTTCTCGAGCTCGTCGAGAATGTTCTCTTGCTGCATGAACTGGGAGAGCTGGTTGGTCGTGAAAAATTCCTTGATGGAGGCCTGGAGCGGTCGCGGATTGATGAACTGCATCGGGAGCGTCGTGTCGCTCTCCACCGTCGACATGCGGTCCTGGATATTGCGTTTCATGCGGCTCATCCCGACGCGCACCTTCTGCTGGAGCATCTCCCCGATGTAGCGGACACGGCGGTATCCCATGTGGTCGATGTCGTCCTGCACTGCGCCCGGGGTGTTGTTGAGCTCGATGATGTTGCCGACGACTTTTACAAGGTCATCAAGCGATATGGTGCGGCGTCCAAGCTCGCCTTTATCAAGCGAACGGTTGAAACGCTGGTTGAAGCGATAGCGGCCGACCGGTGAGAGGTCGTAGCGCTCGGCAGAAAAGATTGAGTTGACGTACTCCTTGGCGTTCTCCGGGGTGGCGAGGTCGCCGTCGCGGAGTTTCTTGTGGATCTCGACGTACGCCTCTTCGACGGTCTTGGCGGGGTCCTTAGCGAGGGTCGCCGCGATGACTGCCTTGCTTCCGGCAACATTGCTGAAAAGCGAGTACATATCGTTGTCAAAGCGCGCGCCCATCACCCGCAGGAGCGAGGTTACGGGGAACTTGCGCTTTCGGTCTATCTTCACGTAGACAGCGGCATCCGGCTCGGAGTCTATCTCGACCCACGCCCCGCGGGCGGGGATTATCTTCGCACCGAAGTAGCCTTTGCCTTTCGTCTCCTCGAGCGTGAAGAAAATGCCGAAGGAACGGGCCAGCTGCGGGATAATGACGCGTTCGACGCCGTTGATGATGAACGTCCCATGGTTGGTCATCATCGGGAAATCGGCGAGGAAAATTTCCTGCTCTTTGACCGAATTGAGGCTCTTGTTCTTGAGCTTCACCCGCGTGCGCATAGGCGCGTCGTAGTTGAGCATTTTTTCTTTCGCGTAGAACTCGTCGAACTTCGGCTGCCCGAGCTCGAAGGACGTGAACTCGAGATCGAACTTTTTTCCGGAGTAGTCCGAAATAGGCGAAAACTCCTTGAAAATCTCCTTAAGCCCCTCTTTGAGGAGCCATGCAAAACTCGTCACTTGCGGCTCAACGAGGTCCGGAAGCGGGGCGAGCGGTTTCTTAAAGCGAGCAAAATACTTTCGCTCTTTTGGCGCGGCCTTGGCCATGGGCATAGTGCGCTTATGCGAATAAAGAGGAAAACAAGCCCCACAGGCCTTCGCCCTAAACGGCAAAAGGCCATCCGTCACTCTCCAAAGGGAGACGTGTTGTGGCTTGTTTTTATAAAATTGTGGGTACGTACCCTTCTTGCACCGGTGGAGCGACTCAATCGAGAAGTGCCGATAGGTTCCCCCAGTATACGCATGGGCCGTATTCTGTCAAATCTAGCTATACAAAGCGCCGCAGGTGTCCCCGCGGCGCGCGTATCAGTGAGCCGTTTTTTATTGAAATTTGCCCTCCGGCTGCTCACTGTGTAGTCCACGGCGGTGTGCCCTCCGCCAAGGTTTGATCGGGACGCTAGCGACGTCCCATTTGGCGATCGCGTTGAATAGCGCGAAGGAAGGAAAGGGACGGTTCGCCACGAGCTACGCGCTCTCGATCGACCCTCATTTCGGCAAGCTTCTCGTCGACCATCGCGGCGGTGACATCTGAAGCTTGTTCTCCGTATTCCGTTGGTTTTCCGAATTGATCAGCCATTTTGTCCCTCCTGGCTGGCTAGTGTTGGCACGACGTATAGTCCTCTATGAAAATAGTATGAAAGGGAGTAAAGCGCAAGCGACTGGGTGCATAGTAAAAAAGTGAGCGCCCGATTTCCTTGGTAGAAAATCGGGCGCTTGGGAGCGGGGCCGGGGGCGATGTGTGTCGGCGCTAGTGTTGGCCGGTGCCGAGCTTGCTCGTCAGGACGCCGTGCACGGCCTTGCTGGTGATGCGCGTCGTGGGGTGGCCGATGCGGGCCGCGGCGACGATGGCGCAAATCGTTGACTTCGACATGATTTCCCTCTTGGAGGAGCGATGGCCCTCAGTGAACCATCTGGGTTCATGGTACCACTTATTTGCTATTTTGTCAATACTATGGTTCGGTCTATTTTGTGGCTCTACGGCGACGTTTCCAGGCGTCGATTTTTGCGTGGTGACCTGAGAGAAGCACTCTGGGAACTCGGTAACTCTTGCCTTTCCATTTGAAAATTTCCGGACGCGTGTACACTTCGCCGCTCGAAACACGCTCATCTTCGAGAGATTCGTACGTGCCTAGGACCCCTGGGATATAGCGCGACACAGCATCGACTATTGCCATCGCTGGTACTTCCCCGCCCGTGAGAACATATGGGCCTGTTGAAATACTTTTTGCTTTGAGAATTTTCTTGACGCGCTCATCGACACCTTCGTAGTGACCCGAAATAATCACGATGTCTTTTTTCGCTTTCGCAAGCTTTTTTGCATAGGTCGTATCAAACGCCTTTCCGCCTGGAGAGAGGAAAAAAACGTTCGCCTTCCCTTTTGCTTTGCTTGCGGCTTTCTCAGCCGCCGAAAGCACTGAAGTGGCCTCAAGAACCATACCGGGCCCTCCCCCGTAGGGGCGCTGGTCGACGCGACGCCATTTGTCCTTCGTGAAATCGCGTGGATTGTAGTAAGAAACTTTTATGAGCTTCTGCCGCTGCGCACGTCCCAGGATGGATTCATTAAGATAGGTGCGCATGGCCTGCGGAAAAAGAGTAATAATGTGGAAATGCATTCTTCTACCCTACGTGGAATTTGACAAAAAGAAAGGCGTCGGAGACGACGCCTTAGGGGTACGTTATTGCGACAAACCCTCCCTGCGTTAGTGCCTGATCGATCTTGAGATGCTGGCAGAACGCTCGGAGCGAGGTGGCATGGCCCACCAGGGCGATAGCGCCCGCACGTTCTCGTCCTCGGCGCAAAACACATTGATCGAAAAACTCGACGTGGCGGCAAATTACGTCTTCCCGCGACTCTCCCCCAATGGGAGTGAAGTCAAAGGCCGGATGGCTGGTCCGGTACTCCGGCGCGGGAAACCTGAGCAAGGCCTCTGTCTTGGTGAGACCATCCATTGCACCGATAGCAACTTCTCGCAGCCTCGTGTCAGGTTTCGGGCTCAATCCAAGAATCTCTCCCAGTATCGCCGCCGTATGGTACGCGCGCGGCAAATCAGAGGAGAAGATCGTGTCGACCCGGCCTCTATGCCTTAGAGCATGCCCGACCGACACTGCCTGGAGCACTCCCTCTTGAGTAAGCCCCGGTATGACCGACTGGCCACTGTACCGATTTTCTTCGTTCCAGTTGGTTCTGGTGTGACGTACAAGGAAGACCTGAACCGTTCGCATGGCGTTCTCCTTAGCTCCATGTTCAAAACAACGCCGCAATGTTCCAGGTTTCAAAATCAAAACCGCCCTCTCGGTGAGGGCGGTTTTGATTTATCGCTAAATTTTGAGATCCTCCATCGCCTCGTCGATCGATTTCATCGTCTGGCTTCCGCCTGCTTTCGTGCCGCCGGCCGGCTCATTGATTTTAAGATTGACGCGAGCGTTGTTCTTCATGCCGACGACCCTCAGGAGCGTACGAATGGCCTTAGCGGTGTTACCTTGGCGCCCGATTATCTTGCCCATGTCGGCCGGGTTGACGTCGAGCGTGAGAAGCACACCCATTTCGTCGACGGAGCGATTAATCTTCACCTCATTAGGATTGTCGACCAATGATTTGACGGTATATTCAAGAAACTCTTTGTCGAGCTCTGCCATACTGAACGGTAATCTTGCGGATGGATAATGGCGACCAGGGCTTCACTATAGCACTCCCCTCCCGTAAACGAAAAGGACCATGGGGCCAGTGCTACTGCGCCTTTGCCTCGGGAGCGGGGGCGTCGGCCGCGGCTCCGACCGGCGCGGCTGGAGCTGCCTCGGCCGGAGCGGCTTCCCCTTCTTTCTTGATAGGAGACTTGCGTGGAAGGACGTTGCGCTTTTTACCCCCGATGAGTTTGTGCGAGATGAGGAGGTTGTGGAGCGTGTCGGAGGGCTTGGCGCCGACCGACATCCAATATGCTATGCGCTCGGCGTTGAGGGTCGTCGCGTCCGTGCGCGGATTGTGATTCCCTACGATCTCGAGGAACTTGCCGCTTCTTGGCCCGTTGGTGGAACGGGTAACGACGACCCGGAAAGAGGGGTCGTTCTTGCGCCCGACGCGCTGCAGTCGTATCACGAGCATGGAGAGCAACTTACCAGAATTGCCTCCGAGGGTCAAACAAAAAAGCCGGCTGGGGAGGAGGAGTCACCCAGCCGGCAGTTGGGCTTCGGGAAGGAGCAACATAAGAGACCATGCCGCTCCGGAAGGTCCCGATCGACGACCGAGACGTTCCATTTGTAAGTATCGCACGGGGTCCATTTTCAAAAAACGAAGTGACAATGGTGGTGATTTGCGGTACGCTCGGCAGAATGCGCAAGACGCACTCTCCTACCAAAATAAGCAGAACAAAAGCCCGGTCGGAAACCGGGGTTATCGACGTGACCCGCAGAGGCGTCGGCTACTTCGAAGTGCCTGGAGAAGAGCGCGATGTGGAAATAGCGCCGGAGCACCTCAATCGCGCCCTCAATGGCGACACCGTACGCATCGAGACCATAGGAAGACGCTACGGGCGTCTCCAGGGCAAAGTCGTCGAGGTACTCGAACGCGCCAAAGATCGCTTTGTAGGCGAGGTGCGGCGTGAAAATGGCGTTTGGCTCCTTCTTCCCGATGATCGCCGTATGTATGCGTCGATTGAGCTATCTAGCGATGAGCAACTCAAGGAAAATCTGAAGGTTGCAGCGAGAATAGTTTCCTGGCACCGCGATGCGCGTCCGCAGGGGGAGATACTCGAGGTATTTGGGCGCAAAGGTGAACACGAAGCGGAAATTGCGGCGATTATGTTTGAGCAAGGATTTGAAGCGGCCTTCCCTGCCCGCGTCGAAAACGAAGCAGAAAAAATCGGCCGCGAGCGCGAAGCTATCATGGCGCAGAAACTGCCGGGGCGCCGCGACTTCCGAGCGGTTACGACATTCACCATTGACCCGGCTGATGCAAAAGATTTTGACGATGCCCTCTCGGTGAAAGAACTTCCCGGGGGCGACACGGAAGTCGGTGTTCACATCGCCGATGTTTCCGCCTACGTGCCGCTCGGAAGCGCGATCGACGCCGAAGCGCAAAAACGCGGCACTTCAATCTACCTCGTCGATCGCACCGTGCCGATGCTGCCGGAAGTACTGAGCAACGACCTCTGCTCGCTCAATCCCGACGTTGATCGGCTCACCTTCTCCGCGGTCTTCACACTCTCGCCGGAGGGGCAGATCAAAAGCACATGGTTCGGCGAGAGCGTCATCCACTCCCACAAACGCTTTACCTACGAAGAAGCTCAGGCTGTTCTCGACGCCGGAGAAGGAGTCTTTGCGCAGGAGCTCCTGCTCCTGCGCGATCTTGCACGGAGGCTGCGACAAGCGCGCGCCAAGGAAGGGCTCATCGAGTTCGATCAGGATGAAATAAAATTTACTCTTGATGAGACTGGGCGTCCCCTTTCGGTGCGAAAAAAGGTCCGTGTCGAGACCATGCTTCTCATTGAGGATTTTATGCTTCTCGCCAATCGCGCGGTCGCGGAGCACGTCTACAACCTGGGCAAGCGTCTCCCCGAAGCGCGCCGCACCTTTGTCTACCGCATCCACGATGTTCCAAAGCAAGAAAAGCTCAAGGAACTCTCAACATTTCTCCACGCTATCGGCTACGAGCTCAACGCGAAAAAGCGCGTCACGCCCAAAGATCTTAATAAGCTTTTCAAGCAAATCGAAGGCAAGCCGGAGGAGAATCTCATCAAGACAGCGACGGTTCGCAGTATGGCAAAAGCTATCTACGCGACAAAAAATATCGGCCACTTCGGCCTCTCCTTCCGCTACTACACCCACTTCACTTCTCCTATCCGCCGCTACCCGGACGTCATGGTGCATCGCATTTTGCGCGGACACCTAAACGGTGAGCCACTCTCGGCGCAGGAGCTGCGCCTCTATGAAAAATTGTCCATCCAATCCTCTGAGCGTGAGGTGGCTGCTGCGGAGGCCGAACGGGACTCGGTGCGTATGAAGCAGGTGGAATTTATGGGAAGCAAAGTGGGGCAAACCTTCGAGGGCGTCGTCTCCGGAGTTGCCGAGTGGGGTATGTACGTCGCCGAAAATGAATCAAAGGCCGAGGGGCTGATTCGGCTCAAAGATTTTGGTGACGACTACTATATCGCCGATACCGCAAACTATCGCATTGTCGGAGAAAAAACGAAGCGCACCTTTCGCTTAGGGGACCCGGTGCACGTAAAGCTTACCGCCGCCAACCTCGACGAGCGTACCCTCGACTTTGTGCTTGCTGATTAAAAAACAGGTTCCATCCTTCCCTTCTTAAAGAAGAGACCTTCGATACTGTAGCGATCGTAGCCGTAGAGAATAAAGGCAAGTGGAATGCCGATGAGAATAATGTGCGGCCAAACCACCTCGCCGAAATAGAGAAGAGAAAGGGTGAGCCAAAATTCGAGAAAGAGGGCCGTAAAGCGTATTTCGATGCCAAAAATGAAAAAGAGGGCTATCACCACCTCAATGATGCCCGCTCCGAGCACAAGGAAGTGCGGCTCGAACCCGAGCATTTCCGCAAGGGAGTGCGTATGGCCCGCGAATGTGAGCGAGGCCACTTGGAGCGCAAGATTATTGTGAACGAACTTCGCGAAAAGCGACGCGTAGAGTAGCGACGCGCCGAAACACACCCGCAAAAAGGTAAAGCTGTACGGCGCGACCTTTTTCTGCAGCGCAGCGTCAAACTTCCGCAACGTCCCTTTCCCCTTTTTCTTCCCCAGGTCTCGGTGGTTACCGAGGAGAAGGAGGATAATCACCTCGCCGAAATAGTTGGCGTACGTAAGAAGGTACATGCCGCGCTCGAGAAGAACGCCGGTGAAAATCAGAAGTACGATGAGTGCGGCGATGCGCGTGTAGAGCCCGGCAATGATGAGCGTCCCGCAGAGCACCAAAAGCGCGGTTATGAGCGTTGTGCTGGCGCCAAATGTTTCCGCAAGAGGCAGCTCGGGGCCGAAGCTCGATTGATAGTACGCCCAGGCGAGGAAACTAAAACCGATAGTGACGCGCGCCACGGCCGGAGCGTAATGTTTGAGCCGCATAAGGTACGGCGAGCACATTTTTTCGAAGCGGTGGGATACGGAGGCAAAAAATACGACAAATACGGTGAGTATCGCGATGAACGTCCAAAATGCGAACTCCATCCCATGGCTTCCCATCACCGACCAGAAAGAAAAGGGTGACTTTGTGAGGTCTACCGCTATTTGCGAATTACGAAGGACGTACACTTCGTGAGCGGACGCGACGGCCGGCAGGAAGCCGGCCACGAGCGCGAAGGGAATTCGCAAAGAACGCATATCTTTAGTATAGGAGCTCGCGTCCCGTCGCACACGCTATAGCTGTGCAAAATGAAAGCCGCGGTCTTTCGACCGCGGCGCGTGAGTTACTGTAGCTCGTCACGAGACCCCGAACGCAGCCCTGACCGCCTCGGGAAGTTGGGAAGCGTCGATGGTGTCGACGCCACTGCTCCACTGCGATTGCTTGGTGAAAATGGCTTCTCGCGTCGGGGAATCCGCAAGCACTCCCATCTGGAATTCATGCCCGTGCCGAGAGATTTTCCGGTGCGAGCTGGGCTCGATTTCATGCCCCGCGATCCTCGTCACGATCTGAGCAAGACTTTCCGCCATACTGCCCTCCTAGAGCATCCGGGTTGCAGCGACGACTTGGGGCGGTGCCTCGCTTTCCCCGATTTCATCAGGGATTGAGCGACCCACGTGCCTCTGGCCGTCGAGGAGCTCGCGCGTTATGCGCGTCCTGCCCCAGCCATCTTTGTAGCCTTTGTATCGATAGTCGCCCGCTTGAATTGCAAGCGTTTCCTTCTCGTCTTCTCGCTTCATTTAGAGCCCTCCGTACGTTTGTTCCGCTCACTGTTGTAACGCTCTCTGGTACATCTGTCAAAGGAAAAGGTCCTACCTTGCGGCGGGCTTCTTTGAGATCTTCTTTTTCGGCAAAAGTTTCGCTTCGGTGATCCGCTGCCACACAGTCCCCAAGTTACGGCGCGCGCGGCGGAGCTCCTTTTGGACTCTGTTGTGGAGATCTGGCGATACGAGCTTGTTCATCGATCTGCCTCAGAAGTTGCTTTGCATCTTCACGCACTTGAGGAAGCGTCCCCCTCTCGGCGATGACCTTCCCCTCTTCCCCATCGACATTATGCTGGCGCTGCCGATAGGTAATCTTCCCGTTCTTACACACGGCCCAATAGTCGAAGGTGCCGTCCTGACGCACGGGCGTAACCCGGACTCTCAGCTTCTCCCAACCGGGAGGCAACTCAGCCTTTGGTTTCATCGAACATTCTCCGGCGATACTTCGGACAGAGTAACGACAAAAACAATTCGGTCAACTACTTCGCCACCGCGACGGCTTCGTCGAATTTAACTGCGCACATCAACAAAGCCACCGATTTTCTCAGATTTCTTCAGCAATCGGTACTGCTTACCATTAAAAATCCTCAGAAAACCCCTATCGATTATTTCCTTTTTGGGAATCTTTTTTATCGAACCGTACTCTTCAATCATCTCATTTCCATCGGTGAGTATTTTTTCTTCTTCCTCAAGCAATTCCTGATCTTCTGGGTTTAGCGTCACAAAAAACTTTTTACCGTTAAGCGTAAAAACATCTAATATTCTCTTGCTGTTTTTTAAAGAGCGCGTTTCGCTTTCTTTGAATTTAAGCCCCTCGAGTGTTTCCCGGTCTAGCTTGGTTAGTAATTCTTGGAGCTCCCCAGCATTTTTTTGCTTTTCGAGAACAATAGTTTGAGAACGATAATTATTTCCTGACGACACCTCGCCGGAAAATGTACCTATCACCTTGAATCCAATCTCCCTCATAATCTGGTTGAACTTTTCCTTATTTTTTAGATCAAGGGAATAGATCAAATTAATGACCGCCCGACCCCCAACCTTGAGTGCTCTGTTCATCTCAGAAAAAACCTTTAAGCGTTCGTATTCGCCTCGTTTCGGCGCAAATCTGGAATAATGCAGGGCGAGAGACATATTTAGGAAATCAATCCCTTTTTCCTTGATGGGCAGGTTGGCAAAACTACCAACAACCCTGTTGCCGCCTTCTTTTTGAAAATGAAACGGGTTTATATCAAGACTCACTACGCTATCCTGGTACTCTTCCCGTATGTGCGTTTTGAGCATCTCCGGACCAGAAGCAACATCCAATACCTTCAACTTTCCAGGGTGAACCCCCTTCTCCTGGGCAAAGCGGGATATGAGCTCCCCCGCCAATCGGCCCGTATTCGCCTGAAAACCTCTTCCGCCCATATCGAGATAGCACTCCGCATACTCCTCGCCGTGTTCCAAAAGAAACTTATGAAAATTTTTCTCCCCAATTTCTTTGGTAATACCAAAAAATCTATGCAGTTGGTTTTGTGGAGAATTAAGCCATTCTTTTGCTAGTGCCGTATCTCCTTCCACATCAACCGTATTTTGTTTTTCGGCTTTGGAAAGAAGGTCTTTCTCGATATCTGTGATGGGCACGCCGCGCAGGAGTTTTTGAATGGCATTGTATTTTAATTCGATATACTCGCTGATTCCCTGTTCAATGGTGCCTTCAGCGATGGAGGTTGTTACCGTGAGATCGCCTTCCAGACCGGGACGATAGGCTCTCGCTATTTGCTGACGTTTATCATATTCAGTCCAGGGGTCGTTATACATGAGCACCTGCTCGGCAGCCGAAAAGTCGACCCCAACGTCGGCAGTTTGGCCACTTACCACCAGGAGAATCTTTTCGGAACTCTTTTTGAACTCCTTCTCAATTTTGACTCGTTCTTCTCGGGGGACTGAACCGTCTATAATGCGAACGGCTACATCCGGAGGAAGATCTAGCTTCTCGAGCATTGTATCTTCGCCGCGGATCATTCCCTCGACATATCCGTTCACAAACATCACCGCTTTTTGTTTATCCGCGAATACACTCTTTAGTTTCTCCCCGACGTCCCTCACCTTTGATCCCGTGTACTCAGGAGTGACTTCAAGTGATGAAGGATTCATGACAAATTTGCGAAAGGCTCGAATTTTTTGATCGGCAGTTAATTCATCGTCCTCGAGAAGCAGCTCGTACACATCCTGCTCGAAGGCAGAAAGTTTTGTGGTGAGAGTTTCTTCGATCAATTGGGGCATCTCGATGCTTTCCTTGAGGGTCTTCATTTGCATACGCGGTAAAAGCAAATTGCGCATATCCACGATGTCGCCGCGGATGATGCTCTGCACGAGCTCGTCATCTTTAATTTTGGAAAAACGGTCCGGATAAAGCAACTTGAGAACGAGCGCAACGTCCTTAATTTTGTTGGGAACCGGAGTGCCGGAGAGTAGTACCAGATAATTGTTTTCTTCTGAAATCTGCTCGGCAAGCGACATGACATGTTGCACCCGCTTCCCTTCCTGCAGGTTTTTAAACTTGTGAACTTCGTCGATGATAAGCATGTCGCAGCCCAGCGCCTTCAACCTTTCTGAATACCTTTTGTTCATCCTCTCCTGCGAAATAAGAATGTAGTCGAAATCTGCGGGGTTAATTGCTTCTAGCGACTTTGCATCTTCCACCACAAAAACACGGGGCGCTTGCCCTTCCTTAAAATAGCCCAGTTGCTTGTCTCCCTCACGTTTGTCGGAAAGATAGGTTTGCCAAGTTTCCAAGACATTACTGGGGACAACCACAAGGCCCAATTTTACACCCAGATATTCCTTTGAGAGGATGGCCGATGCGCTCTTACCCATGCCCATCTCATCACCAACAAGCATCTGCTCCTTTTGAGCTATCTCGTGAATGTTAAGCGTCTGATTAAGGTCTGGGAACGGCCGCCCCTCTTTTAACTGGTCCATGACCTGATCAGGCTTAGCGTAGCTTTGTAAAATCGCGGAGTAGTATTCTTCAACGCGATTAATCACCTCCGCTAGGTTCTGATCTTGCGCGTGTTCATTACCACGTAGTGATGAAATATATTCTCCGATAATTTCTTGATCTGACGCTTCCCGATTCTCAAGCTTTTTAGTGTGGTAGTGTGCTAGACAACTTTCCTTTACAACCTCAAACAAAGAATCTTTGAAAGACCTGTCGGAGAGAAACGGTAGCGCAATTTCGAGATCTTTAACCTTAAAATTCGACCGAAGTATGAGAAAGTCACCAAGATAGCGGGCGAGTGTTCCTTTCACAAACTCCGGCTCGAGTCCCTTAAATTCTGGATGGTACTTGTAAAGAATGTCAAAAGAGTGAGCTGAACCAAAAATACCTAAGAGCTGTTTGAATTCTCTTGATGTGACCGATCGATCAGAAGAAATACTCTCAAAAAAATTTTCGCATTCTCCTTCTAAGTCTCTGATCTTTTCATTAGCCTCTATCTCATGAGACCGTGTCAAAAGCTTGAACTGTTCATACTCATCTTTTTCAAATACTTTTTTCTGTCGTATACCTAAGACGGTGTCGACGATCTCTGATTGTAGCGTTGGGCTGTAATAAACCCGATTGCCGCCCCGTCCTCGAAACTCGCCCCATTGCGCATCTCTATTTTGTCGAATTTCTTCAGCGACACTTTTTAAATCTAGTGCCGAAATCTCGTTTTCGATTTGAATCTGATTAATTGTTTTCCAGCCTTCTGGAGCAAACCCGGCAATCTTTTCTTCAATCGCCTCCACAAATTTTGGGCTGTAAAAAAGGCCCGCGCGTACTCCCAACCTGCTATATCTGGCAAACTCTGACGGCATTCTTTCCCTTAGTTCCTCTGCTCTATTGAGAACGCTTTGCACGTCAATTTTATTTTTGCGAGCTATTTCTGTTGCGTTTTTCCAGTCGTCGGGCGGAAGATTACCTATTTGGGTTTTAAAAGTTTCGACTAATCTTGGGCTATAAAAAGCGGCGACCCCGCTGTTGCTTGAGCTTCTGAAATCTCCGACGTTCTCTTTGTCTCCGGCCCATTTTTCGGCGACTTCGGTCAGTTTGCGCTTATCGATACCGGTTTTTTTAGCCAGAGTTTCAAGGGTAATCCACCCTGCTGGGGCACGCTTCGGAACCCGCTTCCTCATCCAATACGCAAAATCTGGGCCGTAAAAAGTTTTCCCTTGAAACTCTCTTAGTTCGTCGAGTTTCCAGTGCATTTCTTTTTTCATCTCATCTTCGACTTTTCTGATAAGATCAACGCTCGCTTCGAGTTTTTCGGCCATCTCTCCACGAGAAACCCAGTCCTTTGGAGCCTTGGGCCCGATTTTTTCTTTTATCTCGCTTGCTAGAGTTTGGCTGTAATAAATCGCGGGCCTATTTTCGCCTTTGTATGTCCTGATTCGGGATCGATCTTCTTTTGATATCTGCTCTGCTGCTGCCTTTATGGTTGGAATAGACACTCCTAGCTGCTCTGAGAGCTCTGAAGGCTGCTTCCAACTTTTAGGAGCTACTCTCTCTCCAATTATTTCCTTTATTTGGCTTATTAACTCAGGGGCATAGTGTTCATATTCTCTACCCCTATTTTCATAAACCCTAAACCATTCCGGGTGTTCCGACCTAAATTTATCTGCAACCGACTTCAAATAAACTTCGGTCTGGCCAAACTGCTTTGCTGTTGTCTTGTTCGGTTGCCATCCTTCTGGCGGTTCATCTAATTTGGGTTTTTCGATTTGCGCACTTTTCACCGTCTCGTCTAGATTTTTTGAAGGGCCCTTTGTAACAGGAAACTTCTCCATTTCTTAATTTTATCCTGACAATAGAAAAAGGGCTGCCCATAGGTGTGAGAAGCCCTTTTGTGTCGTTAGGCGTAGAGACCGACCGGCTGGCGGGTCTCGAGCACCTTGAGGTGCTTGCTGATCGCAAGCGAACCCTCGAGCTGCCCGTCGACCGTCTCGACGGCCACCAGGCGCACCACGCCGTCGTTGACGACGATAAGCGGCACAGGCTGGCCATAGAAGGACGTCGAGACCAGAAGGCCCGGTCGCAGCGAGTTGAGGTACTTGTGGTGCTGGCGGCCGATGGAATTGCGCGAGAAGTGATCACCCTTGACCACCCTGAAGCGCACCCCCTCGTCGGTCTTGAAGCTCTTCCCTTCGATGTTCTTGGGAAGCGATTCGAGTTTTCTCATTGTTCCCTCCTCAGGAAGTGGGGTCAACTGGGGAAAGTATAACCTAAAAAATTTATCTCGTCAACTACTTCGCCACTGCAACTGCTTCGTCAAATTTGACTGAGAGGAGTTTGCTGATGCCTTCCCCTCCCATCGTGACACCGTAGAGAATGCCGGCCCTTCCCATGGTCTCGCGGTTGTGCGTAATGAGAATGAGCTGCGACTTTTTCGAGAGGTTTTCGATCATATCGCCATAGCGGCGCGAGTTTGCCTCATCAAGCGCTGCATCGGTCTCGTCGAGAATAAGAAAGGGTGGCGGGTTTACTTGGCTCATCGCAAAAATGAGCGCTATCGAGGTGAGCGCGCGCTCCCCGCCCGAGAGCATGTGGAGGCCTCGGAGGCGCTTATGCGGTAAGCTCACATTTATTTCAATCCCCTCTTCGGTTTCTTCTTCCTCCTCCACAAATGCTCCCTCCTCGAGGCTTTCAATGAGCGAGCGTCGCTTTCGCTTTTCTTTGGTGATGGAAAGCGATGCCGCCCCCGCTCCAAACATGAGACTGAAGTACGTTGTAAATTCTTTATTTATTTTACCGATACCTGCTGAAAATTCCGCCTG
Source organism: uncultured Candidatus Saccharibacteria bacterium (assembly GCA_964429815.1). Taxonomy (GTDB): domain Bacteria; phylum Patescibacteriota; class Minisyncoccia; order Phycocordibacterales; family CAYSCM01; genus CAYSCM01. Next base: position 75,381 of record CAYSCM010000002.1, read on the forward strand.
AAGTTTGATGTTGAGATCATCGATGAGCTTCCGTAGCGACTCGGCAGAGGCCTCAAGATCTGCGATTTCTTTTTCAAAAAAAGCGTCCCGTTCCTTTACTTCCCCATATTCCTTCATAATTTCCGCACCCCCGCCGGCCCCGTACTCCTCGAGACGGATTTTGATTTTTTCAATTTTCTTTTTTCGCTCTTCTTGGACCGAACGCTCTTCGGCAGGGTCAACTGCTACGTTTGCGGTCTTGTAGTCGGCAACCTCACGACCCACCATCGCCGCGGCTTCCCCTAATTCACGCTTAAATTCATCCCGCTCCAGGCGAAGACGCTCTTCCCTTCCCGAGATCGTCTGAAGATCCGCTCGAATTTCGGCCTGCTTTCCTGCTATTTCAAACATGTGCCGCTCAGCGGCACGACTCTCATCCGCCACCTCTTCGATCTCGCGCTTGAGCTTCCCGTACTCCCCCCGTACTTTCTTTTCATGCGCTTCCGCATCAAGAAACTTTTTCTTCGCGTCATTTTCATCTATTTCAAGCTCGGCAAGCGTTTCCTTGCTTCCATCGACATCGGCCCGCGCCGCTTCGTGTTCAGTGACAAACGCTTTCACGTAGGAGACGATGCGCCTCACGATCTCTCTCAGCTGCACGATCTGCGCGGTCTCGGCCTCACGCGCATCAGTCTCGATCTTCCCGAGCACGTCGCGAAGTTTTTTCATTTGAACCGACACGATCTCTTCTTGGCGCGCCTTTTTCTGCGCTTCTTCGAGGCGGCGCTTTTCGAATATGATCTGCCCCTCGAGCCGACCGAGTTCGCGGCTCACCTTCTCCTTCGCTTCCCGCGCCGCCTCGAGCGCGTTTTCGAGCGCCAAGACTTCCGTGCGTTTCTCATCGCCAGCGGAAGATTTTGAAAGCACTGCTTTTGCCTTGTCGAGCTCTTTCTGAAGGCGTGCAAGCTCCGCTTCGGGCCCCTTCCGGTCGGCGCGATTCTTTTCCTCTTCGCGGGAAAGATACGAATCCTCGCGCTTCAGGTATTCGAGGTAGAGCTCTTTGAGCTCATCGCGCATGGAGGCAGCCTTCTCGAGCTTTTCGACCTGCTTTTCGAGGAATTTCAAATGCGGTGCGATCTCCTTTCGCAGCGATTGAACCTGCTTGATGTTTTCTTCGGTCTTTTCAAGTTTACGCTCGCTATCGAGGCGCTTGTATTGATAGATCTTGAGCCCCAGCGCATCCTCGATCATCTCACGACGCTCGCTTGGGTTTGCGGAAAGGATCCTATCCGCCTCACCTTGGGAAATAATGTGGTGCCCGGTCGAGCCGATGTTTGCTTTCGCGAGAAGCTCAACGATGTCCCGGAGTCTCGCCTGTGAGCCGTTGATGAGGTAGTCGTTCACGCCGTCGCGATGCACAATGCGCTCGAGGGAGACCTCATCAAAGTCGATGTCGAAAAGCTTGTTGCGGTTATCAAATACGAGCTTCACACTTGCGCGGTTAGCGCGCCCGGCGGAACCCGAGCCGTTGAAGATGAGGTCCTCGCCCTTCTTGCCGCGCATGCTTTTCATCGACTGCTCGCCAAGCACAAAACGAAACGCCTCAGCGACGTTACTTTTGCCGGAGCCATTGGGCCCGACGATCGCGGTTATCGAACTCCCAAATTCGAGTGATGTTTTCTTTGCAAATGATTTAAAGCCAGAAAGCTCCAGCGATTTAAGCCGCATTACTGAGTATTGTAGCAGGAAAACCTACCACCCCTTGGCCAAAAGTGCCGCGCGGGCTGCCTCCTGTTCTGCCTCTTGCTTGCTGCGACCTTCGCCCTCGGCGATGAGAGTCTTGTCGAGATAAACGCCAACGGTAAAGCGCTTATCATGATCTGGCCCCGCTTCTCCCGTCGTTTCGTAGGAGGGAGTAACGCCAGCTTTCTCTTGGGCAAGTTCCTGGAAACGACTCTTCGCATCCTGCCAGAGGCGCTTTTCGACTATTTCATCGATGTTGGGGAGAAGCACGCGCCCGAGGAAATCGCGTGCGACATCGTAGCCCTGGTCGAGGTAGAGGGCGCCGACGAGAGCTTCGAAAGTATTGGCGAGAATGAACTGCCGCGCGCGGCCGGTGTCCTTTGATTCACCTTTTGAAAGAAGGAGGTAGTCGTTCATAAGAAGGTCCGTCGCCACATCGGAGAGCGAATTGGTGTTGACGAGTGCGGAGCGGTACGCGGTGAGGTCGCCCTCGTTTGCCTGCGGATATTTTTTGTAGAGGAAGTCGGTGACGATGAGCTCGAGCACGGCATCACCAAGAAACTCCAGGCGCTCATTGTGCGGGAGCTTAACGTCACGATGCTCGTTTAAGAAGCTGCGGTGAATGAACGCCTGCTTGAGGAGATCGAGGTTAACAAACGAAACCCCGAGTTTGCCTTCGAGGCGCTTAAAATTTTCTTCCATGGTTTGAGAATTTACCTGCGATCCGTCTTCACCAGGATGTTGATGGCCTTGGTGATGAGCGGGAGGATGTCGTCGTAAAAGTTGAGCCCGAGGATGTCGGAGAGCCTGAACCACTTCGCGTCGTCGAGCCCTCCGGATTTCTGAAGCAGTATCTCATGGAAAGGGCTTTCGACGAGGAAGTAAGAGACTTGCTTTCGTATCTTTCCCACCTGCGGCTGGGTGGCAATGTACTCATTGTCGCCGAGTTTCTCCATGACCTTCGTCTTGGTGAGCCCTATTTCTTCTTTAAGGACCCGCAAAACGCCGTCCTCGAAACCCTCACCCTCCTTGAGGTGCCCCTTGGAGAGGGTCCAGTGGCCGAAGATGTCGTGCACCAGCCCGAGAAAGACGTCCTCGCCCTGCCGCGCGTAGACGACCGCGCCCGCGAGACGCTCCACCGGCATCTTCTCGTAGGGCACCTCGTTTTTCTTTTTCTTGCTGACCTCGTCCTTGCCCGGCTCGCCTATCTCCTTATAGACAGCACCGAGAACGCCGTTGACGAACCGGCCGCTGTTCTCGCCGCCAAAGGTTTTCGCCAGCTCGATCGCCTCGTTGATGGCGACCTTGGCCGGCACCTCTTTCCTATCGGAAAAGAGGAGCTCATAGAGCCCGAGCCGCAGGATATTCCTGTCGACGGGAGAAATTTTATCTATCGGCCACTCGGGAGCGGCTTTTTCAATGATGAGGTCGAGGTCGTTTCGCTTCTCCAAAACCCCGCGTAGGAGGTTTTGCATAAACGGAGCGTCCCCGGCTTTTGGCGCAAACTCTTCGGCATTCTTTGCAAGAATTTCAAGCGCCTGTTCGGCGCCCAAGGACCCAAAGTCCGCTTCAAAAAGGGTCTGCAATACTACGCTTCTGGAAAGGTGCCTATTGGCCATCTAGTGCCACTAAGGAAGCTCAACATTACCTTAAGCTCCCTTCGATAGCGCTACTTGGTCGTCGTCTCTTTTGCTTCGGCGGTTTTTGCTTCTTTTCGGGAAGCCACCTTGGTCGCCTTCTTCGCTGCACGCGCAGCCATATCGAGGACGACTCGTCCGCGATACTGTCCGCACACCGCACACACGCGGTGCGGCAAGCCCATAGCTCCGCAGTTGGCACACTTTGAAAGCCGCGGTCCTTTGAGAGCGTGGTGACTTCGGCGATTTGCCGTGTGGGCACGAGTATGGCGCATTCGTACGACCATGAAGGGACATTAGCAGATGAGGGGTGAATTCGCAAGGAATTCCGTGGGTATTTGGGGAATATGAAAAAGCGGCACCTCATTGGGGTGCCGCTTAAAAATGTGCCGGTAGTCGCTTTAGATGATCGGTTTGGGTTGCGCGACCCACAAGCTGCAGCGGGTCCGTTTATAGACCAGGCTCGGCTGACCGTCTTTCAGATTCGTAGGATGACCACAAATGATCATGAACCTATCGAATCCACTTCCCCGATTGCAAGCGCAATCGTCGTCGCATCCGGTGCCGTTACTTGTAGGCGATTCCGAGCGCTCTTTGAGCTCGTGCGATCGGTTGCAGGGACTTCGGGCGAGACCTCTGCTCGGATTTTTCAGATGTTTTTCTTCCTCAGTGCGTGAGCCCATTCTTTCCCTCCGTGGGCTTGGGTTTCTCTACCTGGACGGATGGTTACACACATCAGTGCAAAACCTTTTCAACCCTACCTCCTAAGACGAACTCGCGTCAACAGGCATTACCAACTTATGCCGCGAGGCGAACTTGCGCAGAAAACTTTTTCGATGAAGAGGTGAGACGCCGTGGCGGCGAATTTTTTGATAGTGCTCCTTGGTTGCGTAGCCCTTGTGGAGGTCGAAGTCGTAGTGAGGGAACTTCCGCGAAAGCCGGCTCATGCGGCGATCGCGGGAGACCTTCGCCGCGATCGCCGCGAGTGATATTAAAGGCTCGCTGTCGTCACCGCCGATGATGGTTTGCTGCAAATAGTACGCTGCCGGAGCGCGCAATCCTCCGTCGAGCAGTACTAGGCACTCCTCCGCCGCTACGTTGAAGTATTTGAGACAGCGATGGATCGCCTTTTTTGTCGCATACGTGAGTCCGTGGCGGTCTATAACCTCGGCCGAGACGAACGTGACACGGTAGGAGAGGTGGCCAGCCTTTTTGAGCTCTCGCAGGAGGTCATACCACTTTTCGCGAAGCGGGAGAGAGAGTTTTTTGGAATCGCGAATCCCTTCGAGAAGCTTCGTGTTAAAGGTGACGGGTGCGAGCACCGCTCCGACGGCGATAGGGCCCGCAAGCGGCCCCCGCCCCGCTTCATCGATACCGATCACATAGCGGTGCGCCGTGGGAACTTGCTGGCGGTTTTGCATGAGTGCACTTTTATTGTACCAAAAAGGCCTATCCGCGCGGTGCGTTATACTCATGCCATGGCAAGCCGCTTTATTCACCTCCACACTCACTCCCACTACTCTCTGCTGCAGGCTCTTCCGAAAACCGACGAGCTTGTGGAAGCGGCAAAGCGGGACGGCATGGAGGCGGTCGCACTCACCGATGCAGGCAACCTCTACGGCGCCATCGACTTTTATAAGGCCGCCAAGGCAGCGGGCATAAAACCAATTATTGGCCTCGACGCGTACCTTGCTCTGCGAACGCGCCACGACAAGGAAGCGCGCATCGACAATCGTCGGTACCGTTTGGTCCTCCTTGCCAAAAATCTCACCGGGTATCAAAACCTCCTCGAGCTTGTCACGCTCTCCTTTCTTGAGGGCTTCTACTATAAGCCGCGTATAGACCGCGAACTCCTTGAGAAATACGGGGATGGCCTCATCGCCATTCTTCCCTCTTTTTCTGGTGAAGTTGCCGAGGCACTCAAAGGCCGCGATGCCGCCAAAGCCAAGGAAGCGCTCCTGTGGTACCTAAAGGTTTTCGGCACCGGGAACGTGTACCTTGAGATAACGCATCACCCAGAGATGGAGGGTCATGAGGCGCTCCAGCGCCAGATTGGAAAACTCTCGACGGAAACGGGCGTGCCGCTCGTCGCTGCTCACGACGTTTACTACCTCGACCCTGCCGACCGACTCGCCCGCGAGACGATGGTGCGTATTCAAAACGAAGTTGGTGAGCGCGGCGGATTTACCGATAACGACGCTGATTTCTCATTCATTACACAAGAGAAAGCGCTCGAACTTTTCAAAGATACCCCTGAGGCACTCGAAAATGCAGTAAAAATTGCGAACGAATGCAACGTGGAGCTCACGCTCGGAAAGTGGGTTTTTCCCGCATACCCGAAGGACAAGGGCCCTTACGAAAAACAGCTCTCCGACCTGGTCCAAGAAGGTATCGAGAAGCGCCGCTACCCCCGCAGCAAAGAACTCGATGAGCGTATCGCCTACGAGCTCTCCATCATTAACGCCAAAGGCTTCACCCCGTACTTTCTCATCGTGGCAGATCTTTTACGCTTCGCGCGTGAGAACGGCATTCTCACAACGACCCGCGGCTCCGCCGCTGGCTCGATGGTCTCCTACCTCACTGGCGTCACCAACATCGACCCGATTGCCTATCGACTTCCCTTCCAACGCTTCCTCAATCCCGAACGCCCTAAAGCGCCGGACATCGACATGGACTACGCCGACGATCGTCGAGACGAGGTCATTGAGTACGCCCGCAAAAAGTATGGCGAGGACCACGTCGCGCAGATAGGTACCTTCGGAGCGATGCTGGCGCGCGGCGTCGTGCGCGACGTCGCGCGCGCGCTCGGCCACCCGTACGGACTTGGCGATCGCATCGCAAAGCTCATTCCCATGGGCTCACAGGGTTTTCCCATGACCATTGATCGCGCCTTTGAAATGTCGCCGGAACTTTCCGGTATGTATAAAAAAGAACCCGAAGTGCGCGAGATCATCGATCTCTCCAAAAAGATTGAAGGGTGCGTGCGCCACATCTCGGTCCATGCCGCCGGCGTCGTCATTTCTCCGGGGCCTCTTATCAACTACACCCCGCTTCAGCTCGATCCCAAGGGCGGCAAACTCATCACGCAGTACGACATGTACTCCATTACCGACGAATACGGCGGTGTCGGCCTTCTCAAATTCGACTTCCTTGGCATCAAAAACCTCGCCATTCTCGCCGACTCCGTAAAGCGCGCGAAGGTACACAGTGGAGTAAGCATCGACATCGAAACCGTCCCCGTCGACGACAAAAAGACCTTTGAGATGCTCGCCCGCGGTGAAACGATGGGCCTCTTCCAGCTCAACGGCGATGGCATGACGCGCTATCTCAAGGAGCTGAAGCCCTCGACTATCTTCGACATCAATGCCATGGTCGCGCTCTATCGCCCGGGGCCTATGGAATCCATCCCTCAGTACATTGAGCGCAAACACAATCCGCACCTCGTCACCTATCTCGACCCGCGCATGAAGGAAATTCTCAATCAGTCCTACGGCGTCGTAACCTACCAGGACGACGTTCTCCTCATCGCCGTCAACATCGCCGGCTATTCCTGGCTCGAGGCGGACGCGCTACGTAAAGCGATGGGCAAAAAAATTCCGGCGGAAATGGAGGCGCAGCGCGAAAAGCTCATTGAAGGCGCCGTTAAAAACGGCATGACGAAAGAGAAAGCAGAGCGGCTCTGGAAACTCATCGAGCCCTTCGCTGCATACGGTTTCAATAAAGCTCATGCCGCCTCCTACGGCCGCGTCGCCTACCAAACCGCCTACATGAAAGCGAACTTTCCAGTCGAGTACATGGCGGCGCTCCTCACCGCAGACGCGGGCAACGTCGACAAGGTCGCGGAGGCTATAGCGGAGTGCAAACGCATGGGTATAGCGGTATTGCCACCGGACGTCAACGAAAGCGAGAGCGACTTCACGGTCGTCAAAGGTGGGAGCGGCAAAGACGAGATTCGCTTCGGACTCTCCTCTATTAAAAATTTTGGCGAAGGAGTAGGCGAATCCATTATTGCGGAACGAAAAAAGAATGGGCGTTTTACCTCGCTTGCCAATTTCCTTGAGCGCGTCACCGACAAAAATCTCAATCGAAAAGCCTTGGAGGCGCTCATCAAGTGCGGCGCACTCGATGCGTTTGAAGAACGTGGCGTCATGCTCACGAACATTGAAACACTTCTGACCTTTCACCGGGAATCTACGGTGGGAAGCGCAGCGCAAGATTCTTTATTTGGGGCCATGTCCTCGTTTGCGGCGTTACGCCTTGCGCCGGCAAAGGCGGCAACTAACGAGGAACGTCTAGCGTGGGAAAAAGAGCTCCTCGGTCTCTACATCTCCGGTCACCCACTCGACAAATTTAAGGAGAAACTTCAAAAGCGCGGCACCGACATCGCCACCATGAAGAGCAAAACGAAGGAGGGTATGGTCACCGTCATAGCCGGCCTCATTGAAGAGGTGCGCCCCATTCTCACCAAAAACGGCGAACAGATGGCTTTCATCAGAATCGTCGATTTTTCCGACAAAATAGAGACCGTTCTCTTCCCGCGCGTTATGAACGAGTATCGCGCCCTCATCACGCCCGAAAATTGTATCGCCATAAAGGGACGCCTCTCCGGCCGCAATGGCGAGCTCTCCCTCATTGCCGAGGCGGTGAAGGCGCTGTAGATACCACAAAAAAAGTCCGGGTGGTATTACCACAAAAGGTGAACAGAAAGAAGAGGTTCGAGCATGGCGAGAAAAGATCTTTATACGCCGGCCATCGTCGCCCTTGAGAAAGAGGACGCCAGCGTAACGCAGGCGGATCGCGACGCGGTCGCCTCACTTGTCGAGCAACTTCGTGAGGAGAACAATCGCGGAACTGGAGCGCGTCTTCAGCATTTCCACACCATGTGTGTCGGTTATCATGCTATCGTGGAAAAAAACAAAGTCGTACGACAGGTGTTCGACAACTTCGATACCATGCCTCGACTTTTAGACAGCTTCGCGGCAGGAAAATCGATTAAGCGCCTCAAAGAGGCTGTCATCTGGTACGTGAGGGCCTGGAAAAATCTGTCTGAAGGCGAACACGAGGCGTATAGCACCATGCGAGCTTCGATCGAAAAAATGAAGCGGCACATGCGAGTTTGAGCGCGCGCCGACGCGAATATGCGTCGGCGCTTTCTTTTGCCCTTACGTGGCTTGCCTGCTATGATTTTTCGCATGGCAAAGAAGGCGACCCCGAAAGTAGAGACTGAAAAACCTGAGGCTCCTAAGCATGTCCCGGTGGCGGATGCCGCCGAGCGCGACCATAAAAAACTCGGGCGAGAGCTCGAGCTTTTCACCTTCTCCGATACTGTCGGCAAAGGCCTTCCCCTTTTCCTTCCCAAAGGCGCCGCGATCCGCCGCGAGCTTGAGCGATTCATAGTCGACGAAGAAATCCGACGCGGCTACCAACATGTGATCACGCCGGATATCGCCAAGCTTGATCTCTATCGAAAATCCGGCCACTACCCGCACTACAAAGAGTCCATGTACGCGCCAATCGTCATCGATGACGAGGAGTTTATGCTCCGCCCAATGACCTGCCCCCACCACTTTGAACTTTACCTTTCCCATCCTCACAGCTACCGAGAACTCCCGATGCGTATCGGGGAGCTTGCAAAACTCTATCGCTATGAACAATCAGGTGAGCTTATGGGTCTCCAGCGCGTACGCACTTTTTGTCTCGCCGATGCACACATTATTTGTGCGACAGAGGAGCAAGCAATGGAGGAAGTCGAGGGCGCACTTGATCTTATTGAATACGTGACTGGCGTGTTTGGCCTTAAGTACGGCAAAGAGTACCGCTATCGCCTCTCCCTCGGAGACCGGGCCAATTCCGAAAAGTACTACAAGAATGATGCCGCCTGGGAGAAAGGCGAAGATCTTTTGCGCAAGCTAATGAAAAAACGTGGCAAGGAATTCTTCGAAGCTAAAGACGAGGCGGCCTTCTACGGACCGAAAATTGATATCCAAATGAAAAACGTTAACGGCAAAGAAGACACCGCTTTCACTGTTCAGTACGACTTCTGCATGCCGGACCGCTTTAATCTCACCTACACCGGCGAGGACGGCAAAGAGCACCGCGCGTTTGTGGTGCATCGCTCTTCGATCGGCGCGATCGAACGCATTATGGCCTTCCTCATTGAGCACTACGCGGGTACCTTTCCCCTCTGGCTCGCATCCGTGCAGGCGAAAATCCTTCCGGTGTCAGAGAAGCAACTCCCCTATGCGCGTAGCGTTTTCGCGGAAATGAAAAACGCCGGCATCCGAGTTGAAATTGATGAGCGCAATGAGTCGCTCGGCAAGAAAATCCGCGACGCGAAACTCGAAAAGATTCCCTGCTCAATCGTTGTAGGAGAAAAAGAGGCGAGCGGACATACGGCAACATTTGAAAATAACCGCGACGGCACTAAAGGAGTCGAACCTGTTGGCAAACTCATCGCGTGGCTAGTGGAGCGCATTCGGGAGCGGGCGAATGTATGAAGCGGAGAGCAAAACCCGCCCTCTCGGGCGGTTTTTGCGTCAGGATTACACAAAGTTGAGATCGTTTTTCGACCCAACCACCTGCGGGTTGGCAACACGCTTTGCGAGGTCGACCGCTTTCATGAGCGAGAGCTTTACCGGAGTTTCGCGATTACTGTAGGTGTAATCGGCGGCACAGGTGAAGAATGAAATGAGCTCTTCAAGTGCCTTCGCACTCCAGCTACCAAACGCACTCGCGAGCTCTCCGGAGAGAGGGCGCCTCTCGACTCGTGCACGGTAGAGCACGTCGAGCTTCACGGCGGCATCGCAAATCATTTTTTGGGCATCAGCACCGCGGATGGCGGCATAAACACCCTCGTCGTTACCTCCTGCCACAGCTTTAAGAAGCTCGGTGGAAGACAGTGTTGAGAGCGCTGGCGCTACTGTCGGAGAGGAAGCTGAGTATGCCGGGATTTCCGGTTGGATCGGCGAGATGACCGGGTTGAACATTTTTACCTGCGCCTGCGGTTTTTCGACGAGGCGAAGTCGGGGCATTGAGGAGCCGGGAACGTGCTCGAAGACGAGTACCCCTCGGACATCCTTGCTTTCTGTCGAAGCCTCCTCAATGACCGGCGCAGGGACGGCCGGAGCCGGAGCACGCTCTGGTTTGGCCTCGACGGGGCGAGAGGCTGGGACAGCCGGTACTGGGTGCATCGGAGCGAAGCTCGGCATCGACATTGCTGCCGTCCCTCCCATTATGGCGAGCATGCGCGCTCCCCATCCTTTAATGGTGAGGAAGTAGGACGCAAGGGCGCTCCAACCAAGAATAAGCGTGAAGAAGACTACTTCGGCAACCGGACCACTACCAAACCCTGTGTACGGAATCTGAGAGAGATAGAGGAACGCAAGCGGCTGCGAAACAGGACGCGAAAGGAGCACCACGTTTGGTGAATTGTAACCGCCGCCGCCGCAACCACTGGAACAACCCGGTGGCGGAGGTGGAGGAGGTGGGGGTGGGGGTGGCGGAGGAGGTGGAGGCGGGGGTGG
>CAYSCM010000002.1:86362-101513 GCA_964429815.1 uncultured Candidatus Saccharibacteria bacterium
GGAGGAGGTGGGGGTGGGGGTGGCGGAGGAGGTGGAGGCGGGGGTGGTGGATTGCCGCCATCAGTAAAGCCGCCGGTGTCACCGCCGCCGGTCGTTACACCGCCGACGCCGCAGCCGCAGCCGCCGCCATCAGCGCCTCCCGTGCCGCCGCTTCCCGTGCCGCCGCCATCACCGCCGCCCGAGCCGTTCTGGGCATGTGCAAAAGGGACAGAAAAAATATGCGGATTGTACGAGAGAGCAAGACCTCCAACGAGAAGGATAGAAAAGAGAACGACAAAAGGGAGCGTCTTGGACACCTTTATAGCAATTGAGTTGTACGTGCATGGTTGCATAAAAAAAATTGGATCGGTGCGGGACACGCGGGTCCCGCACCGGATCCACTACTTCGCTCTGCACACCGGACGCTCCGGCGGGCAGACACACGTCGCGATCCGCACGATGAAGACCGAGAGGTTACCGCATGCCGGCATGAAAAATTCATACCGAAGGAGGTTGTCCCTGTCTTCGACCGTCCAGACCTCGACCGCACGCGGGAAGTTCCGTGGCCATTCATTGGTGACCGCGACTACGTTCCACCGCACGACGAGTTGTCCGTTGACCCAAAAGGTCATACCCGGAAACTCGAAATTCGGCGGAAGCTCCATCACGGCCCCACGTTCGCGCTCTATGATGGTGAGCGCAACCACAGCGATGTGCGGCGGCACCCCAAGAAGTTCGAGTTGACGGCGAATGTCGCGTCTCTTTGCTTGTTCGAGGTGTGGATGTCGCCAGTAGAACCGGATAACGTCCGCAAACGCTACGTCGGGAAGGAACAAGGCCCCTCCGGACGCAGCGAGTAATGCGCGTCGAGAAAGCACCGCTGCCTCCCTGGTGTTAGGAACAATCTTTGTCTCCTTTGCAGGAAACTGGCTTCCGGCAGAGTCTACCGAAAATCAGTAACCAACAAAAGTTGTAAAAGTGGTCGGGACGTGACACGTTTTGTGCCACGTCCCTTCCCCAGTCGAAGAACTTACTTGAAGACGAACGCGAAGCCGCTCCAGACCTTCCTCGCATCTGCGAGCAAGGCCGGCATCGTGAGGCTACACATTGTGTTCGCCCTGCCGATGAAGGGGCTTCCCGCCCCGAACTGCGTCGCATTCGCGAGGGTTCCCGGTGGACCGAGAACCTCGAAGCAGATGCCGACGTCCGGGCCACCGTACCACGCGGAGCGCGGAAACGAGAGTCCGACGAGGGAGACACCGCCGGGGTTGGCGCAGAGCTTGAAGGAACTCCCCGCCGTAAGCGGCACTTCGCCGAGCGCGCCCACCTGGAGCGAGTCGCCAGCGTAATGGCCCCGTCCGAGAACGGTCGCGGAACCCGAGAGCCCCCAGACCTTTACGATGCGGATGTCTGCACAGCCGCGGCTGAAGAAACGCACGCCGGATTTGCCGGAGAGCGCCTCGTCGCGCATCTGGGCGTAATAGTAGGCTGGCGGGATGCCGCCCGCCGTGATGCGGTCGGTAGAAAGAGATCGGTCGTAGCCGAGAATGAAGACCGTATATTGCCCGGGCCGATCATAGGTGAACTGCTGCGCCTTGGCACCGCCCACGCTCGAACCCCACATGAGGGCCGCGAGCAGGAGGACGCTGGCGAGATAGATGAGTTCGGCGAGCCCTCCGCGGGGCGATCGCGCTGCGATCTTCATCGCATCCCTCCTTTGGTTGAAGTCGAAGAACTAGCCTTGGCCTTGCGCTTGCAAGAACCTGTTCCGCGTGGAGCCTACCACAGTCCGGCTCACTCCACGATGAACAGCTCCTAACAAACTACTTACTTTGCAAAGCTACCTACGTACTGCGCATCCACGATGTAGCGGTCGCTCTTCTTGCCGAACGAGTCGCAGGTCGCGATGACGAGGTGTCGGTCGCGGCGGCTGAGATCGACGGCGGCGTCCGCAGCGTCTTCCTTCACGACGGAAACGACGCGGTAGAGATAGACGTGCGAGTCGCTCTCAACATTTATGAGGTCTCCGCTTTGGAGCTTATACAGGTAGTTTAGAGACTGGTATGCTCTGTTGTAAACGACCGGCAGGTAGCTGCTGTGTCCGAAAAGAAACATCGTGCCACTCTCGCCGAGCCTTCCCGTGCCGGGGTAGCGTACGACGCCAGAGGTAAGCGCTTGATCGAGAGCCGAGATGTCTCGACTCGTCGGATTCACGATCGGAACATGTATACCAACTTTGCCGATAACAAGCCGGACCGGGTCCGCCGTCACCGCATCCGCTTCCACGGGGGTTTGCGACGAAGTCGTTTGGACCTGGGCTCCATCCTGCTTAGCCGAACTGCCGGAGTCGTCGACGAACGATTGCGGAATGAGACCTGCGAGACTAAGGAGCGCTAGCGTCAGGAAAAATACGAGGAAAAAGGTCGGCAAGAATCGCCATTTCTGCCTCCACACTATGCTTAGAAACCCTCCTGTTGAACGGGATGATGTCATTATTTCGTCTCTACAAACCTGATAATCTTTACCTCAAAATGGCTAAATTGTCAAGGGATTGAATTTGACAATATTTTTAATGTGTGGTAAGAATGCGCCACCATGAATACCGAGCAGAAACGTCTCAGCAACGCCGCCATTCGGGCCTTGGCGATCGTTGGCGTCATTGCCATAGTGCTTCTTGGCCTTTGGGGCACCATTCAGGCGGTGCGCCTTATGCCGAACGTTTTCTCCGCCCTCGCGTCGGCTGCGGTTTCCGTAAGCTCCATTTTCGTTCCGGCCGAGCATATCGAGATTACGGTCGCCGATCATACCGTTGCCTCCGGGAAGCCCTTTACCCTTTCCTTTATGAAGACGGGCGGCTCCTCGCGCGGTTCCTATTCGTTCCTCTACGACTGTCGTGACGGCGTTTCTTTCAAGGCATCGGATGCCTCCGGCTCCTACAAAGACACGTTCTGCAACACGCCGTTCAATTTCAACGGCGCGACTACGGATGTGCGCCTCGTCCCCCTCTCGGTCAAGAATCGCTACATCGATGTTCCGCTTCGCGTGCGCTTTACGCCCGAGGGAAAGACGGTTCCTTCTTCGGAGAGCTTTGTGACGCTCACCATCGCGAACGATTCGCTCACGGGAAGCCCCGCAACGACAGGTACGGCCGGTGGGGCAGGAAGCACGGGTAAGACCGGGGGCTCCGTCCTTCGCCACCCTGGTGTGCCGACCTCCGGCACGTACGTGATTACGGGAGGCACCAATACTACTGCGAGCAACCCCTACGGCCGCGTAGACCTCTCCGCGCGCATCACGGAGATAGGCGTCATCGATCCCATCACCAACGTCTTTACGAATACCGGCGTCGTCCATCGCGGACAGCGCGCGGCGGTGCGCTTCGTCGTCGAGAACCTCGGTGACAAAACCTCTCCCTACTGGAATTTCAATGCCGTACTCCCGACCCTGCCCTACTACATTTTCTCTTCTGACATGCAACAGCCGCTCAATCCGGGCGACCGCATCGAGTTCACGCTCGGCTTCGACAGTGCCGACCCGTCGGTCAATGACAGTCAGTTCGTGGTCAACGTCGACCCGAGCTCCGCTATCCCCGAGAGCACGAAGGTCAACAACATCGCGCGCGTTACGCTTCAGATACTCCCATAATGAAAAAGGCCCGCCCCGCACGCACTGCTGGGCGGGTTTCTATAGGGCCGGTTTTCTACACGTCGAGATTAGCGAGTTTGGCGTTGCTTTGAATGAAGCTCTTGCGGGATGCGACGTCCTCGCCCATGAGCACCTCGAAAATTTTGTCCGCGTCCTGAGCATCCTCGATGGTCACCTGCTTGAGGACGCGCCGCGCCGGGTCCATCGTCGTCTCCCAGAGCTCCTCCGGGTTCATCTCGCCGAGCCCTTTGTAGCGCTGGATAGAAATTTTCGCTCTCTTGGATTCCTTACCCTTCACCTCCTCAGCCTCCCCGTCTTCATCGGCGGCAGCTTCCTGCTCCGATGGCGTTTCCGCCTCTTGCGCGAGCGCTGCGTCTTTGCCGAGGAGTTTCGTCTTCTGATCATCCGTGTACGCATACTGGATTTCCTTGCCACGGCGGATTTTATATAGCGGCGGCTGTGCGATGTAGATGAAACCCCCTTCGATGAGAGAACGGAAGTGGCGGTAAAAGAGCGTGAGGAGGAGGGTGCGGATGTGCGCGCCGTCGACGTCCGCATCAGTCGCGATAATTATTTTGTGGTAACGAAGCTTTTCGAGATTGAAGGAATCACCTATCGCGGTGCCAAGCGCAACGACGAGCGAGCGAATCTCCTGGGAGGCGAGCATTTTATCAAGCCGTGCCCGCTCAACGTTGAGGATTTTTCCTTTGAGCGGAAGGATGGCCTGAATACGGCGATCACGACCCTGTTTACTGCTGCCACCGGCGGAGTCCCCCTCGACGATGAAGAGTTCGGATTCGGACGCGTCGCGGCTCTGGCAGTCAGCGAGCTTTCCCGGAAGCGTGAGGCCTTCGAGAGCTCCCTTGCGCAGCACCGATTCCTTGGCCGCCTTGGCGGCTTTACGCGCCTTGAGCGCGAGAAGCACCTTGCTGCAAATGGCGCGAGCGTCTTCCGGGTGCTCCTCGAGGAATACCGCAAAAGCCTCCCCGAAGACGCTCTCCGTCGCACCTTTGGCTTCCACCGAGCCGAGTTTGGCTTTAGTCTGCCCTTCGAACTGGATCTCGCGTAGCTTTATCGAGACAACCGCGGTGATACCTTCGAGCACGTCCTCTCCGGTGAAGTTCTCCTCGCTCTCTTTTATGAGGTTATTCTTGCGCGCATAGGAATTGAGCGTGCGAGTAAGCGCGGTCTTAAAGCCTGTGATGTGAGTACCTCCCTCGCTGTTGTAGGTGTTGTTAGCGTAGGCAATGACCCTCGAGACGATGTCGTCGACATACTGGAGCGCCACCTCGACCTGCACCTTGTCTTGCTCTTTCTCGATGTAGAAAATGTTACGGTGAAGCGGGCTCTGATGCTGATTATAGAATTTTACGAGCGACAGAAGTCCTCCCTCGAAGTAGAAGGTCATGGACGGCACAGGGAGTCGGAGTTCGCGCAGGTAAAATACATCCTCATCAACGACGGATGGATCCACGGCGCGCGCGTCGATGACGCTGATCCGGAGCCCTTTGACGAGGTAGGCTTGGCCGCGCAGGTGCGCTACGACCTTGTTCCAGTCGAATTTGATCTCGGGGAAAATCGCAGGGTCGGCCTCAAAAATCTGTATCGTGCCGTGAAGCTTCGATGAGCCGATTTTCTTTACTGCGGCCTTTCGCTTCCCTTGCTTGTATTCTTGCGCATACACGCCGCCGTCGCGATGCACGATGGTGCGCATGAAAATGGAGAGCGCATTGACGACCGACACGCCCACCCCGTGGAGACCGCCAGAGACCTTGTACCCTTCCCCGCCGAACTTGCCCCCCGCGTGGAGCGTCGTCATGACGGTCTCGAGCGCGGAGACTTTGGTCTGTTTGTGGATGTCGACGGGGATACCGCGACCATTGTCGGCGACGCGCACCTTGTTGCCGGGAAGGAGCGCGACCTCGATGTCATTGGCAAATCCGCCCATCGCCTCGTCGCGTGAATTGTCGAACACCTCCCAGATGAGGTGGTGGAGGCCATCGGGGCCCGTGGTCCCGATATACATGCCGGGGCGCTTTCTGACCGGCTCGAGCCCCTCAAGAACGGTGATGTCCTCGGCGCGGTAGGATGATTTTTTTATGATTTCTTTAGCCATGGCAGGGTCCAAAAACAAAGAAAAGCTCGAGGCTTTTACCCCTCCACTATAGCGCAAAAAAGCCCGAAAATAAAGGGGAATTCGTCTATTTTGGGGACAAAATGTGGCTTACACAAAGGGTTAAACGAGGAAGAAAAAAGAGGCGATTTTCACCGCCTCTTTGAAAGTATGGGTTCGTTACGAGTTGAGGTTGAGCCCGTGCATCGCCACCGATGAATCGGTGGCGATGGCCTCGCCCGGGATATAGACCGTTCGGAAGAGCCTTTTGACGTGAGCACGCATCAGGATGCGGCCCAAGCCAACAAGCGATGTTCCGTACTGGCGTACGTAGCTTCCCATCGAGGAGCGTTGCTCGAGAGTGTGCTCAAAGCGCAAAACCGTCGGAACTTCGAGGAGATGTCGGTGGGGGTCGACCGTAAAGTCTTCCTCCATGATTTCCTTGAAGTCAAAGCGGAATGTTCCTTCGAGACAATGGCCCGCCTCGAGGAGATCGCGCTTGCGCAGACGATTAAACTCCTTGAGCTCATCGAGATAGCGGGAGACCGTCTCATCGAGTTCCCCGCGCTCCAGAAGAAGAGCCCGCACTTCGGCAAAAAGCGCGTCGCGCAGCTCATCCTGACGAAGGAAAAACGCGATGGCTTTGGCCGTGAAGAGCTCGTTCACTCCGGCCTCGTTCTCGATGTACTCCCTGAGATGAGATTCGGCGTAGGCTCTCGCCTCTCCCGCGGACTCCCACAGGGCCTGCTCGTTGAGCTTTCGGAAATCGTCGTAGAGCGCCCGGAGTCCGGCTCCGAATTCGCGACGCTTTCCGTGAAAACGAAGCAAGAGGTCGAACCACAAGAGATCATAGTGCTTCATGAGCCCGAAGAGCTCGCGGAAGAGGTGGACGTTATGGATGATTTCCACCGTAAGATCGAGTTCACGGCACTCCAGGTACTCCTCGTAGGAGAGCGAGTCCTGGGCGACGCAAATTTCTTCCACCTCGGCGCACGGGAACGTCTCGCCGAAAAGCTCGTAGGCGCCGAAGCAGCGCGGCATGACACGGAACTTCGTCTTCATCCCGAACCGTGCCCTCGTCTCCGGAGTGTTGAGCTCCGTGTCGAAGAGCATGATGAGCTGATAGAGCCGCAGGAACGAAAGTCCCGCGTTCACGGCGTCGCGCAAGCTTGTTGTATGGGCCTTAAGCGAGTCGCCGGGAAGCCCTAGGATGATCTCGGCGTAGGTGTTCGCATCGGAGCGCGTGCCCCGAGAGGCCACCTCCGCGAGCTGTTCCGTCGAGATGTTGCTGCGCTTGATGTTCCCAAGGACATCGGGATCCGTCGACTGGAGGGAAGCCGCGACGTTCATCGAACCGTTTATGATGGCCGCAACTTCGAGAAGCCGCTCCTTTTGGTTTTTGCCGCCGGAGACGTGGATATGCTCGGGCCACCGATAGCGCGCCTGGATGTCCGCAATGACCAAGGCCTTTTCGCGGTCTTCCCGGTACATCCCGAAGTTCGCATCGGTGATGATGAGGTCCCGCACCGAGCCGGTCCGCGTGGCAATGTATTCAAGTTCGCGGGAGAGCCGGTCGAAATCCTTGCGACGCACCACCTTGCTGAAGTAGCTCGTCCCTTCGGTGCAGAACGTGCAGGTAAACGGGCATCCACGCGTCGTGTGCGTCATGGGTATGAGCACGCCGTCGAAGAACTTGTCCATCGACCCATTGAGGTAGGGCGAAGGAATTTCGTCGAGGTCTCGGATGCGCGGAAGGAGGGGGCCGGTCATGAACTCCTCCCCCCGCAAGTAGTGGCAATTCGAGAGCGCCTGCGACGCGTGCTTCAGCGCCTCGATGTTGAAGTCATGCTCCACGAGCCGTTTGACGAGCTCAACGAAGCCTACTTCCCCTTCTTTCACCACATAGAAGTCGATGAGCGGGAAACGCTGCCAAAACGCGTCCTGCTCCTGCCTTGACAGCCCGTAGTTGGGGCCGCCGAAGACAATGACGGTCTTCGGGAACCGCGCCTTGACCCTGCGAGCGAACTCGTAGGAGAGGTTGCAGTTCCACGAGTAGTTCGAGAAACCGAGGATATTAGGCGGATGCCGTTCGAGCGCCGCCTTCAAGTCTTCCGGGAACCGGAACAGTTCGATGTCGACCTGCTCCCGGAGCTTCTCCTTGGCGTAGGCGCCAAGGAGTCCGATGGCGAACGGGTGTATGTTCGTTGCCACCAGCTGTCCGGTATGCGTAAGGTCAGCGAGGTAGATCGTGGTCTTTTCTCGCATGGGGTCTCCTTTCAAAAGATCACCAGTCCGCCCTAGGCAGACGATTCTGGGACTCATTATAGACACGAGTCTAGGGACTAGTAAACGCGCCTCTTTAGAGAGGAAATTTCGTCCCTCAGAACTTACCTCGCCCTCCCGAGGGGCTCTTTGGTATGAGTTGACGCCCCCCAGGCTCCTGCTACGCTTTTAATAATTACTCTCTAAGTTCAGCTATGGAACCAACTCAAAAGCATCTGTGGCAGAAACTCCTTTACCCGGCGGCCACTATTGTTGTCATTGGCATAGTCGCCTATGTCGTCGCCACAAGTGGCAAGGGAAAACCGGTCGATACGGCACCCCTTCCCTCCGCACAAGCGCCTCAGGGTGGAAGCGTCACGATCTCAGTTCCAAAAGATACCGTGCTTCCGAAAAATATCAGCGCGACATTTTTTGACGCGGGTGAACATGGCTTTATCGCCATCAAAAGCGGCGGGGGTGTATACATGACCTATGATCCGACGACAGATCTCAGCTATAAGGCGACGGCTCGTGTCGAGACGACGCCGAGCGATCAGCGCGTCACCGTTGATGTCCCTGATGGCGTTTGCGGCTACATTGTAAAATCGGATCTTGAACCAAATCCAAAGCCAAAAATTGTCACCCTCTCTCTTATCGGCTCCGACGGCAAACCGATCCCTGGGACCGAAACGCCGGTCGCTATAAAGTGCGATACCTATACGCTTAGCGTAAAAACGAGGTCTACCAAAGATCCTGTGCTTCCCGATGGCGCCGACCAATCTAAGATCACCGCGACACTTTCAGTCACCGGCCCAGCACAGTATGTGAACGGACAAAAAGTAAAACCGGGGAGCCAAAAAATAACGGTCACTACCCCGCTTGGGCTTATCTACGTTAACTTCACGACCGATCTCGGGGTACTCGCGCCTAGCCCATCGAAACTTAAAACTGACCTCGCGGGCGAAGCGAGCGTAACTATCACCTCCGTTGACGCCGGCATCGCAAGTGTGCGGGCCGCGGCTCTTTCCGTCGGCGATGCCAAGGAGCAAATTCATTTCAAGCCGAAGATTGTCGCGGTAAAGATGGATTTCGTTGAGCCAAATAGCCCAACCAATTATGAGCTAAAGACCATCCCCGCAAATCCGGCCGACCTCGATCTTGCCTGGAGGTTTGTCTACGCAGGGCCTCCTTGCGGCAAACTTACCGGCATCCTCCAAGCGAAGGGTATCACCAAAAATAGTTTCTATCACGGACCGGCAAAGGGATTTCCCGACGGTTGCCCAGTTCCGAACGAGCAGGCGAGCAGGGTGGTTGTTGTCGTTACCGACAAGGATGGCCAGTCCGATACCAAGACCTTCGGTGCACGCGCCTACGAGGGTCAAGGTTTTGTGAACCTAAAGTAATCTAACTAACGGACTTCCCAGTTGCGCGTTTTCAGGGCGGCGGCGATGTTTCCCATAACCTCGTTCACGTGCTCATCCGAGAGGGTGCGGTCAAAAGATTGAAATACGAGACGGAAGGCATATGATGTCTTCCCATCCTTTTTGAATTCATCGAACAGTTTGTGCATGACGAGAAGCTCACCGGCGTTTCCGATGATTGTTTTCTCGACATCCGCGACCGAAGTCTCCTCGGAAACCCACACGGCGATATCGCGAAGTGCGAACGGGTAGCGCGAAAAGGGCTTGTAGCGCGCCTCGGGAATGCCTTGGGCTTTCTCGTACGCTTTCGGCTCAGGAAGTTTTTCGATGTAGGGACCGAGCTCAATCTCTACCGCATTTCCCTTTTCAAGGGCTTCGGGGGCTTTCTTACCGAGAGCCTCGGTGAGCTCAGCAAGCACCTGCGACGGTTTGGGCGATTTCTTGTCGCCCTTTATTGCGAGGGCGAGCAGGAGTTTTTCCTCTTTGTCGCTCCACACGGTGCCTATCTCAAAAAGCCTCACTTCACTGAGCCCGAAAAGCTCTCGGTTTTTGAAATTCATTTCAAGGGCAGCTTGAAGCGATGATATGAGGGAAGTGCGCAGGTAGGGCGTGTCGCTCTCTACTTTATTGAGGACCGCGCGCTCGCCTTTTGTCGAGAACACCGAGGTATACACTTCAGAAAAGCCACGCTCAACGAGGAATGTGCGTATCCTTTCGGCGTAGTAGAACGTCCTGTTCACCTCAACGGGCCGCCGAAATGGGCTCGGAGCAATGGTTGGGATATTTTCATACCCGTAGATGCGCCCGATATCGGCGATGAGATCCTCTTTGATGCGAAGATCTAGGCGCTCGAAGGGCACCGCGACATGGAATGCATCGTTTTCAAACTCATAGACAAAACCAAAGCGCTTAAGGATGTCTTCGATGTCATCAGTGCTCATCTTTGTTCCGAGGAGATGGTTTGTTTCATCGCGAGAGACTGAAACGGTCCAGCTCTCCTGGGGCTTTGGGTACTCATCGACGTACCCTTCAAGCTCGCCCCCCGCAAGCTTTTGAATGAGCTCGACGGCGCCCACAAGCCCGTAAGGTACAAGCTCCGGCGAGAGCTCGTTTTCAAAGCGGGTCGACGCGTCGGTGCGCAGCTTGAGCGCCTGGGAGGCTTTGCGTATAGAGACAGCATTGAAATTCGCCGATTCGAGGATGATATCCTTTGTCTTTTCGGAAATTTCGGCCGAGCGCCCTCCCTTGATGCCGGCAATCCCTATCGCTTCCCTGCTCGTACCGTCCGTGATAAGAAGCATCGAGGGAGCGGGCGCATACTCCTTTCCATCAAGCGTTGTTACGGTCTCCCCTTTTGCGGCAGTGCGCACAATGATCGCGCGGGTGCTGCTGCGCTCGGTGAGCTTGCCGGCATCAAACGCGTGGAGCGGCTGACCGACGTTGAACATGACAAAGTTCGTGGCATCGACGATGTTATTGACGCTCTTTTGCCCGAGCGCCTCGAGCCGTTCTTTAAGCCAGCGCGGGGAGGGTTTTACTTTCACTCCACGGATGACCGCTACGGCGTAGCGAGCGCAAAGATTCGGGTCAGCGATAGAGACTGTAAGGGAGTTTGTCCTCTTTGAAAGGGCTGGCTTGTCCACGAGAGGATCACTCCTGAGTTTCGCTTTCGTAATGATGGAGATTTCTTTGGCGATACCGCGATGAGAAAGGCAGTCGTGAGCGCGGTCGGGGAGAACTTTCACGTCGAGAACCGTATCGCTTCCCTTCTTCTCAACGCCGTCAATTTCAAAAGCATGGAACGTAATCGCTTCCGCCAATTTTTCCGGCGACGGAAGTGGCGTATCAAAATATTTTTGAAGCCAGATGTAAGAAACTTTCATGACTAAAATTGATTTATGAAGCGTAGATCCGCAGAGTGCATGAGGCGCACGTCATCGATGCCCCATTTGAACATCGCGATACGATCAAGTCCTGGCCCAAACGCGAATCCGCGATACTTCTCAGGGTCGAGACCGACGTTTTTGAAGACTTGAGGGTGAACCATGCCAGCTCCACCTACCTCGATCCATCTTCCGCGAAGTTTTTCAGGTGCGTTTGAGCCGCTAAGGCGCAAATCCACTTCGACCCCAGGTTCGACGAACGGGAAAAAGCTTGGCCGGAAACGGACATCGACGGCGCCGTTAAATATTTTCTCAAACCAGGTAGCAAACGTGCCTTTGAGGTGCGCTAAGGTGACATCCGTACCGACCATGAGTCCTTCGATCTGAAAAAACTCAGCTTCGTGGGTGATGTCCGTCGCTTCATTACGAAATGTCTTTCCAGGTACGATAACCCTATAGGGTGGCATGATCCCCTTTTTTACCTGGGATTCCATGTAGCGCACTTGAACTCCCGACGTATGGGTGCGGAGTACATGCCCGGGCATGTCCTTCACATAAAAAGTGTCTTGCATGTCACGTGCTGGATGGTCTTTCGGTACGTTAAGCGCATCAAAATTGTAGTATTCGGTCTCGATCAGTGGCCCTTCCACAAGGGAAAAGCCCATACCGGTAAAGACCTCAACGGTCTCCTGAACGAGACGCGAAATCGGGTGCAGATGTCCTTTCTCCGACATACGCCTGAGTATTGCAAAAATTCAGCTATTAAGCCATCACATTTCTTTGGCACCTTCCGACCTCTTCGTCAAAAGAAATGTGGCCGCGGAAGCGGCCACTGACTGCGGCGATTGTCTTACCACAGGCGTCTCGCCTTAATTTTCTCGACCGCAGCCTTTGCGTCTCTAACCAACACTTCTACCGTAGGGTCCTCGTGGTGCTGAAATTTTTTAATATAGGCACTGTACATCTGCCGTCGAAGTGACCTCCTCCTGATACGACTGGATGGGAAAAAGTGCACGTCGAGAGGGATGAGATCTCGAATGACGATGATGTTTTGGGGTGCCCGGAATGGAAAAAAGTTTTGGTTGTGCAAACTGGGGGTGTCTACCCGGGGTCCGCACATACCTAGCATAAATCCCATTTCCATAGATTTCAGCATAAGCCTACGGTGAATTCGATCAAGAACACTGTGGGAAATTTCCGAATTGAAGAGAAGGACGACAGCTTCTATCTCACACGACGAGTTTTGGAGTCTCTTCACTTCGATCAGTACTTTTTCGACAGCAGCAAGGATGTGCCAAAAAGATCCGCGCCGTACGACTGAGAACAAGCAGGTCCCGGTATCAAGGGCGGGCCTAACAAAAGGGCAGACGCTCCCTTTGCGTGACGGATGACTTGCAGTTAAAAAATCCGTGACGTAACGAATGGTAGGTTGAAAACGAATTCGAACCTGTTCATCCAACCTATCATGAGTACGGAGCTCTATACTCATTGACCTCTCCTTTTACAAACTACATTCCTTATACAACAAAAAATAATTCGAACAAGTATATTTTCATTTTTGTTGAAACGTGTTAGCTTGCGAAATAGAGCCTCGTGCAATAAGGAGAAACGCCTCATGAATGTCTACGCTCCGTTGTTTTGGGGAAAGCGAAAGGGTCTACTTGCTAGACTCCTGTCAGCTTTCCGGCGGACTCCCCGAGCCTACTCGACCTGGGTCAGGTAGCCCGTAACTGCGAAGAGCTCGCTGCCGCCCGATAAAAAGGGCGGTTTTTTTATATTGCAAAACAAAGCGAGCATCATTGAAAATTCAGTTGATCGCGGCTATAGTTGAGGCTCCAAATGCTCACCGCCATCCTTTCCTCCGGGGTTTATCTTTTTCTTTTCATTGCCCTTTACTTCGAGGTCTTCCTTCTCCTTACCTATCTTGAAAAACGTCCGGAGCAATTCATCGCTTCACGTGAGCTTCCCTTCTACCCGTCGACGACCATTATCGTCCCCTGTTTCAATGAAGAAAAAACCGTCGGACGCACGCTCGAATCACTCCTTTCCCTTAAATATCCAAAAGAAAAACTTTCAATCCTCGTCGTTGATGATGGAAGCACTGATGGGACGTTCTCGATTGCCAAAACCTATGAGACCCGCGGCGACGTGAAAGTTCTTCGTAAGGAAAATGGCGGCAAGCACACGGCGCTCAACCTCGGCATCGCAGAGGCGACGACCGAGCTCGTCGGATGCCTCGACGCGGACTCCTTCGTCGAGCCGACCGCACTGCGCGAGATCGTGCACCACTTCGTGAGCTCGTCGGAAGTGATGGCCGTAACGCCGGCCATCAAAGTCGAAAACCCAAAAAACCTCCTCGAGCTCATGCAGCGCGCCGAGTATACGCTCGGCATTTTCTACAAACGCATGTTCGGTACCCTTTCGGCCATTCCCATTTTGCCAGGACCTTTCTCCATCTATCGTACCGAGGTGTTCGAGCGCATCGGTGAATTTCGTAAGGCGCACAACACCGAGGATATGGAGATGACGCTCCGGATGCATGCGAACCACATGCGCATCGAGAACGCCCACACCGCGCACGTGTACACGACGGTCCCACGCACCGTGGGGAGCCTCATTCGACAGCGCACGCGCTGGGTTTCTGGCTTTCTCCTCAACAGTCGGGACTACAAGCATCTATATTTCAACCGCCGCTTTGGTGCACTCGGAATGTTCGTGCTACCGGCAGGATTCCTCTCCATCTACTCAGGCCTCTACTTGGCGCTCTATTCCCTGTTCAGTTTTGGTGCGCGCATCGTCGAAAAATTCAACTCTCTTTCCGCAACCGGCTTCGCCATAGAGGCGCCCCGCTTCAGCCTCTTTTTCCTCAACACGAGCGCGATACTTTTTCTCGTCCTCGTCCTCGTTCCGCTTACGCTCCTTCTCATTGGGCTCGGACGGCGCATCGCTCGAGACCGCATGCTCTCATTCGACATCCTCTGCTACCTTACGCTCTACAGCCTCATCGTCCCTGTGTGGCTTGGAAAAGCGGTTTGGAACGCCGCCCTTGCGCGCACCAGCGCTTGGCGCTAGGCTCCCTCCATGCAATCGGACTGGCGCAAGTATTTCATCGTGTTCGTCATTACCGCGGCTATCTTTGGTACAGCCGTATACCTCAACGATCTCTTCAATAGCCGCCGCGTTGTTGAAGTGCAATCCATCCAACAAAAGCTTTCGACCGACATACTCTCGCTCGAGACGCAGTTCGATCTCCTCGGCGAGATTTCCTGCACCGACGTGCCGCAGAGCTCAGTGCTTTCCTCGGAACTCAATGACCTCGCAGCCCGCCTCTCCTTCACCGAAAGCCAGCTCGGCATCAACAATCCGCAGGTAGAGCAGCTCAAGGCTCAGTATTCCCTTTTTGAGATAAAGGACTACCTTCTCATGAAGCGCATAACTCAGCAGTGCAAAAATAAACCGGTCTTTATTCTCTACTTCTACAGCAACGCTGGCGACTGCCCCGATTGCGGCACCGAGGGCGACGTGCTCACCTACTTCCGCGGCAAGTACCCGCAGCTACGTGTCTACGCCTTCGATTACCACCTCGATCTCTCTGCGTTGCGCACCCTTATTTCGATCACGAAAGTCGAGCCCCGCTTCCCCGCCCTCGTTATAAACGGGAAGGTGTACTACGGCCTTCAAGACCGCGCTTCAATAGAAAAGATACTTCCGATTCTCACGGTGTTTGACGCGGAAAATGCCGCGGCGGCGAGCTCGACGAATAGCACGGAATAAATTCCGGAGCCGCCTCTCGGACTCGAACCGAGGACCCACGCTTTACAAAAGCGTTGCTCTACCAACTGAGCTAA
>CAYSCM010000003.1:0-93296 GCA_964429815.1 uncultured Candidatus Saccharibacteria bacterium
TTAGTTGGTAGAGCGCCTCATTTGCAATGAGGAGGTCAGGAGTTCGAATCTCCTCGGGTCCACATCGAAAATTTTCCTTTGTTCATCTACCTATTTAGAACTGCCAAGGTTGATATTCGAACATTATGCAGGAGCAACTCAAAAAAATTGGCAACAAGACGCTCTGTCCCATTGCGGTGATTGTGAGGAATGGAAAGATGCTGATGGGTCATAGGCATTACACACCTGACAAATGGAAGAAAATTTCTGTTTGGACTGTGCCTGGCGGAAGATGCGATGATGGAGAAAAAGTTGAAGACACACTTCGTCGCGAAGTACAGGAAGAAACAGGAATAACGGATTTACAAATCTTGGAGTTTTTAGGTGAAGTCTCAGGCGCAAAGGAAGGCGACATTGTTCCAATCTTTGCTTGCAATACCAGTGAGGAGCCGACGCTAATGGAACCGGAGAAGTTTTCTGAATGGAGATGGATTGATTTTGGTACATACAAGAGTGGCGGGCTGGGTATATTCAATCCAAAAGCGCGAAAAGTCATAATCGCTTATATTTCAAGGCTTCAATAGTTGCATTTCTTTCTGAAGTTCTGCCCATAGCTTCAACTCGGATATTAAGGAGTTCCAACTAAATCCGATGCAGTGCATCAAATTTTTCTTTGTCGTTTGATTTTTCCACGTAAATCGTTATCCACAGTTTTTTGCGAAAGTTTCAAAAACGCATTGCAAACAGCGCCACAGTTTCTATACTCACGGGAGAACTGTTGTCGCCCTTATCCGAAGGGCACTTACACGAGGAGAGTGGGCGATGACCCAACAACCCGAAGCACGTGCCGCTGAAACGGAGCCTCCCAGTAATCGCTCGTCTGAGACGATCGGCCTGGAGCGCGCGAAGCTCAAAATGGTTGCCGGCGCATTCCGCAATCCGGAGAACTCAGACCTTGCGCACTATCCGCACAGGGCAAGCGTTCGTCAGCGGATACGGCGTACGCTCATATCGTTGGTACAGCGAAGCGGCCTCTCGCCACTCTCGGTGACCTTCGTTGACTACGGCAAGGATTCCGGTCCTGGCGTCATCATTCCGCTTGCGGAATCGACGCTTGTGATCGGTGGATGGCCGAAATCGCAGGATCGCTCTCTCGATTTTTTCGTGCACTTCTGCGAGCGTGAAGGAAGCAACGATCACAAGGTCGTGAGGGTGATCGACCTGATCGGGAAGTGGCTCCGTGCCTCCGTTGACTACTCCTGGCATAACCCAAATGGGAAGGCGCTCACGATCATCACCGTTTAGCCGCGGTCTTAGATTAGGAGATCTAGCCGAGGCCGCCGCGCGAATCGAAAGATTCGCGCGGCTTTTCATTGTGCTGTCGGGGTGCCGAGAATCGAACTCGGATCGCACGAACCCGAATCGTGCATACTACCGTTGTACTACACCCCGTTGTCTGCTTTGTGAGCAGGTGCGCCCTATAGGACTCGAACCTATGACCTCTCCCGTGTGAAGGGAATGCTCTACCAACTGAGCTAAGAGCGCGGCGCCTTCAAATATAGCCACAACTTGTCGAAACACCAAACGCCCTTGCCCTTTGGTGAAGAACGTGCTATGATCCCGAAATCGTATGGGTTTTCTCGTTTGGTCTGCTGCTTGCGTAGCGTGACAGAGAAGGTCGTCCAACGACTTTAGAAAGACACTACCAAGCATGGCAAAGAAATTGTATGTCGGTGGTTTGCCGTACTCTACAACGGACGGCGAACTTCGCGATGCTTTTGCTAAAGCAGGTGCCGTTGAGTCGGCTGTCGTCATCATGGACAAGATGACTGGTCGCTCAAAGGGCTTCGGTTTCGTCGAAATGGCCTCAGATGATGATGCCAGCAAGGCCATTGATATGTTCAATGGTTCTGATTTCGGCGGCCGCAAACTCACGGTTTCGGAGGCGCGTCCTATGACGGAGCGCCCACCGCGACGCGAGGGAGGCTTTGGCGGCGGCATGAGGAGCTTCTAATCCTCTCCGCACCGAAAACCCCGCACCAAGGTGCGGGGTTTTCGTTTTACCGGCTCAGTGATAGCATCATTTTTGTTCAACTGGGGCCTATAGTTCAGTGGCAAAACGCCGCATTCGCATTGCGGAGGCGGGGGTTCGATTCCCCCTAGGTCCACTATGAAAGTGCTTATTGTTGGTCGCGAGAAGGAAAGTGCGGAAAAACTTTTCTCCATGCACAACGAATTCATGCTTGTTTCGGCTAATCCCGAAATGGTAGTGAGCTTTGGCGGAGACGGGACGCTCATGGAAGCGGAGTTCCTGTATCCCGGCGTACCTAAGCTCTATTTAAAAAATAGCCGAATAGGGAAGTTGGCCCATAATCACACCAATGAAGATATCGTCGCGGCTGTAGCTGCAGGAAACTATACAGTCGAAGAGCACTTCAAGCTCGAAGCTAGCGCAAAAAGAGAGGTGCTTCTCGGACTCAACGACATCATCGTCCACAATGCTGATCCGCGGCACGGCATCCGCTACACGGTGGCGATCGACAGGAAGCAGTTGGGGCACGAAATCATCGGGGACGGGGTCGTCTTCGCGACCCCACTCGGCTCTACCGGCTACTATCGCTCTATCACCGACAGCAATTTCGAGCAGGGGATAGGGCTCGCGTTCAACAACTCGACCGAGCAGCGCGACCACATCGTCTTACGAGAAGATCGAACGATAGAAGTGCGCATCACACGCGGCCCAGCTATGTGCTACGCCGACAATCAGAAAAAATTTATCGAACTTCGCGAAGGCGAGGGAATCAAGGTCGCGCGTTCCTCGCAGTCAGCAAAACTTATTAAGGTCGAGTAGGTTCTTTGTACTATCGCGATGCGCTACACTGGGTGAATGAACTCAGTGGCATTAGGAACAGCGGCAGTAGCGGGCCTGGTCTCGTTCTTATCTCCCTGTGTACTCCCCATCATTCCTGGGTTTCTCGCCTACCTTGCCGGCGCCAGCACGAAAGGGGAGGCGAGGCGGCTCGACATATTCCTCAACAGCCTTCTCTTTGTCCTCGGCTTCTCGCTTGTTTTCGCACTCCTTGGAGTTCTCCTCAATTCGATCTTGGCAGGCGCGGCGCCAGCAGTAAACGCCTGGCTTGCGCGCATCGGCGGGCTTATCATCATTTTTTTTGGCCTTTACCTCACGCGGCTTATCCGCATTCCATTCCTTGAGCGCGACTATCAGTTCAAAGTCTCCACCCGTTTCAAATCAAGCTATATCACCTCGCTCCTCTTCGGTGCTGCGTTCGCGGCGGGCTGGACTCCCTGCGTCGGCGCGGTCCTGGGGAGTATTCTCACGCTCGCCGCGGTAAATCCCGGTTCAGCCTTCGCGCTTCTCTTTTCCTACTCCCTGGGGCTTGGGGTGCCCTTCCTTCTCGTAGGCGCGTTTACTGCCTCAGCCGATAGAGCGATAGCGCGTCTCGGCAAAGCAATCGTCTATCTGAATATCGTCTTTGGAGCTCTCCTCATTGTCATTGGAATTTTCGCATTTACGCAAAACCTCACCCTACTATTTAATCTTTCTCTTCTTAATTCGCTTCTTCTTCGATGATCTTCACGTGGCGCACAACCGTCTTGCTCATAGTGGTTGCGACAATAGCCGGAGCAATACTTCTGCTTGAGCAGGCTAAACCCATGGAGGGAAGCGGTAAGCGAGTGACACTCGCGACGACGACGGACAAGGTCGCAACGTACCCACCCGCGGTTGAATTCTCCAACCCGACCGGCTTCATCAACAGCCCCTCGCCGGAGGGAAGCGACAAGCCGTTTACGCTCAAAAGCCTCATCGGCAAGAAGGTCATCCTTGTCGATTTCTGGACCTACAGCTGCATCAACTGCATTCGGACCCTCCCGTATCTCACAGGCTGGTACGAGCGCTACCATGACAAGGGGCTCGAGATAGTCGGCGTCCATACCCCCGAGTTTGGTTTTGAAAAAGTGTACGCGAACGTGCTCGCCGCCGTACGGAAATTCGGCATAGCGTATCCGGTCGTGCTCGACAGCGATTATGGCACCTGGAGCGCATACGGAAATCAATACTGGCCGCACGAATACCTCATCGACATTGATGGCTACATTGTCGAGGACCATGTCGGGGAAGGTGGGTACGCGCAGACGGAGGAGGAAATACAGAAACTTCTTGCCGAGCGGGCGCGGCGCCTTGGCGAGGTCGTCGCGGTGTCCGGGCCGACGCTCTCTCCGAGTAAGGCGGAGCCGGCCGGACAGCATCCGCTCTCGCCCGAAACATACTTTGGCGCCGGCCGAAACGAATTTTTCGGCAACGGTACGCAGGGAGTGGAAGGCACACAGATGTTGACTATTCCCGCCGCTACGGAGCCGGAAGAGTTCTACCTGTCGGGGAGTTGGAATTTTACCAAGGAGTATGCAAAAAATCTTACGTCAGCGCGCATCAGATACGCCTATCAGGGCGATAATTTATTTTTCGTGGCAAGCTCGGAGCGGGGCGTCACGATAAAAATTTTGCGTGACGGCAAACCGCTCTCCGCGGATATTCGCGGCGAAGATGTAGATGCCGACTCAACCGCTCACATTAAGGAAAATCGCCTTTACCGCCTCATCGAGGATAAAATGTGGGGGCAGCATACGATCGACATCCAAGTAGAGTCGCCAGGTCTCCAAGCATTTACCTTTACCTTCGGGTAATTTCGTGGAAAAATAGCGCACGTTCGGGCCCATAGCTCAGCTGGTAGAGCGCTCCCATGGCATGGGAGAGGTCAGGGGTTCAAGTCCCCTTGGGTCCACCCGCATAACCTGGTAGGCAACATTCCACGTCTTGAAAAAAGCCGCCCGTAAGGCGGCTTTTGTGGTGCTCGGGACGCGTGTCTCATCACTAAAGGCTTTTTGGCGCGAGCTTCGATATTGCCCAGGGCACAAATGCCGACAGAAAGAAAGGTGCGGATACCAAGAGAGGTATCAATCCGTGGTGTTTGTCGCCGAGATCTTTCAGGGCCGCAACGATGGTCGGCAAATAGGCGATTGCTACTAGGAGCAAAATGAACCAGCAGGTAAGAAGAGAACGTACTGTCCAGAGCTTTATGTATTTGCCCATTTCGTCCTCCATTCGCATTCAACTGTGGGTAGTAAGGCATATCTGGATAATTTTGCCAACCAGGCATTATGCGACGTCGTGCAAAAAACTCGCCTCAGTCGCAAAATATGCGACTATGGAGTCGAACATTCGTTTTAACCCAATAGTTCGAATTCCGTCCGGAAACGGTCCACATAGCACAAAACCTGCCCTGCGGCAGGTTTTGTGCTATGTGGAAGCCGGAGCATGTCGCAAAGCGACGCGAGGCGGGGTCGAGAACACTTAGCGCGTAGCGCTTAGCAACCTAGGCCAAATCTCCTTGGGTCTGCAAAAGAAAGCGAGCCGCAGAGCGGCTCGCGTTTAGAGCTAGAGGGTAGTATCACTCCCTCCGAAATCCGGAAACACAAAGAGAATCCGGGCATCAAGCGCCGCGATCTCGCTGATGAAGGCGCGCCACGCACGGACCTGAGCGACGGCCCACGGCTCCTCCGCAAGCTCCTGCCACTCGCGTGAACCCGCACTTTCCATTTCGCTTAGCCACTCCCCTACGGTGGTTGCCTCAGACCAGACGAAAGGAGCGCCACGGATGGGGTGGTACTCTTTTCGAATGAAGTGGCGGAATCTGCGCGTCGGAAGCGCGATGCGCGCATTGTGCACTTCACGCATGTCCGTTTGGTAGTTCATCCAGAGCTCAGGTTTCTCAAAAAGCACGACATACTCTTCGCCACCACGTAGGCGTCCGTACGATGCCCCTTGTTCTTGCCACGTCCAGAGGGCGCGATCATCCTTGGGGCCGATGAGAACGAAGCGCGGAGCGAAGTTCCTCTTGCAGGGTTTTTCAAAGAGTTCGCAAAGCTTCTTGAAGAGATAGCTGAACGCACAGATACCCGCTCGCTCTTTTTGGGAATGATGGATGTGTGCGTACTCTTTTTCTGTCAGCTTGGCAAAGCGCGTGATGTAACCGAAGGAGATCGTCTCGTCCGCTCTCCACAGCGTGTAGTGCCTTTGCACTGCGGAGACTTTTTTTGCCTCCGGATTTTGAAGGATGCCGCGGCGGGACCGGGTCGCTTTAACAGCAGCGAACCGGTGCGGCTTAAGCACGACAAGTCCGGCATTAAAACCCATGAGAGTTCTCCTTATGTGTTTTGAGCTAGTGACAAAGAACTAGGCACGCCGTGCTAGTGCGTCTGTGAGCGCGCGATGACGACGCCGGGGGTGCCATTGCCCCAGACGTCGGGCTTTGCGATGGTGACAGCGCATGCGACAACACGTGTGTCAGCAAGGATCGCTGTTGCTATAGTGTGGCCGATCTTTTCGATGAGGTAGGTATGCTCTCCCTCGACGATAGATCGGATGAGGTCGCGGACTGCCTTGTAATTTACGGTATCCACAAGTGAATCGCTCTCTGCTGCCTTTCTGGTGTCGACTTCCATCCGTACGCTGATGGAAAAGCGCTGGGACGTTGTTCTTTCCTCAGGATTCACGCCGTGACGGCCGGCAAAAACCAGCTCATCGATAAAAATGGTATCCATAACTCGTGCACTAAACGAATAATCGAGTTATGGATTCGCTAGATCATGGAAGCGATTTAGATCCCTAGCATATCACAGCAGAAGGGCGCTTGGTATACTTTGACCATGGACCCGGAAGGGGGAGGTATCGTGGAAAAAGAGGTGCGGCGTCCGTTCCCGACGTATTTTGCGCGGCATTACTACGGCGACGTTGTGCGGTCACTGTTCCTTGCCGCAGGGGTCATACTTATTCTCGGGGCCGCCTTTGGAGAAGGGCCGCTGACGCCACTATGGACTACCCTTACCGCACTTGCCCTGGCGCTGTTCGCCGGCATCACGAATCCACGGCGGCGCTCAATAGCAATAGTCGATCTTCTTATCGCGATCGGTGGACTTTTGATATTTGCATATTCTGCCCTCGCTTTGTACCAAGGCGGCGCGGACACGATCTCCATCTTCGAGCGCTCGGTGCTTGCTCTATTGTTTTTCTTTGCGCTTTACTACAGCGCCAGAGCGCTTCGCGGCAGTGTGTCGGGTTGACAGGAATTGTTGCGGTAATCGCTAGGGCGGCGCTTCGTCTTTATACACAGGCCGGGACCGGCTTCTGGGGCACAATAGTCCCAGTTATTACAAATTAACCTGAAAGTATGCCCATAGCCATTATAATCGCGCTCTTGCTCGCCGGAGGGATTTCCGTCGGGGCCCAGAGCGCAACACCCGGTTCGCTCCTCTATCCGGTGAAGACCGGCATCAATGAACAAATCGAGCAGGCGCTCGCATTCTCGACCGAAGGGAAGGCAGGCGTCCACGCGGAGCTCGCCGGACATCGTCTGGAGGAAATGGAAGAGGTCTCAGCGCAGGAGAATGTCAACCCGGACGTCATTGCGAGACTCAAGGCGCAGTTTGAAGATCAGGCCAAGCAATTCGATGAGATTGTCGCTCGACTGAAAGCGCAAGGTAACGACACCGCCGCGGCGCACGTCTCGGCTGCGTTCAATGATGTAATCGCGACGCACGAGGCTCTTATCGCCAAGCTGACCGCCGAGGCATCGACGACCAGCTCGATCGGCGACTCCGTGAAAGTGGACCTCGACGACGTCCTCGAGTCGCTCAGGGAACACAAGGCTCATAATGAGGAAATGCGCGCCAGTTCGTCCGAAGAGACAGACATGAATTCCGATGATTCCTCGTCGGACGGGAACGACGAGACTGGCGACTCCACCGACGGTACGGAAGATATCCACATGCGGACCGGCACCTCGGTCAATTCGGAGCATGCCACAAGCGGCATACGGATCGATACAGAGGGAGCGGGACACGTCGGCATTTAGGGGTATTTTTTGAACCGACCGGCATCTTCGTGCCGGTCGGTTTCGTTTCCACACAGTGACGCTTCTCCACGGCGCCCCATGATACGATGAAAAGAATGGAAGGACTTCTGTACCTCGTAGAGCGTCTGGGAGTTGCATTGACCTTCGCCGCGTCGGTGTTTTACATAGCATTTTATTTTTCCTCTATCCGCGACGGGGTTATCGACGCGACCGAGCGTCGTTTCATGCACATCGGCTACCAGTTGCTTAGGATAGGGATGGGTTTTATCGTCACGACTTCCCTCATCGCTCTTTTGCGCGCCCTTATTGGCGGGAGCCACCTCAGCGACTTGTTCTGGTTCTTACTCTTCCTTCTTGCGGTCATGCTCGGCAACGAGGTTCTCCTCGCCCTTCACCGCGAGCCCAACTGGCTCTCCCCCTTCCTTCAGGCCTCATCCTGGTACGCCTACTTCACGGCCTATACGCTTATGCCGACCTCTTCGTTCCTGACACTTGTCGTCTACTATCTGGTCTGGCTCCTCGTCGCGCTCGTCGCATTCAATCTCATCAAGGCACGTATTGCTACGCAAGCGCTACCTCCGACTATCACGTAATGGCTTCTAAAAAAGTACTGGTGATTCTTGGACATCCCGACAGCGACTCGCTCTCCGGGCATTATGCCGATCGGTATGAAAAAGGGGCGCGGCTCGCCGGCCATGAGGTCGTGCGGGTAAATCTCGCCGACCTCAGGTTCAATCCCATACTTCACAGAGGCTACAAGGTGATCCAGGAGCTCGAGCCCGATCTTCACCGCTTGCAGGAAAAGATAAAATGGTGCGATACGTTTTTCCTCATTTATCCAAACTGGTGGGGGACCATGCCAGCACTTCTTAAGGGCATGTTCGACCGCGTATGGCTTCCGGGTTTCGCATTCCGCTTTCACAAGACAGGTCTCGGATGGGATAAACTCCTCGACGGGAGGCGCGCTCGGGTCGTTATTCTCACCGGGACGCACCCGTGGCTCATTCACCTCATGTTTGGCGACTTCACCAATGAGGTGTGCCGGGTCATATTAGGCTTCAGCGGCTTTAGGGTACGTCTCTCGACATTTGGCCCCTCCGAAAGGGTGTCCGCCGCGAAGCATGAGCACTGGGCGCAAAAGATCGAGCGGCTTGGTCGACGTGCGATATAGATTGCAAACTCGTATAAAAAGCTTTTAAATCAACGGCCATGTCGCTCTCGATCGGCATCGTCGGTCTCCCCAACGTCGGCAAATCGACCCTTTTTAACGCGCTTACGCGAAAAGGTGTCCTTATCGCGAACTACCCCTTTGCCACCATCGACCCTTCAGTTGGCGTCGTTATGGTCCCAGATCCACGCCTCGAAAAACTTTCCCACCTTAGCGGCTCAAAGAAGACCATTCCTGCCGCGATCGAATTTGTCGACATCGCCGGGCTCGTACGAGGCGCCTCCGAGGGCGAGGGGTTGGGGAATCAGTTCCTAGCCAACATTCGCGAGGTTGATGCCATTGCTGAGCTTGTGCGCATCTTCGACGATCCGGATATCACCCACGTCCATGGGGAAGTGGACCCTCTCTCCGACATCGAAGTCATAAACGCCGAACTCGCGCTTGCCGACCTTCAAACCGTCGAGAGACGCCGCGGCGGTATTTTGCGCGAGATAAAACGGGCAGAAAAAGGAGCACTCGAGGAGGATGCGCTTCTTGTCCGTCTCGAGCAGGCATTGCGCACCGGAAAGCTTGCCGCAGACGTCGACACAAACGAGAAAGAAAGCGCATTTCTAAAGTCGCTTCACCTCCTCACCGCAAAGCCGATCCTCTACGTGCTCAACAAAAAATCCGGGGGAAATAATCTTGACGAGCTCAATGATGGCCGGTTCGAACGCCTGCGAGCGCACCTTGAGAGGGAGGGCGCCCTGTGGGTAGTAGTCGATGCCAACGTCGAGCACGAACTCTCCGATATCGCGACCAGCGACAAAGCCGGATTCCGCCAAGAGTTCGGCGTTCACGAGGACGGCATTGATAATCTTATTCGTGCGGCCTACGAGCTCTTGGGACTTATGAGCTATTTCACGACTGGTGAAGAAGAGACTCGTGCCTGGACCGTGAAGCGCGGGTCGACCGCTCCGCAGGCGGGTGCGGCCATCCATACGGATTTCAAAACGAAATTCATCAAGGCGGAAGTCGTTCCGTACGAAAAGCTCATGGAGGCCGGTTCCTTCGCCAAAGCGCGCGAAAAAGGCTGGGTACGCACGGAGGGAAGGGAGTACGTCGTGCACGATGGAGATGTGATCGAGTTTAAAATTTAGGGAGTTGTGTCCTAATGTTGAAAAACTAACGCTAGACAATCGATATTCTCGTATGTCTAGTTGTCAGGAGTGGCGATCGGTGTGGACTCACGCGCAGTCTAAGGTAGCCTTTGGGCTGGTTCGCCGCGCGGTTCACACCGCGCAGCGTCGCAGCTGCAAGGCTGCCCCCAGTTCTCTCGCGACCCTTGGCGGGATGTGAGGAAAGAATAACGCAGCGCGACGATGTAACCTCGAGGACGCATCGTCACACGTGGATGGAGTCCCGATTCTAGCCTCACGGCGAAAGATCTGAGGGTTCTCTCTGCGAGCTGGCAGTCGTCAATGACGGGCGACGCAATCTTCTAGAACGCTATTCCCAGCGTTCGGGCCCTCAAAGCCCAGCGCGCCTCACTCCCCGGTCGTACCGCCGGCCTCAAACCGGCATACGGGCCCTTCGCACTCACTGCGAAGGGCCCTTTTACGTTCCGATGCTTTTTGTGAGATACGATACAAATAAGTGGAAAGTGGAGAGGACACCAAAAGAGTAGCGGGGTATACTAAGGTGGACATTTAGCCATAACCTTTTTCTATGGCAGGAATAACAAAAAATATCTGGATTCTTATCGGAGTGCTTGTCGTTGTCGCAATAGCGCTCGCGTGGGCGTTCGGTTCGGGGAATGGCACGGCAGTGCCCCTCTCCACTGAACAAACGACCGCAGGGCAGCAATCAGCCTCATCGCAAACATCTCCGACACAAGCGACCACTCAAAAGACGGGAGCCAATACCGCAGGTACAGTCACGGGCCGGATCGGTACCATGATCACTTACACCAGTAAAGGCTTTTCGCCGGCCTACCTTGAGATAAAAGTGGGTAAGGTGATCACGTTCATCAATAAGAGCAGTGGGGCGATGCGGGTCATTTCGACCCAGGTGCCGCTCATCGATGGGCTGCCAAACCCGGGCTTTGACGAAGGAAATCCCGTCGGATTAAACGGGACCTACACCTTCAACCTCTCCGCTCCCGGAGAGTGGCACTACAAAAGTTTCTACAGGCCTGATTTTACGGGCGTCATCGTAGTCACGTCACAATAAATCGGGTACGATAGGCACATGAATCCCGAGGTCAAGCCACGCATGACCCCCAAGGATTTTTTCCTTTGGGTCGGCGCCATGGTCACGCTCTACGGCAGCGTCGTTGCGTTCATTGCGCTCCTCTTTCAGTACATCGATTATGCCTATCCAGATAACCTACAGGCGTACATCGACCCCTACTCGGGTGCCATTCGCATTTCGATGGCCTCCCTCATCGTTCTTTTCCCGATATTCCTCCTCCTCATGCGGCTCATTCGTCGAAGTGTCGTCGTCGACCCCACCCGGGTCGATATATGGATACGCCGATGGGCCCTCTACCTCACGCTTTTCATAGCGGGAGTGACGCTCGCTATTGACCTTATCACCCTTATCAATACGTTCCTCGGCGGGGATCTTACGACACGGTTTGTACTCAAGGTCGTCGTCGTATTTCTTGTCATCGGTGCAGGGTTCCTCCATTTCCTCTCAGACTTGTGGGGCTACTGGAACCGCTACCCGTCGCGTGCCCGTTCCGTCGGTTACGCGGCCGTCATTGCCATTATTGCTGCTATCGTCGGAGGGTTCCTTATCATCGGCTCTCCAAGCTCGCAACGATACATGCGTTTTGATGCGCAGAAGGTAAGTGACCTCCAGAGCATTCAGTGGCAGATCGTCTCATATTGGCAGCAGAAGCAAAAGTTGCCCGGGAAACTCAGCGACCTCGAGGACCCCATCCAAGGTTTTATAGTTCCCAAGGACCCCCAGGGTAGCGTGCAGTACGCCTACACCTCGACCGGCCCGCTGTCGTTTACTCTCTGCGCATTGTTTAATCGCGCCAATGCGACTGGTCAGGGGGTTTCAACCGAACCGGCGCGCTCCCCCTCCGTGGGTATTGATGAAAATTGGGCGCACACTGCAGGCAAGGTATGTTTTGAGCGCACGATCGATCCTGAGCGTTATCCACCGTTTCAAAAAACAAAAGCTTTTTAGAGAAACACCCCGGATTATCTCCGGGGTGTATTTTGAAGGTCTAGCCAACCGTTCCACCAGCTTATTCCCACCAGGACTATTGCTAAAGCGATCAGCATCAGTGGAGTAAGCCACAGATTTAGAAAGAAAAGAACGACGCCTATTGCCGCCGAAGTCACAGCAAACGCAATAAATGGCGTGTGCTCCCTCGCCTCGACGAACAGGGTTATCGATAGCTGGAAGATGAGATAAATCAAGAAGGTAAGCACATAGTCTTGCCAGATGACAGCACTCATCGAAACCTCCTTAATCGACCCACCAAATTCGATGCTAGCAATAAGTTGCATTTTTGCAAGGCTGTGGCCTTATGCTACGCTTTGAAAATCGTTATGGAAAAGTACGACCCCGCAGGGATAGAAAAAAAATGGCAAGACCGCTGGGACGAGGAGCAACTCTATAAAACGCCGGAAAAACCTGGCAAGGATAAATATTACACACTCGTTATGTACCCCTATCCCTCGGGAGACGGGCTCCATGTCGGGCACGTCGAGAGCTACACCGCGGCGGACATCGTCGCGCGATACACTCGCATGAAGGGAAAAAAAGTGCTCAACCCGATGGGATGGGATGCGTTCGGGCTACCCGCGGAGAACTACGCAATTAAGACAAAGATCCATCCACGGATAACTACAGAAAAAGCCATCGAGAATTTCCGCCGGCAGATTAAATCCCTCGGCCTCTCCTATGACTGGAGTCGTGAGATCGGCACGCACACTCCCGAGTACTACAAGTGGACGCAATGGTTTTTCCTGCTTCTCTATAAAAAAGGTCTTGCGGAGCGCAAATATGCAAAGGTCAACTGGTGCCCTAAGGACCAGACCGTACTCGCGAATGAGCAGGTCGTTGACGGACACTGCGAGCGCTGCGGGACAGCGGTAATTCAAAGGGATCTTGAGCAATGGTTTTTCAAAATCACAAAATACGCGGAAGAACTTCTTGCCGATCTGGATCTTATTGATTGGCCGGAGTCCACTAAGGCTGTCCAGCGTCATTGGATAGGTAAATCGGAGGGAGCAGAGATTGACTTCGAATTGAAATTTCTCAAAAATCCCGCTGATAATGAACGCCGCGACCCAGAGGGGAAGAAGGCTCACCTTAGCGTTTTCACCACACGTCCTGATACCCTCTACGGGGCGACCTACCTCGTGCTCTCTCCGGAGCATTTGTGGGTTACGCTCGCGACCGATGATCAGCACGACGCACTCCTTAATGCAGATGAGGTCAAAAAATATGTCGAAGAGAGCGCCAAAAAAACCGAGCTTGAGCGTACAGGCCTCAATAAAGATAAAACTGGCGTAAAAATCGAGGGAGTTGTTGCCATCAATCCTGCGACGAAAGAAGAAATCCCCATTTTTGTGTCTGATTTCGTACTTGCACAGTACGGCACCGGAGCCCTTATGGCCGTACCGGCTCACGACGAGCGCGACTTTGAGTTTGCGCAAAAGTTTAATCTGCCGATTCGCTATGTGGTAAAACCGCAGCGCGTCGATTACAAAAATCCGCATCGGAGCAGGAAGGAGATGACGCGACGCAACATTATCATTGGCATTGTGCGCGATCCGAAAGCAGAAAAATACCTGGTTCTCAAGTGGCGTAAGCAGCCGTGGACCACCTTTATCACGGGCGGAGTTGAAGAAGGGGAGGATATTGTAGAAGCGGCGAAGCGCGAAATCACCGAAGAAACCGGGTACAAGAATCTAAAGCTTGTCCGCGTGCTCGGTGGACCGACCGAGGCGCACTTTTTTGCGGCGCACAAGGATGTCAATCGCATCACGGAAGCGAATCCCATTCTTTTTGAAATTGAAAATGAGGAACGGATTCCTCTCGGCGCCGAAGATGTCGATCAGTACGATATGGCGTGGCTTACGCTCTCTCAACTTAAAGCTGCAGGGCTTCAGCATGCCGAGTCGGATATTATTCTTAGTCGCCTTGAGACCGGCATTGATGTATATACGGGTCCAGGTATTCTCATCAACTCTGGCACGTTTAATGGAAAGGAAAACGAGTCTTCAAAAAAAGCGATTGTAGCCTCTGTTAAAGGCCATCTAAAAACCACGTATCGCCTTCGTGATTGGCTGGTATCCCGCCAGCGTTATTGGGGTGCCCCTATCCCCATCATCTACTGCGAGAAATGTGGTATGCAGCCGGTCCCCGAGAAGGATTTGCCGGTGCTCCTCCCCGACGATGTCGATTTCATGCCGACCGGCGAGTCACCGCTTGCGCGCTCGAAAAGTTTCCATGACGTGACATGTCCTAAGTGCAAAGGCTCGGCGCGACGTGAATCGGATACCATGGACACGTTTGTCTGCTCGAGTTGGTATTACTTCCGATTTGCCGATCCGCATAACCATAAAGAGTTCGCTTCGAAAGGTGAAATAAAAAAATGGCTCCCGGTCGATCTCTATGTTGGTGGGGCGGAGCACACCGTACTGCATCTGCTCTATTCGCGCTTTTTTACCAAAGCGTTGCGAGACTTTCACTATGTGAATTTTCCCGAGCCGTTTCTCAAGCTGCGCCATCAGGGCATTATTCTCGCTGAGGATGGACGCAAGATGAGCAAGTCGCTTGGCAACGTGGTGAATCCCGATGACATCGTCGCGCGCTTTGGTGCCGATTCGATGCGCCTCCATGAGATGTTTTTGGGACCTCTCGAAATAGAAAAGCCCTGGAGCACCAAAAATATTATCGGGGTGCGACGTTTTATTGAGCGTGTTTGGAAGCTCCGTGAGAGCGTTACCCCAACAGGAAAGCTCTCTAAGGCTGTCGATGTGGAGCTCAACCGCACCATTAAGAAGGTGGGTGAAGATA
Organism: uncultured Candidatus Saccharibacteria bacterium; assembly: GCA_964429815.1. Taxonomy (GTDB): domain Bacteria; phylum Patescibacteriota; class Minisyncoccia; order Phycocordibacterales; family CAYSCM01; genus CAYSCM01. Next base: position 15,106 of record CAYSCM010000003.1, read on the forward strand.
TTGAAGGGTTTAAGTTCAATACGGCAGTGAGTCAACTTATGATCCTCACGAATGCACTTGAGACCGAGCGGCAAATACCGGTTTTGGCCTACAAGAATCTCTTGCGTATTCTTGCGCCTTTTGCTCCCCACGTGACTGAAGAACTCTGGGAGAGTTTCGGCGAAGGAGAGTCGATACACAAAGAAAATTGGCCCCCCTTCGATAAGGGAAAACTGGTGAGCGACACGCTAACCATCGCAGTGTTGGTATCGGGAAAGGTTCGGGCGACACTAGCTGTCCCGGTTGGAGCAGCTGAGCCAGAGATCGAGTCCCTAGCGAGAAAGCTACCCGAGCTCGGGAAGTGGATGGGCGGTAGGATACCTAAACGGGTGATCCACGTGCCCGGAAAGCTTGTCAATTTCGTCCTGTAGCGAGGAGCTTGACGGGGCGTCTCGATAGTGATAAAAATTATCCGATAGATTTAAAGAGCTGGGAAGAGCTATGCAAATGAGCCTCAAACCGAAAATCGTCGTTAAGCGCCTCCTGGCGGCGCTTCCGGAGCGCGCTCGAGACGTTCTTATCGGCCGCTACGGTCTGGGGCCCGATGCGTCGCGTATGACTCTCGAGGCAATAGGGGAAAAATACGACATCACGAGGGAGCGTGTGCGCCAGATAGAAAATTACGCCATCGCGACCATAAAAAAGTCCGAAACGTTCAAGAAGGAGGGGACTGCATTTTCCGAACTCCATGCAGTGATCGATGGCATGGGAGCCATCGTGCCGGAGGATGAGCTTCTCGAAAATCTCTCGAAAGACGAGAGCACTCGCAACCACCTCCTCCTTCTTTTGGTCCTTGGTGACCAATTCAAGCGTCTCAAAGAGGACGAGGAATGCGAAACCTGCTGGGTTATCGACCCCGAGCTCGAGCGGCGCGTGCGCGGCTCCATGCGAAAAATCTACGAAAAACTCGCCGATGACGAGCTTATTCCCGAAGGGCAGCTCATTGACTCCTTCCTCAACGAAATGAAGGACCTCAACCAGAAATACAAGGACCAGGAGGTCGTAAAACGTTGGCTTTCGACCAGTAAAAAGATCGGCCGCAACCCCTTGGGCGAATGGGGCCGTTCTCACTCGCCTAACGTGAAAGTGAAGGGCATGCGTGACTACGCGTATCTTGCCATCAAGCGCCACGGCTCCCCGATGCACTTTCGGGAAGTTGCCAAGGCCATCGAGCGGCTTTTTGGAAAGCGCGCGCACGAGGCAACCACTCACAATGAGCTCATCAAAGATCAGCGTTTCGTCCTCGTCGGCAGAGGTCTTTATGCGCTCAAGGAGTGGGGCTACAGCGCCGGCGTCGTGAAAGATGTCATCCGCGACGTACTCAAGAAATTCGGGCCTCTCTCTCGCGAAGAGGTCATCGACAGGGTCAAAAAGGAGCGCTACGTCAAGGACAATACTATCGTCGTCAACCTTCAAGACCCGGCGACCTTCCGAAAGACCAAGGACGGCAAATACGCACTGGCTTAAAAGAGACCGCAATAGGTCTCTTTTTTGATATGATGAGCACATCCACATGCATGCTCTTATCGAATGGGTTAACGACAACCTTGGCATAAAAAGTTTTTATGCTGCGATTACGGTAGGCCTGCTACTGTTTGGGATTCTTCTTTTTATTTATCCCACGGCGATCATTATGGGACTCCAGTTTCTCATTGCGATCGCGCCCATTTGGCTTCCGTTTTTTGTCCTTCGCATCGGCTGGCACCTGTGGATGAACTATACACGTTCACGCTACATTTCAACGCTACGCTGGACTCTGTTAGAGATAAAACTTCCTCGTGAGGTCACCAAGTCCCCAAAAGCAATGGAAGCGGTGATCGAAGGATTCCACCTAGGGCCCGGAGAATCTACTTGGATCAATCGATATCTTGAAGGGAGAGTTCGACCGTGGTGGTCCCTGGAGCTCGTCTCAACGGAGGGGAAGATTCACTTCTACATCCGGACGCAGGCTTTCTTTGCACCCCGCATTAAAAGCCAGATATTCGCCCAGTATCCTGAAGTGGAAATCGTCGAAGTAGAGGACTACACATGCTCCATCGAGTTTGACACGAGCGTGTGGAGCAGTTGGGGCTGTGATTTTCGCCTATCGGCCAAGGGAGGCAATGCCTTACCGCTTCGCTCCTATGTCGACTACGGGCTCGACAAAGACCCTAAAGAGGAGCATAAGGTCGACCCGCTCGCGCATCTTCTCGAAGTTTTTGGCGCCATCGGGCCCGGGGAGCACATGTGGATGCAGATCCTACTTCGTCAAAATAGGGACGAACTGCATGTTCCGGGTACCTTGGCGGAAAAACAGGGCATTCGCGACAAAGCCAAGGAGCTTATTGAGAAGATGAAAAAAGAAGCGACGCCAACGGTCGATGGAAAATCGACCGGGTACGTCAGTTTTACGCCGGGTCAAACCGAGATCGTGAAGGCGATCGAGCGGAAGATGGAGAAGCACCTTTTTGACGCAGGCATCCGCTTCATCTACCTGGCCGAGAAATCGCGTTTCTCACCGGTCCATATCTTCGCCGGCGCGAACGCGTTCAAGCAATTCAGCTCGCCGACGCTCAATAGCCTTTCACCGACCCGGGGCGATGCTGAGTTCAATTACTCGTGGCAGGATTGGTTTGGTTACCACGATTTCGTCAAGCGCGAACACTTTGATTCCTACATCCGACGTGCGTTCTTCCACTATCCCTACAAGCGGGAGCCGTCGATTCTTTCGACCGAAGAGCTCGCGACCATCTATCATCTTCCGAGCGCTACCATTCAGACCCCCACCGTCGAACGCATTCCCTCGCGTCGAGGTGAAGCTCCCTTTAATCTCCCTGTATAGTTATGTTTTCTCGCATTTCTGCCGCGGCATCGGGTTCGTTTCGTGTTGCCGTGAATGCGTGTGGAAAAGTAATCTCGCATTCGGGTGCGCTGCTACATCGACGTATAGCGCTCTGGGGGAGTGCGCTTGCAGCATTTCTGCTTCTGAGTCTCTGGCAAGGAGCTCTTGCCTCTCCGGCTCAATTTCCGACGAATATGCTTGTGAAGATCAAGAAGGGAGAAACTCTCTCTGAAGTCGCCGGCGAATTCGAGCAACTCCATATCGTACGCTCGACACTTGCGTTCAAAACGTTGCTGGTAATGCTCGGTGGAGAACGCGGGGTCATCGCGGGTTCCTACGTTTTCCATGAACCAGCGACTTCCTTCACCATCGCGCGCCTCGTCACTTCGGGAGCGTACGGTTTGGAGCTCAGACGAGTGACCATTCCCGAGGGTCTGAACAACACGGAGGTGGCGGCTGTGCTCAAGAGTGCGTTCATCGATTTTGACGACGCGAGTTTCCTTATTGATGCAAAACCGTACGAGGGATATCTATTTCCAGATACGTACTTTTTCTATGAGGATGTAACGCCGACACAGGTGATCACCGCGATGCGCAGCAACTTTGATGAGCATCTAAAGGGACTTTCCCCGGATATTGCCGCATTTGGCCGACCCCTTTCACAGATCATCATCATGGCTTCGCTCGTAGAGGAGGAGGCACGGACCCCCGAGGTACGCAAAACCATAGCCGGCATTCTCTGGAAAAGACTCGACAAGAAGATGCCGCTTCAGGTAGACGCCGTTTTTACCTATCTCCTCGGCAAATCGGGCCTCACACTTACGTCGGAGGACCTTACGACGAACTCGCCGTACAACACCTATACGCACGCCGGTTTCCCGCCCGGACCCATCGCAAATCCGGGCTCCGAAGCAATTTCCGACGCGCTCCACCCGATAGCCACGCCGTACTACTTTTATATCACCGATAGAGCTGGGCTCATGCACTACGCGACTACGTACGCACAGCACAAAGCCAACATTGCTGCCTACCTTCGATGATTGCTATCAGGCATCGTTTTGCTAAGGTTGGCGAATGAGCGAGGGGAGGGGTGCGAGCGTATTCGTCGCAATGTCGGGTGGGGTCGATTCGTCGCTTTCGGCCGCGCTCCTTGTCGAGCAGGGCTACGAAGTGACCGGCGTTTTTTTGCGCGGGTGGGAGCCTGAGGGGATGCCTTGCTCGCAAATCGACGATAGAGCCGATGCCATCCGAGTGGCAGCGAAACTCGGTGTCCCCTTCATAACCCTCGATGTCTCGGAGCTCTACAAGCGGCAGGTCATAGATGAAATGCTCGACGGCTACGCTCGTGGCGAGACTCCGAATCCGGACGTTCTTTGCAACAAGCACATCAAGTTCGGCGCCTTTTTCAATGAAGCGGTCGCTCGCGGCGCCGCGTATGTCGCAACTGGGCACTACGCACGTGTTATCGAAAGGGCTGGAACGTTCGAGCTCCATGCCGGCATGGATGCGAACAAGGACCAGAGCTATTTCCTTTGGACGCTCACGAAGCGGGAGCTCTCGCGGACGCTTTTTCCCGTTGGAGAATTCACGAAGACTCAAGTTCGGACGATGGCGGCCGCACGGGGACTTCCGACAGCGGCGAAGAAAGATAGTCAAGGTCTCTGCTTTCTAGGCTCTATCGATGTAAAGGAATTTCTTTCGCGCGAACTTGGATTGCGCAGCGGAGTGGTGCTTGACGAGCGAGGCAGGGCCATCGGCGAGCATCCCGGAGCGCATCTCTTTACCGTTGGGGAGCGGCACGGTTTTGGGAGTCCGCGTGCTTCCGGCGCGCGCGAGCCTCTCTATGTTATTCGAAAAAATACTACAGAAAACACCCTCACCGCCGCGCCGGCAGAGGCTCTGCATCTTCGAGCAAGGGGGAGATTGCGCGACATCAACTGGATCGCGCCGGAGCCGCCGGCCACGGGGGCTACCTTAGCGGGACGGTTCCGCTATAGGCAGCCACTTTCAATGTTCCTCATTGAGCGAGAGGGTGAGATCATACGCGTAAGCTCACGAGAGCTCCTATCACATGGGTTGCCTATCGGCCAATCGCTGGTGCTGTACGAGGGAGAGCGCTGCCTTGGCGGAGGGATACTTGCCCCGTAGTGTGGAGAAACTACACAGAGTCGATGTGAAAGGGGCTATACTGTAGGTACCCATGATCCTCAATCGGTTAGTGCCGATCCTTCTTGCCGTCGTTCTGATACTGGTGTTTGCATACGTCGCACTCGGTGCGGTCTACGGCGTCAATTGTCCATGGCAGTTTTGTAAATCTCCGGCTCTATCGACTCAGGCGACTCAGGGTGCCCAGGCGGTGGCGCTTAAGTACTATCATGTAGATGGAAATTACCACGTGCTCGGGAAAGTCGATGCGCTGCCCCCGTGCACGTGGCTTTACACAAACACCATGGGCGGGCTGACCGACCCTCTGATCATCGCCCTTCGTACGCAAAGTGCCACATCGGGCTGCAAAGAGCACGTGACGGTGCAGACCTTTTATGTCGAGGCGGATAGGAGCGGCGAGGTACCCATACGGGTGACGCTCAATGATTCCCCCGTGCCCGCCGCTCTCCAGCAGGTGGAAAGCGAATCGAGCCTTTCCTTTTAGTCATGGCGCATGCAAGTATCCTCATCGAGAAGGAGGATGGTTCCCGCGAGCCTTTTGTCGTAGAAAAGTTGCGCACCTCGCTGCATAAAGCGGGGGCGAACGGGCGTACGGTCGACAACATCGCCGCTCACATCGAGCGGGAACTTCGCTCCGGAATGCGCAGCGTCGATATCTACAAGCACGCGTTCGAGATATTACGGAAATCCGAACTCATCGCAGCGAGCCGCTACTCGATGAAGCGTGCCGTCTTCGAGTTGGGGCCGACCGGATTTCCGTTCGAGGATTTTCTTGCGGAAATATTCCGCGCCAAGGGTTGGGACGTTCATACACGACAACTTATGCGCGGCGCGTGCGTCACGCACGAGGTCGATCTCATCGCTCGGAACGGCGATGTAGTGGTCGGCGGCGAGGCGAAATTCCATAACGACCTTGGCATCAAGAGCGATCTTAAAGTAGCGCTCTATGTCGAAAGCCGATTTCAGGATCTCAGGGAGAGACCGATCCAACTTTTTGAAGGAAAAGCACTTGCGGAGTATTGGCTCATCACCAACACTAAGTTCACGAGCGAAGCGGTCGAGTACGGCCGATGCCGGGGTATGACCCTCATCTCATGGAACTATCCCTCTCAGGGAAACCTACAAGCGCTGATCGAAGAAACCGCCATTTTCCCTGTCACCGCGCTCTCACAGATCTCGCGCACCGATCGGATGAGATTGGTTAAAGAAGGGCTGGTACTGTGCCGTGACATCTTGCGCCGCCCCGAACGGCTTGCGGAGCTTGGCTACAAGAAAGGAAAGGCCGAGGCCATCATTGGGGAGGCGCGCTCATTGTGCGACATCACTCACCAGGTACAATGAGCGTATGAAGGTGACTCGCGAGGTCTATATCGGCTTTAGCGCAGGTGTGCTGATCGGCGCCCTGGTGATGTACGCAGCTCTTTCTTTTCGGGGCACTCTGACGAACACGTCGTCATCATCAGGCCCTTCAGCCTCAACCAAAGCGACCGACACGCTGGCGCACAATGCGCTCGATAGTGCTGGTCTTGGCGGGGAGGACAGAGGATATGCGCTCCGCACATTCGATCAGCCAGCGGGGGAGCATGTTAGCGTCTCCTACCGCCTGCCGGAGGAGGCTTGGATCGCCATACGCGAAGACAACAATGGCGCGTCGGGGCGTATTCTTGGGGCACGATTGTTTGCGGCAGGAAGCGGGAGCGGAGAGATTCCGTTGCTTCGCCCCACGGTCCCCGGTTCCACTTACCAAGCGCTACTCTATCGAGATAACGGGAATCGGCAGTTTGAGTATCACGTCGACCTCCTGATCATGAGCGCTGTAAACGCTCCGATAGAAAGCACCTTTCAGGTAAACGGCGGCAGTGCCGGCAGGTAATATGCCGTTGGACCCCAACATTCTCGTATTCGGAAAGCTGCTTCTCGCGACGGTGTTGGGACTTCTCCTTGGCATAGAACGCACCGTCGCCCACAAGAGCGCGGGTATGCGCACCTACGCGCTCGTGACGCTCGGCTCGGCGCTTTTCGTGTCGATCGGGGAGCTTCTCAACGCGTTATACCTTCAATTGCCCGCCTTTAATCCCGCATTCATCGCCGGGAACGTTATCGTCGGCATCGGCTTCATCGGCACCGGGCTCGCCATGATGCATCGAGATAGCAGCGTGAATGCCGGCGTTACGACCATCGCAGGCATCTGGGTTTCGGCAGGCGTTGGCATTGCGGTCGGGCTTGGTTTCTATGAAGTGGCCATCTTTACGACCTTTCTTACGCTTTTCATTTTCACGGTCATCTGGTTCCTGGAACATCGCTACATCCGCCATGACGGTGACAGCTATCGGCCATAGAAGGCACTTGTGGCAGGCGATTTTTCCGTTGTGCTAAACTAACCCGATGGGTTTTGGCGGCAGGTACAAGGTGCGCTCCAGAGTGTATGAGCCTGGAGGAAAAACGCCGTACCGGATAAGCCGCTCCAAGATCGACCTCTTCCAAGAGTGTCCGCGCTGTTTTTGGCTCGACCAGCGCTTTGGTGTGGGGCGTCCGGATATGCCCGCATTCTCCCTCAACGTCGCAGTCGACGAGCTTCTCAAGCGCGAATTTGATGTTCATCGCGTCAATGGTACGCCACATCCCCTCATGAAGGCGTATGGACTCGATGCAGTGCCTTTTTCTCACACAAAGCTCGAGCTGTGGCGCGACGCGCTTCGAAACGGCATTGAATATCTCCATCCTGAGACCAATCTTTCTGTGCGTGGCGGCATCGATGACGTGTGGGTAACGCCCCAAAACGAGCTCCTCATCGTCGACTACAAAGCAACCAGCAAACGCAAGGAGATCGAGCTCTACGACCACTACAAACGGCAGGTTGAGGTATACCAGTGGCTCTTCCGCAAGAACGGGTTCAAGGTCTCCGATACTGCCTACTTCGTCTATGTCAACGGTAACGCAGGTGCGCCCGCGTTTGATGGGAAACTCGAGTTCGATGCAGAGCTTATTGCACATAAGGGCGACGACTCCTGGATCGAGGGGACGCTTCGAAAAATCAAAGATGTCCTAGAGGGCGACGACATTCCTGCGGTCGGAGAATGTGATTACTGTCCGTATCGGGAGGCGGCCGGAAAGACCCTATATGCTAAAATGAAAAAGCCTAAGAAATTACCAGGATCTAAAATGATAAAGCATGAAAAGGCCTCTGAGTCGACCGGTAGTCTCTTCTAACAAAACTCTCAACACTGATTTTGCGCGACACGTGTTTGCCATTGTCGCAAAAATCCCAAAGGGCAGAACCATGACCTACGGACAGGTCGCAGAGGCGGCTGGACGCCCAGGCGCTTCGCGGGCAGTGGGAAACATTCTTTCGACCAATTGGGATCCGGAGATCCCTTGTCATCGCGTCATTCGCGCCGACGGTAAAATGGGCGGCTACAATCGCGGCACCGAGCGAAAAAAGGAGATACTAACGGATGAACGTCGAGGAGTGGTGCAAGCCTCCGTAAGGCTCGCTCATCAATCGAAGAACTTTATAAGGTAGGTGTCGATCGCGCGCTGGGGGAGGTCATAGAAATGGACATTCTCGTCGCGAAGCTTCTTTGCAAGCTCCAGTCCGACGTAACGCCAGTGCCAGGGCTCATACGCAAAGTAGCCGTTCCCTTTGGGGTATGAGAGTTCAAACCCATACTCATAGGCGTGCGCGGAGAGCCAGGCGTAGGCATCGGATTTATCGAAGCCGGAAAGATTCTGCCCAAGTATCTTGGTCGTAAAATCAACTGTCGTTCCAAGTTGATGCTCGGAGTAACCCTGATCCGCAGAAAAGGAATTAGCTGTGCCAGCGCCGTAGGTGAGTTTGTACCCGGTCTTAAGGGCGGCTTGTTGGCCAAAAGAGCGATAAGCAGAGAGTACCTGAAGGTTGCTCGTGGCGGCCCGGGCGGCATTGAGGAGGGAGTAAAGGTGTCCGATGACGCCGGTAAGATATTGCTCCGATTTGTCAGGGCGGTTCAGGTATTGCGTGTCTATGGGCGTGAGGCTCTTCGGGATATAATTTTCGTTCAAAAAATAAACAGCCGAATATTTTTCCAAAAGCTCTTTGTCGGTGCTGGTGAGCTTGTTGAGCGTATCGACGGTCGTTGACAGGCCTTGTATTTGGCCGGTATAGATCTGAAGTTGCTCGACGCGGGAGGCAAGCAGGGTCTTAAGGTCGCTGTTTTCAATGTTTGCGGCAGAAAGCTGCTCTGCAAGCTGCTGCGAGTCGCGGGTGAGGCTTTGATTGATAACAAGCTCAGCTTGGTAGAGCGCGTGGTAGCGGTAGAGGCCGTATCCAATAGCGCCAAGCGCGATGATAAAGACCACTACAACGGCACGCGTCCTGGTTCCGGTGAGCATCTTGCCGCTGAGCATTGAAAAAATTGTATCAAGTAAGTCAGCGCCAATCTATGGGTTCGCGTCCGTGCTTCTCGAGATAGTCATTAGCTTCCTTGAAATGGTTATTCCCGAAAAACCCCTTGTGCGCGGAGAGTGGGGAGGGGTGGGCGGATTTGAGCACCAGGTGTTTCTCCCAGTCGATAAGGGCTTCCTTCTTGCCAGCAAACGCTCCCCAGAGCATAAAAACCACATTCACGCTGGCAGCTGAAATTGCTCGAATGACAGCATCGGTGAACAGGTGCCAGCCGTAGTCGGCATGAGAGTTGGCCTCACCGGCGCGCACCGAAAGCGAAGCGTTGAGGAGAAGCACTCCCTGCCTTGCCCAGCGTGTAAGATCCGGGCTTCGCTCACAGGCAATGCCGAACTCCGCCTCGATTTCTTTGAACATGTTTTGAAGTGAGGGAGGAATTGTGTTTTTCTCAAAGCTTGAAAACGCCAGACCATCGGCGACACCGGGGGTGTGATAGGGGTCTTGGCCGAGAATAACCACTTTGATGTCTTCAGGCTTACACAGCTCAAATGCACGGAAAATGCGGCTCGGGTGGGGAAATACTTTTTCGGCTAAATACTCTGCCCGAACACGCTCACTGAGCTCCTGAAAGTAGGGTTTGCCGAATTCCTCCGTAAGAAGTTTTCGCCACTCCGGCGCGATTTTTACATTCGGAGCGGCTCCCATGGAGGTAGTCTAGCAGGCTTTCTCGCTACTGCGTGGGAAGGTATACTCCTTGCCATGAAGGCGAAGCGGAAACTCCCTGAGGGCATCGATTTTGTACAGCAGAAGGGCGGTGTCCGCGAATACCGGCTCGTCAGCAATGATTTGCGCATTCTCCACCGGGAAGAGAAAACAGCCCCTGTCGTCATGGTGATGGTTACGTTTCATGTGGGTTCCCGCAACGAGGCGGCTGGCCATACCGGCGCGACCCATATCCTTGAGCATCTCCTTTTTAAGGGCTCAAAAAAGTTCAACAGAAAGAACGGAAAGCTTTCCGATATATTGCTCTCGCGTATTGGCGCAAAACTAAACGCGACGACCTGGATGGACCGCACCAACTACTGGGAGGTCGTGGCAAAAGAGCATGCTGATCTCGCGCTTGCGATAGAGGCCGATCGCCTGCGCGGGGCTCTCTTTTCGGCGGATGATCTTAAATCCGAAATGACCGTGGTGCGCAATGAGTTCGAGCGCGGCAAGAACGATCCAATGCAAATCCTTGATGAAGAGCTTTGGGCGACCGCTTTTCATGCCCATCCATACCATCATCCAACGATTGGTTGGAAAAGCGACATCGAAAATGTTCCTGTGGGGCGGCTACGTGAGTTCTACGACACGTTCTATTGGCCCAACAATGCGACGCTTACGCTTTTGGGAGATATAAGCGAAGACAGGGCCCTCCGGCTGAGCAAAAAATATTTTGGCAGCATACCAAAGGCGCCCCATAACATTCCGCAGGTATATACGGTCGAGCCACCTCAGGAAGGACCGCGGTTCGTGGAGATAAGGCGAGAAGGGCAGACGACGAATCTCATAGGGATTGCGCACAAAATCCCCAAAGGCTTGAGCGCCGACACTTATCCACTCCAAGTGCTCTCGAAAATACTCGCAGGCGGAAAAGGAAGTCGTTTGTACAAGATGCTTGTCGATAAAGGTCTCGCGTCGGAGGTTTTTGTATTTGATTTTGCTTTTCACGATCCCGGGCTCTACATAACCTACGCGTACCTCACGCGCGGCGCGAAGCACGAAGATGCGCAGCGGATCATCGAAAAGGAATTTGAAGCGATCGCCAAAGCTGGTCCGACTAACACAGAAGTTGAGCGAGCGAAGCAACAGCTATTGGTGGAGCTTTCATTTCTCCGCGATGGTATTTACCAGGAGGGTAGCGTGCTTAACGAAGCGATAGCGATGGGCGACTGGACATTTTTCGCCACTTTTTTTAATCAGGTGAAGAGTGTGACCCGAGGGAAGGTACAAAGGGCCGCCGCAAAATATCTGGTTGCGACCGCACAAACCACAGGGCATTTTATCGGAACAGGCGTATAGCATGAGAGCACTCCATCCAAAAATCCATACGGTCAAAATCGGAAAAGGCGTGAAGCTCTTTGTCGCGCCTGGAGGCCTCACCGGCGTTACCTACACGCTGGGCAGCGTCGACCTTGGAGATGCGGTAAGCCCTCGCCAGTATGCTCTCTCGACCCTCGCGGCCATGCTCTTCGATGAGGGAACCAGACGTCGAAGCAAAAAAGAAATTCATGATTTCCTGGACGATCGAGGTGCCCGGATCGATTTCAGCCGCGAAGGACGCCACCTCGTCTTCTCCGTGCGAGCGCTTCGCAAAAACATCCCGGAACTTTACGTTCTCGTGGGCGAGATGCTACGTGAGCCGCTTTTCGCGAAGGCAGAATTTGAGATTGCTAAAAAACGGTTCATGACGGTACTGCATCAGGATAAAGAGAACACCGGAAGTATGGCGAGGATCGCATTTTGGAAATCGGTGTATCCAAAAACGCATCCGAATTTCGCCTACTTTCCTGAAGAAATGCTTGCGGTGGTCAGATCGCTAACGCGGAAAGATCTCGTCGCATTTTGGCAGCACGCAGTCGGCACCGGGGAGCTTCTCCTTGTGTGCGTTGGCGACACAACGGTGCATGGTGCGGCCTCTGCTGCGACGAAAGCGTTCCATTTTTGGCAAGGTTTGCGCCTTGATGAGTTCAAAACAGATTCGGCGTTCGAAGCGCGCCCTCAAACAAAAGAAGTGGAGTTACTGCACAAGACAAGTATCGATATAATCCTTGGTTCACGGCTCGGCATCCGGAGATCCCATAAAGATTTTTATACTCTCGCGGTCCTCATGGGTGCGCTCGGATCGGATTTTTCCGCCCGTCTGTTCCAGGAAGTTCGCGAAAAACGCGGCTTAACCTACGGTATATATGCGACCCTTGGCGGTTTCGTAGACAACGTGGATGGACATTGGAACATCTGGGCAACATTTGCGCCGTCGCTTCTTAACAAAGGTCGGAAAGCGATCGCGGACGTTCTTAACGAGCTCGTGACGAAAGGGCTTACCCCGAAAGAAGTCCGCGAAGCCAAACAAAAGATGATCGGGCGTTACCTTATTGATTTGGCGGTTCCCACTAAGTTCGCGCACGCGATTCTCTCGCTTCTCCACAACGAGGGGCATGACCTGTCACAGTTAAGCGCATGGAGAGACAAGATTCAGAGTGTGACGAATGTCGACGTTGCTCGAGCGATCAAAAAATACATTCATCCCGACAAACTCTCAGTTGCAATGGCGGGCACGTTCCCGAAGCGGAAAAAATAGCGTACTATCGAGCGTATGACGATTTCCGAGGTACGAAGCAGATACCTCGAGTTTTTCAAAAGGCGGGGGCATACGGTGATCCCGTCGGCTTCGTTGCGCCCGGAAAACGATTCGACGACCCTCTTTACGGGCTCTGGTATGCAACCGCTCTTGCCGTATCTTCTGGGATCTCCGCACCCACAAGGGAAGCGTCTTGTCGACTCTCAAAAATGCTTTCGCTCGATGGACATCGAGGAAGTCGGAGACAATCGTCACACAACATTTTTTGAAATGCTTGGCAATTGGTCGCTCGGCGATTATTTCAAACAAGAGCAAATTCCGTGGTTCTTTGAATTTCTTACTGAAGAAATCCGGCTTGATCCAAAAAATCTTTACGTGACAGTTTTTGCTGGTGACGAGAAAAACAACATTCCCCGTGATGATGAGGCAATGGGGATTTGGAAAAAGTTGTTCAAAGGGAAGGGAATCGAGGCAAAGGATGTCGTTATAGGCGCTGAGATCAACGGGTATGAAAAGGGAATGCAGGGCGGGCGCATTTTCTACTATGACGCGAAGAAAAACTGGTGGAGCCGCTCCGGAGTGCCGGAGAACATGCCCGCAGGTGAGCCGGGGGGCCCAGATTCAGAAGTTTTTTATGACTTTGGAGGGCTACACAACGAAAAATTTGGGAAACATTGCCATCCTAACTGCGATTGCGGACGGTTTCTCGAGATAGGGAACTCGGTCTTTATGGAGTACTTAAAAAATCTTGACGGCACGTTCAGCAAACTTCCCCAGAAAAACGTCGACTTCGGCGGCGGGCTCGAACGCATAGCCGCTGTCTCCCAGAACGAACCGGATGTTTTCAAGGCAGGATATGCAGAGATCCTAAAATCCGTCGCGCTTCTATCGGATAGAGCATACGAAGGGCACCAACGCCAGTTCCGCATCATTGCAGATCATCTGAAAGCAGCAGTTTTCCTCATTGCGACAGGCGTGCTGCCAAGCAACGCTGAGGCCGGATATGTTGTGAGACGACTTTTGCGTCGTGCGATACGCTACGCGGACCAGCTGGGAGTTGCTGTTAACAGTCTGCATCGTCTTGTCGTTAGCATTACAACGCAATATGCCAAAATTTACCCTGAGCTCCAGCAGGAGGGGCGGGTTATAGAGGAAGTCATCCAGAAAGAAGAACGACAGTTTCGCGCAACCCTCGGGCTCGGAATGCGAATGTTCGACAAACTGAAGGGAAAAAAAATTTCAGGCCCCGACGCGTTCAAGCTGTTTTCCACGTATGGATTCCCACTCGAGCTGACCACGGAAGTCGCCCGGGAACGAGGCCTAGACGTTGATGAGGACAGCTTCCGCGTTGAAATGAAAAAGCACCAAGATTTCTCTCGAGCCCGCTCCGAACAGAAATTTAGAGGAGGTCTTGCGGACCACTCCGAAATGTCGGTGAGATACCATACTGCTACCCACCTCTTGCACCAGGCGCTACGTGATGTTTTGGGACACGGAGCTCTCCAAAAGGGAAGTAATATCACTCCTGAGCGGCTTCGGTTTGACTTTGCCTATCCGCGGAAAATGACTGATGAGGAAAAAAGGAAAGTTGAGGATATCGTGAACGCTCGTATTGCTGAAGCACTTCCCGTTTCTTACGAGGATATTCCGTTGGAAGAGGCACAAAAGCGAGGTGCGATCGGTCTTTTTGAAGAAAAGTACGCAGACAAGGTGCGGGTCTATAAAGTGGGCAAGTATTCGCTTGAGTTTTGTGGGGGGCCGCATGTGACGAACACCGCGAAGCTTAGCGTCGACGGTAAAAGGTTTCGCATCGAGAAAGAGGAGGCGATATCCGCAGGAGTGCGGCGTATCAGAGCTGTGTTTGCGTAAGTACAGGCTATACTTAGCGTATGAGCTTGTTATCCCCGCTGCGAAAAGCTGTCAGTGGAGGTCCGGTCGCGCTCCTTGAGATAGGGAGCGGCTCCGTTGGAGCTCTTTATTTCACGCGCGGGGATGACGCAAAACACGTTCCTAGGTCAGTTTTTTTCGCGAAGCGCTACCCCATGCCGCTCCAAGAGAGCCTCGATTTTCGACGCTTCGCCAAGGCGATGGAGGATTCTCTCAACGCTGCGACCAAGGAACTCTCCGAAAGCCCCGCGATCAAGAAAAATGGGCGTCCGCATGAAGTGCACGTCGTATTCGGCGCTCCCTGGTACCTGTCGCGCTCAAAAGTGACCTCGATGGGTCAACCACGTCCGTTTATGGTCACCGATTCCATGCTCGCCGCCGTCAATAAGGCAGCTGTCGACGACTTTTTAGCCTCCGGCGAGGTAACGACCGGGGAGCAAATCGAGCATGCACCAAAGCTTGTTGAGCATATGCCGGTCCAAGTGCTTCTCAATGGATACCCCACTTCCCGGCCTGCAGGGAAAAGAGTCACGACGTTTTCGGTCGCGATGTTTGAAAGCGTCGTATCGTCGAGAGTATTTCAGACCGTCTCCACCGTCGTCTATCACGCGCTTGGGCGCACCCCCTTGTTCCACAGCGCGTCGCTTGCGTACTACAAAACCATCGGGAGCATTTTCACGGAACCAGACAACTACCTTATTGCCACAGTCGAACAGGAGGTGACCGAGGTATCGCTTGTCGAGGGTGATGTCCTCCGCGAGACGGTATCTTCCCCCCTTGGTACCAATCATCTTTTGCGTGCGCTCACGACGGAGCGCAAGACTGTCCCGGAGGAGGCATTATCCTTGTACCTCCTAGCTACTTCGATGCAAGCTCGCTCAGGAGAGGATAAAACGCTTGAAGCGCATCTCGAAAAAGCTCGCGTTAAAGCACTCTCATCGTTCGCCCAAACATGTAATACGCTTGCAAATCTGAAACCCTTGCCGTCGAAACTCTATCTCCTTGCCGAGCCGCAGTTCGGTGCCTGGTTCGCACAGGTGTTCGCGGACAGCAGCTGCGCACAGTACACCAGTCTCGGTGATCCGTTCCAGGTCGCGCTTTTGACGAAGGATGCCATTGCGAACGCGGTCGGCGCGGAGATAAACCAGTTTCCCGATGCGCAACTAGGACTTGAAGCGCTCTACGTATCCCGCTTTGGCGCTCAGTAATCCACTTTTTATCTTGGATTACGGCGCGCTATACTGAAACTGATATGGCAAAACAGCCGCTTCAGGATATTCTTCCGCCACGCCGACCACGCAAACGCCTCGCCGAGGTAATGCAGACAATAAGTCCCCAGACATCGCGTCCCTCGCCACCCCCACCCCCTCTGCCTCCCCCTCCAACGCAGCCGCAATCAATGGTGTCGGAAACACCACCCGAACCTTCTGGACGTCGATTGGTGCCGAGCGCGAGGGTGCTCATTGCAGGGGGGGTCGGTCTTATTCTTCTCACCATTGGATTTTCTTACCTATTCGGTGGTGCGACGGTGCGCGTCTCTGCCCACGTACAGCCGGTCAAAGTGGACGCACTTTCGTTTCAGGCAAAGAAGGACGCCTCCACTGGCCTCTCGTTCGAGGTCGAGACTGTCGAGCGTAGCGGAGTCCGACAGGTCACGCCGACGGGGGAGGAAAATGTTTCGATAAAAGCGACCGGGCGTATCGTCGTATACAACAATTATGCAACCCAAGGTCAGCGCCTTATCAAAAATACGCGATTCGAGACCGGAAGCGGCCTCATCTACCGCATCCCGGAATCGATAACGGTCCCAGGAATCCACAAAGAGAATGGGCAAAACGTTCCTGGATCCATCGAGGTGGACGTCGTAGCCGATCAGCCCGGGGATCCGTATAACATCAGTCTCTCGGATTTCACTATCCCCGGTTTTAAAGGAACCCCGCAGTACGACAAGTTTTATGCACGCAGCAAAACACCCATAACTGGAGGCTTTGTCGGCAAACGCCCTGTCGTTCCAACAGCCGACCTTGTTCAAATACGCACCGATCTCGAGAAGGAATTGCGAGGACAGCTTCTGACGCAAGCTCAGGCGCAAAAACCTGCAGGATATCTTCTCTACGAAAGCGGAGCGACCGCCACTTTTGAGCTTCAGCCAACGACGGAAAGCAACGGTCAGGCAGTGGTGACCGAAAAAGCGACCCTTTCGGCAATCATTCTTCGAGCCGAAGCGTTCGCTTCGACGATCGCGAAGGGAACCGTCGCCCAGTATGAGGACGAGCCGGTCCAGCTTGACAATCCAGAAGAGCTGACGGTCGTTTTTACCGGAGCAAGCAATCCCCTGGAGGAGTCTGTCACAGGCACCATCTCGGGCAATGCACGTATTCGCTACACCTTTGACCCAGCGGCCCTCCAACAAAATCTCGCCGGGAAAGCCAAAGAGGCCCTCAGCACGTTGGTAAACAACGACCCAGCCTTTAAAAATGCGATATCCAAGGCGACTGTCTCCATACGGCCTTTTTGGAAGGGACACTTTCCGGTAAACCCCAAGGGCATACGCATCATAACGGAGAATTAGCCGCCGACACTGCAATGTTTGACGAAAATAGGAGGTCCTGATACAGTGTGGTCTATTCGCAAAGGATGGACGCTGATAAGAAGTTACAGCCTGAAGTAGAAGGGCAGGTCGTTGAGGCTCTGCCCAATACGCTGTTTCGGGTGCAACTCCAGGGCGGTGAGCTTCTGTTGGCCTATCTTGCGGGGAAGATGCGTATGAACCGTATACGTGTCCTCGTCGGCGATAAAGTGACGGTGCTTCTCGACCCCTACGGGGGGAAGGGACGTATTGTCCGTCGCCATTAACCCGTCGCGTTTATACATAAAACTGCCCTGCGGTTTTCGTGCTGTTTGGAAAACATATGAAAGTACGAGCTTCGATCAAGAAACGATGCAACAATTGCCGTCTCGTAAAAAGACGCGGCAAGTGGTACGTCACGTGCACGAGCGAGGCTCGGCACAAGCAGCGCCAGGGATAGACCACAAGCATAATCGATTGAGTCACGATGCGTATTGCAGGTATCACTATTCCCGATAACAAGAGAATGCCGTTTGCCCTCACGGCGGTTTATGGCATTGGCCGAAGCCGAGCACTGAGCGTCCTTCGACAAGCGAACATTGATGGTGTGAAAAAAGCCAAAGACCTTTCTGCCGATGAGGAGAACCGTATCCGCAAGATCATAGAGGATTCTTTCAAAATAGAGGGCGAGCTCAAGCGAGAAATCTCCGGAAACATCAAGCGGCTTAAGGATATCAAGGCCTACCGTGGGGTGCGCCACAGCCGTCGCCTGCCGGTCCGTGGTCAGCGGACGAAGACCAACTCGCGCACAGTCCGCGGTAACGTCCGCAAAACGATGGCTAGTGGCCGTCGCACCGTTGAGAAAACATAACGTTACTATGGGAAAAAAGCGCGTAGCACGAAAAGCGGGCGGGGAAGTCGATGCAGGCAAAAAGTCGCGAGCTCTTTCGCGTGGGTCCCGAAAAAAGATAGATGCCGGTATTCTCAATATCGAAGCGACCTACAACAACACGAAGGTCCTCCTCGCCGACAAGGCTGGTAATACTGTGATGTGGTCTACCTCGGGCGCTCTTGGGTTTAAGGGTGCGAAAAAAGGTACGCCGTTCGCGGCCGCCAAGGTCGGCGAGCTCATCGGGGAGAAAGCGGCCGCACTTGGGGTCAAAGAAGTCGACGTTGTCATCAAGGGGGTCGGCGCGGGCCGCGAATCCGCTATGCGCGCGTTCGTCGGGAAAGGCATTAACGTGGGGTCCATTCAGGACCGTACCCCTGTTCCGCACAACGGCCCCAAACCTCCTAAGCCACGCCGCGTCTAACATGAAAATAGGACCACGATATAAAATCGCAAAACGATTGGGGGCCGGCGTCTTCGAGAAGACTCAAACCCAGAAATTCGCGCTCTCAGCCGAGCGCCGAGCGCGTTCGCGCGGCGGCAAGCACCCGCGCAGTTTCACCGACTATGGCCGCCAGCTCATCGAGAAGCAGAAAGTCCGCTTCACCTATGGCATCACCGAGGGTCAGCTTGCCCGCTACGTTAACACGGCCGCGCAGAAGCGTGGCGCAGAAACCATTGCCGAGCTTCATCGTACGCTCGAGCGGCGCCTCGACAACGTTGTTTATCGCATGGGTATCGCACCGACCCGCCGAGGCGCTCGTCAGATGGTCGCTCACGGTCACATTCAGGTGGCGGGGAAGCGCGTGACGATCCCCTCCTACCAGGTCTCGCAAGGGGAGATCGTTTCCGTTCGCAAGGGAAGTCAGTCGTCGCCGCTTTTCGTCGCCCATGCGGAACGCATGGCGCAGGTGCAGGCGCCAAACTGGCTTACGTTTGACGCAGGGAAACTTGAAGGCGCAGTGGTGGGCGAGCCTGTCTATGAGGCCGGCACCAGCAATCTCGACTACGCCTCGGTAATGGAATTCTATAGCCGTTAATTTTTTATAAATTTATTCACTTTATTTTACTATGGAATACAACGTTGCACTTCCCAGCAAGCCGCGCATCGTCGACGAATCGGGCTTTTCTGGCTCATACGAGATCGATGGGCTCTATCCCGGCTACGGCCATACGCTCGGCAATAGCCTTCGCCGCATCATCTTATCGTCTCTCCCCGGGGCAGCTATAACCGCAGTAAAGATCGAAGGCGTACCGCACGAGTTTTCGACCATTGAAGGCGTTAAGGAAGACGTCATCACGCTCCTCCTTAACCTAAAAAAGATCCGGATTTCGATGACGACGGACGACCCCCAGACCATTACGCTTAAGGTTAAGGGCCCCGTAAGGATCACCGCCGCCGATCTCACCGTGCCCGGCCAGGTCACTATTCTCAACCCGGCGCAACATCTCGCCGAGATAACTGGTAAGGCCGCGCTCGAACTCGAAGCAACCGTTGAACGAGGCCTTGGCTACGTCGCGAAGGAGGTGCTTCGCAAAGAAAAGGTCGATATCGGTGCCATTTCCCTTGACGCCATCTTTACCCCTATCCGTCGCGTCAATTACGAGGTGGAAAACATGCGCGTGGGCGACCGGACTGACTTCAATCGACTGAGGATCTTCATCGAGACCGACGGCACTATAACGCCAAAAGAAGCCCTTGAGAAATCAATCGAAATCATGATCAATCAACTTCGCTCCATCGTTGGCTTCAAGGAGGAGATCATCGAGTCCCCAGTCTCCGCCTCGGAGGAGATTATGAATGCCGACAAACCGGTCGATACCGAGTATCTAAAGACCCGCATTGAATCACTCGACCTCTCGGCGCGCACCGTGAACGCCCTCACGAATGCCAACATCCGCACCGTGGGCGGCCTTGCCCGCAAGCGCGAAGATGACATTCTCGAGATCGAAGGTATCGGCGAGAAAGGTCTCCAGGAAATACGCCGAGCACTTTCGAATTTTGGAATCACCCTTAAGTAATCTTTATGCGGCACCACGATCGAAATCGAAAATTGGGACGACGCGACAGCTCACGCCGCGCCCTCCTTCGTTCGCTCGCGGTATCGCTTATTGAGCACGGCAAAATTACCACGACGGAAGCAAAAGCGAAGGAACTTAGGCCATTCGTGGAGCGCTTGGTGACTCATGGCAAATCTGGTACGCTTGCATCGCGGCGTCTCACGATCTCTCGGCTTGGAGGCAACGAGAAAGCGACCAAAAAGCTTTTTGAGAGCGTTGCCAAGAAATACGAGGGCCGCGCGGGTGGTTACACCCGCATCCTGAAGCTGGGAAGCCGCGGAAACGACGCGGCGCCGATGGCGGTCATCGAGTTCGTATAAGCCATGGAAATTATCATTAACGCACAGGGGAAAAGGCTCGGGCGTATCGCCTCAGAGGCGGCCCATAAACTCATGGGTAAACATGAGGCGTCTTTCAGTAAACATGCGCCAGTTCCGCACCAGGTCAAGGTCATAAACGCCGGCAGGCTCTCTATTTCTGAGAAAGCGCCGAAGCAAAAAACCTACCAGCGTTACAGCGGGTACCCGGGAGGTCTCAAGACGCTCACTATGCGCGAATTGGTTGAAAAAAAGGGCTATCCCGAAGTGGTGCGCCTTGCGGTCTACGGCATGCTCCCGCGCAATCGCCAGCGCCCGCTCGCCATGAAGCGCCTCACGGTCGAGAACTAATATGACTGACGCAAAATACATCGAAGGAATCGGCCGACGCAAGACCTCTATCGCACGAGTGCGCATTACCCCCGCAGGAAAGATTAGTGTCGATATCAATGAAAAAGATCTAGCGAACTATTTCCCGGTAAAAGAACTCCAGCATGCGGCTCTTTCACCGATTGAACTTGCCGCTATTCCACAGAAATTTAAAGTAACCGTTAAGCTTATGGGCGGCGGTATTTCTTCCCAGGCGGAAGCGATGCGTCATGGTGTGGCTCGCGCTCTTGTCGCCTATGATCCGCAGCTTCGCAAGCTTCTAAAATCCGCCGGTTTCCTCAAACGCGATCCCCGCGCGAAAGAGCGCCGCAAGTTCGGCCTCAAGAAGGCCCGCCGTGCGCCGCAGTGGTCAAAACGCTAGCACACAAAGGCTCCTGTCGGTGCCTTTTGTACGCATTGAGAAAAACGTAGCGTTAAGGGGTAGAAATACCCACTCTTGCGAGTGGGTATTGCTTTCAACTTCCCGAGAGCAAGAATCCTTTGCCAAGCTTCCCATAGGAGTCTGCCGTGGCTGCGCCTTTACGGTAATGGGGGTAGTCCCACGATGGACCGTCGAGTCTTATGGTGACTTCCACGTGCTCGCCCTTGCCTCGTGAATCAGCTTCAAGGTGCGTCTTGAATGCGTAGGCGAATAAAAAGGCGTCGCCAAGCTGTCGCACACCCGTAAATCGGCGTGCAGCAGCTCTGCTGTCGCGTATCTCGAGGTGGGCAAATGCCGAATCTGGCCGGAGCGTGTAGGCATGGCACACGACCGTAAGTTCCACGTGACGGGTTTTAGACATGAATGCTCCTTTCTCTATCCGCACGCACGGTAGCAAAAAGAAAAAATTTGACAAGCTTGAATTTTCATCTAGTATTTCTCCATGCCAGATGGGGAAGACGACGTCGTTTTTGACGAAGACGCCTTGCCTGCCGACAATCTCAAGAGACTCCGCGAAAGGCTGAAGAAAGCGGTGGAAGAGAAGCAGGACTATTTAAATGGTTGGCAGCGGGCGAAAGCCGATTTCGTCAATTTCAAGCGCGACGCCGATGCCCGAGTGGCAGATTCGCGCCGCTTTGGTGCAGCCGAGGTGATCGAGGAACTTATCCCGCTTCTCGATCAATTTGACATGGCCGCGGCGGCGCCAGGCTGGAAGGAAGCGCCTGAGGGCTTCCGGAGGGGGATGGAGGGTATACGCCGGGGTCTTCACAAGCTTCTCGAAAATAACGGTGTGGCTTCCTTTAGCCCGACGGGCGAGTCTTTTAATCCACAGCGACATGAATCTCTCGGCAAAATTGAGGTAGAACGTGAAAGCGAAGATCATACAGTAATGAAGACTCTACAACCTGGCTACGAGCAACATGGTAAAATACTTCGTCCGGCAAAGGTCCAGATAGGAGAATACCGCAGCAAATAAATCGTAATAAAATTATATGGCAAAAATATTGGGAATAGATCTCGGAACCACCAACTCGGCGATGGCTATCGTTGAAGGAGGGGAACCGCGTGTTTTGGAAAATAGCGAGGGAGCCCGTACGACCCCGTCGGTGGTAGCACTATCGAAGACCAGAGAGCGCCTCGC
Source organism: uncultured Candidatus Saccharibacteria bacterium (assembly GCA_964429815.1). Lineage (GTDB taxonomy): Bacteria > Patescibacteriota > Minisyncoccia > Phycocordibacterales > CAYSCM01 > CAYSCM01. The sequence goes on from CAYSCM010000003.1 coordinate 37,531, forward strand.
GGGGCTTTTGGCAAAACGCCAAGGCGTGACCAATCCCAAAAATACCGTCTATCAGATAAAGCGTTTTATAGGGCATAATTTTGACGAGCCTGGTGTCGCCAAAGACCGCGAGAGTGTCCCTTTTGAGACCCGCAAATCCCAAAATGGCGGTCTCGAAGTAAAGATGGGGGAAGAGTGGTATCGCCCGGAAGAAATTTCGGCGATGATTCTCCAAAAGCTCAAGGCTGATGCTGAGGCGCGCCTTGGCGAGAAAATCACAGAGGCTGTCATCACTGTCCCGGCGTACTTTAATGACTCTCAGCGTCAGGCGACCAAGGATGCGGGAAAGATAGCGGGACTTGAGGTAAAGCGCATCATCAACGAGCCAACCGCCGCAGCTCTCGCCTATGGATTCAACCGCAAGAAAGACGAAAAAATCGTCGTGTTTGATTTCGGGGGCGGGACTTTCGATATCTCCGTCCTTGAGGTCGGAAATGATGTCATCGAGGTCAAATCGACCGACGGCGACGCACATCTCGGCGGCAAAGACCTCGACCAGAAGATCATCAATTGGCTCGCCGATGAATTCAAAAGAGAAAGCGGCATCGACGTGCGCACTGACGCCCTCGCGCGGCAACGCCTCGACGAGGCGGCGGAGAAGGCTAAAATCGAGCTCTCGACGGCACTCGAAACAGAGGTAAACATTCCCTTTTTGACCTCCGATGCCTCCGGTCCACGTCATCTCCTTATTAAACTGACACGAGCGAAGCTCGAGGAGCTTTCTGCAGAATTCGTTGACCGCGCCATGACCATCACGAAGCGCGCGATGGATGCCTCTGCGTTTAAGCTTCCCGATATCAATGAAGTCATTCTGGTAGGAGGCCAGACCCGAATGCCTGCGCTCCAAAAGGCTGTCGAAGCATTTTTTGGGAAAAAACCGCACATGGGCGTCAATCCCGATGAAGTCGTGGCCATCGGTGCGGCCATTCAGGGAGGGATTCTCCAGGGTGAAGTCAAGGATGTTCTTCTGCTCGATGTCATCCCTCTTTCTCTTGGCATTGAGACGCTTGGAGGTGTTGCGACCAAACTCATCGAGCGCAACACCACCATTCCGACCAGCCGTTCGCAGACCTTTTCAACTGCAGCGGACAACCAAACCTCAGTAGAGATCCATATCGTTCAGGGAGAGCGAGCGATGGCTGCGGACAACAAATCGCTCGGACGATTTATCCTGGACGGGATTCCACCAGCTCCGCGCGGTACGCCCCAGGTAGAAGTCGGTTTCGATGTAGATGCAAACGGTATTCTCAGTGTTAAGGCAAAGGATAAGACGAGCGGCAAAGAGCAGTCCATCCGGATAGAAGCGCGCTCGAGTCTCTCAGAGCAAGATATCGAGCGCATGAAAAAAGACGCTGAATCGCACGCTGCCGATGACGAAAAGAAAAAAGTGCTCGTGGAGGCGCGCAATATCGCCGATCAGCTTATCTACACGTCCGAAAAGGCCCTTAAGGATGCAGGCGATAAGGTTCCGATAAGCATACGACAAGAAATCGAGGGCAAAGTAGGCGATCTTCGTAAAGTGAAAGACGCACCGGAGGTCGCTGCCATAAGATCGGCTTCAGAGGCTCTGTCACAGAGTCTTGGGAAAATAGGGGAGGCCATGAAAAGCGCCGAAGGTAGGGAAAGGCCTGGCTCTGAAGGAGAGGCTCGGGACGCAGACTTCAAAGACAAACCCGATAATTCCTAAGTAAAACCCCGCACGGCGGGGTTTTACGTCAGAGAAGGCCGAGCGAGTGGCCGAACCGCATGAGCGGCTGCATGATCGACAAAAGAAGTCGATGCCGCAGGTGCGTCGCGATGCGTTCGTAACGATCGGGATCCACACACCTGCACTCCTTGAGGATCGCAAACGGCTTCTCACGTTTGTGCTCTCGAAGAGCCGGGCCAAGCGGGGGGCCGTGAGGTCGGTGAGATGATAACATGAGACACTCCCGCCTTTACTTTCTTCTTCCAAGCTCTATGATACCAAGTATGAGCAAGGACTACTACCACATACTGGGCGTAGAAAAGGGCGCCTCGAAAGAGGAGATCAAAAAAGCGTTCCACAAGCTCGCGCACAAATATCACCCCGACAAGGGAAGCGGCGATGATGCCAAGTTTAAAGAAATAAGTGAAGCCTACGCCATACTCTCAGATGACAAGAAGCGGGCCCAGTACGACGCGTACGGCTCTGTGGGAGGCCAAGGTGGGGCCGGGTTCGATTTCTCCGGGTTCCAAGGCTTTGGCGGGCAGGGGTTTGAGGGCATGGAGTTCGATTTGGGAGATATTTTTAGCGACTTTTTCGGCGGACGGTCCGCGCGGGAGCGCAGAGGGCGTGACATTTCGATAGACATGGCGGTACCTTTTCGGGATTCGATTTTTGGCACGACTCGCAAGGTTCTTTTGACCAAGACCTCTGTCTGCGACCTGTGCGGCGGCTCCGGCGCCAGGAAGGGTTCCGCCTTGGTTTCTTGCACGACCTGCAACGGCAAGGGCACTATCCGTGAGACCAAAGCGTCCGTGCTTGGGACTTTTTCAACTACGTCGACCTGCCGTACCTGCAATGGACGCGGAGAGCTCCCAAAAGAAAAATGCGAACGCTGCCATGGGGCAGGTGTGCGTCGCAAGGAAGAGGAGTTTACCATCGTCATTCCGACCGGCATCGACGACGGCGAAATGATCCGCCTTTCGGGAGCGGGCGAGGCGCTTGTGAGCGGAACCCCAGGGGATCTTTACGTGAAGGTTCACGTGGAACCCGATCGCCGCTTTCGTAAGGACGGGCAGAATATCCACATGAGACTCCCCATCAAGCTCACGGAGGCACTTCTTGGCGGCAAGCATGACGTGGTCACGCTCGACGGCGTTATTACCGTCACCATTCCTTCGGGGATAGGAAGCGGGGAGCTATTACGCGTGCGCGGAAAAGGGGTCCCGTCGGGGAAAAATCGCCGCGGAGACCTTCTCATAGAGGTGTCTGTTCCCATGCCGGGAAAGCTTCCCCGCAAGGCAGTCGAGCTGATAGAGAAGCTGCGCGACGAGGGGTTGTAGGCGAGACTGCGGCGCTTTGTGGGTAACTTCATTGCAACTTTTGCTTTTTTGTGTTGTTATTCTAAGCGGTACGTTCCGCAACAACCAAAGCAAGGGGTTCAGCAATGACCACACTTCTTTTCCATCACGAGGGCCTCCTCGATGAGGGGGTCCTTCGGGCCGCCGCCGTGCGGCAAGTCGAAGGCTCACGTCTCATCAGTGCAGCTGCAACCGGCGATCGGAAGGCGATAAGCGCTCTTCACCGCGGCTTCTGGCCGTTCGTGAAGGGTTTCGAAGAAGTGATCGACAAGCGCGGCCGGGAACTCATTCAGCAGCGCAAGTCGCTCGCCGAGAAGTTTGGACACGAGGTGACACGCGATACGCTTTCTTCGCTCGCGCGTGCCCTCCGGCACATGAAAGCCGAGGAAGGCTCTCACGCTGCGACCTGGGCTGCCGATGCTCAGAGTCTCAAGATCAAAGACCTCAGCGGTCCGATCGCCGAGGGCGTTCAAGAGCTTCTCGACAGCGCCTCCAATTCGCAGCTATGGCGCCACTACTCCGTACTTGCGGGGACGGAGTATACCGCGGAAGGACTTTCCGCGCGCCTCTCCCGTCGCTCGCCTGCATTCGTGTCGGTTTTTCCAATCAAAAAGTGGCTGTGGGGTGAGGTCCACCTCTCTCCGCACGACCACGGGCCCTCGCATCGGCAGATCGATGAAGATCTGGCGCGTGCACTGTGTGGTTTTGGCAACGATGAGGAGAGGAAATCGAAACTCGAGGGTGCTATCCTCGAGACCATCACCCTCTTCGGAAAGGCCGCAGACGACGTCTACGACCTGTATCTGAAGCCTCGGCCGCGCCTGCGGCTTGCTGCTTGAGATCTCCTTGCTGAACTCCGCCACGGCCAATGCACTCTGCGTTGGCCGTTTCTTTTTTGTCTGATAGCCGCGGTACACTTATTCCTATATGGATCTTCGGGAGATTCTCTTGCTGGTGTTTGGACCAATAAATCTTGTTTTTGCGACGCTTGTCTATGTCCACAGCAACAAACGAGCAGTGGTTGCTTTCTACGCCCTCATATCCGTTTTTGCGAGCCTCTGGTCCTTTGCGACCCTCCTCACTGGAATACCAAACCTTCCGCTCCGTTTCTTTTCCTATGCTCTCCACGCGCACTATATTTTTGGATACTTAGCGTACCTTTCCTTTTTTTGGTTCGCCCTCTACTATCCGCATCGATCTGCCCGGTCACTCCTTTTCCCTCTACTCTTAACCGCCGCTACCTTTGTATTTTTGGCACTCATACCGACCTCGTCCCTCATATACCAGAGTATTCACTCGGGGAAGGGGATTGCTGATCGTATCGCCTTTAATTTACCTGGTTACGCGGCATTTATTGTCATGCTTTCAGGCGTTTTTTTTGCTGGCTTACTTATTCTTCTAAGAAAATTTACTCGCACCACCAGGGAGGAGCGGTACCGAGAGTTCGACCCGTATCAAATTTATTTTGCCATTCTGGCGAATTTCATCGCCGGGGTGCTGGGGATTACGTTTAATTTGCTTTTTCCGCTATACGGCGATTTCTCGCTTTTTTATGTTAATCCGATTCTTGTGACGTTTGCTCTCACTGCCATCGGCATTTACAACCTTCTCAAGTACAACCTCTTCAACGTGAAGGTTATCTTGACAGAGCTCTTTACCATTGCCATCTGGGTAATTTTTTTCCTGCGTATTGCTATCGCTCCCAGCGCACAAGAGCGAATTGCCAATATAGTTCTCCTTCTCGCGACCATCGTATTTGGTATTTTCCTCATCCGCAGCGTTCTTAAAGAGGTTCACGCACGCGAAGAGATCGAGCGACTCGCCAAAGACCTCGAAAAAGCAAACGCGCGTTTGCGTGAGCTCGATAAGCTAAAGAGCGAGTTCGTTTCTATTGCCTCTCATCAATTGCGGAGCCCTATTACGGCCATCCGCGGTTATGCTTCGCTCCTTTTGGAGGGATCCTTCGGCGCTGTTCCCGCTGGGATTAAGGAAGCGCTGGAGCGTATAGCTGAATCAAGCAAAAATATGGCACTATCGGTCGAAGATTTTCTTAATGTTTCTCGTATCGAGCAAGGAAGGATGAAGTACGAGATGAGCGAGTTTGATATGCGCGAAATGGTGGGGGAGGTCGTTGAAGAGCTTCGTCCCGTCATAGAGCAGAAGGGGCTTTCGATCGCCATCAAGCAAGATCAGGGAACGCACAAGGTGTTAGCGGACCCCGGAAAGATCAAGCAGGTCATCGGAAATCTCATAGATAATTCCGTCAAATATACGCCGAGGGGCTCCATCAGCATTGCTGTAGGTGCAGACAACCGGCGCGCCATGGTAATAACGTCTATCTCCGATACGGGGGTAGGTATGTCCAAGGCGACCCTCGGTAAGTTGTTCGATAAATTCACTCGCGCGGAAAACGCAAACGAGGTGAACGTTATGGGTACCGGGCTCGGGCTTTACGTTGCAAAGCAAATGGTCGAGGCGCATCGCGGCCGCATCATTGCAACTTCGCCCGGAGAGGGGAAGGGTTCGACCTTTACGGTGGAACTCCCTGCGAAGGGCTAGCTTCTCGAAAAACCCTTATTTTGCTAGACTTTTTCTCATGGCAGTAAAAGAGCGTGCCTTTACTGGTCTCAAACCAACCGGCAACCTCCATTTAGGTAACTATTTTGGCACCCTCAAGCAGGTTCTTGATACCTATTTGCATTACGAGACATTTTTGTGTGTTGTCGATTACCATGCACTTACAACCGTACGCGACTCATCGGCCTTACAGCGGGACATTGTAGATATGGCCCGTGATTATCTTGCCGCGGGTATTGATCCCGAAAAAGCAATCATCTTCCAGCAATCCCAAGTATCAGAGCACACCGAATTGGCGTGGGTTCTTGACTGTATCACTCCCGTATCGATGTTACAGTTGGCTCACGCTTACAAAGACGCCATTGCAAACGGCAAGGATGCTGATACAGGTCTTTTCACATACCCGGTACTCATGACGGCCGATATAGTCCTTTACGATACCGATGTGGTTCCAGTTGGGGAAGATCAGCGCCAGCACGTGGAGTATGCACGAGACATTGCTGGAAAGTTTAACCGCACCTTTGGAGAAACATTTAAGGAGCCGCGAGAGCAGATTTTAAAATCAGTAGCTGTTGTCCCGGGTACAGACGGTAGGAAAATGAGTAAAAGTTATAAAAATACTATTTACATTTCAGCTACCAAAGATCAAATTGCAGAGTCCGTAATGAGTATTATTACAGATTCAAAAGGTGATCGTCCTGAAAATGTGTATGCCATACATAATCTTTTTAAATCTGAGAAGGAACTGGCCCCCATATACGAAAGCAATCGTGGCAACTATCAGGCATTGAAAAAGGTGCTTATCGAGGACATTGATGAGTATTTTGCACCCTTCAGGGAGCGACGGAACGCCATTACCGATACCGAAGTAAAAAAGGTGCTAGCCACGGGCTCAGAGAAAGCACGGGCAATTGCATCGGCAAAAATGAAAACGGTTCGCGAACGCATCGGCGTAGCGCTATAGAATATGGCACGAACGCTTATACAAAACCTCAAAGAACGCGCAGGGCAGGAGGTAACCATCGCTGGGTGGATCGATGTACGTCGGGATCAGGGGAAAATGATTTTTTTTAATTTTCGTGACCGCTCTGGGAAAGTACAAGGAGTTGTGCTCCCGAAAAGCGCGGCGATGGAGGTGGCAAAGGACATTCGCAACGAATTTGTCGTTGAGGCAACTGGGCGTGTAAACATGCGTCCCGAGAAAAATATTAATCCTGAGGTGCCAAACGGCGATATCGAGCTTGAGGTTCAGGGTTTAATTCTTCTCTCAAAGGCCGAGGTTCCTTTCGAGCTTAACGCGGACGTGAATATTGATACCTACCTTGATCATCAGCCCTATACGCTACGCAGTGAGAAAGCAAGGCGCGTTTTCAAACTTCAAGAACTCATTATCGAGGGATTCCGGGAAGGAATGCGGAGGCAAGATTTCACTGAATTTCAGGCACCAGCCCTTGCGGGAGCTGATGCGGAGGGCGGCGCAGCGGCCTTTGAAGTGTCGTACTACTACGACCGCAAAGCCTACCTGGCAACGTCACCGCAACTCTATAAGCAAATAATGGTCGGCGTGTTCGAGAGAGCTTTTGCGACTCCAAAGGTATTTCGTGGTGAAAAGCACGCAACGACGCGGCATCTTTCCGAGTATAGCTCTATGGATTTTGAAATGGGCTTTATAAAGGATCACACCGAGGTCATGGCAGCTCTTGAGAACACCATGCGACACATCGTTCATAAATCCGGCCTCCCGGTGATGCTTCCGACTGCTTTTCCCATACTCAAGTTACGAGAGGCCCAAAAGATTCTGGGAGTATCCATGGAGGCACCCGATCTTGAGCCAGAACACGAGCGCGCTCTGTGTGAATGGGCCTCCAAAGAACATGGCTCCGACTTTATTTTTGTCACGCACTATCCGATGAGTAAGCGTCCCTTCTATACCTACGAGGACGAGAGTGACCCTGGTTACTCAAAAAGTTTTGATCTACTATTTCGTGGCCTTGAAATCTCTACAGGCGGACAACGTATCCACCACTACGATGAGTTGATTGAGAAGGTGAGGGCACGGGGCCTCGATCCAGAGAAATTTGGCTTTTACCTGGAAGCCTTTAGGGTTGGCATGCCCCCTCATGGTGGTTCTGCTACAGGTCTTGAGCGCTTAACGGCGCGAATGCTTAATCTTCCAAACGTCAAAGAAGCGACGCTCTTTCCGCGCGATCTTACAAGAATCGACCGCCTCCTCTCACAGGGGGAGTAGTATGGCCTTTGTTGCAAAAACCTCGAGCTTCGAAGGACCCCTTGACTTGCTCCTTTCGCTCATAGAAAAGCGAAAACTTCTTATCAATGAGATCTCGCTTGCCAAGGTCGCAGATGATTTTATCGTCTACGTCCAGTCCCATCGGGAATTTCCACTCGGTGAAACCGCACACTTCATTCTTATCGCGTCGACTCTTCTCCTCATAAAATCAAAATCGCTTCTTCCGAACCTCGAGCTTTCTGTGGAGGAATCCGCCGATGTCGCCTCGCTTGAGAAGCGCCTGCGCGCTTATCAGCGCATCAAAGAGCTTAGCCATGCCATCGCGACTCGATACGGAGCAAAGCCGCTCTACCCGCGCACGGTGTATCTCGACAGGGCGGTCGTTTTCGCACCCGACCGTCGCACCTCCGGAACATTCATGCTCGAGAGCGTCCGCAACGTTCTCAAGGCGCTCCCAGTGCTCGTCGAACTTCCCAAAGCTATTGTTAAAAAAGTCGTGAGTCTTGAGGAGATGATAGAGCGGCTTGGAAAACGTATTTCGGATTCACTCCAGCTTTCTTTCAGGGAATTTGCCGAAGTGGGGAAGGTTGAAAAAGTGAATGTCATCGTGAGCTTCCTTGCCTTGCTTGAACTCGTCAAGCAGGGGACGATCTCGGTCTTGCAGGATGAGCATTTCGAAGACATAGCCATCGCGTCGGGAGTGGTCGGGACGCCAAAATATTGATACATAAACGAAAAGGGGCGCCTAGTGATGCGCCCCTCTCATCACCTTTTCCATTTCCTTGAAGAGGCGGATTTCCTCGCCCGGGCTCGGAGTGTTGGAGCTGGTGATCGACGAGCGGTATGCCCGTCGTGTGCGAAAGCTTATAACTTTTGCCGGAACTGCCCGTCGACGAGCAGTTTTTCTTTTGCGCGCCATGGCAACTCTCCATTCATCTCGTTCTAACATATCATATTTCAAGGGTTTGTCAATAAGACGCTGTGCAAAACTCGCCTTAATTGCTAGAATTTCGAGCGATGACACTCGAGGCGAAAATCGAGGCTGTGTTGTTTTTCAAGGGGGGACCCGTTTCTCGGGTTTTTTTGGCAAGACAACTTTCCACAGACCTATCGGCGATAGATGCCGCAGTTGAGGCCCTTGTAGCTTCTCTGAAAGGACGCGGGATATTGCTTGTGCGCAAGGACGACGAAATCGAACTGCGCACTGCCCCGGGAGCGAGCGCCCTCATCGAAAAAATACAGCGAGAGGAGCTTGAGCGTGATTTGTCGAAAGCTTCTCTCGAGACGCTCTCTATCATCCTTTACCGCAGCCCCATCACGCGAGCCGATATTGATTTTATTCGCGGCGTTAATTCGACGTTCATTCTCCGTTCGCTCCTGGTGCGCGGTCTTATTGAGCGTGTATCCGATCCTAAGGATGAGCGAAAATTTTTATACCGTCCGACCTTTGACCTTCTCTCACATCTCGGCATATCGAGCGTACAGGACCTCCCTGAGTATCAAGCCGTCATATCTGAGTTCGAAAATTTCGAGGCAAAAGCTCAGGCGCTTAATTCTGCACACGATGAGAGTGAAGAAGATAAATAATGTATCGATAGTGACCGTCTCGTTTGTCGTCCTAGGTATGCTCCTGTTTAGTTTCGCATTCATTCATGTGCGGATAACAATGCCCGCCCGTCCGGCTCATTCCGATGGTGCATCGGTTACAGCTCCGCAAGCAACCTCCACATCGATGCTCGGTAATGTCGATATAGATGCAAAGGCGGCGTACGTTTTCGATCTCCAAAGCGGGATGGTTTTGTACGCAAAGAATGAAACGGCCCAATTGCCCCTCGCATCGCTCACCAAGCTCATGAGCTCCTTGGTCGTTTCTTCGATGCTCTCACCACAGGCGCTCACATCGATTTCTCACCAAAATGTTTCCTTAGAAGGAGGATACGGCCTTAAGGAAGGAGAAGCCTATCGCGTCCGCGATCTTCTTTCGTACTCCCTCACTGCTTCATCGAATAGCGCCATGCAGGCGCTCGCCAACGCGGCGCTTTCGCAGCAGCATGACGCTCAAATGTTTATCGATCTTATGAACGCGCGCGCGAAGAAATTAGGCCTCGCGCAGACATACTTTATGAATGAAACCGGCCTCGACCCTAGCGCGACCGTGAGCGGCGGCTATGGTTCAGCCCGTGATATCGCTCTTCTTCTCTCGGATATTCTGCTTCACAACGGAGCGCTCCTTGAGTCGACGACCAAGGAAACAGTGACTATCGAGGGCAATGCCGCCGGAACCCCGGTCTCGCACACCGCAAAAAACACTGATGAGGTGCTCGGCGCTATCCCAGGGCTTATCGGGGGGAAGACCGGCTATACCGATCTTGCGGGCGGCAACCTCGCTGTTGCGTTCGATGTTGGGCTTCATCATCCGGTGGTAGCAGTGGTGCTAGGCTCGTCCCAAGATGGGCGTTTTACGGACATGCTTAAAATAGTTCAGTCGATCAACGCCTACATTTCTCACAATTAGCCATGTTCCAACTCGCCGATATCGTCAAAGTCATTACCCCGACCGCACTTGCGTTCTTTATCGGAGTAAGCCTCACGCCGCTTCTTACGCACTATCTCTATAAGCACAAGGCGTGGAAAAAAAAGGCAGGAAAGCTTGCGATCGACGGCACGGTCGCAGCCGTCTTCAGTGAGCTTCACAAGGACAAGGAGGTCGGGACGCCGCGAATGGGCGGCATTGTCGTGTGGGGAAGTGCCGTCATCGTCATTGTCGGTTTCTATCTTCTAGCTATCGCGTTTCCTTCGACAAGTTTTACCAAACTGAGTTTTCTGAGCCGAAACCAGACGTGGCTGCCGCTTTTCAGCCTTATTTCCGGAGCCCTTGTTGGTTTTATCGACGATCTTCTCGAAATACGAGGGAGTCGTGACTATCGCGCTGGAGGGCTTTCGTTGCGCAAACGGCTTCTCATTGTGGGTGCGATTTCTGCCGGGGTCGGCTGGTGGCTCTACATTAAACTCGGCATTGCGACGCTAGCGCTCCCATTCCTTCCGGACGTGCACGTCGGCGCTTTTATAGTCCCTGTGTACATGTTCGTCGCCCTTTCGATTTACAGCAGTGGAATAATAGACGGCATCGATGGACTTTCCGCTGGAGTTTTTGCGGCTATCTTTTCCGCCTATGCCGGTATCGCGTTTTTCAATAATCAGCTTGATCTTGCGGCTTTTTCGGCCATGTTGGTCGGATCACTTCTCGCTTTCTTGTGGTTTAACATTCCGCCTGCGCGCTTCTATATGACCGAAACCGGCATGATGGCTCTTACGCTTACCCTTGCGACCATTGCGTTCCTCACGGACACCCTTGGCGGCGGGGTGGGGGTAGCAGTCCTTCCCATCATCGGATTTCCCCTCGTCGTCACCGTGTTGTCGGTGGTACTTCAAATGGCATCGAAAAAGTTTCGCGGAAAAAAACTATTCCTCGTTTCTCCCATTCACCATCACTTTGAGGCCATCGGCTGGCCTTCCCACAAGGTGACCATGCGTTATTGGGTCATCTCCATTATTTTCGCGTTTCTCGGGATGGTGCTCTCTCTTATTGGCAAGCCGCTCCTATGACGAAGCGTCTCGACACGACGTTTCTTCTTACAACGATCGTCCTTCTTACCGGGGGGTTTTTTATTTTTATGTCCGCTTCGCTAGGTCTTCTGACACGCGATGGCGCAAGCTTTTCTTCCGTCGCCGCGAGCCAAATCCTGCTCGGTGCAGGCGTGGGCGCGCTGGGGATGTTCGGGCTTTCTCGCATTCATTACAAGAATTTTAGGCGATTTGCGCTGCCGTTTTTCATCGTTGCCTGTCTAATCTCTGTTCTCGTGTTCGTGCCGGGGATCGGTGCAAAATTCGGCGGTGCACACTCCTGGATACTCCTTGGCCCCATCTCGTTCCAACCGGCAGAACTTTTAAAGTTTGCCTACATTGTCGTTCTTTCCGCGTTCCTTGCTAATCCCGACAGAGGCCAGCGAGAGCAGTTTTATAAATTCGCGATCTTCAGCGGTATAACCCTAGTCGCAATACTCCTCCTTGCCCTTGAGCCAAACATCGGGACCGCCATGGTGTTGGCGCTCGCGGGAGTTTCGGTACTTTTTGCATCGGGTGCCAGCATGCGCTACATCGCGCTTATGGGAATCACCGTCATTACTATTCTCATTGTGTACGTTTCTATATTTTCCCATGCGTTTGCGCGCATAAAGACCTACCTTGACCCATCCGCCGATCCTCAAGGTTCCGGATATCAGATACAGCAGGCGCTTATCGCCGTTGGTTCCGGAGAGCTCTTTGGTCGAGGATTCGGACAGAGCTTGCAAAAATTCAACCACCTGCCGGAGCCGATAGGGGACTCTATATTCGCGGTATTCGCGGAAGAATTTGGATTTGTCGGCTCTTTGGTACTTTTGGTGCTGTTTGTTCTTTTTGCACTTCGCGGTTTTCGCATTGCGGCACGCGCTCCCGATCGCTTTGGGGCCCTTCTGGTGGTTGGATTCATTTCTCTTATACTCGTGCAATCGCTTACCAATATTGCGGCGGTGCTTGGGGTGCTTCCACTCACCGGGCTTCCGCTTATTTTCATAAGCCACGGCGGTTCGGCGCTCCTCTTCGCGCTTCTTGAGGTAGGTGTTATACTCTCAGTTTCCCGTTTTGCCAAGGTTTAAGCCCTGAAACCCGCAATTGGTGCTATACTTTTTGCATGAAGATAGTGCTTACGGGCGGAGGAACGGGGGGGCACTTTTATCCTCTGATAGCGGTCGCTGAGGAGATAAATCGCATCGCCACGGAGCGGAAAATCCTCCCTCCACAGCTTTACTACATCGCCCCAACTCCCTACGATGAGCGGCTCCTGTTCGAGAACAACATAGAATTTCGTCACTCGCCGGCAGGGAAACTGCGCCGCTACTTCTCTTTCCTCAACGTCATCGACCTCGTGAAGACTCTCATCGGGGTCAGTAAAGCTCTCCTGCAGCTTTTTTCCATATTTCCGGACGTCATTTTCAGCAAAGGCGGCTACAGCAGTTTTCCCACAGTGACCGCTGGACATATACTTGGCATTCCTGTTGTCGTTCACGAGTCCGATGCAAAGCCAGGTCGAGCCAACCTTCTGGCCGGAAAACGTGCACAGTCAATTGCCCTCTCTTATCCCGAAGCCGCAGACTATTTTCCGAAAGACAAAATTGCATTGGTTGGCAATCCGGTGCGCAGAGCTTTGCGCACACCGCTCACCGAAGGGGCCCGAGAATTTTTAAAACTTGAGGAACAAGCGCCCGTCATACTCATTCTTGGAGGCTCGCAGGGAGCATCGCGAATAAACGACATCATTTTAGAAGCCTTGCCGGAGCTGGTACAAAGATTTCAGGTGATTCATCAGACAGGTGAGGCTCTCTTTGAATCTGTGTCGCAAACAGCTTCCGTCATTCTTGATAAAAACTCTAATGCGTCCCGGTATCATTTGTTTGCGTACCTTAACGAACTAGCATTGCGTATGAGCGGGGGTGTCGCGTCGCTCATCATCACCCGCGCCGGTTCCGGGAGCCTTTTCGAGATAGCGGGATGGGGGAAGCCCTCCATCGTTATTCCCATCCCAGAGGAGGTGAGCCATGATCAGCGTAGCAACGCGTATTCATACGCCAGGAACGGAGCGGCGACCGTGATCGAAGAGAAAAACCTGGCACCCCACCTTCTTCTTTCCGAAATAAACCGCATCATGGATGATGCGAAACTCCAGAAGGACATGGGTGAAGCCGCTCTTGCGTTTGCACGCCCTGACGCAGCGACCAAGATTGCTGAAGAACTTATACGCATTGCGCTTTTGCATGAGAGATAATCATTATGTTCGGAATTTTCGGAGACAGAAGGAAAGACGTAGTCACCCGATACGCACCCAGCCCTACCGGTAAACAGCACGTGGGTGGCATTCGAACGGCGCTCTACAACTACCTCTACGCCCGCCAGCATGGTGGTACCTACATCTTACGCTCCGAGGACACAGACAAGGCGCGTTCGAACAAAGAATACGAGGATTATTTTTTAGAGCTCTTTTCCTGGCTTGGACTCGAGCATGACGCTTTTTATCGCCAATCAGACCGAACGGCAATCTACGCACGACATCTCGATGCGCTTATCAAAAAGGGGAGCGCCTACGTCTCCTTTGAAGAGCCTCGGGAGCCGAAAGGTCGAGCGCGCGTGATTCGTTTCAAAAATCCAAGTAAGAAAATAACTTTTGTGGACGTGGTGTTGGGGGAGGTCACGTTCGATACTACCGAACTCGGTGATTTTGTAATAGCGCGGAGTTTTGAGGAGCCACTTTATCATTTTACAGTCGTCGTCGATGATTTTGAGATGGGCGTTACCCACGTTATCCGCGGCCAGGAACACCTTTCTAACACTCCTCGCCAAATTCTCCTTCAGGAGGCCATCGGGGCAGGGCGCCCCGTCTACGCTCATGCGTCTGTCATTCTCAATGAAGAACGGGAAAAAATGAGCAAGCGCGATCCTCTGGTGCGCCCTGCGCTTGAATACCGGGATGAAGGCTACCTTCCTGAGGCGCTTCTCAATTTTATGGCTTTTCTCGGCTGGAACCCGGGTGGAGAGAGGGAAGTGATGAGCCTTACCGATCTCGTAAGGGCTTTTAGCTTGGAGCGTCTTCACAAGCACGGAGCCGTTTTCAATCCTGAGAAGCTTTTGTGGTTCAATCGTGAACATATGCTGCGACTTTCCGACCAAGAGTTTGATGCCGCTCTGGTGCCATTTCTCGACGCTCATTCATTTGAACTTTCACGCTATCGAAAACTCATTCGCGAACGTTCCTCGACGTTCAAGGAAGCCGCGGATTTTCTTCGTTCCGGAGAATTTTCATACTTAGTTGAGCGTCCTACGGTAGAGGCAGCAAAGCTTCCTTGGAAAAACGACGGCGCTTCGGTCGTACGGAAGCATTTGGATGTTGTGCTGTCCATGGTAATAGCACTCGATGCGCGTCCGACTGTAGATCGGGCGAAGTCCCTCATCTTCCCGTACGCCGATAGAGAGGGGAGGGGGAGCGTGCTATGGCCACTTCGATATGCGCTGTCCGGCCGGGAAAAATCCCCGGACCCCTTTGAGCTTATTGCCCTGCTTGGCCGTGACGAGTCCCGAGCGCGCATTGAGCTAGCGCTAACAGCGCTTGCGGCACCTACGAAATGATGCGCTTGCGGCCAGTCTTTTTATTCCTTGCCCTGACCGTTTTTTTCGTTGCTGCTCCGGCCCTGCGGGCGCAGGATACCGATGCCCTTCAAAAGCAAATTGATGAGCACAACGCCCAAATTCAAGCCCTCGAGCAAGAAATATCGGGATATCAGCAACAATTGGATGCGACCACGAAGGACCGCCAAACACTTCAAGGCGCCATAAAACAACTCGACCTAAGCAGACAGAAGCTTTCTGCTTCAATCACGGTGACCCAAAACAAAATAGATACCGACGATCTCGAGATACGCCAGCTGGCACTTCAAATCACAGATAAGAGCTCGCGTATTTCAGCCAACAGTGCCGCGATCGCAGAAGGACTTCGAGAAGTACAAGAAATCGACGGGGGGAGCCTTCTGGAGCAGATTCTTGATTCGCAAAAACTTTCGGACCTGTGGGACCACGTGTCGACGCTCTCCACGTTTCAAGGAGCAGTTCGTGCCAAGACAGAGGAACTCAAGGCCCTCAAGAGCGATCTCGAGGATACAAAGCATCGCACCGAGGGGAAACGTGCGGAACTTATCGTGCTGCGCGCCCAGCTAGCCGATCAGCGCAGAGCGCTCGACGCCAACCGGGCCGATAAAAACAAGCTCCTCGCTGAGACCAAAAACAAGGAATCAGAATATCAAAAGCTCATCGCACAGAAGCAGACTCTAAAAGCACAATTTGAAGCCGAACTCTCCAGTATTGAATCGAAGCTCAAACAAACCGTCGACCCTGCTTCGCTGCCACGCTACGGTTCGGGGGTTCTTTCATGGCCGCTCGATAAAGTGCGTATAACACAGTATTTCGGCAATACGCCCTTTGCCACCGCTAACCCGCAAGTGTATGGAGGAAAAGGGCATAACGGCATCGACCTTGGAGCTCCACCGGGCACGCTTGTCAAAGCTGCCCTTTCGGGAACCGTGCTCGGCACGGGAGATACTGACCTTACATGTCCCAATGCTTCCTACGGTCGCTGGATCCTCATACGCCACAATAATGGCCTTACTACTCTCTATGCACACCTTTCCGTTATTACCGCCGCGGCCGGCCAGTCCGTCGCAACGGGACAGATAATCGGTTACTCAGGAAGCACGGGATACGCTACCGGACCGCACCTTCACTTCACTGTCTACGCTTCTGACGTCGTCACTATAAGCACCTTCCCCAGCACGAGCTGTAAAGGACGCGTGTACACCATGCCGATCTCCCCCGCGGACGGTTACCTTAATCCGCTCTCCTATCTATAGCGTAGCACTGTGCGTATCACGCTCGCTCAGAGTTCCTGGAGCGCTACAATAGGGGAGAGGTCGATTTTATACGCCAACGATACTTCCTTTAGATATGATGAAAGGACACAGAGGTCTTCACATGGTGACGTTCACACTCGTCATCATCGGCGCCCTCAACTGGGGTGTGTATGCGCTTACCGGTTGGGAAATCGGCCAGATCTTCGGAGGCATGAACGCCTCGGTCTCGCAGATCATCTACATCCTCGTCGGGCTATCCGCCGTCTATGAGGTGTTGATGCACAAGAAGCATTGCCGGATGTGCAATCCATAGACTTTTCTCAAAAAATCCCGGAGCGTTGGCCTGGGATTTTTTGTTGGCACCCCCGGTGCGTCCGGTTCCCCGGCTCTTGATAGTAAGCGTCGCAAAAGATATATTGTGCGACGCTTATCTATTTTCTCACGAACCTGTGAGGCTGCATCTGGAATACCCTGCCCTATACATCCTTATGTCTCTCTACCCGCAAACACAAAAAGCGCCGATGGGGGCGCTTTTTGTGTTTGCGGAGCTTACCTGGCGGCAACTTCCGCTTTGGGACCCCAACATTTCTTGGATGAGACCCATGGATCGGAACCTTGCTTCTCGTAGAGCCTTCGGGCGTATACGAGATTGTCCGTAAGCTTTTCAAGATCCAAACCGAGCTTGGTGGCTATGTCTTTGTGGTATCGCTCGTTGATCTGCATGACACCAACGTCGTTTGAGTCTATTTCGCCTCGAATAACGAGGCCATTTTTATCGTACTGGCGCATGTGCGATTCGCATCGCGCGATGTCGACCATGATCGGTATATCCGTGAAGTAGGCCTCGACGAGTTGCTCGACGCCCACATTAGAAGCCGTCGCGCCCGGAGCGACCGTCGCTTGCGCGATGGCCGCGCTTGAGTTCCCGAGTGACCCCGAGAGCGCGATGGCGATAATTGCAAGAATGATAAGCCTTTTCTCTAGTGTTCTAAGTTCCCTCCAGATTCCAGCGACTAAATCGGATTCTGGCGCGATCAGGTGCCTGATCGATTTGGAGCTCAGACGCTTTAAGCGTCGGCTAAACAAAAATCCCGCGCACGCGAGATTGCGCAAATACTAGCATGGAATTATCTTGCTGTCAATACAGCCCAATGAATTTTAGGGTATGTCAAATACCTTAAAAGGGCTCTGTATAGGCGTTAACTTCCTAATCTTCATAATTCATCTTGCGCGGCTAGCGCCGCCTTCATCGCCCCTCCATATCTTCTGTCGGGCTGCCGGGAATTGAACCCGGGTCACATCCACCCCATGGATGCATACTACCGTTGTACTACAGCCCGTTATCTAAAACCGTGCCATTGTATGTCAGCTCTTACTTCCCCGCTAGCGGTAAGTGAGGGAAGTATATTTCGGTACTTTTAACTCTTCCGTGGCGCCTCACACGAGCCATGGGATATCGAACTGCACAAATTCTGGTAGCAACTTTTTATCGTACAGGAGTCTCGAAATGACTTCGGCGTGCGATAGCGCTCCGGTAAGAGCATTGTGTGGTGAGGGTTCCGCCGGAATGCCCACATAGTTTAGGACCGTATCGAGGTCAAGCGCGCTGCGTCGATTCACGCTCGGAATATTGAGGTTTCGCTTTATCATGTGCATGTAGCAGAGAGTGTGGGTGTCTACGGTGCGGTAGGCATAGGGCCATTCGATATGCATCCGTCCCGCTGCAGCCTTAAGAAAGTCGCGATCAAAAGAGACGTTCTGGCCGGCAAGCGTATGTTCGGTCGTCTCGTTTCCCCAGGCGATAAAAGCTTTGATAAGTTCTCCTTCGGGCTTCTTAGCAAGATCGGTTATTTCCTCTCTGGAAAAGCCGTTGACCTCAAGGGCCTCTGGCATAACGTGCGCTCCGTCCCAAATCCTGCACTCGTCGTAAAACTGATTCGTCGGGTCGTCAAAATCAAGCGCTCCTACGGAGACGATGGAGTGCTTGTGGTATTCCGTGCCGGACGCTTCGACATCGACAACTATCATGTGCTCCAGTATCGCAACTATTGAAGCCCGTTACAATGTGCCGCCGGCAGGTAGCCGGCTTTTCGGGCCTCCTGCGCCGATGGGAACGAGACCCTGTTTGACTCTGAAATGCCCTTAGCACCGGAACAATCCGGATAAAAGTAGCGTGTACCATTTTTGGAGGCAACCACGGCCCCACCTCCAAGTGCCGTTAAACCCTCCGCGGCGGCGGGCAACGTGCGTTCGTAATTCTCTGGATATGAAATAGAGAGGCTTGGTTTTCCCATTTCGAGAACGGATAGTCTGCCGAGGCAAAACGATGCGATACCCACGAGGACGATAAGGGTCGGTACTAAAAACTCTTTGAGGTGTAAACGCTTGAGTTTTTCCGCAACCTCAAGTATAGTCATGGCTCAAGCATACACTGATATGGCAAGTAAAAAAGCGGGCGGGACAGCTAAAAATCTACGCGATTCGAAACCAAAATACCTTGGCGTGAAGCTCTATGAAGGGCAGCTCGCCCAGCCTGGGGCTGTTATTATTCGCCAGCGCGGGACCGAATTTTCTCCTGGCAAGGGCGTCGGCATAGGAAAAGATCACACGCTGTATTCTCTGGTTGATGGTAAAGTTTCCTTCCGCACCAAGCGTAAAATATCCTTTAACGGAAAGACAAAAAAGCAGAACGTAGTTGACGTTAAGTAGCAAAAGAGACCCCGCAGGGGGTTTTTGCTTTTGCTAATGGTAATTATTTTTTTATAGCAAATGCATAATGCGAGGGGTTACTACTGCAGGAACTGATCAAGAATAGGTCTTGAACACTTCCTGCTTGCAGGAGGTGTCACATGACCAAGGAAAGCGGCTCTCGCTGCGCATATTGCTGAGGAAGCCATCGAAAGCAATAACCGCTACGGCGAATACCGCTAACCACTGGACCCCCGAAGCAATCACGGGGGTCTTCTTATTTTGCTTCAATTAAAAGCTCAAATGAGACCTTGCCCTTCCCTGCCTCAACAACAACCGTCTGCTTCCCGACACTCTTTACCGGCTCGTCGAGCTTGATCATGTTGGGAACTATATCCACGCGGAGTTCTTTTTTAAGCGTCTCCGCAATTTCCTTTTGGTGAATACCTTTGAAGAGGTGTCCCTTCTCGTTTGCCTGAACGACTATGGTGACTGTTTTCCCTGAGAGAGCTTCTAAATTTTTATGTAAGATATTGAGATCCACCTCCTTCATTTCCGCAAGCTCTTTCTGCCTGATGAGGAGGTCCCTGACGCGCGACTCGGTCGCTTCCTGGGCTAGCCCCTTGGGTATGAGAAGGTTACGGGCATAGCCATCAGAAACGTTTTTGACGTCCCATTTCTTCCCTGCTCTGGGAACATCTTTAAGGAAAATGATTTTCATGTTATTGAGGAATCGGCGTTGGAAAATTTTGCACGCGGATCGTAAACGAAGATTTAAGTATTCCGACCGCCTTTTCTAACTGCGGGTCCTTGCCGGCCTTAACGTCCGCGTCGGTTACCTTTATCTCGACGTCCGGTGAAAGACCACCGTTGCTGATGGAGCGGCCGTTGGGGGTAAGCCAGCGCGCGATGGTGACCTTGAGCGAAGCCTCCGGCGTGATGTCGACGAGCTCTTGGACTGAACCTTTGCCGAAGGTTCGAGTGCCGACCAGTGTCGCTCGGTGATATTCCTGCATGGCGCCGGCAAAAATTTCGGAAGCCGATGCCGAGCCCTGGTCGACGAGAAGAACCATTTTCAGGTTGTCGTTGAAGACCTGGTAGCCGCGGGTGCGATGGAGAAGCTCCTCCTTTCCAGGACCATAATTTTCTCGCACGACCACCTTGCCGGGCGGTAGGAAGAAGCTCGCTGCGTCGACGGCAGCTTCGAGGTAGCCGCCGGGGTTGCCTCGTAGGTCGATGACGAGCTTATCCGTATTGGCGGCGATGAACTCCCGTAAGGCGTTGCGGAAAAGTTGGGGCGAGTTAGCGGAAAATTGATAGAACCGGATGACAAAAATGCCATCGTCGCGCTTTTGCGTGTCGATAGTGGGGACTTGAATGACGTCACGAGTGACGGTCACCTCGAAAGGCGCGCTCTTCCCTTCCCGAGCAAGGGTAAGTTTTACCGTGGTGCCTACCTCCCCGCGGATAAGGGAAACCGCTTTATCGACTGACATGCCCTCGGTGGTCGATGCACCTATGGCGAGGATGACGTCGCCCGACTTGATGCCGGCATGCTCCGCCGGGGAGCCTTTAAGCGGCGCGATGACCGTGATAGCGCCGTTTCGTTGTCCTATTTCCATGCCGGCCCCGCCGAAGGAACCGCTAATATTTTCCTGGAAAATCTTGTTTTCCTGGGGAGGAAGGAAGACGGTGTAGGGGTCGCCGAGCGACGAAGCAAGCCCCTCAATGGCCCCCCAGAGCATCTGCTGCTGCGATATCACCTTAGTGGTCGTCGCGGGCACGAACTTTTCGTTGAGGACGCCCCATGCCTTCCACAGTGGAGAGACATCGACCCCCGCGGGGACGTTGCCGCCGGAGCTGCTCAATACGGGGAGCGCCGACGCAGGTGCATTGTCGCGAATGACGTAGCCGATGGCAAAGAAAAGAGCGGCTATCACGATGTAGCCGACAATTCCCCGACTGCGCCCTTCCGGACGCGTGCTCTCCCCGTCCATACGAATCTAATTATCGCAAACCAAGACGTCCCCCGCAAATGCCGTTGCGGTTCCGTGATGCGCGCGCGAGTGTTAAACTTGCTAACATCGCCTCTACTCGTATGTGGCCATTTACGTCACGACAACGCCCACTGACCGCACCGCTTTTTTTGTTCAACACGCTCTCCGGCGAACTGGAGACTTTCGTGCCGCGCGGCAGGGTCGTAAAAATGTACAATTGCGGTCCCACCGTCTATGACTACCAGCACATCGGCAACATGCGCCCGTACGTTTTTGCCGATACGCTGCGGCGCGCTCTTGAGCTTAACGGCTACAAGGTAAAACAAGTCATAAACCTAACTGATGTAGGACATCTCACGGGCGAGAATGAGGGTAATCCGGACGTCGGTGAAGACAAAGTCGAAAAGAAAGCCCGCGAGGAAGGAGAGACCGTGGAGACCATCGTCTCTCGCGTCACCAAGGCTTATTACGAGGACCTCGACCGGCTCAACATCGATCGCCACAAGATCATTTTTGCTCGTGCAACCGACCATATCCGGGAGCAGATAGCCCTCGTCAAGACGCTAGAGGAAAAGGGCCATACCTACCAAATCGCGGATGGCATTTATTTCGATACCAGTAAATTCCGCAGTTATGGAAAGCTTGGCAACATTGATATCGAAGGACTTAAAGAGGGCGCCCGTGTCGAAAAAGTGCCGGGTAAGCGCCGTCCTACCGACTTTGCGCTCTGGAAGTTCTCTCCAAAAAAAGGGATCCGCCAGCAAGAATGGGGCTCGCCCTGGGGAGTCGGCTTTCCCGGGTGGCATCTCGAGTGCTCTGCCATTGCGATGAGCCTTCTCGGACAGCAGATCGACATACACACCGGCGGCATTGACCACATTCCCATCCATCACAACAACGAGATAGCCGAAGCGGAGTGTGCGACCGGTAAGCAGTTTTCACGCTACTGGCTGCACAACGCGTTTATTACCGTCGAGGGAAAGAAGATCGCAAAATCCGTCGGCAATACCATTTATGTTCGCAACATCATTGACCGCGGGCTCTCTCCCCTTTCGTTGCGTCTCTGGTTCCTTGGCGGCCACTACCGTTCTCCTATGAATTTCACCTGGGAGGCTCTCGAGGGCTCTCAGACGGCGCTAGTGCGGCTCCACCGGCACTTTGTCGAGGAACTTGGTGCGAAGGTTGGTTCGATAAGTAAGAAATACGGGGAGGAATTCCGTCTTGCTATCAATAACGATCTCGATACTCCTAAGGCGCTAGCCATCCTCTGGGAAGTGGTGAAGGATGCATCTCTCTCTAAAGAAGACAAGCGCGCGACTCTCCTTTCTTTCGATAGAGCCTTGGGCCTTGGCCTGTCGGAGACGAATGAGAAGCTATTGGCCATGCTTGCGGGCAAGGAACACCGGCTGGTTATTGCCGAAATCCCTGCCGACATAGTGGAGTTGAGTGCACGGCGGGAAAAGGCTCGAACTGCAGGCGATTTTGCGGAAGCAGACCGTATCCGAGCGGAAGCCGCGAGGCAGGGGTACCAGATCGAAGACACGCCTCTCGGCCCGCGGTTTAAGAAGATATAACCCCTCTTCCACAGGTTAAAAACACTTTACCCTCTTGCGGAATGAGTGCCTGTTTCTCCAGAGTGGTACACTTCCCGTATGGCTGCTAGAGGCAACCCCGCTGCACTGCGCATCCCACCGCAAAATCTTGAGTCCGAGAAAGCACTTCTCGGCTCCATCATGCTTCGCCCGGAGGGCATGCATGAGATCATCGACCTTGTTTCATCGGAATCCTTCTATGCGGAGCGGCACCGTATCATCTTCCGCGCCATGTTTGAGCTCATGGGCGCGAGCTCTCCTATCGATCAGCTCTCCGTCTCAACACACCTCACCGAGCGAAAACAACTCGAACAGGCCGGCGGCAAAAGTTATCTTCTCGAGCTCGTAAACTCCACTCCTTCCGCAAGTAATCTCAAGTACTACGCGCAAGTCGTGCATCGCAAAGCGATGATGCGGAATCTCCTGGAAGCCGCCGACTACATCAATGAGCTTGGCTACAATGAGGTTGAAGATCTCGAAGAACTACTCGATAAGGCAGAGAAGAAAGTCTACGAGGTCACGAGCTCCCCGTCGTTCCATAAGTTTGTCTCGATTGCTGATACGCTTGGCGGCGCGTGGGAGCGTATTGAAAATTTAAGCCACAACAAGGACGAGCTTCGTGGTATCAGAAGTGGTTATCGTGACCTCGACAATCTTTTAGCCGGCTTTCAAAAATCTGATCTTATTATTCTCGCCGCACGCCCAAGCATGGGAAAGACCGCCCTGGCTCTTGATATTGCCCGACAAACAGCAACCCTATATAAGAATCCCGTCGGTATCTTTTCCCTTGAAATGAGCTCTCAGCAACTTGTCGACCGCATGCTTGCTGCAGAAGCCCGTGTCGATGCCTGGAAACTCCGCACCGGGAAACTTTCGACCGATGACGAGTTTAATAAACTGCGCGACTCTCTCGATCGCCTCTCACAGGCCCCTATTTTTATCGACGATCAACCGGGGAGTAATATTCTCAAAATGCGTTCGGTAGCGCGTCGCATGAAGCGTGAACACGGCCTCGCCCTTCTCATAGTCGACTACCTGCAACTTATGGTCCCGACCGGTGCTCGAGCTTCGGATTCCCTTGTGCAGCAGGTCACGGAAATTTCTCGCTCGCTCAAGACACTCGCCCGAGAGCTCGATGTACCGGTTCTTGCGCTCTCTCAGCTTTCGCGCGAAATCGAAAAGCGTCGTGGCAAACCCCGTCTCTCAGACCTTCGTGATTCAGGCTCCATCGAGCAGGACGCGGACGTGGTCATGTTTATTCATCGCGATGACAAAATGAACGAAAACTCCGACCGTCCCAACATCGCTGAAATCCTTGTCGAAAAACACCGCAATGGTCCGACCGGCCGAATCGAGCTTTATTTCGACGAGAAGAAAACCACCTTCCTGCCGATTGAGCGCTCCTCTTTAGCCGATTTTGAAACCGCCTCTCCCGGAGCTTCAGAGGACTTTTAGATATGAATACCATCGCTAACCTTGCGGAACTTTTCCGCAAGTTCCCCGGAATAGGTCCGAGACAAGCGAAACGATTTGTTTATTTTTTGCTTACCCAAAGCGACTCATACCGACGCGAGCTTGCGGAGCATATCGTCAACCTTAAAAAAGAAGTTACCATCTGCCCCCGCTGCTTCCGCTATTTCACCAAGGTCGGCGCCACGACGCACTGCTCCGTTTGTACCAATGCGGGGCGGGATCAGACTCTTCTCATGCTTGTCGAAAAGGATGTGGACCTCGAGAGTGTCGAGAAAAGCAAGCTCTATAGCGGCCTCTATTTCGTGCTTGGGGGTGTAGTCCCTATTCTCGAGAAAGAGCCGGAAAAACGTATTCGCATTCAAGAGCTCGAAAAACGCATCGCGAAGGAAGATGGCTCTATTAAGGAAATTATTTTTGCTCTCTCGGTGAACCCTGACGGAGACAATACCCACGACTACCTTGTTGAGCGCCTCACTCCCCTGTCCAAGGAATACGGGTTCAAACTCTCATCGCTTGGCCGTGGTCTCTCGACCGGTAGTGAGCTGGAATATTCTGACTCTGAGACAATAAAAAACGCCTTGCGGAATCGACAATGAAGTTGAACATAGAATTTCTTGCTGACTCAGATGCATTTGACTACTCAAATGGCATATCGGAATACCGAGCTGCTTGTCGTGGAAAGAAGCGTACGAGTAGCGAAGAGAACCACAAACTTCTGTTTCTTGTTTTGTATGACTTGCTGACCCACCTCTATGGCACAGAAACCGCGGATCAAGCAGTCGCCACAGACAAGACGTATGGGGCCCAATATGTAAATGCCTGGGAATGGGCGCTTTCAATTTCGAAAGATGAGAGGAGAAAAAGATTTGACGAAATTCTAGCTAACTAAAGCCTGCCATTCGGCGGGCTTTAGTTAGGAGATTTTATCGATCTTTACTTCAAAGTAGGGCTGGCGGTGGCCGCGCTTCTTAAAGTATCGGCTCTTTGCCTTGTACTTGATGACGGTCACTTTCGGGGCTCGTGCGGCGCTTACCAGCTTCCCGGTTACCTTGGCACCAGAGACGTTAGGGTTGCCGATTTTGGCCTCATTGCCGCCTGCAACAAGGAGAACGTTCTCAAAGGTAAGGGTATCCCCCGCCTTGTGGTTTCCTTTCATCTTCTCGATCTTAAGGGTATCCCCCTCAGAAACGAGGTATTGCTTGCCGCCGGTTGCTATCACTGCAAATTTCATAGATGCCCCATACTAGCCAAAATGGCTAATTTTGCAAGAAGCGGAGGCAGATAATTGAACAATTAACAAAGTATGGTATAGTTCGCGTAGGTGGTGGCAATATCTTTCTAAAGAAAGGAGTACCGAATGCCAGCGCGAACACTAGAAGAACGGGTGGCTTCGCTGGAAAGCCGGGTGGGCGAACTTGAGGGACGCGATGAGTTCTTCATCTCTCAACTCCAAGGAATTCACCTGGAAGTTCAAGGTCTGCGTCAAGACTACGAGCTACGGACGAACATTCTTAGCGCGAGGATGAGGGGTGTTGAGGCTCGACTTAATCAAGTTGAAATCCGGCTCTCACAACTCCCGACACGTGACGAGTTTGAGCAACGACTCTCGCAACTTCCGACACGTGATGAGTTCGAGCAACGACTCTCACAGCTCCCGACACGTGAGGAAATGACGCAAATCGTCCGGGATGCTCTGATAGCGAGACCCAAAAGGCCGAAAGCTCCGTAACGTTACCCTGTGAAGCTCCGCGATCGCGGAGCTTCTTCTTTTTTAGTTATAGCTAGTCCTAGTCCCGCTCGTTAGGTTTCGCCAATTCTAATGTCTCAAAACCCGCCGAAGCGCCAGCGATTTTGAGTACGTCCTTATCGATTTTCTTGAGCTCCTTTCCCGCTGCGTTGTAATGATTCACCGTCGTCGAAAGCGCATTTCCCACTTTTACATAATAGTCTTCGTAGGCCTTGAGATGCTTTCCCAAGTCCTCAACTTTTGTAATGATCTGTGAAGCCTTCTCTTCAATCTGCATCGCCTTAAGTCCCTGGAGCACCGTCTGCAGATACGCCAAGAACGACGTTGGAGAGACAATAATGACTCTCTTCTGCTGGAACGCATATTCGATAAGGTCACGTGTGTTTACTTTTACTGATCCGACCTGTGCCACAAGTAGGTCGTAATAGATAGCCTCATGCGGAATAAACATAAACGCAAAATCAAGCGTTCCCTCAGAGGGTTTTACGTACTTGCTTGTCTCATCAATACGGCTTTTCAGGTCAGCTTTAAAAGCCTTTTCAAGTCGCTCGCGTTCTACCGGATCCCGCTCTTCAGCGAGGCGATTGTAATTTTCAAGCGAGAACTTCGAGTCAACGGGAATGATTTTGTCTTTCACAAATACGACTGCATCGACGATAGTGCCGTCCTTGAATGGATACTGCATTTGGAAGCTCCCTGGCGGCAGAACATTCTTGAGAAGGGTCTCGAGATAGTACTCTCCGAGAATTCCGCGCTGCTTAGGGTTCTTGAGGATGTCCTCGAGGGATTGAAGCTGATCGGCAAAGGAAACAACCTGGCGGTTGGTCTCGTCGAGTTTTGTAAGTCCCTCGGTCACCTCGCGAATGAGCTTCGCCGATTCGCCCAGCTGTGTGCGCACCGTCTCGTGCACCTGTCGACTCGACTCCGCAACGCGGCTATCAAGAGTGCGCGCAAGTTCCTGGATCTGATTTTGAATGAGAACCAGAGAATTATCCTCATTGACACTTCCCCTTCCCTGACGGCGCATCATCACCCATACAAAAATGGCATTGCCTACCGCAAGGAGGACAATCAGCGCGATAAGCAAACCGAGGTTTTCCATAGGGCAATTTTAGCATAGGATAAAGATATGACTCTCCACGAAAATTTCCGCGAGCAGCTCAAAGATGCGATGCGCGCAAAAGATACGGTGCGAACGACTGTTATCAAAAGTCTGATGACTGCCGCTACAAATGAACTTGTCGCAACGAAGCGAAAGCCGGACGAAATCCTCACGGATGATCAAACTCTCGCAGTCATTCGCCGCGCTGTAAAGCAGCGAAAGGATTCGATTGAGCAATTCACCAAAGGAAATCGTCCCGACCTAGCCGCCACCGAGCAAGCTGAACTTAAGGTCCTTGAGGCCTACCTCCCTGCTCAATTGAGCCGCGAGGAAATTGAAAGAGTTGCCCGGGCTAAGGCTGCGGAGCTTGGCGTCTCCGACAAAACTGGCGCTAATAAACTCATGGGTATGCTTATGAAAGAGCTAAAAAATAAGGCTGACGGTACCGAAGTTAAGGCTGTGGTTGATTCTCTTTTTGCTTGACTTTTGGTCATTTTCTGTGGTATAATCGAGGCTAGCAAATCGCTCTCTTAGCAGGAGGCCAAAATGGCCAAACCGAAACATGTCCAAGACGCAATCTTTGCGGGTAGCACCGCGAAGTTATCTGATTACGGCAAGCATGGCGCCCGAGTCGCGACACACAAACGCCGCGCTAAGGCAGCTGCGAAGCCGACCGCCGAGGAACAAGCCTCGGCACGCCTACGCCGCAAGCACGCGTTCAAGGAGGAGGCCATCGCTTCGTGGGGAAAGTCTCGTGACTGACCCTACTGAAGTCCTTCTCGAAGGCTACCTTCTCAACACGGACGAGCTTCAAGACGCCGAGGCTCGTTATCCGGGTTACGTTCGACTCGGGTCACACGGGCGCTACGGCGCTGTCGTGACCGTCGCCGGCAATGAGGTGCACTACAACCTTATCGGGGGTGACACGCGCCACTTCGGCGAATGGCATCGTCTCGATACGCGCGAGATCCCAGAGCTCTTGCAACGGCTTGCTCGTCATCGTGCAGCTGAAGCGGTGCTCGGAGTGAGGCTCGATCATGCGCTGGCAGTCGAGCGTAAACGCAAGCGCAAAATCATCCTGAAGGTGTAACTGGTCTCGACTGGTTACACCTTTTTTTATGTCTTTTAGAAATCCCCTATCTTTTTGGCGTGCTCTACTCTAAATTCTCCGATCCGTGTTCGGCGTAGTGTGTAGAGTGTCGCAGGGTAGCCGAGTCGTCTGCCGAGCTCCTCTGCGAGAGAGCGGATATAGGTGCCGCTTCCCACTTCAAACTCCACTCGGATTAGTACCTTATCTCCCTGTCGCTCCACATCCTCCAAAACAGCTTTCAGCACACGCATGGTCTTAACGGGGGTTTCAAACTCTTCCCCACTTCTTGCGCGTTTGTAGAGTGCCCTCCCCCTCACCTTGACGGCAGAATAGGCCGGCACGGGAAGTTCGAGCTCTCCTATAAGTGAGCTCATTGCTTTTGCGATATCGCCATTTGATAGTTCCCCGACAGACTTACTTTCTAGAACCGCCCCAGCCATGTCTCCCGTATCGCGTCTTTCTCCAAGGAGTATTGCCGCTCGATATACCTTGGGAAGTTTTAAGTACACATTAAGTTTTTTCGTCGAGTCCCCTACAGCGATAATAAGAAGCCCCGTCGCAAGTGGATCAAGTGTGCCCGCATGCCCCATTTTTCGTACCTTGAGACGTGTGCGTAGTTGGCGAATAACGTCAAAAGAGGTGATGCCGGAGGGCTTATCGATGAGAAAAATACTTTCCATCATTGGTAACCTTTCGCCTGGAGCGTGAAGAGACGGGCGTAGACTCCTTTATTAGCGAGCAGTTCGCTATGAGTTCCCAGTTCGGAAACAGTGCCATTTTCGAGGATACAAATTTTATTCGCTTGTCGAACGGTCGAAAAACGATGTGAGATGAGGATGACTGTCTTGTCTGCAGGAAGTTTTTCCATTCGTTCAAAAATGTTTGCCTCTGCTTCGGCATCAATTGAAGCAGTCGGCTCATCGAGAATGAAAATGTTGGGCTGCCGATAAAATGCCCGAGCGAGCGCGAGCTTTTGCCACTGTCCGATCGAAGGCTCTACACCGCCACTGAACTCTTTGCCGATCATCTGATCGTACCCTTTTTCCCATGACTCGATAAAACTATGCGATTCACTCCTCTGAGCGGCATCTTTAACGACACTAAATTCCTCGGGGAGAGACGATCGTCCAAGCGCAATGAGTTCTCTCACCGGAAGGGCGTAGTGGGCGTAATCCTGGAACAAAACGGCGAGGTGATGGTACCAGCTCTCGAGATCTATATCTTTTAAATCGATACCGTCAATAAGAATTCGACCGTCGGTGGGATCATAAAATCTACACAGGAGCTTGATGAGGGTGGTTTTGCCCGCCCCGTTCACTCCCACGATCGCAAACTTCTCCCCAGGCTCGATGGTAAATGAAATGTTGTGGAGCACTGGCTCCTTCGTGTCCGGGTATCGGAAGGTTACATTCTCGAAGCTTATTTGTGGAGTTTTCTCCACGTTAAGCAGCCGGCCGGGATGAGGCTTTTTAATAAGGTTGGGCATGTTAAGAAATCTAAGGACGTCTGATACAAAAAGACTATCGCCATACTGCCGACCAAAGTTGGCAAAAAGCGATGAGAGCGAAGAGCGGAAGTTGGCGATGGAAGCAAGGATAAATGTCAATGTCCCTATGTGGAGCTCCCCCTCGACGACTCTTTGTACAAACCACACAATGGCCACACCAATAGCAAGCTGGGAGAACAGAAGGCTGAAAAAGCTTGACGTCAGCTTTCTTCGCTCCGTCCTCGTCTGTTCTGTTTGAAAGTCATGAAGGAGTTTGTAGACTCGGTTCACAAAGTTTCGGATATTTTGAAACAAGCGTAATTCTACCGCTCGCGACACATTGGTGAATTCACTGCGCAAATTCCAGTAATGTCGCCGGTCTTCGGCCTTACCTCCATGGATGTCCCAAACATCACGTCCGTATCTGCTTTCTACATAAAGTTCTGGGACCGTAGCGACAACAATAAGAAGGAGGAGCCACCAATTCGAGACAGCGAGCACCACGGAAGCAATAGCAACTTCAATGAGGTTCTGGACAATGAATACCTGGCGCCAGGCAAAGTTCTGGATACGGTACGTTCCCCCTTCGCGGATCTTATTAAACAGATCCTGATAGGAAGGATTCTCGTGTATGGCGACATCTGTATCGCCCAATTTGTGCAATATTAGAAGCTCAAAACGCTCACTGAGGTAAAAATAAAATATCTTTGTAATGTAATCCTGGAGCTCGAAGAGAAAGCTCGGAAGAATAGAGGCTAGAAAAAATGCAATAACGATGAAAATAAGGCTCGATGAAAAGACGTGGCTTGCCGTGCTTGCCTGAAGATTGTTAACGAGAAGTGCCAACGATCCCGATTGCATGAAAGGGATCGAGGAGAGCAAAACCGCCACGGCAGCAATGGCGAGAACGAGAAAGGGTCGTCCTTTCCACACCAAAGCACTGACCCGGCCAAAGTTTTTGAAAAGCTCAAAAATGCCTGAAAATTTTGATGGCTTTTTAGTTTCCATACGCTAGCGACCCTACCGGGAATCGAACCCGGATTCCGGCCTTGAAAGAGCCGTGTCCTAACCGTTAGACGATAGGGCCTGAGAGACCAAAAATAGCACGGATTGCAACATAAAAAAAGAAGCCCGCAAGATGCGGGCTATGCATGTCGTAGCCTGCCCAGCAGGATTCTTTGCTGTGCTCGATTCCGGAGTTGCTGGTGAAGACCCGAGCTCGTGAGTCGCACCTGCGATTCGGGCCGTCCGCCGCGTTCTGGCTTTTTGGAATCAACCATTCTCTTTTCGAGAAAACCCCTCTCGACCAGAACCTCCATCGCTGCGTAGCTTGTACCGACAGACCAACGCCTGTGAGTCGTTTCCTCGAGCTCTCCTATGAGCTCAAACATGCTTCTCCAGTAAGTCGTGCACGCATTCAGGAATTCATCTTGAGCCGAGGCCATCGAATCACTCCACTATTTTCCATAGCCTAGCGGAAAACTCCAAAAGCGCAACTAGCGTTTCAGCCACTCCTCTTCTTGGCGTACCAGGACCTCTTTTGGGTCCATGTCGGGTGCCAAGAGAGCAGCGGTCACCTTTTCCAGGCGCGGCGATTGAGAACCTTTTATAAGGACAATGTCGTTTGGCTCGATTTTGCTAGGAATTTTCTCGATAGCTTCACGCCATGACGGAAATTCGACGACATTCTCCGGCAAAAATCCCGCAGCGATTGCTGCACGCCCAACGTCACGGGCGCGCACGCCGATGACACAGAGGACATCGACGATTTTTGCCGCTCTTCGTCCAAGCTCCTCATGTGCTGAAACGGAGTGCGGGCCGAGCTCCATCATATCCCCCAAAATCGCGATCTTTCTCCCGCGTCCTATCTTGATTTCTTTAAGGGTTTGGAGTGCAACCTCCGCAGCGATCGGGGAGGAATTATACGTATCATCGATGAGCGTCGAGCTGTTCCGCCCAGGAAGGAGCCTCATGCGCCCCGGCGGGGTCACTTGCCTTCCGATATCCTGCGCGATATTGACGAGATTTATGCCAACCGCTATGCCCGTTGCGGCCGCAGCAAGCGCGGCTGAAATGTGGCTTTGCCCCAGCGCCCCGCGCAGCTCGCAAGGTACGCTGTTGCCGCGATATTCGATGCGAAAACCCATGCCGACGGGCTCTCCGTCCTCATAGAGAATGGATTCATGCGAGCCGCGCACGTGCGCTGCCTCCGACATTCCGTACGTCACGACACTTCCCCGGAAGAGCGCCGCGCTCCCAAGCACGGCCTCATCATCCGCATTGAGGATGAGGGTGCCCTCGGGAAAGAGCGATTTGACGAGATGCTGTTTTTCGGCCGCGACTGCGTCGGGAGTCTTAAAGAACTCTACATGCACGGGCACGTCGGGAAAACGCGTTATTACGACCACTTCGGTGCGCATCCAGCGCGCGATGGCACTTATGTCGCCGGGGCGGTCAGCGCCGACTTCGAGGACGAGCCACTTCGGATAATGATTTGGCAAAAGGATGAGCCCAAGGCCCTCAGCGAGGACCCGCAGCCAACGCAAGAAGTCTCTCCAGGCATTTGCCGCGCCCAGGATGGTGAGCGGAATGCCTATCTCACTGTTAAAGCTCTTCTCGCTTTTGCGCGTATGGAGATGGCGCGATATGACCGAGTAGATGGCGTCTTTTGTCGAAGTCTTTCCGACGCTCCCGGTGACAGCGATGATGCGCGGCCTATATTTGCGCAGAACCGCACGCGCTTCAAGCGCGAGAAGAGAAACTAGTACGCCTCGTATAAATTTTCGAAAAGAGTCCATGGGCTAACGATCGGGAGGAATAGCGTAATAGTTAATGAGAAAGTCTGCAATATTCTTAAACGGAAGTGTGAGGGTCTGGGACGCGTAGTTTACCCCCTGCGGCTCGAGGGTGAAGAGAAAAACGAGGAATTTTGCATCATAGGCCGGGAAGTAGCCGAAGAACGAGTGGAGGTAGCGATCGTCGTAGTAGCCTCCACCCGGCTTTGCGATTTGGGCGGTACCGGTCTTAGCCGCTATGGAGTAGTGCTCCTCTTTCACCCTTCCCTGAAGGAGCGACGTATCGACGACCGTGACAAGCATGCGGGTAATTTCGTCGGCCGTGTCCTCTTTTATGACCTGCTCGCCTCCCGGAGGGCTCACGGGGTCGACGAGGCCGCTTCGGTAGCGTATCTCGGTCGCAACATGGGGAGAGGGGAGGCGGCCATGATTGGCGAGGGTCGCGAGCGCACGTGTAATCGCGATCGGCGTGACCGCAATTCCCTGCCCGAAGGAAGCTGTCGCGTACTCGATATCACGCGGACTCTCTAGGTTCCCGACGATGCCTGCCGCTTCACTCGGGAGATCGATGCCGGTCTCCTCACCGATGCCGAAGTGCTTCAAGTAATCGGCGAAACGTTTATTCCCGAGCCGCGAAACTACGTATGCCGCACCGGTATTGAGGGACTGATTGAGGACGTCTTGCATCGAGACCGTGCCGCGGCCCTTTCCGTCGAAGTTGCAGAACGTCTTTTTATCGAGCGTGTCGCACCCTTTATCGAGATACGTGGTTTGTGCCGTCACGACGCCGGCATCAATTCCGGATGCCATGGTGAGCGGTTTTACGATAGAGCCCATTTCAAAGACCTTGTCGACGAGCGGATTATCGAGGAGGGAGATGTTGCCGACGCTGCCGTAGTGATTCGGGTCGAACGTCGGATATACTCCCATCGCCACAACGGTACCTGTTTTGGGTTCGATGACGATGCCCCCGGTCTCTGTGCTCTGCCAAGTATCGTTCACAGACCGAAGCGTATCTTCAAGTTTCTTCTCGACCGTCGGTTCGATACCGGTCACAATGTCTCCCTCCCCGCGCCCATTGGTTCCTCCAAGTTTTCGAACGTCCGAGAAAAGCTCGCTGAAAAAACTATCGTAGCCGCCTCCTTTGCGCGCCAAGGTGTCATCGTAATAGCGCTCGAGGCCGTATCGGCCAGAAAAGGTCATCCCATCATCGTTATACCCGACGAAGCCGACGACACTGCTACCCAATTCCCCCGCTGGGTAATAGCGCCACTTCTCGCGGTATATGGAAACCCCGGGAAGGTTGAGTGCATCGATCGCGGCGCCATTATCAGCGGAGATCTGGTGAGCCACCTCCTCGTAGGTGTCGTTTTGTTTTTGTGCGCGTGCGAAGAATTTTTCCCGATCGAGAGGGATGATCGCGGAGAGTCTTTCGTACACCCCGGCAGGATCGCTCACTTTCTGTGGATTGAGGGAGAGGAGAAAACCGCTCCCGAGAGTAGCCGCGGCGACCTCGGTGCCATCGTTTGCCGTAAAGTAAATGCTCCCCCGATCGAACAGCGTTTCGGAGGGATTTATGTACTGCCGGTCTTCCTTGGCTGCATAAACCTCTCCTTGCATGATCTGGAGATAGTAGAGGCGCGCGAGGAGGACCAGCACAAATGCGCACAGCAGAATGCTTATGAAACGCACGCGCCGCATGAATGCGCCTCTCATCTATTTCACTTTACCCTGAAACGCTACAAACCGCGCGGCAACGGAAGGGCGCTCGTGAGGAGAGTTTTCCGCGAAGCAAAGGCGCTTTCCTTCACTGCGACGAAACCGCTCGCAAACGCGACGTCCTGCGTGAGAGCGCTCATTTTCGCTAGATACTCCCCCTCGAATGCTCCCGCGCTGGCGGTCGCTCTGGCTATGGTTTGCTCTGTTTCTTTCTGGAGGACGACGTGGACTATGGAAAAGGACACGAAATACATGTAGGAGGCTGCAAGGACCCCTATAAGCATAAAAAGCATTATGGTGAGCTGTCTTTTGAGGTTGTAGGCTTGTACTGCTGTCATGATTTTTCAAAGATTCTAAGTTTGCTACTGCGAGAGCGGGTGTTCTCTATACGTTCTGTCCCGGTCGGGGTCAGTGGCTTTTTCGTAAGAACCGTCCCCTTCCCTTCCCTCGCCCAATTCCGGAAGGTGTTCTTAACGATGCGGTCTTCGGCACTATGGAAAGAGATAAACGCCATCCGTCCATGCCCTGCGAGAGCCTCATAACTTTTTCGCAGTGCTTCCTTAAGAGAGCCGAGCTCGTCATTTACTGCGATGCGCAAGGCCTGAAACGTTTTGGTTGCGGGGTGAATTTTTCCATGCCGCTTGAGGACGCTTTCTATCACGGCAACCAAATCTGCCGTCGTCTTAAGTGACCCTCCCTGGCGAGCCTTCACGAGCGCATGCGCAATCTTTCGTGCCGCGCGTTCCTCTCCATAGCCGAAGAGAACGTCCGCGATGTGCTCCTCTTCCCATGTGTTGACGATATCGCGTGCCGTGAGTGCCTGTGCCTCAGGCGTATCGTCGAAGGTCATGAGGAGCGGTTCGTCTTTTTTGAAGCTGAATCCCCGTCCGGAATTCTCAAGTTGGTCGGATGAGAGTCCGAGGTCGAAATACGCTTTCGTGAGTTTTTCCACGCCGACCTCTGCCAGCACTCGATCGAGATTGCGAAAATTTTCCTTTCGCAGCTCGACCCGGCACTCTGCGCCCTGAAGGCGCTTCCGCGTGCGCTCAAGCGCGCTCTGGTCGAGATCGACCCCGATAAAGACACCCTTTTCCCCAAGCCGCTTCACTACCGCCTGCGCGTGACCGCCACCATTAACCGTCCCGTCAAAGACGATGTCTTCGGGAACGATCGCAAGACCTTCTATGAGCTCCTGTAAAAGAACACCTCGATGCACTCCTTCGGACATGGCCTCATAACACGCCTATCTCTCCAAGCTTCTCCGCCATCTGGTCCGCCTGACCCTCGATGCGCTTCTTGTAGGTGCGCCATTTCCCTTCGTCCCAGATCTCGACCCGGGCCTGGAGGCCTGCCAGCACAACCCTTTCTTTGAGCGAGGCGAACTCTTTCTGAAAATCCGGAATAAGAATGCGACCCGCGCTGTCTACCTCGACCTCGACCGCTCCGGAGAGCATGAAGCGATTGAAGCCGCGCGTATCGGACTTGGTGAACGACAGCTCCCCGAGCTTTTCGGAGACCTTCGACCATTCTTTCGTCGAATACATGAAGAGACAGTTGTCGAGACCTCTGGTGATGACCACTTTGCGCCCCAACTCTTGGCGGAATCTCGCGGGAAGCGAAAGGCGCTTCTTGGGGTCGAGCGTGTGGGTGTATTCGCCGATAAGCATCCGTGCCGTGGCGAGAGCCGGTGGGAAGCGGTCGTTTCCCCGTTTCCCACTTTCTCCCACTACAGTGAAATTATATAACACTCTATCCCACCGCTAGGGACTTATCCCCACTTTTTAGCAAGAAAAAAGGCCGCGTTTTGGCTAAACGTGGGCGTACATGAAAATTTCACCTATGCGCTCACTTCTTTGAGTCGCTCGATAAGAAAATCCCTTGGCAAAACGGATAGAAACCATCCCGCTTTAGGACCACTTTCTTTTCCGAGGAATGCGAGATAGAGGGCGCTAAAGAGCTCCTTTGGCTCGATTGTGAGTTTTGACTTTAATTCATGCATATACTCATGTAACTTTTGTCCATCGAGTGCTTCAGTTTGTACGATATATCGTACAATTTCTGCAAGAGCTTCCTTTTGCTTCGGTGAGAGATTTTTTGCGGCTTCAGACACCGCAACTTTTTGGAGCTCGTACCGATACTTCTCGGGCGCATGTTCGGTAAGCCAGCGGCGCGCATAGGTCTCTCGCTCCTGCGCTTCCGCCTTGTCTTCGGCGGAAAGTGCAGAGCCCTTCATGGCGGCCACTTCCTCTAAAAGTTTGAGGTGTGGCATCTGCACGATAAATGAGACGATCGAAAATCGCGGCCGATAGGCGTTGGGAATACTTTCACGCTCCTTTTCTGGGTGGATGAGCTCAAATAGCCGTGCAAAATCGTCCTTCTCGCCAGCAAAATATTTCTCTGCAATGGTGTCATGAAGATCGTAGAGCGTCGGGATGGTTTCGCCGTCGGGTTCGAAGTTCACAGCTTGTTTAATATCCTTCCCGAGAAGCGCTAGGCGAAAAATTTTAGGCGGAACAAGTTCTGCTATTTCTTTTGCAGATGAGCCGGCTCCTTTCGAGGAAGACATTTTCCTCCCGCCCACGAGGAAAAATTCATAGGAAAATTCGTAGGGTGCATCGAGGCCAAAAACTTCTTTCGCTATTGCTTTGGCAACATCATGCGCGCCACCCTTCCCCATATGGTCTTTTCCCGCTCCCTCAACATCAACACCAAGCACCTTCCACTTCGCAGCCCATTCAACCTTAAAGGGAAATTTCGCAACTCCTCCAAAAGGGGCTATCGTGCCATCGTGGCCGCACCCTTTTGCCCAGGTGACTAGATCGCTCTTACAGCGATACGCTACTTTTTTACCGTTCCAGGCATACACCTCGGTTGTTCCCACACGTCCGCACTTTTCACAAATGACGGAGAGTGGGTACCATTCATCTCCCTTTTTTGAGCCAGAAACTTCATGATAGATGCGGCGAATGTCGGGAGCTCTATCGAGTGCCGTTTGAATGAGCTCATCCATTTTTCCGGAAAGGTAAAGCTCACTCACGTTATAAAATGTCGGGCTAAATCCTGCCGTTCGTATCACCCCCTTAAACTCGTTGGCAAAGTATTCCGCATAATTTTTTGCCTTGCCGTCCGGAGATGGAATGCGCAGTAGTGGCATGCCCATGTATTTTTTAAATTCGGCTGGCAAATAGACCGGGAAGCCATCCATGGGGTCCATGTCATTGAATTCGTATTGAAAATTGTTGCGGATACCCCTCTCCCTAAGGACTTCACTCACGGTACCGTGAATGGCAACGCCCCGCATGGAACCGACATGAACGCGCCCGGAGGGAGTCTTTTCGTCACGAATGAGGAGCTCTCCGCCGCGTGGTCGTACCGATTTGACGATGTCTTCCGTTATTCTGTCGGCCCAAAACATACGATGTATGCTACCACGCGGCCTCCGAGCGAAAAATCCGCCCTTCGAGGCGGATTTTTCTACTTTACATCGACGATGGTGTAGTGCTGCTTGCCGTTCGGAGTCGTGAAGTTAAAATCTTGTCCCTTTTTCTTTCCCATGAGCGCCTCACCGAGCGGCGAGAGGTATGAGATCTTGCGCTCGTGAACGTTGGCTTCTTCAGAGCCTACTATCTTGTACTCGCGGGCCTCGGAATCATCCTGCTTTCGTATCGTGACGATCGAACCCATCGATACCGTATCGCTTTCTTTGTGCGCGACGATCTTGGCTGATTTGAGAATTCCCTCGAGCTTTTGGATGCGCTCTTCTGTCGCTGCCTGCATTTCACGCGCTTCCTGATACTCGGCGTTTTCGGAAAGGTCGCCAAGCGAGCGAGCGTACTCGAGCGACTCCGCAATTTCCTTCCGACGAACCGTCTTGAGGTTTCCGAGTTCATTCTTAAGCTCCTCAAATTTTTCGCGCGTGAGAAATTCCTCGGTCATAGGTGGTACCTAAGTGTACCTGTGCTCTCACTTCTGTCAACAAACAGAAACCGCCCGAACGGAGCGGTTTCCGGCGGGCGGTGGTTTAGCGTGGAGGAATTCCGACAGCCAAGCATAGGGTCCTTCGCAACTTCTTTTTATTTTGGCCCCTTAGCTTGTGCAACGGTGTATCAGAGACAAGTTGTACCATTGCGGCGACACCAGGACGTAGTCTCAGGAACCGAGCGGCCACGAGCCATTTAGTGTTGCCGAAAGTCTACCCGTGACCATTCGACAAACCGTCGTGATTGGTGAATAGACATAGCTTGGGCGAAGGTTATTCTCCGGTCGATTATGGGCATTTGCCTTATGGACCGACACTCTGATTTTGCCGGTTTCTGGGATGAACCAGTCTAAGTTTCCGACAGAGCATAGGCGTTCAAGGAATTCTGACTTTTTCAAGGCGGCCTCCATCCTGTGTGCTTTCAATCGAACGCTACAAGAAAATGCAGACACTGTCGAGTTTTAAGGCTTGACAATTTCGGGACGGTTGGCGTAGAGCCACTCGAAGAAACTGCGTGCGACGGCGGAAGCTCCAACCAAGTTGCCGCGACGGCCGCGCTCCATGGTGATGGCAAACGCATAGCGCGGGTGCTCGGAGGGAAAGAACCCCATGACCCACGAGTTCACATGTTCCTTGGAGACGCCGAGTTCAGCGGTACCGGTTTTCGCTGAAATATGAATCTCGGGAATGTTGAGCGCGGATGCGGTACCCTCGAGCGTCGAGAGTCGCATACCGTCGTGGACAACATCGAACACGTCCGAAGAGATGGGGAGCTTTGTCGAGGGAGCGATATCTGCTGCAAGGACAGTCGGCGTGAGCAGGTTGTCTTCGTTGGCAATGGCAGCAACCGCTCGCACGACCTGAATGAGCGTCACCTGGAAGCCGTACTGACCGATAGCGCTGTGGTAGGTATCGCCAATGCGCCACGTTGGATCGTCGGGGAAATTTTGCGCTTTCCACTCCGGCGAAGGAATGGTTCCCCTCCCTTCGCCCGCCCAAAGGCCGGTCGAGGTGCCGAAGCCAAAAAGGCGAACGTACTTTTCGATATTAGCGATGCCAAGCCCCAAAAGCGGCGAGCTCAGGCCCACTTGCGGCGCGACGGCTGCAGAGACTCCGCCCCCGACCGTGTAGAAGTAGACGTCGGAGGAGACCGCGATGGCGTGGCGCATATCCACATACCCTTGCGCCCGCCAATCCTTAAAAAGAGTTTCTTTAGTCGGATCATAGGGGTTTGGAATGGAAATCTGTCCGGTCGAAAGGAGTTTTTTGCTCGGGCTAATGACACCTTCGGTGAGAACACCGGTCGCGATGAAGGGCTTGATGATGGAGCCGGGGGTATAAAGGCCGATCGTCGAGCGATCGAGAAATGGCTTGCGCGTGTCGGCGAGGTAGCCGGCTATTACCGACGCCGGTCCACCCGCCGTCATGATGGTGGAGTCGTACTCAGGATAGCTCGTGAGCGCGATGAGCTGCCCGGTGCGCGTGTCTATGACCGCCCCCGCCCCGCCGACGAATCCCACATCGTCGGCGATACTTTTGATGAAGTTGTAGAGCGCGCTTGACATCTCGGCATCAATGGAGAGCGTGATATTGTCGCCTGACTGCGGTGCGCGCACGACGCTCTCCGATTGCGGAGCATTCTTCGCGTCGATTTCTACTATCTTCACGCCCGCTTTTCCCGAGAGCTCGCTGTCAAACGTCCTTTCGACGCCGTCTTTGGGTGTCACCTCTTTGTCGTAGTAATTTCCCGACGAGTCTTTTTTAGGATAACTCACGTAGCCGAGAAGGTGCGCAAGCCCGGGAAGCGGCGTGTATACGCGAAGCGCAAAGTCACCTTTGGGATTCGGCTCGTTCCAGGCGAGAAGAACTCCCTTGCTGTCGTAAATAAGGCCGCGATCGGCGAAAATGGTCGACTGTTTGAGATGGTTATTCTCGCTCTTGACCTCATACGAGGCACCCTGCAGGACCTGGAGATAGAAAAGCCTGCCGGTGAATACGACGCCGGAAATGAAAACGAGGGTCGCGAGGGCGCGCAGGGTGAATTTGCTGATTGGACGGACGATGCGCCCTTCCATTTGGCTCCTATCGAACTGCGGGATGTTGTGAGAATCGAGAAAGATCTCATCCGGGTAAATCTCGCTGTTGCGAGCGCGCTTGAACAGGCTTTTAAGTCTCCGACGTATGCGGAAGCGGGTCATGGCGGGGCGTTGCGAAAGAGTATCCGCTTGCGCACGACACGGGCGGCGGTGAGCGCAAGCAGGAATCCAAACGTAAAGAAATATTGGAAACCGCCGTACGCGGGCACGGGTGCGGCACCGAACGCGTCGATCACGATGCCCCAAAACACCACCTCGATGGGACGCAGCGATACGATGAAGAGAAGCCCGATGAGCGCGGTAATCCACCACGGGAAATAGATAAGCGATAAGAGCATCGCGGCATTGAAAAGAAGACGTATCGTAGCGCTACTGCGAAGCCACATAGACATAGCGTATCTCGGAGAGATTGACTGGATTTTTGAACAGAACGGTTTTAAAGGTGTCGGCAGGATTATCAATGATGCGCTCGACGACCGCAAACAGTTTCGGATCGATGCCGGGGATGACCACCGTGTCGGTTTCCTTCACATCGGCCCCGCGCGGCAATTTGACGGAGAAATTCCCGGCACCTCGTCCAAGCGCAACGGCCGCGACCCCCGGCTCCCCGATGAGGACCGCGGTCTGCTCTCCTGGCGTTGAGAAAAGCGACACAAGCGCGGTCGAGGCGTACACTTCGCGCACTAGCCCGAGCGCGATATCGCCGCCCACATATACGAGCGAGCCTTTAACGACGCCCTCGTTCGCACCGGCATCGATGATGAGCGTGTCGTAAGGCGACTGGTTGGGCCAGGAGAGGACCGCGGCAAGCACGCCCTTCAGAGGGAGCGTCCGGCCGAACTGCGCTTTTAGCGCTTCGAGCTCGGCTTTGAGCTCGTTTCTTTCAAGAAGCTCCAGCTGAGCCTCGGAGAGCTCCTGTCGCAGTCGCGCATTGTCCCGCTCCAGCGCCACCTTGCTGGAAAAAGCCGCGAGGAGAGAAGAAGCTCCCGTCGAGAGGGCCCCTTGGCTGCGCAGAATGGGCTGCATGAGGACACGCACGGTGGCACGCACGAAGGAAGGCATCGCAAAACCGGAAACAGACGCGAGCAGGAAAAGGACGAGAAGGAGGAGTACCGTTCTCCACAACGAGGCGCGCGAATATCTCCTACGATCGCGGTGCGTGATCATCATCGCTTTCAATGAGAACATCACGGTAACGCTCAACGTCCTCGAGAATAATACCCGTGCCTCGCACCACCGCGGTAAGCGGGTCGTCAGCGACCGTGACCGGGATGCGCAAAATCTCCTCGAGGAGGTCGCGCATGCCACGCATGAGCGCTCCGCCTCCGACGAGGGACACGCCGCGCTGCATGACGTCGGAGAGCACTTCCGGCGGCGTAGTCTCGAGAACCTCGCGCACCGACTCAACGAGATTGTCGATAGAGTTGCCGATCGCTTCGCGAATATCGGCATCGGTCACCACGATCTCCCGGGGTAAGCCCGTGACGAGATCACGGCCACGCACCGTCACCTCGATGGGGATACCGACAATCACCGTACCGGCCGCTACCTTGAGCTCTTCAGCCGTTTTCTCACCCACCAAAATCTTAAACTCGTTGCGGATATAGGAAATGATATCGTTGTTGAGCTTGTCTCCGGCAATCCGCACGTTCCTGCTCTGGACGATGCCACCCATGGAAATGACGGCGACGTCGGAGGTTCCCCCGCCGATGTCGATGACCATTGAGCCGACCGGCTCATAAACCGGAAGCCGAATACCGAGCGCGGCTGCCATCGGCTCCTCCACGATGTGAACCTCGCGAGCGCCAGCATTCTTCGCCGCGTCACGTACGGCACGCGTTTCGACGTTGGTGATCCCAGAGGGGACCCCGATGACGACGCGCGGGCCGAGGAGTTTTGTGGAATCTTTTTGAGCTTTATTGATGAGGTATGCGAGCATTTCCTCGGTCACTTCGAAATCGGAAATGACGCCATCGACGAGCGGGCGCAGCGCCTTCACATGCGCTGGAGTACGGCCGAGCATCTCCTTCGCCTCGCGGCCGACTGCGACGACCTGTCCCGTCTTTTGGTTTACGGCGACGACGGAGGGCTCATTGATGACGATGCCGCGACCCTTGAGATAGACGAGCGTATTGGCGGTACCTAAATCGATGCCTAAATCGTTTGAAAAAAGCCGGTAGAATCTTTCCCTCAACTTGCTCCACCACGCCATAGCCTCCGCATCATACTGTAAATAGGGCCGATTCGGTAATGAGCTTGACTGTCCCGTTTGCGCGCCTGCCGAGCTCAATCTTCTTCTTGGCAAGAGATTTTTCGGAGACGACAATGCGGTTCGGGATACCAAGAAGGTCCGCGTCGGCGAATTTCTCACCAGCGCGCAGGTCACGGTCATCGTAGAGCACCTCCGCGCTAGCCTTTCGGAGCTTGCCGTAGAGAGTCTCCGCCGCTTTGTGCACCTTTGTATCGCCGGGAACCTCGATGAGATGAAATTTATAGGGGGCTATCTCCTCTGGCCACACGATGCCTTTCTCGTCGGAGAGAACCTCGACGACCATGCCCATGAGCCGCCCGAGTCCGATGCCGTAACAACCCATCAGTACCGGAGTGTCCTTCCCCTCTTTATTTTTTACGGTGAGCTCAAAGGGCGCGGAGAATTTCGTCTTGAGATCGAAAATGTTACCGACTTCGACCGCTTTCTCTTCTTTGAACTCGCTTGCGCCACAGGAAGGGCAGGTTTTCTGCTCGTCCTTGATCTCTTTGTTGATGGCAATCTGACAGTTCGTGCACACGTAGATGGTGTCCTCACCGACTGGAGAAATCGCTTGGAATTCATGAGAGTACTTAGAGAACGTCCCGCCGGAAGCAAAAGTAAGATACGTCACGTCCCCGATACCGGCGCGTTTGAAAATGCGGAAGTAGGCCTTTTTCACTCTTTCGTAATAGACGGAAAAATCCTTCTCGTCAGCGTGGAAGGAGTAGAGGTCCTTCATAATGAATTCCCTGCCACGAAGGAGTCCGCTTTTTGCGCGCAGTTCCATCCGGAATTTCGTCTGAAATTGATACGCGGAAAACGGGAGATCTTTGTAGGAATGGATATACTCCTTCGCGATGGGGACGATGATCTCCTCGTGCGTTGGCCCGAGCGCGACCTCCCTCCCGGAAGAGTCCGCCATCTTGTAGAGGTCATCCATCGATTCCCACCGGCCGGTCTTTTGCCAATTCTCTTTCGGGTGGAGCGAAGAGAGGAAGAGCTCCTGTCCGCCGACCGCGTTCATCTCATCGCGAATGACGTTCTCAATTTTCTTGAGCACCCGCAGTCCCAACGGCAGGTACGAGTAGACGCCGGCCATTTCCTTGTGAATGAAGCCGCCGCGGATGAGGAGTTTCGCGTTTTTAGCCGTCTCATCGGAGGGTATTTCGCGGCGGGTTTTCGTGAAAAGCTCCGATTGGCGCATAACGTAGCGCCATTGTACCTCACCGCGTGAGAGGGTCAAACGATGGCCTATCCAGCGAGACGCGCCACGTCGTTGTAGGTCACGACGAGCATAAGGAGAATGAGAAGCGCGAAGCCGATGGAATTGAGAAGCTGGGCGAAACGCGGACGAATGGGCGAGCCCTTGAGGGTTTCGATCAGAAGAAAAAGAAGCCGACCGCCATCAAGCGCAGGAAGCGGAATGAGATTGACGATGGAGAGGTTCACGGAAATGAACGCCGAAAACGTGATGAGATAAATAAGCCCGAGCGTACTAGCCTCTCCGACGGCGCCCACAATGCCGACCGGTCCGGTAATTTCCTTGATGCTCGAAGAACCGGTAAAGGCCCCGGTGATAAGATGCCAAAAACCGGTAAGCACGTTTCGAAGCATATCCGCGGTGAGCGTACCGCCCTCATAAAGCGAGCGGAACAAACCGTATCGCTGCGTGCCCACCAGCTCAGCAACGACGCCTACCGCCTTACGGGAGGGTTCGCTCGGGATTATTCCTGCCCTGGGTTGCACCGCGATGTCGACGGTCTTTCCTTGCCGCACCACGGAGAGCGTCACGCGCTCGGATTCATGTGCGGAAACAAAATCCGGAAGATCGGAAGGCGAAGAAAGCCGCACACTCTCCCCTTCTACAGCCGCCGCGACCGGAATATCACCCGCTTTGAGCCCGGCACTATCGGCCGGTGAGTTCGGAACGACGGAGGTGATAAGGAGCTTTGCGTTTTGCACTTCACCGCGGTGCGCTTCGTCCACGGAGGTTGGCATGCCGACCATGAAGCCACATGAGAGGAGGAGCCACGCAAAAAGCAGATTGCACGTGACGCCCGCGACGAGGACGAGTGCTTGGATACCGCGAGATTTTCCGAGCATGCTACGGTGCCGCTCCGCCGGCAGTCGCGCAAGATCCGCGGGGTTCTCGCCGAATATCCGAACGAAACCCCCGAACGGCAACGCGTTGAGGCTGTAAAGCGTCTCGCCGAAGCGCCGTCCGAGGAGCCGCGGCGGGAAGCCTACGCCGAATTCCTCGACGCGGATGCCGTAGAGCTTGGAGGCCGTGAAGTGGCCGAGCTCATGCACGACCACGAGGATGACGAGGATGACGAGAAAAAGTATGACGCTCATGGTTATCCTTAGCCGCGGATCTCCGCCTCCTTGCGTTCAAGTACGTCTTCGAGGTTCGAATTACACGCATCGATGGTTTTCTCCATCTCTCCCTTGAAGCGGAATTTTTCATCTTCCGACACTTCACCCGTCTTCTCTTTTGTCTGAATGTCATGCCATACCTTGTCGCGCTCGCCACGCATCGTGACGCGCGCTTGCTCGAGACGCTCT
Organism: uncultured Candidatus Saccharibacteria bacterium; assembly: GCA_964429815.1. Lineage (GTDB taxonomy): Bacteria > Patescibacteriota > Minisyncoccia > Phycocordibacterales > CAYSCM01 > CAYSCM01. The sequence continues at coordinate 82,512 of CAYSCM010000003.1, forward strand.
TTTAGGAGTTTGAGGAGGGATGCACGCCGCTCCGCAGTGAGCTCGGGAAACGTGACCCGCACGCCCTGTTCGTTGGCTGAGACTGAGAGGCCGAGATTACTGTTCACGATGGCTTTCTCGACGTCCTTGATTTGCGCCTTGTCCCATGGGGTGACCATAAGGGAGCGGGCATCGGAAATAGTGATGGAGCCGACGCTCGAGACAGGCACCAGGGTGCCGTAGGACTCGACTTTAACGCTGTCAAGAACGGCTGGCGTCGCGCGGCCCGTACGGATGCCCGCGTACTCTTTTTTGAGCCACTCCTCGACGCTTTTTAACTTTTCGCGAAGCGGCTGGAAATTATAGGTCGCCACAGAGGTATCGTAGCATACCTACCTACGCTGCTACCTACTCAGGGCGTCCGCGTATAAGCCTTCGAAGGACGCGAAACACGGCCCGCAGAAGCCACCACAAAAGAATAAGTGCGATAAGGTAAAACCAGATGCGGTGGAAAAAAACATACGAAAGTGCGGCGAGCGCGAGGTACTCAAACTGTTTCCCCACAGTCGCGTACGAGGTGGACTTGCTCGTCGAGGCGGTCGGGCCGATGTGCGCGCCCTTGCTTTCGGCTGCCGCCTCTTGGTAGAGCACATCGGCTTTTTTGTGGAGGGACTGCGCCTCCGTTGCGCGAAACGTCTCGACGCGATCGTAGGTGGAGGATGCTGCGCTGGTAAGCCAGGGGGCGTTGGATTTAACATAGGCGCTGCCTTGCTGAAGAAGATTGCTGAAGCTTCCGGTGGTCGCCGAAACAATGGAATCGATGCTTGTCGGGGAGCGTCCTTCGTCTGTCGCCTCGATCGCAAGCTCGCCGGATGTCGACGTGTCAGCGCTGCCCCCCGAGACGCCCTGGAGCTCGGCATGAACATGATGTACGCCGGTCGAGAGGGTAAACGGAACGTGGACAACGTCGTAGCCGCCATCTTTTCCCGCAGCGAAATGAGCGGTCCCAAGTTCGGTTGTCCCGTCATAGAAGACCACGGCACCGGAGATGCTTCGTGAGGAGCTATTGCTGACCAGGGCAAAAATAGAAATCTCTTCGCCAAGGACGGGAGTGGCGTCGCTCGTCCACAAACCCTGCGAAAAACCCACACCGGAGGCTAAGGCAAGGGGAGCGGGCGCCACCAGGAAAATGGCGATGAAAAGTATTTTTTTCATAGGGTTGGCAGCGTCAGAGCCAAGTGCTCAAGGAGGAGTTTCACCGACGAGGCACGATCCGAAAGATATCCTCGCGCACGCTCAAGCGCGCGCAGTGTCGTAGCATTTTGCACCACGTCCGCGCAGAGCGACTCCTCAAGGCCGTCGATGAGCACCCCCGCAGCGGCCCGATCGCGCTCCTCGACGATGTCTTTGATCCGCGCAAGCCGCTCGGGAGGTGTAAGAGCGAGGAAACGTTTTGCATCCGCTGACTGCTCCTTTCGCTCAACCTTCCCTCGCACGGCAAACAATCGCGAGCGAAGCGTGGGGAGAAGTCGCGTCGAGCGCGACGTCACGAGGAAAAAATGTGTACGCGCGGCCGGTTCCTCGAAGAGTTTAAGAAGTGCGTTTTGGGCCTCGGTGCCGATGGCTTCGAAGGAAATGACGAATATTTTTGCACCGGCACCCGCTGCGCGAAGCGCCGCCGCCTCTTTCAGTTCGCGTGCATCATCCATGCCAAGCGTCTCATAGGAGCGAACCTGAAAGCCGGGGTTACCCTGCGCTGCAACATCAAAGAGCTTCTCGAGCATATGTATGAACTCGTCCTTAATGGTGTCAAACTCCCCTTCGATGAGAATCGCGTGGTGAGAGGTATCGATTGCTCTGGAGAGGTTCACTTGTTCAGAATAGCAAAGAATACAAAATCGGCCGGCCTCCTGTGGGGAGACCGGCCGAGATAGGAAACGCCTAGCGCCTTTTACGGACGATCGGCGCCGGCGAGCGCATCGGGAGCCGCTTCTTCTTCCCGCGGGCCCCTGACAATCGACTTTATAACAATTGCCAAGGAGCTCAACAGAAAGAGAACCGCTGCCGTCAAAACGAGCACGAAGCTCATCATTCTGAAAGGCAGCTTGAGGTCATCAGCGCTCGACGAGGGAATATCCCCCACCATGAACCCGACGCCGAGCACAATGACGAGGACCCCGACGCTCACCCACAGGGCGAGCTTGAGATCGACCAGCATGAGCGCTAGGCCCATGAAGGCGACAAGTATGGCGGGTAGATAGATCACCGCCATGTAATGCACATCGTACATGCTTCCCTCCAATTTCATGCCCCGACGGAATGCGGGGACGACATTTCGAGGGAAATTATATCATAAATAATGCGATCTTGTCAAATAAAAACCGGCCCTTCGTTTGTAGGGCCGGCCCTTATCCTCCCAACTTCATTGTGTCGAGCTCGGTGATGAGGCGGCCGAGCGCATGGAGAAGCCCTTCGACGGTATTTCCCGCGGAGGAAAACAGCCGATCGAGGTGCCCGCGCTCGTTTATGAGAAAGCTGAAGGCACCGATCTTCACGTCACCGACGCGAAATGTCGAGGGTCCTTTTACAGCAAGAAGCCAGGTGAGACTGAGATACCTTCCGCGAGGTTCGTCTTTCACCTCCGAGATAACCTCCTCGACGCTGCCGTAGCGAGCGCTGTAGCGCACCGAGAAGGTCGCGAACCGGTAGTCATAGAGTCCGACTACGAGTTTTTTCGTGACGTACTCTCCTATGAGCTCGCGCAACCTTCCGTCTCGCCCTTCCGAGAGCGCAGCTCGCCAGGACTTTCCGGCGACCCAGCGGGTTATCGCCTCGACGTCGAAATAGTCGCGGTAAATGCTCCGGAATTCCCCCTCGAGAGCCCGCTTGCTGAGCATCGTGTTGCGAAGCGCCGAAAACGCTTTTCCTCCGAGCTCCGCGACGAACTCCTGCGCAAGGTTTCGCGCGATCATCTCTCCTCTCGCCGAAGTGGTAAACGATGTTGCACACGGCACGCCGATGAGCGCGCCGATGAATTCGCGCCGACGGAGGATTCTTCGCGGCGCGACTGCTCTTGTAGTCGCACCCATGGCACGCCTCCGTGTTGGACTAATCTTTCTTCATTTTCCCACCGCGGCCGCAGAATGCCCAACGGAGCTGTGCAAAACCGCTAGCGCTTGGCGATAATGCTCTTTTTATAGGTATCGAGGTGCGCGAGCGCGATACCGGTGCCCTTGGCAACACATAGTGGCGCATCCTTGGCGAGTATGGCTTTTACACCGATGCGGCGCAGGACAAGCTCAGGAAAATTGCGCAGCTGCGACGTTCCGCCGGTCATGATGATGCCCTGATCGATAATATCCGCGGCCAGCTCTGGCGGCGTCTCCTGGAGAACGTCTCGAATAGCTTTGATCATCTCGCGCAACTCCCTCCCTATGGCGCGTACAATTTCGTTACTCTTGAGCTCCGTTGTACGCGGAAGTCCCGTGAGGAGATCGCGGCCTTTGACATGCATGGAAAGTTCCTCCGCAAGCGGCACAGCGGAGCCGATGTGGATCTTTACATCCTCGGCCATCTTGTCGCCTATCGCGAGGTTGTAGGTCTTCTTTATATAGTCGGCGATGGCGTGATCAATACGATTACCGGCGCACTTCACCGACGTCGAAGCGACTATGCCGCCGAGAGAAATCACGGCGACGTCGATGGTGCCCCCACCGATGTCGACGATCATGTGTCCCTTCGCCTCGTGAATGGGTATGCCCGCACCGATCGCCGCAAGGATCGGCTCCTTCACCACATAGGCGCTTTTTGCACCGGCACGGATGGAGGCTTCGATGACCGCACGTTTTTCTGTTGAGGTGACGCCCGCAGGGACGGAGACCATGACCTCGGGACGAAAGAGATTCCAGGTACCAAGAGCCTTGCGCATATAGTAACGAAGCATCGCTTCCGTCACGCGGTAATCCGCGATAACACCATCTTTCATCGGACGATACGCGATGATGCTCTCCGGTGTTCGGCCGATCATCTCTTTAGCTTCCGCACCGACCGCGAGAATTTTATTGTCTTGCTCAGAAACCGCAACGACGGAGGGCTCATTGAGGACCACTCCCTTACCGGGCACATACACGAGCGTATAAGTGGTCCCGAGGTCGATCCCAAGCTTTGGAGAAAATAAGGCCATGAGAGTTGTATCTTAACGGAGCTTGAGTTAGAGCACAAAGCAGGCGCTATTGACTTTTATATTCCTATATGTTTAGATGCGAAAGGTACCAGCGGAAATACTGGAGGTCACAATGTCCGCACACGTTCTCTACACCATCGACCGGAAGCCCGAGTTGACTTCGGACGAGAAGAAACGAGTCGCGTACCTGCGCGAGAAGCAGGAGCTCGCGAATTCGCTGGGCCTCACCGTCCAGGCAAGCGCGCTCGATGTCGACATCGAAACCATCAAGCGTGCCAACTTGATCGCGACGCCGTCGCTCTCGTCGGATGAGCTACTCATTTGGCGCGCGTGGTTACCGACCGCCTACGCCGAGCATCTACGGACCGCTCACCACGGAGGTTTTCTGAAGTATTACGACTTCGATAAAATCCCGGGTCCCGTGCTTAAGATCTGGCAAAAACACAGGGAATCGGGACTCTTCCAGAGCTTCGAAATCTGGACACCCGAGTTTCACAAGATGGATCCGGTCCTCGTCGGCGTGAGCGGAACAAGCTATCACTTGCTTGCTCGCTGGGGCGAGTCCGATGCGCAGCTCATCTCGTTCTCGGAAATCAAGAAGAAAGTCAAACAACGTTGGCGCCGAAACCAGTTGCATTATCTTATCGTTCCCGCTTTCTTCGCCGGCGTTATCACTCTTTTTCTCAGCGCTGTTGCTATCAGGGAATCCGTACCCTCGTCAGACCCGAATAACGATTGGGTGCTTCTCAGTATTCCGATAGGCATTAGCGTTTCGATTGCCCTGGGGGCGTTCCTTCGTAAGCTTTACGCGCGCAGGGATCCTCTCATGCAAGCAATCGCGCGTCATACCACATCGACTTCTGCTGACGACTGACATATGTGCTGTTCCTCAACAACGCCGCGAAGCAATTCACGGCGTTTTTCTTTTACTATCCCTTCATCTTCATTTGCCGTAGCATAGGCCAATGCATTTGGTCGAGGTTATTCCGATAGCCCGCGGCATAAGCACTGAAGTGCTCTCCTACTTTACAGGGAAGCCTATCTCAGCCGGCGAAATAGTGAAAGTCCCCGTGCGTACTCGGATTATTCCGGCGATGGTCGTCGCCGTGCGCTCCGCCTCCGAGCTGAAGGCGGATATACGCAAAGCGCCTTTTGAAATAAAAAAGCTTGAAGAAATAGTCGCCAAACGCGTCTTTCGAAAAGAATTCGTCGAAACCGCCGCGGTGTGCGCCGAGTATTTCGCTACTACGACCGGAGCGGTCCTCGCTTCCCTTCTTCCCAAGGCACTCCTTACTTCTCTCCCTGAGCTGCCAGAGCTCGGTGAATCACTGAAGCACCGACAACAATTCACTCCGGAGCGCATTATCCTCCAAGCGCCGCTTTCGGAGCGGCTCTCTCACTACAAGAGCCTCATTCGGGAGGAGTTTGCCCGTGGTCGCTCTGTTGCCATTGTCGTACCCACCATCCAGGACGGCACCGTTCTCGAGAGCGAGCTTTCCCGCGGCATCGAAGCGTTTACCTACTTTTTCCATACCGACGTACCCCGCAAGAAAATCCTTGAGAGGTGGCGGCAGCTCGCAGAAGATCCGCATCCCATACTCACGATTATGACTGGCTCGTTTTTAGGACTGCCCCGCAACGATCTAGGAGTGCTTGTCGTTGAGCGTGAGAGCGCTCGGGGCTACAAATTACAATTCCGACCATACCTCGATATCCGAGTGTTCGCTGAACGCTACGCGGGAGCTCTTGGGGCGCGCTTCATTCTTGCCGATATGCCGCTTCGCGTTGAGACACTCGGCCGCATGGTGGGTGGCGAGGTCGAGGAGTTCGGAAAGCTCCGTGCTCGTGCCGTGAGTTCTGCAACCTCTTCCGTTATCGACGCGCGACGTCCGACGGAAGCCAAGAAAAAAGCGTTCGAAACGCTGACGCCCGAGCTGCGAGAGGCTCTCGGAAAGATCCTCACGGAGGGGAAACGGGCATTCCTTTTTACCGTGCGACGCGGTCTTTCTCCCGTGACCGCCTGTGGCGATTGCGAGAGCATCGTCACGTGTAGCGTTTGCGACGCGGCGGTCGTCCTCCACAGGGCGGGAAAGGAGAACGCGTTCGTATGCCACTCATGCGGGGCGGTGCGGAGCGCACATGAAAAATGTAAGACGTGCGATAGTTGGAAACTGGTGACGCTTGGTATCGGGATCGAGCGCGTGCGAGAAGAGCTCTCTTCCCTCTTTCCCGATGTTCCACTCTTCGTGCTCGAGCGCGAAACGGCGAAAAATCACAAAGAAGCGGTCGCTATTGCAAAAAAATTCTACTCAACCGCCCCGGCGATACTCCTTGGCACAGAGCTCTCGTTTCCGTATGTCGAAAAAGAAGTCGCTCTCTCTGCGATTGTCTCTGCCGATACGCTTCTGTCGGTACCTGAGTGGCGGACTCAGGAGAGACTATTTTCGGCGCTTCTTGCGGTGCGCGGATTTGCCAGAGAACACTTTTTCATACAGACACGCGAACCAGAGCAGCCGACTATTGCGCTCGCTCGCGACGGCAACATCATCGAATTTTATAAAGCGGAGCTCGCGCGCAGGAGCGAGTTTCGCTACCCGCCGGCGACCGTGCTCATCAAGCTCACGATCGAAGGGACCCGTAGTCGTATCGCGGCAGGCATCGAGACGCTCACGAAGGAGTTCGGTCCATACGGGTTTCTGGTGTACGCCCCATCCGTTCACCTCGGTCATGGGAACTATCTCGCCCATGGGCTCCTGCGGATCACCAAGGCGGCGTGGCCCGACGCGGCCATAGTGCGCAAACTGCGCGCGCTGTCGCCCGAATTTGCCATCGACGTTGAGCCGCAGAATCTGCTCTCGGCCTCTTGACTCCTGCCACCGTTAGGGTATAGTCCTTTCTGGAATCGTTGCGGATGCTTCCCTGACCTTCTCCCAGAGGAGAGGGTGCGAGAGCGTTCGCTTCGCTGTGGGGTCGGCTTCTCCCCGGGGCCGACCCCATACCACCCTTAACCTTTTTCTACAGGAAACGCGGCGGCGATACCCCTCGCCTCCGTGTCGTGACGCTCGGATTCCTCAGGCCGAGCGTTACATGCCCGGGCGAAGCCAGGCGGCGGTCCCCTCCCGCTCGCCTGGCTTTTATTTTTATACCCACAGTTTCTCCCCTTCCGTGCCGTTGACGGGAGCGTCTCGTGCGATATAGTTTCCTGCGGACCGTCGTACTTCTACCCATTCGCAGCTCTCCGGTGCAAGACCGTTTTGAGAGCTCGCGCGGGGCCGGCTGGTGTTCGAACATTAACCGCCGGCCCCGGTCCTCTTCGAATGCGCGACTTCCCTCCTCTCCCCGCGTGGGGGTCGCGTATGGTGCGTGCCCGGTGCTGTCCCCCCTCGGGCGCGCCCATGTCCTGGGCCAGGTGGCGATACCCCTCGCTGCCTGGCCCTTTTATTGTGCGTATTGCGCCAAGGAGCGAGAGGATATTGAATGAGACCCATGGTGAAAATCGTCCAAAACGGCAACCCAGTACTTCGCGAGATTGCGAAGCCCGTTTCTCTTTCGACCATCAAGTCCGCGTCGTTTCGAAAAGTCCTCAAGGATATGGAGGTGGCGCTTTCCTCGCAGGAAGACGGGGTCGCGCTCGCAGCCCCACAGATAGGGCTTTCGCTACGCCTCTTTATCGTTTCAGGGCGTATTTTTGAAAAAACAAAAGGGGACGTTAAGCGTAGCCGCAAATCGGACCTTATCTTCATCAATCCCGAGCTGATCCGTCTTTCAAAAAAACGAAAGGTGATGGACGAAGGGTGTCTGTCTGTGCGTCCGCTCTACGGCAATGTAAAACGCGCCGAGAAAGCGACCATCCGCGCCTACGACGAAAAGGGAAAACTCCATGAGTACGGAGCAAGCGGCCTTCTCGCGCAGATATTCCAGCACGAAATGGATCATCTGGAGGGCATTCTCTTTGTAGATAAAGCGACCGACGTGCTTGAACTTCCGAAGGAACATGCAAAAGTCAAAGCCTAGGTTCGCTTTCTTCGGCACCCCGCGTTTTGCGACCATCGTCCTTGATGAGCTCGCAGCGGCCGGATACCTCCCCGCACTCATCGTCACCGCCCCGGACGCTCCGGTCGGGCGCGGGCTTACGCTCACTTCCCCTGCGGTGAAGCAGTGGGCTGATCGACACGATATTGCCTCCATTCAACCAACCTCTCTTGCGCAATTACCAAAAGAACTTACCGGTTCGTGGGATTTCTTTGTCGTCGCCGCGTATGGAAAACTTCTGCGCAAAAACGTTCTCGACATACCCACGCAAGGGACCCTCAACGTACATCCATCGCTTTTGCCAAAACTGCGCGGTGCCTCCCCTATTGAGTCAGCCATTCTTACCGACGAGAAAGAAACGGGTGTCTCCATCATGCTCCTCGATGAAAAAATGGATCACGGTCCCATTCTTGCGCAAAAAAAGGTAGCACCAAAACCCTGGCCTCCTCGAGCCAGCGAGCTGGAAGACACTCTCGCCCACGAAGGGGGTCGCCTGCTCGCAGTGGTGATCGCGCCGTGGCAGGGCGGCGAGCTGAATCCGACGGAGCAGGATCACACGAGGGCGAGCGTCACCAAAAAAATTGAGAAGGGGGATGGACTCATCGATCTTACCGCAGATCCCTATCAAAACTTTTTAAAAATTCGAGCTCTTGAAGGTTGGCCGGGAACCTATTTTTTCCATCAAAAACAGGGGAGGAGAATTCGCGTCAAGATCGTGGATGCAACCTATACTCCCGGCTCACTTACCATTACGCGCGTTATTCCGGAGGGTAAGCGCGAGATGAGCTACCCGGATTTTTTGCGCGGAAAATAAAAGGCGCGATTACTCGCGCCCAAGTTTCTGCTTCTCCGGTGTCGGTCGCTCTTTCTGTTGCCCTTCCTTCGGAAATTTTCGATCGGGAAGCCTTAAGGATTGTCCGAAGTGATGGGGTTCAACCCACCCCTGGCGAATCACCTCGGGGGTCGTGCGTAAGGTGGGCACACTCGTTCCCCTTCTCGTCTAGTTGATTTCCTCCTGGCACTGCCTCACCTCGCTTCGCGAGTGTTCTTTCGATGAGAGAAAGCTTTTCGCGCAGCGAGCGCCGTTCGTGTTCCTCGGTACAGCCCGGGAGGTTGAGACCAGCGAGCTGCCAAAGTTCTTTGCGCAGCTGCTGCCACGAACCTAGGAGCTGTGCCGAGGTCAGCGTATCAAACGCCATGGATTCCCTCCTTTTGCTTCAGAGACCCTACGTCAAAACTTCCAGTTGCGCCAGTCGCGCATGAGCTCCTTTACGCGCGCACCAGAGCGGCGCACGAACCCACGCTCCTTTTGCTTTGCCTTGCCGAGCTCCATGAGAAGCTGATCTTCGACGGCGTCTATCGCGGCGTGGAGCGTCTCTTTCATCTGCACGGCTCGATGTTGCTTTCCCGAGAGGGTGAGGGTGGCCTCGGCTTTGAAAATGTTCCCGTTCTTGTGGTGGTCGGTCACCCGGGCGAGCTCAACGTCCAGCCGGTGTACCGGGTCATCGGGCTGAACGAATTTTGAAAGCGACGAAAGCTTTTCCTCAAGGTAGCGTTTGACCTCCTCGGTGAGAGCGATGTTGGTGGCTTTTAAGGTGGTGACCATGCTCATGGCGGTGTTCCTATGTTTTGTAATGTTCTCCGAGATACTCGACGATCGCTGCCGATTCATAGAGCCCCAGGTGGCGATTGTGATCGAGGAGATAGGGCACTTGTCGATATCCGCCTTCGTGCACGAGCTCTTTCGCGTAGCGAGACTCCTTGATGTTGCGTATATCGACGGGGATGTTGAGCTCATCCACTTTGGCAAGCGCCGCTCGGCTGAAGGCGCAGTTGTCTTTTACATAAAGGATAAGCCCGGCGGAAGAGGCGCTCATGGTGATTGCCGCTCATAGCGGCCAATGAGGGTCGCACTGCCGAGCTCATGTCCTGCCATCGCGCTCAGTACTTTATCCTTGGTGGCACCCGGCTCAAGCGAGAGGTTTTCATCGAGCGCGTAGAGCGTAAAGAAGTAGCGGTGCTCTTTCGGCTCATATTGCGGCGGAGGACAGGGACCGATGTAGCCTTTCTTCCCCGCTCCGTTGTTTCCCTGCACTCCTTCAGAGCTCCCCTCGGGAATTCCCGTCGTCTGAGGAGGAATATTGAAAAGCACCCAGTGCACAAACTCTCCATCGGGACGGAGCGTCTTAGGCACATCCGGATCGAGCATAATGAGCGCGAGCGATTTGGTGCCAGCGGGAACATTACTAAAGGAAAGCGCCGGACTTACGGGAGCCGGATCATCACAGGTGTACTTGCCGGGAATGGTCCCGTCTGCGGCAAACGCGCTCGAGTCGATGGTAAAGTTTTTTGCTGTCATTGGTGCTCGGGTAGTCTTACGGTGCGAAGTAACGTAGATTCCAAAAGCAACAAGCACGAGTACCCCAAAGCCAACCGTGAAGTACATGCTCCGCATATCGGAAGTATAACAAAAACGGCCCAACTGCTTTGCAAAATAGGTTCAATTTTGTAAGAATGTGGCCACATTCCGGTGTAGCTCAATGGTAGAGCAGCTCCCTGTTAAGGAGTTGGTTGTAGGTTCGAGTCCTACC
>CAYSCM010000004.1:0-24071 GCA_964429815.1 uncultured Candidatus Saccharibacteria bacterium
GACTCGAACCGAGGACCCACGCTTTACAAAAGCGTTGCTCTACCAACTGAGCTAAGGCGGCAGTAATGAACAAGGACCGGCGTCCCGGTCCTCATTGTATCGAGAGCCGAGGATTAGTCTAAATCGTGCGTGTAGGACGCGGATTCGTTGCGGTCGCGAGAGAGCGCTTGTGTTCTGCAACCTCGCGCAGATAAAACGAAGCGACGCCGCGGCGCTTGAGGTCCACCTTTCCATCGATGCGTTCCGCTAGCGCATGGAGGTCCCGCCGCACGGCGTTGCCAAAGTGCATAAGGGCCACCGAGGTTCCCCGCAGCGTGTGCTCCAGCGCCGTGCGTATGGCGACCCGCACCCGCACCGGCACGTCGCGCCGCAGGTAGACAGAAAGATTCATCGCGCCCTCATCGAGACGCGCTCGTAACCCCGGCAGGAATATCATGCCGCGTTGCTCCTCCCATGCCTTAAATCCAATAAACGAAGCGATAGACGCCAGGGAAATCCCGAAAAAGATGATTGAAGTCATAGAATTTAGTGAAAACGCCACACAACCTCGCTGTAGGCGCCCCCATAGTGTAGCGCGGATGAAGCTTCGGCGCCACTACTCACGATACTGGACCACGGACCCATAGGGGGGTCCTGAAGTTAGCCGCGTGTGGAAAATCGAGCCATTTTGACGACCTCGATACGCTCACCAAACTTCTGGACCGCGGCTTCAACGAGAGCCTTTATGGTCATACTTGAGTCGCGGATATAGTCCTGCTCGAGGAGAACCTGCTCCTTGAAGTAGGAGGCGAGCTTTCCTTCCATGATTTTTTCGTGCATTGCTTCCGGTTTTCCTTTGAGTTCAGGGAGGAATGTCTCTCGCGCCTTTGCCCTTGAGGACTCATCGATATCCTCAACGCGAATGAAGGTCGGATTGGTCGCGGCAACTTGCTGAGCTATCTGATAGGCAAGCGCAACGAACGCTTCGTTTTTAGCGACGAAATCGGTCTCGGAGGAAAGGAGCACCATCGCGCCCACCTGGCCGCCGTGAATGTAGGAGGATACGACCCCGGCACCGAGTGCACGGTCGGCTTTTTTGGCGACAGCCTCAGCACCGCGTTTCTTGAGCAAGATAATAGCCTTTTCCATATCACCGCCAGCCTCTTCGAGGGCTTTGCGGCACTGCATAATGGAAACGCCAGTCTTGTCGCGAAGTTCTTTGACTTGCTCAGTTGTGATAGCCATATGAAAAATTACTCTACCACGAGCAGGAGTTTACGCCTTGTGGGTTTTTTGTCCCTCTTTGTATGCAGCGACGATCTCCTCAACGAAGAATTTAATGGAGAGTGCCGTAGCATCATTGGCGACGATCGGGTAGTCGATGTCGCTCGCATCGCAATCGGAGTTCATGAGCGCAATGATCGGAATGCGGGCATCACGTGCTTCTTTTACCGCAATGTGCTCTTTCTTAGGGTCTATGACGAAGAGCGCGGCAGGAAGCTCTGCGAGAGAGACGAGGCCCGCGAAGTTTGCCTCGAGGCGCTCTATCTCGCGGTCTATCATAAGAAGCTCCTTCTTGATGTACTTTTTGGCGAGCGCACCGCTTGCGCGGTCTGCCTTGAGCTCTTCAAGTCGGTTCATGCGCTTGCGCATTTGCGGGAAATTACTGATGGTGCCGCCGATCCAACGTGCCGAAGCGTAGGGCATGCCGATGGCCTTGGCTCCCGAGACGACAGCGTCATGGGCCTCATTTTTGCCGCCAACAAAAAGGACCTTGCGGCCAGTCGTGGCAAGCGTCGAAACATATTCCTTGGCGAGGAGGAGGAGGTCGCTGGTCTTTTCGAGGTCGAAGATTTCAACCTTGTTTTTAGCCCCAAAAATGTAGGGTTTCGTGGAGGGGTGGCGGCGGCTCTTACTATAGCCAAAATGAGCGCCGATCGTGAACATGCGCTCAATGAGTTTTTCTTTATTTGGCGACGTAGCGGTCGTCATGAGGACACACTGTACCAGAGGAAATGCTGCTCTGCAACAAAAGAGAAGCCCCGTCCGCGCATGCGCGGACGGGGTACATAAGATAGAAAGAGCTACTTGCGGACCGCGGCGAAGCGGTGGTAGACGTACCAGCCGTACTCGATCCAGTCGAGGTACGCGAACCGCTTGTCGCCGTTCTCGTAGAGGCAGACCACGTCGTCGTAGCCGACGCGGCGGCGCCATTGCTGGCCGAGCGCGACAATGGGGAATCTGCGCTGCATCTGCGGATACTTGGCCCCGAAGGCGAGGAGTTCGGCCGCGTTCGCAGGGCGCATCCCCTGCTTGTCGAGCTTCGCGAGCGCCTTCTTGGTCGAGAGGTTGCGGTTGAGGTGGACGAGTTCGATGTTCATGGATTCGTCTCCCTCCCGCTCCTGCGGGAAGTGCGCGTCCGTGATGTCGTCGTTCGTCCAATCGTACTTGCCCGCCGCGAGCAACTCCTTGATCGTCGCATTGCCCTTGTAAGGCACGGCGACGGGGTAGGAGTCAGTGGCGGGGGCGGCCGGCGGCCGAAGCGCATTGAGAAACGTCTTCTGCAATGTCTCTCCGTTGTGTGTCCAATTCTTGCACAGCTCCGCTCCGAGCTCGTCAGCGATGAGCCCGAGGGCTTTAACTCCAGCGGCGAGGAAATTCGCCCGCTGGCCTGCGGATAGGGTGGTTCCATGGTTTGACATGGGGGTTCCCTTTCGACGCTCGAGAATGGCGCAGTGCCACTCTTTCTGGGGAAAATTATACTCTTAAAATAAGAATAAGTCAATATACCCCTTCTTAATCCTATAGGATTAAGAAGGGGTATATGCTGTCTGTGTCTAGGCCGCTCTCTGCGCCCACTGGATACAGCGTTTAGAATTTTTTGTTTTATTCTACGGCTGACGCGGGCAAAACTTCCCTATTCTCAAAGGAGGTCAGTATCCGGTCTAAATCTCCCGCTAAAATACCGGGGAGGTTGTGCCAACTTTCCTTAATGCGGTGGTCGGTAACGCGGTCTTGGAGCACGTTGTAGGTGCGGATTTTTTCGGAGCGGTCGCCGGTACCGATCTGCTCCGCGCGAGCGCCGTGGAACTTCTTCATTTCCTCCTCTTCGGCGCGCGCTTCAAGCTGCGCGTAGAGCATTTGCATCGCCTTTTCGCGATTTTGCGCCTGGCTTCGTTCGCTCGTGCAACGCACCGCAATGCCGGAGGGCTTGTGTATGAGGCGCACCGCGGTTTCCACCTTGTTGACGTTCTGCCCTCCTGCTCCGCCCGAGCGGCTAAATTCCATTTCAATGTCTGCGGGGTTGATTTCAACCTTGTGCTTCTTGCGGATAGGCAAAATCGCAACCGAAGCGGTCGAGGTGTGTACGCGGCCGCTCTTTTCTGTCTCAGGAATACGCTGTATGCGATGCACCCCAGTTTCAAAACGCAACTTTTTGTAAACATTCTTCCCTTTTATTTCAAATGATGCCTCCTTGTAGCCTTTAAGATCGGAAGCAGATTCATCGAGCACGCGCACGCTCCAATTTTGCGCCTTGGCATACGCGCGATACATGTCGGCAAGCTCATGGGCAAAAATGGACGCCTCTTCTCCCCCCACCCCAGCGCGCACTTCGAGAAGAATTTCGTTTGGAAATTGCTCTTCTTGCTTTTCGGCCGCAAGAATTTCATCCATTTGCGCCTTCACTCCCGAAAGCTGCTCATCAAGACCGCGTACCTCTTCCTCAGCAAGCGTTTTAAGCGTCGCATCTTTATGAGCCATGCGGAAAACCTCCTCCTTTTGTTCGAGAAGCCCTTCATACTGAGACGCTAAAAAGGCCGTCTTTTGATTTTCTTTGTAGGGTGTGAGGTCCATAAAAGTAGCACGAAGCGCCCGCAGGAACTGCGGGCGCTTCCGGAGCGTCGTTATTCACCCTTGCCGGCCTTCTTTTCCTTGTGAGCCTTGGCAGCGGCAGTGCGAGCCTTAAAGCGCTCAACGCGACCGGCGGTGTCGATGATTTTCTCGGCGCCAGTATAGAACGGGTGGCACGCGCGACAGACTTCGACGTGGAGCTTCTCCCTCGTCGAACCAACAGTGTAGGTAGCGCCACACGCGCAGGTGATAGTGGCGTTATCGAAATATTTTGGGTGAATGTCTGCCTTCATAGCGATGAGACGATAGCAGGAAAATCGGGATTTGTAAAGAAAGGCGCCGTCGCCTCAAGGCGACGGCGCGGGCGTCCTTCTCACCAAGGAGATCTCGAGCTCCTGTCGGGAAAGCACCGACCTCCTATTTTTACGTCCAAAGATCTGCCCGAGAGTGGGCACGACAACTGCCCTCTCTTGCCGGGTTTCTAGGAACCGCCGTCCATACGTGCGCTCGTACTCGCCAATCCATCGACGTGCGAATTTCCAGCGCTCAAGGACCAGGTCGCGCAACGATTCGTGCACTGAAGGAACGAGTTCGCCGAGCGGTCGTCCGGACGCTGCAACGAATACCTCGATGTAGCGTGCTAACACCGCCCATTCGTACTGACGGATTTCTTCCTCGTCATCCTCTTCGAAAAAAGTACAACCCTCGGGAAGCAAGAAACCGCCAAGAATTCCAACGCCATCGAGCATATTGGCCCATGCCACGATAAAACCGGGGTTCCCGAGCGATTGGTTGAGGAATTGCCGCAACGCGTACGAGAGCGGCTCTTCGACACCTCGAGACATAAGCAAAAACATATCTATTTCGAAATATTCTTTGCTTTCCTTGAGCAGATTAAAGCGCTCGCGATAACTGAGGCACTCGATGTGACGCTCGCAGAAGCATGCCGCGATAAACGCCTCGAATACCTCATGAAAGCGTCGTTTTAGCTCCTCGTTCTCGGCCATTTCAAACTCCCATGATGGGTTCTCTAAAAGCAAAACTGCTAAAAATGCGATAGGTTACTGCAGATGTCATTTGTCGTGAGGACTTCTTTGGAAAATTAAAAGGCCGGCTTCTGCAGAAAGCCGGCCCTGTCCTCGTCTTACTCTGATACTTCACACGTTTCGATTCGCGGTTTCGGCGACTCAGATACACACCGGCTCAAGGCCTTGGAGGCCCATTAATAACGCCGGGTTCTGTTTAAGAATAAAGCAAATTTGAAAGGGTTTGTCAATTCCTTGCCAAGACATCGATTTGGCTTTGGAAGTTGCTCGCGAGCTCCATCACTTCGTTGCCGTAAAAGGCGTACGCGGACTTCCCTGCGTTAGCCCACCCCGCAAGGTAGCGAAGTGCCGCGAGACGCTCCGCTTGTGGTGTTCCCGCAGAGGCTCCGTTATCCGAGAGAAGTGCCGCGGCTGCCATAAACGCATCCTCGTTGTCCCAGGGATTACTAGCCCCGCTGCCGCCGGTTAATTTTCTGATGCGATCACGACCCGCGTCATAAGCCCAGGGGCCGACCCACGTCTTATTTGGATTGGGGCCGCACACGCCGGTCGTCGTATTGTAAAAACCGCCGAAACACGCCCAGGTGGAGGGGATAAACTGCGCCGGGCCCATGGCTCCGCCCCAGCCGTACCACGCACGCTTAGAAACCGGCATCTGATTTGGATCAAGGCCAAGCTGCGCCGTTATGGCGAGGAAGAGCGGCTTATCGCGGGTCGGGTTCATATCGACGCTCCAGCTTCCCGTGCCGATGTTCTCGCCGAGATTGGTCTCTTCCGCCAAGACGCCCAGGAGAAACGCGGGGCGGACGCCGGTCTTCTGGTAGGCGAGATTCGCGAGGTCGAGCGCTTTGCCGAAGGGTATCGCCGCCGAATCGCGCAGCGTAAAGAGCTCGGAGCGTATTTGGGCGGCGCTTTTTTGGCTGCTTGTGAGAAGCGCTTGGTAGGCCGCCTCCTGACCTTTGGTTTGCGAGAGTATTTGCTTGCGCTCCTGCTCTTGCGCGACGATTTTCTGCTGTTCGAGCACTTGGATCTGACGCAATTCCAGTTGCTCGGCTTTTTTATCCTCGAGCGCGGCTTTCTGGGTCTCGGTGAGATTCTTCGTGTCAGCGATATCCGAAAAAGAGGTATGGAGCGCTCCCTTGATGGAGTCGAAGCGGTCTATGTCGGTGAAAATATCGGAGAGCGTCCCGCTTCCCAAGAGAAGCTCCGCGAGTGAGTAGTCGTCTATCTGGCTTTGCTGCCGCACGAGCTGCGCGAGAGACTCTTTTTCGCGCCCGAGCTTATCGTTGAGACCGCCTATCGTCGCCTGCTTGCTTTCGATATCGCCCTGAAGCTCTTCGATCGTAAGGTCGCGTGCTTTGATGGCGAGTTTTGCAGAGTCTATTTTGGCATCGAGAATGGCGACGTCGCGCTCGAGCGAAACGCGCTCCTGCGATTTTGCGTCGAGAAGTTTTTGCTGATCGGCTATCTGCCCCTCAAGCTGCGCGAGCTGCTGCTCGAGCTGTGCGCGACGATTCTGTACATCCACGCTTCCCGTTTCCTGCGCGAAGAGATGCGGCGGGAGGGCGAGAGCGCCCGCGAGCACCGCCACAGCAAGGAGCCGCTTGTGCATGTCCACAAGTATAGCAGACGTGCTCGCGGGCTTTCGCTTCCCGTGCGCAAAAATCCGCCTTTCGGCGGATTTTTATTTCTTCTGTTCTTTTGTCGGAGCTTCGGCGGCAGCTCCCTCTTCTCCTTCTTTGACTTCTTTTCCTTTTTTCTCCACTTCGATGGCAGATAGGTCAATGGGCTGCGGCTCCTCCTCCACTTCCTCTTTCACCTCGGCGGCAAGCACCACGACGTCGTCAGGATTACCGACGGCCTCGACACCCGCGGGAAGTTTAAGGTCTTTGATGTGGATTTTCGCGTCAAAGGTCGCGAGTGCAGAGATGTCGACCTCGATAACGTGCGGGAGATTTTGCGGCAGAGCGGAGATCTCAAGCTCATGGAGCACTTTCACAAGCGTGCCACCGAGGTCTTTCACCGCACCGGCAACGCCCACGAACTCAAGCGGCACTTTGACCTCGAGCTTCTTTCCCTTCTCGATGACATAAAAATCGGCGTGCCTCGGCTCTCCCGTAAGGGTATCGAACTGCACGTCGTAAATGAGGGCGTCCTTGCTATCGCCGATGCCGGAGAGTGTGATGATGGTGGACTCACCCGCGCTTTTAAGCACCTTCTTGAAATCGCGGCGATTGACCGCGATCGGTGTCGAAGCATCCTGGTGACCATAGAAAACGGCCGGCATATCGCCTCCCGTGAGGGCGTTCGCCTTTTTGCCAAGCTCAGTGCGGGTTTTGACCTTTAGCTCAACCATGGGCTCGTAGTATACCCTGGAGGACAAAAAAGTCTAGGGTTCTTCTAGAGGCCGTTGAAGAGTTTGAGGCGCTCGGAGACGACTTTGGAGACGGCCTGGACTGCACCCTTCATAAATTTATAGGGAGCTATCTCTTCCGGGTCCTCAGAGAGTGAAAGTTGGATGCCTTTGCGGTATGCGATGCGGATTTCGGTGTTGATATGAACGACGGAAATGCCAGCCCTAATTGAAGCGACGAAGTCTTCGTTGCTCGTGCCGGAGCCGCCATGGAGCACGAGCGGCACGCCTGCGGCGTCGCGTATCTCTTTAACGCGCTTGATGTTGAGCGCAGGTTCTTTCCCTGACTTAAGCATCCCGTGGAGATTCCCCACCGCGGGAGCAAGAAGATCAATGCCAGTTTCTTTGACGAACCGCGCAGCTTCCTCCGGCTTGGTGAGCGTCTCTTCGGTTATCTGCGCGCCTTCTGGTATGGCGTCGAGCAGTTTACTACTCGTGCCGATGAAGCCCAACTCCCCTTCAATGAGCATGCCAGGGCGATTTTTTCTTGCGTACTCAACGACCCTTCTGGTCATCGCGACGTTGCCGTCGAAGCTTTCTTTCGTGCCGTCGATGATTACGGCGTCGTAACCCGCATCAATGGCCTCAAAGGAGCGCTCTGCCGAGTAGGTATGGTCGGCATTTATGAAAATGGGGTAGTCGTGCTCCTCCCGCAGGCTCCGTACCATCGCGACGGCCTGCCGCGCCCCTATGAAGTCGCGCTCACCCTCGGAGGTGCCGACGATGACCGGGAGCTTAAGAGAGCGTGCGGCGTTAAAGATGGCGCAAAGCTGCTCGGAGTCGGAGATGTTGAAATGCCCCACCGCTATCTTATTTTTTTCGGCGTCCGCGATGAGCGTGCGCAAATCTTTCATGAGATTCAGTATAACAAGACTAAAACCCGTTCGCTTCGGCGAACGGGTTCGTCCGAGCGCCAGAGGTGCTGTAGGGAAAAATGACCTCCACCCCGCACTAGCGTGCGGGGTTTCCCGCTAAAGGAAAAACCGCCGACCGTTCGGTCGGCGGTTCCTCAAACCCTAGTCGAGTTCAAGGACTTTCTCGCGTCGGAGCCGCTTTTCCTCGCCGGTGATACTGAGACCGGCAAAACCATCGACGGGCTTCACCGCTAGGAGCCTGTCACGCTCGAGTACGAACACGTTCGTCCCAAGCGGCCACAGCAAGGGCTCCCCGGCACTCTCGAGACAAGGAAGCTTCTCGCCCGTCGCGCTCGAAAGTTTGAGGGGCTCGCACCGGCCTTCGCCAAGATAGCGCCAGAATTGTGGGTGCCAGTTGGCGATGGTCATGACGATGCTTCCGGCCAACACTTCCCGTAGCTCTCTCATCAATCCCTCCCAGGTATGAGGAAACTCTTGTGAAGGGTAGCAAAATCGCCTGGTGGGGACAAGCAGCTATGCGAGCTGCTATATACTTATCTGAAATGAGCAAGGTCGATTTTCTCTCCATCGGCGACATCACCACCGACGCATTCATTCGCATCAAGGACGCCTCGGTGCACTGCGACCTCAACCGAGAAAACTGCGAGCTCTGCCTTCGCTTCGGCGATAAAGTCCCCTACGAGGAGGTATACGTCGTTCCCGCCGTCGGCAACTCACCTAACGCCGCTGTCTCTGCCTCGCGACTCGGCCTTTCCTCTGGGCTCGTTACCAACATCGGCGACGACCAAAATGGCAAGGACTGCATGGCCCAGCTCCATAAGGATAGCGTCGACACGTCTCTTGTCGCCGTTCACCCCGGGATGAAGACGAACTATCACTACGTACTGTGGTATGAAGAAGAGCGCACCATCCTCGTAAAGCACCAAGCGTATCCTTACATGCTTCCAAACCTTGGCTCTCCGAAATGGCTGTACGTGAGCTCGCTTGGTGGCAATTCTCTTGCGTACCAGCGTGAGATAGCGGCGTACGTCAAAGAGCACCCGGGCATTTCGCTCGCATTTCAACCTGGCACCTTCCAAATACAGGCCGGCTACGAAGCTCTGAAAGAGGTGTACGAGGTTTCAAAAATCTTTTTCTGCAACAAGGAGGAAGCGTGTCGCATACTTTCCGCCCAATCGAATGACATTAAGGAGCTACTCGAAGGAGTGCGGCGCTTAGGCCCCTCGGTGGTGTGCATTACCGATGGCCCGAACGGCGCGTATGCCTACGACGGAGAGCAGTTTCTCTTTACGCCAATGTTCCCTGATCCGAAGCCGCCGCTCAATCGCACCGGCGCGGGAGACGCATTCGCCTCTACTTTTACAGTCGCCCTTGCCTTGGGCGAGCCTTTGGAAAAGGCTTTAGCCTGGGGGCCCGTGAATTCCGCCTACGTCGTCCAGGGCATCGGCGCGCAGGCAGGCCTCCTCACGCGAGCTGAGCTTGAAAAGCATCTCGCCGAAGCTCCGGAGGGTTACAAGGTAAAAAAAATATAGGCACCTATCGGTGCCTTATAACGTAAGAACTTACCTGCTTTTCTTTTTTCGCCTTCGAGGCTTCGTCTGTCGCAATTCGTGAAATTTGCGCTCAAAGTCTCCATGCACGCTCGCGAAACCGGGCGAGCGCAACTGGAGGCTTTCAAATATCATTCTCCACGGAAATTGTTGCTGCAGACGATGCCTGTAGGGATTTTTCTTCGCTGCGATTTCTATAACGCGATAGCAGTAGCGAATATCTTTCCAGTACCGCCTTGATTTGGCTAAACCCGAAGGGGTTTTAAAACAGCGTTTTTGGGCTTCAGTGCGCAAATCATAAAGTGTCTGGCACATGGCACAGTCTCCTCTTCCGGTAGCATTCTAAATAGACGGTGGAAAAAGAAAAGCCCGAAGTCGTACGACTTCGGGCTTAGGGTTTTGCTCGCGCTCACTTTTCGTTCGCGCGAGCGAGGAATTTCTGGTATTCCGCGGATTGCCGGACGAGTTTCATCGACGGCGGCCGCAGGGTGCCGGTTGAAGCTGAGGGCGGCACTGTTTTCTTTTCCGGAGTCGTCGAGAGAGGCTTCGCCGCAGGCTTCTTTGCCTGTACACCCCCCTTTGGGTCGCAGTAGAACGTGTGCGGCCCGATCTCGCTCTGTCTGGTGAGCTTTTCGAAGAAAGCTCTCCCTGCAGACGTGGTACCCACGTCGTCCGTGCGCTTGTAGTAGCGCGCGCAGGACAGACTCCCCGTCAGGAGGACGGCGTATTTTCCGGCAAGCACATCGCGAGCGATGCGCTCGCTGTCCGCCCACAACCACGCCGGAATAGTCCATCGATTGAGGAACATTCCGGTGAATTGCCCTTGCTGCCAGACGACCCCGCAGATGGAATCTGCAAAGCCGGCCCTGGAACCGTCCATTTTCCGCTGGCGGGCAATTTCTCCGACGGATGCGCGAACATACGGCGGGTCGCGGAAGTTGCTCTCCCGCGAAATGAGCTCCGTCATGCAGGACAGGTCGTCCTGTTTGATGAAGGTTTCGGCTTTGTCCGGCACGACGACCGTGTCGGCTGCCATCACGACCCAGAGAGCGATGATGACCCCGACGCCGAGAACATTGAAGAGCTCCCGACGCAGGACATAGGAGAAGACGGGTGTAAACACGAACCGCACGAAGCTGCTCGCGAGCACCGTCACTCCCCAACCCAACCAGAATAGAAAGAACTCGATGAAGAGGACCACCGCATGGGCGGCCACTTCGTAGGCACCGACGGCGTACCCTGCGGCACGCTGAAGATGCCTCTTCGACCCACGCTTTCGCATGGAAGCCTCCTCAGGTTTTCGGGGGTAATTATATAACACAAAAAGCCATCTTGTCAATCGTACAAAACGGCTTGGTCTCAGGATATTTTTCGAAACCGCGGGTGAAAAGTCCCGTCCGGGCTCTTAGCCTCGCCGAGAAACTCCTCAAGCGGCCGTATCCAAATCTTGCTTACCGGATTTTCATAAAGCGCCTCGTAGACGACGAACTCTTTGAGGTCGTCTGCGTGCTTCCCCACCCCGATGAGCCGGTAGCGTCCGCCGGTTTTGACATGTTCGTATAGCTCTCCGGGTATGAGGGGCATCATTGTGAAAGCTCGTAGGTAAGCGTATCGACAGAGGTCCGTACCGCGCTCCATGAGGATTGCTGGGCAATGAGCGCCTTCCCTGAGAAATACAGTATGCCGACAAGCACTGAAACGAGAAGGAGCGTGCCGAGGCCGGAATTGACGTTGTGACGCATACGCTAATGAGAAAGTTTCTGGAGCATCGAATCGACGATAGATGCCATGCGGCTAAATGATTCATCCTGCGCCCAGAGTTTATCGGAGACAAAATATAGGATACCGACAAAAACCGCCATCAGGAAGAGAAATATGAATAGCGGCGCGTGGTCGTGGTCCATTATGGTTTTCGCTCACGTACCTTTTTTATTGCGGCTACGATGTGCGAGATGCCCATGCCGTAATGCTCGATAAGCTCCCTTGGTGTGCCGGACTGACCGAATCGGTCGCGGACCCCGATAAATTCAATGGGCACCGGAGTGTGCTGTGCGAGCAGTTCAGCGACCGCGCTTCCCATGCCGCCCGCGATCTGGTGCTCTTCGACGGTCACGACTGCGCCGGCTTCTTCCGCGACAGCACGAAGGAGTTCCCTGTCGAGGGGTTTTATCGTATGAAGGTTAAGAACGCTTGCTGAAATTTCCCCGTCGAGCTCCCTGGCGGCCATGAGCGCATTGTAGAGGAGCGGCCCTGAAGCGACGACGGCGACCTCCGGCTTCTTCCCTTTCCATACAAGCGAGGCTCTCCCGATCTCAAACGGGGATTCTTTCGTCGTCATGACGGGCGTTTTCTCGCGGGCAAAGCGCAGGTAGACCGGCCCGGGGTGCGCGGCTGCAGCGAGAGTCGCCTTCCTTCCCTCCTCTGCGTCGGCAGGGTAGATGACGGTCATGTTTGGCTGGACGCGCATGAGCGCGAGGTCCTCGAGCGCCTGGTGCGTCGCGCCGTCCGGGCCAACCGAGACGCCCGCGTGCATGCCGCCGATCTTCACGGGAACATTGTTGAGCGAGATGGTGGTGCGTATCTGCTCGTTGTTGCGTCCGGGAGAAAAGGTCGCGTAGGAGGTGATGAAGGGGATTTTACCGTAATTGGCGAGACCCGAGGCGATCGTCGCGAGGTTTTGCTCGGCGACGCCTATTTCGATGTAGCGTTTCGGGTACTTCTTTTGAAACTCAAGGGTGCGGGTCGACTCGACCAGGTCCGCGCACAGCGCCACCACACGCTCATCCTTCTCGGCCGCCTCGAGGAGACCCCTGCCGAAACCCTCCCGCGTCGCGGCCTGCTCGACGTCTTGGTCGAAGAGCTTTGGATTAAGTTTGGCGTCTCTGATCATCATGTCATTGGTGCTCGCTTGTGAGTTTGCCGTTCAAGGTCCGAATGGCATCAATGAAGCGCTTCCCTTCCTCCGGCTTCGGGGGTTTTCCATGCCATTCGTAATTGAATTCGATCTCGGCCACACCCTTTCCGGGGATGGTGTGCGCGATGATGACGGTCGGCTTTTCATAAATAGCCTTCGCCTCTTCGGTAGCATCGACAAAGGCGCGTATATTGTGCCCGTCGATCTCAAGAACGTGCCAATTGAACGCTCGGTATTTGTCTGCGAGCGGCTCAAGCGGCATGACGTTCTCGGTCATGCCATCGATCTGGATATTGTTGCGGTCGATGACGGCCGTGAGGTTGTGAAGCTTGTTGTTGCCGGCGAACATGGCGCCCTCCCAGGTGTTGCCCGCATCGTGCTCGCCGTCGCTTAGAAGACAGTAGACGCGGAATTTCTCTCCGTCCATGCGCGCTCCGTAGGCGTAGCCGGCGGCTTGAGAGAGCCCGGAGCCCAAGGGCCCCGAGGTCGTCTCGATCGCCGGAAACCGCATGCGCTCGGGGTGTCCCTGGAGGCGCGAGCCGAATTTCCGGAGCGTCATGGCCTCATCGAGGGAGAGGTAGCCGGCGTGCGCCATGGTGGCGTAGCGTATCGGCGTTATGTGGCCGTTGCTTAATATGAGCCGGTCGCGCTCCGGCCAGTCGGGACGCTTCGGGTCGTGGTTGAGGATGTGGAAATAGAGAGCGGTGAATATGTCCGCCATACCCAAGGGCCCCGCGGTGTGGCCAGAACCGGACGCGACGAGCATGGAAATGAGCGTCTCGCGGATCTCATTGGCCTTTTTTTGTAGCTCCTGTGCTTTTTCTTCGGTGATGGACATGCTAAGCCGCCGTGAGGGTCGTTATCGCGTGCGCGATATCGGGGTCTTCAAAAATGTAACTGCCGGACACGAGGCGATTCGCGCCGGCCTCGACAAGGCGGTGCGCCGTTTTTGCATTCACCGCCCCGTCAACGCTTATTGTAGCTTCCGGATGTGTCGCTCTCCAAGCGGCGACTTTTCGGAGTACGCGCTCGTCGAACGGCTCTCCTTGGTAGCCGATATGGGCGATGCCCATGAATTGCACAACATCGATGAGCGGGAGGTACGGCTCGAGCGTGGCGCTTTCGGTATCGTTGAGGATAGCAAGCCCGAGCTCAAGCTTCGGGTAGGTAGCCCGCACGTACGCAAGGGTATTTTTAAGCTCTCTGGTCCTCTCGATGTGAAAGATGAGGCGCCGTGCGCCCGCCGCTATCCAATCGTGCGCTGCCCTCCCAGGATCGGCGACCATGAGGTCGACCTCGAATGGCATGTCAAGCGCGATGGCAGGAAAATCCCCATGAGCGCCCCGAAAGGGCCAGCTCTTCGGGGCGACGTAGAGCCCGTCCATGATATCGAGCTGGACGAAGCTAACGTAGCGCCTGACGCGCGCGATTTTCTCGCGAAGATCCGCGAGGCTCTTGGGCATGATGGCGGGAACAACTTCCGCCATGGCTACCAACAGTTTGGATAACTTGACCACGCCGCCGGGAAGGCCGTATCCGCCCCGACCCTACAGATGGTGGAAGCTGACCCTATCGGGGTAAAAACTTCAAACTGTATCTTGATGCCGTAGCCTTTTACGTTGCCGTTGGAGTCGAGCTCGTAGGCGTACTGGTAGTCGGCCTGACCTGGCTGGCACGTGCCTGCTGTACATAGCGGGTCGTGCGGCGCGGCGGCCGACGTGTAGTAGGTGGATAAACCTGCACCCGAGCAGGTAACGAGGTTCGAAAGGGTATCCGGCGCGAGAGAACCCTTAAGCGACGAGCACGAGACGTTCCGTATGGTCGGGTAGGCATGGTTTGCCGTGAAGTAGTCTTCAAGCGCATTTTGCACCGAGTGTATCTCTTGGGCACGTCTCGCGTCCCTCGCCTTCTGACGAGATGACGCGAGCGACGTGAGCACGATGCTCCCCAGGAGCCCAATGATGGCGACGACCACTAAAAGCTCTATAAGGGTGAACCCTCTGCCTGCGACAAGACGAGGAAACGTCATACTCAGCCCCAGAGGGTGTACGCGGTCGCAAGGAGCACGAGGATGAGGACGACGATAAGGACCGTCTGCGCTCCCTTCGCGTCCTTGGCAAGACCAAGTTTAATGACGAGCTTGCTTACCCAGCCCAACCGCTCACCCGATTGCGCCATGCGGTGGCGGAAATCGTTCTCTTCGTAAAATTCTACGGCCATATTTCTATTGTATGCCCTCTGAGAAGCCCTCAGGAGAGGTTTTCCCCATCCAGCTTTTCGATGCGACGCAGGTGCCGCGCGTCGCCGGAGAAGCTGTGCTCAAGCCAGAGCCGCAACGCCCTCTTGGCTTCGCTTTCCGTAAGGAAGCGCGCCCCGAGCGCGAGCACGTTGGCGTCATTATGCTCGCGGGACGACTCTATCATAGAGAGAGCTCTTCCGGACGCATCCGTCTGCTGAGCGCCGGTGTCTGCGTAAAAAACCGCGGCTCGCACTCCCCGGAGGCGGTTGGCCGCCATGGCCTCCCCCTGCCCTGAGCCGCCGATGATGACCCCGCGAGAGTCGGGGGTGCTCGAAACGGAGCGGGCCACCTTGAACGCATAGTCAGGGTAGTCATCGCCCAGCACCTTCTCGAACGGCCCCTCGTCATGGACGCTAAACCCTAGGCCTTCGACGAAGGAGATGAGCTCCTGCTTGAGGTCGAACCCGGCGTGATCGGAACCGAAGAACACCTTCATGTTAGGGAAGATGTGAGCCGGTCTCAAGGACGTGCATGAGCAGGGTATGGGTGTATCCCATTTCGTTGTCGTACCAGGCGAGGACTTTGACAAGATTCCCTCCGACGACCCGGGTGAATGAAAGGTCGGCAAGCGAGGCGAACGGGCTTCCGACAATGTCAGAGGAGACGATGGGTTCCTCGGTGGTCGCAAAAATACCCTGCCAACGCTTCTCCGCCGCCGCGTCGCGAAGTATCTGGTTCACTTCTTGTGCTGAAGTATCCCGTTTCGCGACGAACGTTACGTCGACGAGAGAGCCGCAGGGCACCGGCACGCGTATCGCGATGCCGTCGAATTTTCCAGAGAGCCCCGTGAGCGCTTTGGTGGTCGCTATCGCCGCACCCGTCGAGGAGGGTGTGATGTTTGCCGCTCCCGCTCTGCCGCGCCGCAGGTCGCCCTTGGCAGGGCTGTCGACGATCGACTGGGTCGCTGTATACGCGTGGACGGTGTTGAGAAGAGCCTTTTCGATACCGAGCGTCTCGTCGAGAACGGCCATAAGCGGGCTTCCGGCGTTGGTGGTGCAGGAGGCGTTGCTCGTGATATCGCAGGTTTTGAGCTTGTCGGCGTTTATGCCCATGAGGACCGTGGCGGCGGAAATTCCCGCCGGTGCATCGTCCTTGACCGGCGCGGAAATGACGACGCGCTTGGCCCCCGCCGTGAGGTGCAGCGCGGATTTTTCGAAGCTGTCGAAAACGCCGGTCGATTCGACGACGACGTCGACGCTCATTTCGCTCCAGGGAAGCTTTGCCGGATCTTTCTCGGAAAGGTAGCTTATCTCCTTGCCGTCGATGAGCAGCGCGCCGTTTTTCACCTCGATGGGAAAGGCGCTCTTTCCGTACACGCTGTCGTAGCGCAGGAGGTAGGCCGCATTATGGATATCGCCGAGGTCGTTTATGGCGACCAGTTCCATCTCCTTTTTCTCGCGGGAGAGTTTTACGAACGCCCTACCGATGCGGCCGAATCCATTGACCGCGACGCGTACTTTTTTTGCCATGCATTAAGTATACCTCTCTGCCGAAAGACTTTTGTGCACAGCGGAATGTCCAGAGGGTCGTCGGCGCTAGCACCCAACCGAAAAATATTCTGCCGCCGAGCAGTCCCGCAGGGGCGAACAAGGCGATGAAGCTGAGAGTAGGCTAAACGCTGCGAGCGCTGCGCGCAGGGATATGTTCTTGCTCATGACGACTTTTGCTTGGCGAGACACTCTTCTTTGTACGATGACGGGAGTTCATCGCAGAGGTTGAGAGCCTCGGGGGAGCCGGGATGGAAATTGTACGTCGAGTACGTTATGAGCTCCTGGTAGCACGTTTCCCCCACTCCCGCCGCCGCCGCGACGGAGCAGAGCGCGACGGAGCGGCCGATGTTGCGCCAGTCGGTCTCGATGAAGCGGGATGCAGAATTCGCGTAGCACTGCCCTTTCTGTGCGGCGGGAAGTCCTCCGCAGAGCGCTGCGATTCGCTCGGCATCGAAATTGAGCATTGCCGCATTGACGTAAAAAATGCCGTTGAAGCAGCGACTATATTCTGCCTTGTCGCCGGAAAGCGGTTTACAGAAATCCAGGAGGCCGGAGGGCGTTTGAACGGCAAGGCGGTAGAGCGGCCAGCTCTCCGTGATGCAGGAAGCATGCTCCTGTCCCGAAAAACGGCTGCAGAAACTCTCGCGCGTCTTGAGCGTCACTTCTTTGCCGCGAATGAGGTCGAAATCTTCCGGCTCGAGCGGCTGGTAGATCTGCATGAACGCGCCGTCATAGCAGAGGTGCCGAAAATCTCTGCCATCGGAGGAGAGCGCCACGCTACCGCACAGCGCGAGCGAGCGGTTTATGTTGGCGCTCGTTATGTACATCGTAAGGTGGCCAAGTGCGTGCTCGCAGGTCGCCCGCTCCATTGATGTGGGGTGCCAATCGGCGGTCGGCTCGCACGCACCGCGAAGCATCGGTTCGAGTTCAGTTATCTTCGCCTCGGGCATGGCATCGGTACGAAAACGCTCCTGGAATGCTCCGTGAATGCCCCCGTTGCTGCAGATGCCCGAGGGAACGCGATGCACGACCTCGAGCCACTTGCTCGGGTCTTTTGCCGTTTCTTTTTCTGCAAGCTCGTGACCCAACACATGACAATACACGAAAGAAGGATCTTCCCGCTGTACGAGCGCACTTACGGCAAAGGCATCCTCCATGGAGAGTCCCTGATCCATGAGCTTCGGTATTTCCTTGTTGTAGCAGGTCGGGTGGTCCGACGCGGAAGCGCACAACTTCACGACCGCGTCTGCCTTCGACACAAGCACAGAAGATTGCTCAAGGCCGTAATACCAAAGTGCCGCACCTACAGCGACGACGAGGATGCCGAGCAGGAGTTCGCGACGGCGCGTTTTGGGAAGCGCTAGCGTAGTGCGCATGGCATCAGTGTAGCGCATCAAGGCAGAAGTTTCGGCACGGCGACGTTTGCGGTATTGCGCGCGTACGAGAGGCAGTATGCCTCCTGTTCCCCGCGATACCCGCTACAAAGCGTCAGTGCAAGGGGCTTGGTCTCGTCGTTAGTGACAAAAAACGAGTTGGCCGCCATCGAGCGACAGTAGAGCTCGTCGGTGTCGCTCCGGGCAACCGCCTGACAAAGTTTTGTCGTC
The DNA here is from genome assembly GCA_964429815.1 of uncultured Candidatus Saccharibacteria bacterium. GTDB lineage: Bacteria > Patescibacteriota > Minisyncoccia > Phycocordibacterales > CAYSCM01 > CAYSCM01. The sequence goes on from CAYSCM010000004.1 coordinate 18,023, forward strand.
TGCGCGGGATCGAAATGCGACGACTCGGGAGCGACCTCTCCCGCTCCCTCGAAGCAGGCTCGTCGCTCCTCGGCCGCCTGTCCGGTGCGACAGAAATCCCCGATACGGGAGAAACTTTCGACTCCCGGGCCCCAGAGAGCCGAGAGCCACTGCGGCTGCCAGAAATAGCAGGCCTTCCCGTATTCGCCGGGCAGGTCATCGCAGGGATATCTATAGTCACCGCCTTCTGGCCGGCGTAGTCGCGCCTGGTCGAGGAGCATGGTCTGAAAGTTGTACTCCATAAACACCCCGCCGTAGCACCCGCCTATGGGGTCTTTGCGCGGAAGCGATGAACACTCCGCAAGCGCCTTGTCGAGGTCGGCCCGGCTATAGCCGAGCGATGCCAGGATGCCGTGACCGATACCGTGCTGACAAGAGAGGAAGGTCGTGGGAAGCGCTTCAATGCAACTTTCATTGAGCTTGCCGATGGCGGACGGACCTTCGGCAGCTATCGCCTCTCCCAAAAATTCGTGGAAACAGCCGAAGCTGAAGCGCGAATCACACACGGAGAGTGCCGAGTCACCTTGCGTTCGAAATAGTGCGCCGCCAAAGAGGTGCGCCGACTGGTGCATGGCATCATAGGAGCGGCCTCGATTGTAAGAAACGAGCTCCGCATACGCCTTTTCTCCTCCTGCGGCCTTGATTCGGCTCTCCCAGTACGCGCTTTCCTCTTTTGTACCGGAAAAAGAGGGCTTCCCGGGCTCTCCTGTGTAGAGCGGCACAAGGTAGTGCTGCGCCGCCGCTCCAAAGACGACCGCAGCGACAAGACCAGCACCCACGCGAAAAAACGTCCGCATGCTATCTCATACTAAAGAGCGCCGCGCTGCAGGAGCGCCGGTCGTCTCCTTGAAGCGTGCCGCAGATGCGGTCGCGCTTCTTATCGGCAGGAATCAGGAAGTAGGTGGCCGCCTGAAAAAGCTCGCCCGTGCACACGTCGTGGATAGCCCCCGCTGGTATGCCGGCACAAAAGAGCGCCGCCCCTTTGGGGTCGTTCTCGCCGCCCCAGAAGAGCGACTCGACGACTTGCCGCACGCACCCACCCGTCGCCTCATTGGTCTTGCCGAGCGCGCACCAACTATAGACAAGAGCGAGCTTCTCCGGGGGTATCTGGTCGATGACGCGAATATCCCGCGCCATGGCGAGCGTCGGCAACTCTTTGCCGATGCCGCCGAAGCAGGAGGAGCGGTTTTGGATTTCTTGCGCCGGAATGCTGCTGCAGTAGGAGAACGCCTGGGTGAATTCCCTGCCGCCGGGATGGAACAAACTTCCTCCGTTCATTTCAAAAAAGTGCGGGGTGAGGTACACGTAGCACATCGGCTTTACTTCCTCCGGCATGTAGCTCCGGTCGCACGGCGCAAGCGGGTCGGTCGCGGAGAGATATTTCATGCGCTCCACGGCCCAGAGCGCCTTGTCGTGGTCCCCGCCGCCCGTGAGCTCCATGATGGTCCCCGAGACGCACTGCTTGTACTCCTCGTTGAAGCGCTCCGGTGTTCCTACTTTTTTACACAGCGCTATCGCTTTTTTCTCGTCATAGGAGACGGAGGCAAGCACGCCGTGCCCGAGCCCGTGGAAGCACATGCCGTATGCTCCGGGGCCTCCGGGCGCCTGCTGGCAAGCCTGCGCGATGAGCGGGAGCGCCGCTTCCCCATTGTCATAAAAAGCACCGACCACGATGGCGTGTGAGCAGGCATTGCGAAATTCCTGCGTGCATATTTTGATACCGTCCACTCCTTGTTGCTTGTACAAAACGTCCCCGACGACGTGACCAAGGAGATGCAGGTCCGTGTCTGGCGGGAGAGCGGCTCGTCGCAGTATCTCGTAGGCGTACGGGGCCCCCTTCGCCTGCGCCAGTTTCGTGAAGTAGTCCTGGAGAGTGTGGAAAGAACCTTTGAAGTGCGAAAGGCTCTTGACTTCGGGGTACGCGAATACCGGAAGCGCCTTGGTGACGAGAATCGCGCCCGCGACCAGAAGGATTCCGAGGAGCATAGTGAGCCTTGAGGAGCGGTTCATGCGCCTATTGTAGCGGAAATAGTGCTGGAATTCCCTGGACAAAGGTGCGGCGGCGGGAGAATATCTTGTCATGCCAGGGCGCAGCAGCTTCGTCACTATTCTCCTCCTTGCGGCAGGGCTCGCGATCGGTGCGACCATCGAACACGCATACGCGAACAAAAAAGGCCCGCTCTCTTCAACGGCGGCGATCAATTGCCAGACCCACTACCGCTTTATAAATCCCTACCCCGATTGCGAGATCTTTGAGGAAAAAGCCGGGAAGCTCGACAAGCTCGATGGCATCATTACGACGCAGGTGGCACAGCTTCAAAATAGGAGCGGCATTGGTCACATTTCGGTATGGGTGCGCGATCTTACTACACTACGATTCGCGGCAGTGAATGAAAACGAGCTGTATACTCCCGCAAGCCTTCTCAAGCTCCCTCTCATGATCGCGGTTTACAAGTACGCCGAGCTCTATCCCGACGTCCTCGACAAAAAAGTCCTCTACGCCTCCGTCTTTGATAAAGACCAGAGCGGTTATTTCATACCTCCTTCGGTCAGCATCGAGCTTGGACAAAGTTACACCGTTAACGAACTCCTTGAGCATATGATCAGGTATTCAGACAATGAAGCGGCGAATCTCCTTGCAAGCGTCATCGATCCTTCCTTTGGCGAAGCAGTGTATCTCGATCTTGGGATCAAGGTGCCCAATGACGACGGCAAAACGAGCCTTTTTATGACCGCAAAATCCTATGCGGCCATTCTGCGCACCCTATACAACAGCTCGTACCTATCTCGAAAATACTCGGACAAAGCCCTTTCCCTTCTTTCGCAAACCGAATACAGCGGCGGGCTTGTCGCCGGAGTACCAAAGGGTACCGTGGTGGCCCATAAGTTCGGCGAACGAGGGGATAAAAACATGCTTGGCATTACCACGAGCATATTCCTCAACGATTGCGGCATCGTATACGCAAAGCAGCAACCCTACTCGGCTTGCATTATGACCGAAGGGATCGACTTTGACGCACTCCAAAAAGCGATCGGTGAAATCTCCAAGACCGTCTACGAGAATATCTATTAAGGGTTCCCTTCCCTTTTCTGGATTAGGGGGTTGTCGTGGCGGTTGAGCTTGCGGTGCTCGTTGTTGCTGGCGTGCTCGACGCGTGCGGGTCGAGGACGTTCACGGTTCGGGTCGCAGTCCCTACATTACCCGCTTGGTCGGTCGCACTGTAGAGGATGGTGTGGGTTGCGGCGACGGAAGTATCCAGGGTGAGCTGGCTTTGATCCATGAGAGCTCCTCCGTCGAGCGAGACTTTATAGCCGAGATTTACGCTCACGTTGTCGGTCACGGTGGCGCCCAAGTCAGAGTAGACGTCACCGATGTTGACGTTCGCTGGATTGTTGCCGTTTATGGTGACGGTCGGGGCGATGGTGTCGGTCGAGGTCGAGGTGGTCGTGGTCGTTGATGCAGTTGTTGATGTGGTTGTTGATGTGGTTGTAGTCGATGTCGCGGCCGGCGTGCTCGTCGAACCGCTCGGCACACTCGTGCTTCCTGTGCCGCTCGTGCTTCCTGTGCCGCTCGAAGAGTGTCCAGCACCGGCGAGGAGCGAGTCGAGCTGACTCTTAGTGATGCAGGTCTCTCCAGAGCTATCCGAAACACAGAGCTTGTCCGTGTGAACTTCCTTGGCGAAGACCTTGTTGAAGGCGCCGATTGCGGCGTAGACCCCTTCGCTAAAGGCTCGGTAGACGGCAACTCCTGCGGCGTTGATAGCGTCCTTGAGCGCTTGCGAGGCGTCGGCGAACGCGGCGACCCATGGTGTTGAAGTGGATGTGCTCGAGCTTGCAGCCGTGAGTTCGATCGGTGTCGTCGTGCCGAAGAACGGCTTAATGCTGTGGTAAATATCCTGAACACCCTCAATGAGATACGGCGTGAAGCCTGCGTAGTTGAGAGAAAGAGTGCCCCAGTCGCTCGTGTAGACGAGGTCAGGCAAAATTTGCTGAACATCTTGGGCGAGGAAGCCGGTGTGGGTCGGAGAGCCTGGGTCTTCCGCTTTCCAGTTGTAGGTCACTGGCTTGAGGGCCAAGAGTGCATTGAGCGAAGATGAGAGGCTATTGATATTGGTCTTGAGGCGTGCGTCAGACTGACATGAGATAGAGCCAGCCGCCGGGGTGATGAAGCACACGCCGGAGGCGTTGCCGAAGGCTGCCACCGCTTTGTTGGTAGAGATGGAACTGTTGCCGACCACGAAGATGGTTGACGAGGAGGTTGTCGTACCAACACCGACGCTACCTTGGGCGCCGCCGACGATGAAGTTTGGCGTCGAGCTGCCGCGGCGAGCTACGACGAAGCCCGGGTCATTATTGCCTATCTCAACGCTGAGCGTGCCCCATGGAGTAGAGGAGGCGATTCCCACAAAGCCAGCGTTTCCGGTGGAGACAAGCGAGAGGGTCGAAGAAGCGGCGGTTGTCGTCGCATAGGTGCTGTCTGAGCTCGTGGCGAAGTAGAGGTTGCCGCCGGCGGAGCGCACTGCCCAGTGCTTGAGGTTCACCCCTCCCAAGGGGTCGGTGAGGATGAGTTGCGGATAATTTGAGACAAGCTGGAGGCGGGCTGCATTGGCGGATGTGGTGGCGGTCGAGGTGCCGATGACGACGTTGCCCGCGGCATTGATGGAAAGGGCGGTCGAAGTGGCATTGAGAGAGTCCGAGGAAGTGCCGACGGTGAAGATGCCGTTTTGGGCGCCAATGAGCCAGTGTTTGTTGTTGGCGGCGGCGTTCGTCTTAGTGATGACGATGAAGGGCGTAGCCGAGGCGACTTGGAGGGTCCAGTTTGCCGTGGTCGTGCCGATGCCCACATTGCCGCCGGTTGAGATGGTGAGGAGGTTGCCACCCGAGGTATTGCGGTAGATCGTGAATGAGCTATCTGAAATTCCCACGTTCTTGCCGATCATCCAGGCGTTGTTGTCCGAGTCCTCGGCAGACTTGAAATGGAGCGCTGCTTCACCGTTCACGGCATTGCTGGTGATGTGAAGCTGGCCCCAAAACGATGTTCCCTTGATCGAAAGCCTGGTCTCCGGTGCGCCTGTACCGATTCCCACGTTCCCGGTTGAATCTACCGCGAGAACTGACTGCGTATTCGTCGCGAATGTCGAGTCCGAGCTCGTGGCGATATAGAAGCCACCACCCACCGAGCGGAAACTCCAATGCTTGAGGTTTGCTCCCGCAGTGTTGTCCGTGAGCGTGAGCTGGGGACCGGTTGAGGAGGCGACCTGGAGGGCCCACTGGGGAGAGGTGGTGCCGATGCCGACCTTGAGGGCGGTGTTGGGTGAGATGGCGAGGGTGTCGGTCGTCGACGTGGCCCATTTTGAGTTGCTAGTGCCCGAGCCTGCACCGCAGGCACTCCCCGTCCCCGAGACCGCACCGGCCCCCGAGATCTGGAGACACTGCGTTGAGCCGGAGCCGAGACCGGAGATGGTGAGTGCGGTGGTAGAGGCGCGGCCGGTGGTATCTATTTGAAAGAGAGTCGAGGTGCTGTTGAGCGAATCCGAGCTCGTACCGATGCGGAAGGTGCCATCGATATTGGAAAGAAGCCAGTGCTTGTTCCCTGCTGATGCCGCGGTATCCGTAATAGCAATGTAGGGCGTGGCGGAGGCTACCTGGAGTGACCAGTTGGGGGTCGTGGTGCCGATGCCGAGACTTCTCGTTGAGTTGAAGTATAGTGAGTTCCCGATATTGAGAAGTGAACCGTAAATATTGGTTGAGGAGGCGGTGGTGGAGAAGAGGTTGGTGGTTGTCGCGGAGGTGCCGGTGGCGTTCACGAAGGTGACGTTCTGCAGGGTGGTGGAGCCGTAGGCGATGACGTTTCCGGCAGAGGCGGTGTTGGTCACAAAGAGCGAATTGAGGGTCGAGGAGGCGGCGACCTGGAGGTAGGTGAGGGCGACGGTGCCGGTGGCGTCGATGGAGAGTGCGGAGACGGAGCTGGTGGCGAAGGTGCCCGCCGAGCTCGTGGCGAGGTAGAGGT
>CAYSCM010000005.1:0-10856 GCA_964429815.1 uncultured Candidatus Saccharibacteria bacterium
CTCAATGGTAGAGCAGCTCCCTGTTAAGGAGTTGGTTGTAGGTTCGAGTCCTACCACCGGAGCAGTAACACTTAGTAACACTCCATGCCCGTCGGGCATGTTTCGCCTCCTGCCGGCGGTGCTTCATTCCTGAGAGAATTGCCGGCATGTCTCGCGTCACTATTACGTTTTCGATCTCTTTACTCCCCGACATGGCCGCGGACTTGGATCGCGTTTGCAAAGAGGAGCACCGCACGCGGTCCGAGCTAATCCGAGAGGCACTGCGACGATATTTTGCCCTTCGCACATTTTGGAAAGACAAACTCGACCAGGCTCCGCTGGAGGCTTCATCGCCTCACCCACCGCGAGCTCCTGGGCGGTGAATGAATAAACGCGCGAGCTTGCAGGGATTGATTGTGGGTAATCGAGGCCTATATGGCGCGCTCGGGCAAGGGATTTCTCATGGAGGTCCACATGCCTTGGAGTTCTTGGACTAAGAGCGGAAGCGGTGAATCGAAGAGCAAAAGCGTCGAAGCCTCAAGAAGCTCGAGCGGAAACAGGGAGACGCACCACCTGAGCACGGCAGGAGGTGGACGCCACCACTCCGGCGGAGGCGACAGAGGCAATCACACGCACGTCGTCGTTCAACACCGTGAGGGCCGCAGCACGGCCCACGCCGTCCCTCACAAGCATAATCGATAGACTATCGGACTTGCGGAGAGCCGCTGCCGCCCCTGAGCAGCGGCTCGATTTTTTTGTACTCTCTTGCTGCATCAAAAGCTTTGTACGACTGACTATATTCATGAGCGCCCTCGCAATAGACCGACACATCGAGCGCAAAATCTCTGACCTGCGAAGACAGCTGCTCAATTTCTGATATCAGAAAGAAGTAGGCCGAGAGTGGCATGTCGGTCTCGCCTCTCTTGAGCTTTCTGAGCCCATACTCGAGCATGGCGCGTACGTCGATCGCGTCGACATTGAGAAATCCGATCAGCTTGGGGAGATGAGGGTTGTTCTTGTTATCTGCCAGGAACTCGGCAAACGACTGACGCGATTCGTCAGAAAGCTTTGCTGCCACCCTTTCTTCGGCTGATGTCATGACGCGAGCATAGCACACTCGCTATGAAGATCGGATTGAGCCTCCATCGCGATTGCCGTGGAGAAAAAATGGACTCAGTTCGATAGTGCGCGAGACCCCGCAGTCGAAGGTTTTTGAAAACTTAGTTCGTCTCGTTTTTATTCGAGTCCATTTCGGGAGTTTGTAAGCGCTCGTGGATGCGCAGAACGACCGTTAGGTACTGACGCAGGTTATAGAGCCCCTCTTCCCTTCTCGCCTTTCTGGCTCGAGGCATGAGGCTTTGGATAAAAGCGTTCGGGTCAAACTTCTTCTTTTTGATCATTGCGGCACCCTACTTGATTGATGAAGGAAAGCTACATCGGCGTGAGAATAAGGTACCGATCCGCAAGGGCTGATGAGGTGCGCCCGGTGGCTGCATGCTAAAATGAAGCATGCAGCCGTCTTCAACTTGGACCCCAGAAGAGTGGCGGGAGTTCGAAGGTAAGCTTCGCCTTCTGCCACTCGATGATCTCGCCGCTCTCTCTGGCAGGACCGGCCTTACATTTACACGGCCCGCATCGGAGCTCACCAGAGAGGATTACATTGGCGCGCTCGACGAGTCTGACAAAACAGAGCTCTTGAAGGCGTACGACGAAGTAGTTTCCCGCCGAGGTCGACAGAACACCTAGGTCTTTCACTCCTTCGCGAAGAGAAGATTTGCAATCTGGCGAATGACTGACTGGTGGTCGTCCTCCTGGATCTTCTCGATAAACACCGCAAGCTCGTCGAGCGTTGGGTTGTCGCCGCCAAAGTTCGGTGAGAGAGCGTTGACCTCACAGACGACGCTGAACACGAGACAGGCGGTGCGTTTGTTGCCGTCGGTGAACGGGTGATCTTTGATGAGGAAATAGATATACGCCACAGCCTTCTCTTCGATCGTGGCGTAGTTGGGTGCTCCGTAGTGGGCGCCCGTGATGTTCACGACGATAGACTCGACGATCTGCTGCGCCGAGACCGTCAGAGGGAATGAGACCAGCCCCTCCTTATGCAGCAACTCGTATACGAGGCAGACGCTTTTCGGCGGTACGAGTTGAAATGTTCTTTTTCCCGGTGTCGTAGTCACGAAGCGATTCTAAGACGGGCAGGTTCTTCTTGAGCTGCCCTTGTGCAACCTTCTCAAAGGATCCTTTTGCTGTTGTGCGGCGTTTGCTAGCCATACGGCGATTATACCTCATAATCGACACAATCAAAAATGAAGCGACGCGGATACGATTCTAAGAGTCTAGAGTTGCATCCTTGGCTACCTAGACAATTTCTAAACGTGTGGTTGTATTCAGTTGGAGACTAACTGGTTCGAAGGGAGCAAAATCCATGTCACTCGATCAGTGGCTTTTTCTAATCGGCGCAGGTTGGTGGCTCATCGTTGGAATGATCAGTACGCTCGTCAGCGAATACCGCACACAGTCCATCGTCGTGGTGATCGCCCAGATCCCGATCTGGGTTTTGATGCCATTGTGCTGCGTCGCTTGGCTAGCAAATAATTGGGCGACGAGTGAAGGCGGTGTTGCCGGTACAATCGTATTGGCCGCGATCTGCTGGCCCATTGCGGCGTTTCTCATGCATGCACTTGTCAAAGACCTTCGCGGTCATGGAGACCACGAGCCGCAGCACACCTAAGCACCCTTCGTCAGCGCCGTTCGCCACTGTGGTGGATGGCGCCTTCTTTTATGCCGTCCCCAACTCTTTCTCGACCTGCGTGGTAAAGTGTTTCAACAAGACGTCGAATGTTGCCTTCACGGCCATTCGAGGTGTGTCCCGAACAAGTGAGCAAACGAGAGCCGCGCGAAAGCGTGCTTCCGCATGACCGAGCTTGCAACGACGGCAAGCCCTGCTTACCGCCGGAGTTTGATATTTTGAGCCATGATTTTGCCTACCCTTGCGGGGGGTTAAAGCTTTTGAAGATTCAGATAATTGGTAATATACTAGTCGCAAAACCGTCTTATACGGTAATTACAAGGTATTAATTTTATTTCATCATATGAGAAGAATTGCATTAATGCTTGGATCCCTTGGGTTTCTTGCAGTAGGTAGCGTGGCGTTCGCGCAGACAGCGTCCACGACTACTAGTGGCACAACAACTGCAGCCCCCGCACAGCAGATAGTTCTGCAGATTGGCCCCACAGGCAAGGTTCTTTTGCGCGGCACCATTGATTCAGTGTCGGCGACGTCTCTCACCGTCAAGAGCTGGGGCGGTGATTGGACTATAAACGTACCCGCGTCTGCTGGGGTCATGCCGCAGGGCGTTGCGCTCTCAAGCTTCCATCAGGGTGACTTTGTCGGAGTTCATGGAACGGTCAACCAAAGCAGCAGTTGGACCATTGACGCAACCCTCGTGCGCGACTGGACCGCGCGTCAAGCATTGAATCAAGAGATAAAGAACAATGTTCAGACGGTACATCGGGAAATGGCAGCCGGACCGAGAACAATCCAGGGAGTCCTTAGCAACCTGAATGCGTCAGCACAGACCTTCACGCTCACATCCTCAGAGGGTACCGCTTACTCGGTTACGCTGGCTTCGGGCGCAAAACTTCTCGCTCAAAATTGGGCGACGCTTGATCTTAGCAAGGTGAGCAACGGGGATACGGTTCGCGTATACGGAACGATCTCGGGCTCGGCAATATCAGCGACGATCTTCCGAGATGTGTCGGTGAAATAATCCGGGGTCGAAAGTAAAAACAAACGACGGTCACGCGACCGTCGTTTGTTTTTTGTGGCCACGTTCAGATTAAATAGCGCAAGCTAAGATAGAGAGGCATGTGAATCTTATCCGCCCATACTTATCCATGCCCTAACGGCTTTAAATGCGCGAAGCTAAACCTTGCTGCGATAAATTCGTTAAAATAGTAAAATGAGGCATGTTTTTAGGAAAGCAACATGAGAGGAGGATCAATAAGCTGCTCTCGGGCGGCTTTTTGTTTTGAGAAACCAGGCTTCTACGCGCATGGATTCTGAGCAGTCGGTCGCAAAGCGAAGGAAGCCTTCTTCACGCGAAACGTACAGTCGATTTGGTATACTGCCCCGGTTACTAGTAAAAAAATCTCTATGAACCCCGTCGTTCACTTCGAGATGCCCTACGAGAACCGCGATCGTATGGCGGACTTTTATTCGCAGGCGTTCGGATGGCAGCTCAATAAGCTGGGGTCTGACATGGGCGACTACGTCGTCGCTATGACCTCGGAGCGCTCCGACCCGAGAGCCCGCCCGGAGAAGCCCGGCGTTATCGATGGTGGCTTCTTTAAGAAAAGTAAGCAAAACCAGGTGCCGGGCATCGTCGTAGCCGTCGACGATATCAAAGCCGCGATGAGGAAGGTCGAGGCTTCCGGCGGAAAAATAATCGGCGCGAGCCAAGGAAAGGAACCTGACGACATCCCCGGCGTCGGGCTCTATATCTCGATTCAAGATACCGAGGGTAACCGCGTGGCGCTTCTTGAGCCGCGAGGAATGTAGCCATGTTCAAAAACACTCCGACATTTACGAGCATCTCCGCTCCCGACATTGCCGCGATGAGGGCCTTTTATGGCGACGTACTCGGACTTCCGGTCGATGAGGCTCCCGAGGGACTCACCGTCAAGCTTTTCGGCGGCGGCCACTTCTTCATCTATCCTTCAGAGGAGTACCGCGCGCCTGAACATACGGTCCTCAATTTCATTGTTCCCGATATAGACAAAGCCGTGGATAGGCTCAATGCCAAGAGCGTCACGATGGAGCAGTATCCGGAATTCCGGACCGATGAGAGGGGCATTTGCCGCAACGACGGGAAGCGGCCCGGACCCAAGGCCATCGCGTGGTTCAAGGACCCGGCAGAGCACATCCTCGCGGTGATAGAGGAAAAGTGACACTCGTGAGTAGAAACTTAGCAGGTAATAAAAAAATATGAAGAAATTTTTAGCACTCCTCAATGCCCCGCTCGCCTCCTTCGATAGGGCGCTCAAAATGCCAAAAGAGGATATGGGCCCGGCAATGGAGGCGTGGAACACATGGATGGCCGCGCACAAGAAAGATCTCATTGACCCGGGTGCTCCTGTCGGCAAGAGCATGAAAGTCACTCCCGCCGGAGCAGAAAAGTTCCGCAACCAGGTCGGCGGCTACATGGTGGTCCAGGCGAAATCGCTCGAGGAGGCGGCCAAACTGTTCGGTAAAGGCCACCCGCACTATATGCTCGAGAACGCATGGGTCGAGGTGACGGAAATACTGCCGATGGATATGTAAGCACGCTCGCAGAAATTTTTTAAGCCCTTGCCCTACCCCAAACCCCTTAAAAAATTTCAGCTCGCTCCCGGCGGAAAAGATTCTAGATGCAGTATAGAAAAACGCGCGGCCCAGGGGCCGCGCGTTTTGTCGTTCACCCACTTTAGTCCACTACGTCGAGGATGGTCGAGTACTTGTCCGCATAGCTCTCTCCCAAATCGGGACAAACGAACGCGGCCTTGATGCTCCCATCCCTGCCGCGTAGCGCATCGAGCCTTCCTGAATCTTTCTCCTTCCGAAGAAAGTCAAGAAGTCCTACGTAGGCAAGGCCGGAACTTGGCCCTGGGCAAACGCCGAGCGCTCTGCGAAGGTCGAGGCTCGCTTGGTAGGCGCGCGAACGCTTCCCGAGCGTCATGAGGGCACCCTCGGAGATAGCGCTTCTCCAAGGGAGACGCACGAGCTCTAGGGATAGTTTGCTTTCGGCGCGAACGCCGGGCACCGGTCCCTCGTCCCCTTCCGCGCACACCACACCGACGACCTTGGTGGAAAATTCGCAAGCCCGTATGTAACGGGCAAGACCCACCACGGTGCCGCCGGTACCGACACCGGCGGCGACCGCTGAGAGGGTTGCCTCGAAGGGGTCGAGGATCTTCGGCGCAAGGAATTTCTCGAACGCCTTCGGATTGTCGTCGTTGTCGTACTGGTCGAGGTTGAGGTATCCGGGTTCTTTGCCCTTTTCTCGCGCACGCTCGATGCAGGTAGCCTCTCCTTCACGTTCGGGAAAATCCTGGAAGCGTGCGCCGTAGAAACGCAGAAGCGCGAGCTTAGTGAGTGGTGTGTCCGAGCGCACGTAGAGCTCGACTTTGAGACCGAAGGCCGGCGCCGCGATCGCAAGCCCAAGCCCGGTGTTCCCTGACGTACCTTCGACGATTGTATGTACGCCCTCAAGACGTCCGGCTTCATGCGCGCGAAGGAGCATGTACACCGCCGGGATGACCTTGTGCGGGAGTCCTGCCTTGTCGAACCCGAGTGCCGCAAAAATCCTGACCTGGTCCGTGATGAGTGGGTCAAACCCCGTCGGAATCCTCACCAAGGGGACGCTTCGGTTTTGGGGATGGAGGAACTTTAAAATCCCCCCACTCCCGTTTGGCGTCTTCATAGTGCTCTCCGTAGTCGTTGAACGGTATGCGGCCGCGCCGCACATTCCGCCTAGAGCGTAATCCGCCCGTGCCACGCTGTCAAAGACGGTGGTATACTTTGGTGCCATGCTCATAAACGTCTGTATAGCGAAGATCCATCGAGCGACTGTGACCGATGCGGACCTCGACTACGTAGGCTCCATCACCATCGACCAAAACATCCTCGAGGCGGCCGGGCTTCGTCCTGGGCAAATGGTCCAGATAACCAATGTTAGCAACGCCGTGCTCTGGCGGACCTACATACTCGCCGGAAAAGCCGGGAGGGGCGATATCGTTCTCAACGGCCCCCCGGCGCGCCTTTTTAAAAAAGGCGATAAGGTCATCATCCTCGGCGAGGCATATCTCGAACCCTCAGAAGTCAAAGATTCGCATCCGACCGTCGTGTTCGTCGACGAAAAAAATAAGATCATCCGCGTCGAGGAGAGCGCCTGGAAGAAGTCGTAGGACATGTGGTGGTCACCGACCCATTGGGTGAATGTCATTTTGGCCGCTTCGGTCCCCCACCACTGGCTCATGCCGGTCTCTATCATCGCCGGCACATGGATCCTCGAAGACCTGACCACCATTCTCGTCGGCATCCTGGCCGCGGACGGACTTATCAAGATAGGAGTAGCACTCATCGCCCTTTGGATAGGCATCATCACGGGCGACTACGGCCTCTACTTCCTTGGTATGCTTGCCAAAACCCATCCGCGCATCCGGCGGTTTGTCGAACACGAGCGGCTCCTCCCCATACGACGGCGCCTTGAGCGCAATCTGCGTGAGGTCGTCATTTCGACGCGCTTCATTCCGGGATTGCGACTCCCCACCTACGTCGCCTGCGGATTTTTCCGGATGCCGTTTTGGGAATTCGCGCAGTCGGTCGTCCTTGCAACCCTCATCTGGACCACAGGGCTCTTCGCCGTGGCGTACCTCTTCGGTCAATCGACCTCTGACTGGCTTGGTTTCTGGCGGTGGCCGATCGCGATAGGGGTGTCAGCTTTTTTCTTTTTTATGGCGAAGCGAAGAGCGAAGCGCACTGCGTATGAAGACAACAATGAACGAACCGACCCCCGCTGACATAGACCGGAGATGGCATGAACTTTCGGGGCGCCTTCCCGGTGAGCCGATTTTCAGTTTTTTCGAGAATTGGCCGGGTTCCTTTTTCTACATTCCTGTCGCGGTGGCGTGGTTTTTCTACGCGCTGCGCTACCGAAGCTTCACGCTTCCGCTCCTCAGCAATCCGTCGATAGAATTCGCGGGGCTGTGCGGAGAGAGCAAGTGCGGGGTCCTCAGCCTCTTGGGATCCTCCGGAAAGGAGCGGGTAGCCTCCTACATGCGATTTGAAAATACCACCGGGCGCGCGAGCGCGGATGAGCTCTTGGGTAGTGCCACCGCTGGCGGCCTCCGGCTCCCCTTCGTTCTCAAACCCGACATCGGACGGCGCGGCACGGGGGTGCGCATCGTGCGGACGAAGGAAGACGTCGAAGCCTACCTTGAAGCTTTTCCGCGAGGCCGCGCTCTCATCGTCCAGCGGCTTATCGAAGAAGAAGGCGAAGCGGGGGTCATGTACCTGCGCTACCCCGGCGAAGGACGGGGGAAAATCATCTCGCTTACCCTTAAGTACTTCCCTGCCGTCGTCGGCGATGGCAGAGCAAGCCTTCGGGAGCTCATTTTGCGCGATGAGCGCGCCCGCCGGCTTGCCAAGAGCTACTTCACGTACCACAAAGATTCTCTGGAAACTATCGTGCCGCGGGGGAAACGCATAAAGTTGGTTGCTGTCGGAAACCACGTGCGCGGTTCTCTCTTTCGGGATGGCCGCCCGTTCATAACGTCGGGCATGACCGACGCATTCGACAAGATCGCGCGTGAAATCCCGCATTTCCACCTTGGACGGTTTGACGTGCGCTTCGAGAAACTCTCTGACCTCGCCGTCGGAGAAAACTTCACCATCATCGAGGTAAACGGCGCCGGAAGCGAGGCGACCCACATTTGGGACCGCCGTGCGAAGCTTTTTGACTCCTATCGAACGCTCTTTGCGCATGCCAAGGCGCTCTTCGACATCGGCCTCCACTACAAACGCGAAGGCCGTAGAGCTCCCTCGTTCGGGGAAATCGCTCGGGCCTATGTCGCGGAAAAAAAACTTCTCGCTTCGTATCCCCCGCTTACGGAGTAGAGAGCGTCGTTGATGACGTTGATGACGTTGATGACGTTGATGACGTTGATGACGTTTCGACTATAACGGTGCGCGTGCTCGTCGCGGTGTTTCCCGCTGCATCGGTCGCGACGTAGTCGATAGTATGGGTGCCAGGAAGACCAGTATTGAGAGAAACTTCCATGACAGCGACCCCATCGACGTAGGTCGTATATCCGAGGTTTTGGCTCACATTGTCGGAGACGGTGGCGCCAAGGTCGGAATACGCCTCTCCCACGTGAATGGTGGCGGGGTTATTACCTTGTATGACGATAGTCGGCGGCGTCGAATCCAAAGAGGTTTTCGAGATACTCCCTCCCGATGATGTGCTGCTGGAACTTACGCTCAAGCTTCCTGTTGTACCTGCCGCCGCGGAGGCTGAGAGGAGTTTCACGAGGTCATCTTTCGTCACGCACACGCCGCTGACGCACAACTTTTCGACATAGACAATGTCGGAGTGGACTTCCTTTGCGAACACGCGATCGAACACTCCGGCCGCAGCGTAGATAGCGCCGTCGAATGCATGGACGAGTAGTTGTCCGAGAGAGGAGAGCGCGTCACGAAGTTCCTGAGAGCTGTCGGAAAACGCTCCGGCTCCTGCGACGCTCGACGTTGCCGCACCGGGAGGTGCAACGAGATATGAAATCGTCGTCGTCGGCAAAAGCGGAGCGACAAGGGCATGGAGCTCCTGGACGGCGGAGACGAGGTAGGGGGTAAAGCCCGCATAATTGAGGGCGAGCGTCCCCCAACTACTTTGATATACCAGATCGGGTGCGATCTTCTGAACTTCTTGCGCAAGAAAACCTGTGTGAGTCGGGGTTCCTGAAGCCTCGGCAAGCCAGTTATAGGTCACGGGATTAAGGGACAAGACCGTTCCAAGTGCGGGGGCGAGCTTCTCGATATTATTTTTAAGCGTCGCATCGGACGAACAGGTAACACCGGTCGTCGGGATGATCCAACAACCGCCAGCAGCATTACCGAAGGCAGCGACGGCAGTGGCGGCGCCCACGGAAGCATTGCCAACGGAGAGAAGGGACGAGGTTGCGGTTGTTGTGCCGATACCGACACTGCCCGTGTAGTTAATCGTGATGGTCGAAGTGCTCGTCGTTGCAAAGCTATCCGAGCTCGTGGCGATGTAGAGGTTCCCGCCGTTGGAGCGTATAGACCAGTGCTTTTGGTTAGACCCTGCGCTCGGATCGGTAAGGGTAAGCTGTGGACCGGTCGAAGATGCGATTTGAAGTGCCCACTGCGGAGTCGTGGTGCCTATGCCCAAAATCCCGCTCGGGGCTATCGTAAGAGGCCCGGGGCCTGATGAGGTCGCATAGGTAGAAGGAGAGGATGTCGAGAAGTACAGAAAGCCGCCGGCATTTCTGAAGCTCCAGTGAACGTTCGTAAGGGAGGATGGGTCCGAGAGCGCAAGTTGTGCTCCGGTCGAGCTCGCAATTTGGAGGGCCCACTGCGGTGAGGTCGTGCCGATGCCGACCTTGAGCGCTCCGGCGAGGGCGAGCGCAGTGGTATCGGTCGTCGAAGTTGCCCATTGAGTACAGCCCGCCGCAGTGATGAGCCCATTTTTGTCCGTGCGCAGACAGGCTGTATTGGTACCCCCTAAACTTGAAAGCCAGAAATTTGTCGTTGAGGCATTCGTGCTCACAAAGTTTGTCGTGGTCGCCGAGGTGCCGGTCGCGTTCACGAAGGTGAAATTCTGGAGCGTCGTGGAGCCAGTGGCCAGAAGAGTGCTGAAGGTGCCGAGTCCCGTCGAGGTGATGTTGCCAGCGGAGAGGACGGTGGCGAAGAGATTGGTGGAAGAGGCGGTGGTTGAGAAAATGGTCGAGCTTGTGGCATTCCCCAAGGTCGTCGTGGCAAGGGTGGCGAATGAAGCGAATACGTTCGTTGAGGAAGCTGTGGTCGTAAACAACGTCGAGCTCGTGGCGTTCCCTAGTGTCGTCGTCGCCGCGTTGAGGTTGCTAGCAAAGAGATTGGTGCTGCTGGCGGTGGTCGAAAAGATGGTCGACGAGGTGGCATTCCCTAAAGTCGTGGTGGCAAGAGTGATAAAGGAAGCGAACAAGTTCGTCGAAGAGGCGGTAGTGGCAAAGAACGTCGAGCTCGTGGCATTGCCTAGAGTTGTCGTAGCCGCGTTGAGATTACTGGCAAAGAGGTTGGTGGAGGAGGCGGTCGTTGCGAAGAAAGAGGTGCTGGTTGC